>QBZY01000005.1 GCA_003282155.1 Pelagibacteraceae bacterium AG-337-I02 | reverse complement strand
TTAAAGGTGAAATTATTTTGAGTGAACACGAGAACTCGGCGTGGGTTACTAAAAATGAATTTAAAAATTATAATTTTGCTGAAGGAGATAGTGATATTATAAACTTATTATTAGACTAATTTTAAAACCCTCTAAACCCTTAATTTTTATACTCTTTTTTCCAAAAATTTTATTTTCTTTTATTTTAGTGTTAAAGATCAATGGAATTTATGAAAGTTGATAAAGACCAAATATCCGCATGGGGTGTCCATGCTTTCACAGGATCAGGAGCTATACTTGGTTTCCTTGCTTTAATATCAATATTAAATAATGATCAAACCGGTGCCTTCTTATGGTTAGGCTTAGCATTATTAGTTGATGGTATTGATGGTACATTAGCAAGAAGAATAGGTGTAGAGGAAAAAGCACCAAATTTAGATGGAATAATTTTAGATAGTATAGTCGATTATCTTAACTATGTAATTAATCCTGCTTTAATGATTTACTGGTTTCAATTAGTGCCAAATGGTTTTGAAATTATTATACCAGCAGTAATATTTGGAGTTTCATTGTACACTTTTATTAATGTCAATATGAAAACTGACGACTATTATTTTAGAGGATTTCCTGCAATATGGAATATTGTAGTACTTTATTTTTTCATATTAAATTCAAATGTTTGGATAAATCTTATTGTAATAATTATTTTATCAATACTAACTTTTATTCCTTTTAAATTTGTTCATCCATTAAGAGTAAAATCTTATAGAAACTTAACGATTTTTTTTACTGTAATATGGTCCGCAACAACATTGAGATTAGTTACTAAATCTGAAATAAATTTAATCATAAATGATACTATAGTGTTAATTATTTGGTTAATCTGTACAGGTTATTTTTCATATATTTGTTTAAATAAATCACTAAAAGACTTCTCTTAGTGAGTAATTTAGCTATATTTTGATATATGCATTTTTTGCATATCTATATATGATCATAATCAATTTAAATATAGATAAATTTTATTATTATTTTTCCATCGTTCATTTTGAATAATTCAAAACGGAAGTAAACGAAAGTTGAAGGAACGCATGCAAGTTATTAAATCGTTCAATTTGTTTTTAACAGATCGGAAGTAAGCTGAAGCTGAAGGAACGCGGATATTTTTTAAAATCCATAGCTAAGCATGAATTATAACAGATTGAAAGGACTGTTATTAAAAATGATGGATATCAAATTTGGATTTATAAATACTTTATTCATTTCATCATACTAATTATGTTTAATGAAATGTATCAATCTGAGAGTCTAATCAGAAATCACTATAATAATATCAATGAATGGTTAGAAAAAATGACTGCTAAAGTGATTAATGAAAAAAATGCTGAGGCAGAGACTCATTTTAGAAATATAGGAATAACATTCTCAACTAATAGTGAAACAGCACGAGAGAGAATAATACCGTTTGATTTAATTCCAAGAATTTTTACATTTAGTGAATGGTCTAAATTAGAAAAAGGAGTAATACAAAGAGCTAAAGCTTTAAATGCTTTTTTGGCAGATATTTATAATCAAGGTGAAATAATAAAAGCTAATATTATACCTAAAGAACTAATTTTTAAAAAAAAATCTTTCGAAGTTTCTATGTTTGGTTTTACACCACCTAGATCAATTTATAGTCCAATTATTGGTATAGATTTAGTGCGAACAAATCATAATGAATATTTTGTATTAGAAGATAATTGCAGAACACCTAGTGGAGTATCTTACATGTTAGAAAATAGAGAAATAATGATGAGAATGTTTCCAGATTTATTTCATACAAATCGAGTTACGCCTATTGACGATTATCCAACAAGATTACTACAAACCTTAATGAGTTTAGCTCCAATTAAATGTAACTCTTCAGAGCCTGTATGTGTACTTCTTACGCCTGGTCCATTGAATAGCGCTTATTACGAACATAGTTTTTTATCTGATCAAATGGGAATAGAAATGGTTGAGTCTACTGATTTATTTGTTGAGGGTGAATATCTATATATGAAAACTGTAGATGGCCCTAAAAAGGTGGATGTTGTGTATAGAAGGATAGATGATGAATTTTTAGATCCTCTTTGTTTCAATCCCCATTCAGTAATAGGTATACCTGGTATTATGGATGTTTATAGAACTGGAGGAGTTAATATCTGTTCAGCTCCAGGTGCAGGGATAGCAGATGATAAAGCTATTTATGTTTATGTTCCAGAAATGATAAAATTTTATTTAGGAGAGCAGCCAATATTAGAGAATGTTCAAACTTGGAGTTGTGACAAGAATGATGATCTTACTTATGTGCTAGATAACTTATCCGATCTTGTCGTAAAAGAAGTTGATGGATCTGGAGGATATGGAATGCTAATAGGTCCAAAATCATCAAAATCTTCTATTGAAGAATTTAGAAGAAAACTTTCTACAAATCCTAGAGGATATATTGCTCAACCACTTTTAGATCTGTCCTTTTCTCCAACACTGATTAAAAATCAAGTTGAGGGAAGGAGAGTTGATTTGAGACCTTTTTGTTTAATAGGAGAAAATGCACAATTAAGCTCTGGCGGTTTAACAAGAGTTGCAATGAATGAAGGATCTTTCGTTGTTAATTCAAGTCAAGGTGGAGGAGTTAAAGATACTTGGGTTTTAGCAGAATGAGATCAAATGTTAAGTAGAACGGCTGAATACCTTTATTGGATTAGTAGGTACATGGAGAGAGCTGAAACTAATGCTAGACTTTTAGATGTTGGTTACAGAATGTCATTATTTCCCAATCCAAATGGCTATAATAATGAATGGGAATCTGTTTTAGCTGCTTCGGGCGCAATACAAGGATACAAAAATAAGTATGATATTATTGAACAGAAAAAAGTTGAAGATTATTTATTTTTTGATGAAGATAATCCGTCTTCAGTTTATAATTGTATACTCAATGCTAGAAATAATGCGTTAGTTGTAAGAACATCTTTCACACCTGAGTCATGGCTAGCAATTAACAAAACTTATCAAGAAATTTTAAAATTAAGAAATAATAATTTCAATGCATCTGACCTACCAAACTTAACTGAATGGACAATTGAGCAAGTAAATTTATTTAGAGGTTCTTTAAGTTCTTTATTAAGAAATGATGGTTATAATTTCCTTTATCTAGGATTATTTGTTGAAAGGGCAGATAATTCTGCAAGATTATTAGATGTTAAATATTTTGTATTACTTCCTAAGCCTCAATACATTGGAGGTAATATTGATAACATGCAATGGAGTATCCTACTTAGGTCATTATCATCATTTAATGCTTTTCGATGGGCCTATGATGGAAATGTTACCTCAACAAAGATTGCTGATTTTTTAGTTTTAAACAGTGATTGTCCAAGATCACTTAGTTTTTGTATACAAAATATTGTAAAACACTTAACTAATTTAACCTGTAGTCCAGAGAAGGTTACTAAAATTTATAACACTTTAAAAGATTTAAATACTAAAATTCAAGAAGAAAAAATTGAGTCAATTGTTGATTTTGGCCTACATGAATTTGTTACACAATTTATTCATAAAATTTCAAGCGTAGATTCGGACATTCAAAAGGAGTTTTTTAACTAATGGAAATAATAATTGAGCATACAACTAAATATGAATATAAAAATCCTGTAGCTGGCCTTATACAATCTACAAAACTTTATCCCTCTGAATATAACGGCTTAAAAATTTTAGATTGGAATGTTCATCATGACTCAGCTGCAAAGTCTGCCATTTATAAAGATGGAGAAGCAAATAATATACAAAGTTTTACTAGTTTAAAAAAAGTAAAAAAAATTCAGTTCACAGTTCTCGGTAAAGTAGTAACTTTTGATACAAAGGGAGTTTATTCTAATCCTGATGATAAATTAGATCCTACAGTTTACTTAAGAGATTCAAATTTAACTATTCCTGATGTTAATATTAAAAATTTGGCATTAGAAGCTAAAAATGGTTTCAGTGAAGATGAAAAGTTACTTATTTCTCATAATTTAATGAATTTAGTAAAAGAAAAAGTTGAGTATAAACCACTTTCAACAAACAATGAAACAACAGCCAAGGAAGCTTATAATCAAAAAAAAGGTGTTTGTCAGGATCAAGCACACATTATGGTATCTGCAGCAAGATCTATCAATATACCAGCTAGATATGTAAATGGTTATATGCATAATAATTCGCATTCATCAGAATTTCAATCAACACATGCCTGGGCAGAATTTTTTATAGATGATTTAGGTTGGGTTGGTTTTGATCCTACAAATGGTTGTAGTCCAGATGAAAGATATATTAGAGTATCTTGCGGTCTTGATGCAAGTGAAGCTGCGCCTATAAAAGGAGTTTTCTACGGACATAATGGGCAAAACAATTTGATTGAAAACTTAGATATACATGTTCAAACACTTGAAAATAGTTCTCAACAATAAAAAAATTTGTTAAAATTTTAAAATAAAAAAAGGATTAATAATGTATCAAAATAAAAAACAACTTCAATTTATATGGATTTTTAAACCTGAACTTTCAGATGCCGCAAAGCGAGTAGCTGAGGATCATGTTAAATGGATGAATGAAACTCACACTAAAGAAGGTGAAAATGCTCTCATAGTATTAAATTGGTCAATAGGACCTGAATTTAAAGAAGGAGTTGAGACAGGAAATATAGCTCTTATTTTAACTGAAATTTACGAAAACCAGGCTGGAATAGACAATCATTTTATGCTTGCACAAAATAATGGAAGCTATTTTAGAGATGATTTGGATGAATTTTCAAAAAGTTGTATACAAAGAGTAACTATTCACTCTTCTGATGTCATTCAATCGATATAAATTAGCATGTATCACAAATTTATATTTGATTTTTAAAAATCACTTCTTAATTATAACCAATAATTAGCTTTATTTTATATACTTGTTAGACTATTTAAAGTTAATGGAAATTGAAAAAATCTTTAAGAATTTAATTTTAGCTGATTTTATTGTTATTATTTTAATGGTTATATCCTCTATGTATCAACCATCTGAAATTTCCAATCTTTATGCAAATTTAAATGATGGGTTATTATCTAATTTTGAAAATTTTTCTCGAATAGTTTCGATTAGTTTATTCTTTCTATATCTATTTACTTTAAATCTTCTTTATAGATTTATCTCATATGGCAAAATACTGTATTTATTTTTAGTAGTGGCTGGCATAGCTCTAAACTATTTCAGTGGTTCTGTTATCTATACTGCTTTTAGTGGGATGCTTGATCAAATTGGAGGGTTGATTAGTGGTGCAATTTTAATTCTTTTATATTTTTCTCCAATTAAAAATAATTTTATATAACAAATAACTTAGTTTTCTGCAAACAAACTAATATTTATATATTTTTTATTAAAATTTAGTTAAAATATCAATATAGGTTGTTCAAAACCCTTGTAAAAAAAAGAACATAAAATTAGTTATGGTAAGAATATTAGCAAAATTTACAGTTGGTATACTAAGTTTATGGGCATTAGCATTTATAATTGCAGAGATTATGGGTGTTACTATCTATTTTCCGTTCACTATAGTTGAAAAACAAGAAATACCATATCATAGAATTACTTCAGTCAGATTAGCTGTTTTTCTAACTTTTGCTTACTTTGGTTTTAGATACCTTTTCTTTCAATCAGAAAAACTTTATCCTATACAATTTTTAGAAATTTATATTAAATCATTTACAATTTGTTGTTTATTTGTTTTTTATACCAGTCGAGTTGAATTTAGAGAATACTATTTTGCTTTACTCTTATTAATAGTTTCTTCAATATTACATTTTGCATCAAGAAATAAAGTAAGAAGTTATTTTAATTAAAACAAGCGGTTATTAAACCGCTTGTAATTTATTAGTAACCTTCAAATATTGTTCTAAGAATTATTAAAACGAGTCCAACTAGTGGAAACATAACTCCTCTTATATTTGGAGTAATTCCATAATTATTTACAAGATTAAAATACCTAACAACTGAACTAACTAAAGCTATTGCCATAAGCATAAACAAAAATGAATACCAGAATTTATATTGTACCACATTTTCTTCATAAGTATTTCCAGTCACATCAAAAGTTAACAATATAGACATTAATAACATTGTTAAAAAAACAGCACCTAATGGACCTCTAAAAACTAACTTAGGTTCTTCATTTGAAAATCCTAATTCATTAAAAAATTTATCATTGAAATAAAATTGATAGATAATAAATAAATTAAAAAGCATAAATAAAACATGAAATGTAAATGCCATTGTTCCTCCAGCTTCTAAAATATATTGAGCCATATAATCTCCTTTTTTAACATAATAGTTAAAAAATTGATGATTCTTTATAAAAAAGTTATTAAAGTAATTTAGAATGAAAAATATATTAGTTACGGGAGGTTCTGGCAAAGCTGGTAGAGCAACAATTAAATTACTTCTAGAAAAAAATTATAATGTATTTAATGTTGATTTTGTAAATAATTCTGAATTGGATGTTCCTTTTACAAAGGTTGATTTAGAGGATTTTGGTGATGCCATGGAAGCAGTTTCTGAAATTGATGACCGCACAAATGGTATAGATGCAGTAATTCATCAAGCAGCTATCCCAGCCTCTGGATTAGAAGCAAATCATAAAACTTTTAGAGCTAATACGCTTAGTACTTATAATATTTTCCAAGCTTCAAATGTTATGAAAATAAATAATATTGTATGGGCTTCAAGTGAAACAGTTCTTGGTTTACCATTTGACACATATCCACCGTATGTTCCAGTAGATGAGCTATATGAACCACGTCCAGAAACAAGCTACTCACTTTCAAAAGTAATGGGTGAAGAAATGGCAAGACAGTATTGCAGAAGGAATCCTGAAATGAAAATATTTGGACTTCGTTATTCAAATATAATGGAAGAGCATGATTACAAACAATTTCAATCATTTCAAAAAGATCCATTTTTAAGAAAATGGAATTTTTGGGGATATATTGATGCTAGGGATGTAGCTCAAGCTTGTCTTTTAGCTATGGAAAGTAATTTAAAAGGTGCAGATAATTTTATTATAGCTGCAGATGATACTGTTATGGAAGATAATAATAAATCTCTTCTAGATAAAGTCTTTCCTAATATTAATATCAAAGGAGAGATTGGAAAAAATAAAACATTGTTAAACAATGAGAAAGCAAAAAAAATTTTAGGATTTAAACCAGAATATTCCTGGAGAAAAATTAATTAATATTCTAAACTCATTAAGCCATCTTTATCAAAAGTAATCGGGATTGGATTCGATATTTCTCCAATAAAATTATCTTTTTGATCATCATGTAAAAAAGCCATAAAGAAATATTTATTATTTTTTTCAACAACTTTACCAGCATAAAGTTCTACCTCAGAATTTGTCGACAAGTAAGGACCAGGTGCTAATTGCCATGGCCCTTCAAAATTATCTGCAATTAAATAATGTGTTCCACGTTTAGTTGGCCCATTATAGTTTTTCTTGAATTCATCGGACCAATCTTCAGCATGATTACAAAATAAACAATACCATTTATCTTTAAATGTAAATATTTGTGGAACTTCCAATTGACTAAATAAACCTCCAAACAAAGGTTTTGTAGATTGCCACTCATAAAGATCATTAGACTCTGCCATACCAATAACTCCACACTGATATGGATCATTACTTATCGATGCTCTTGCAGTATACGCCATTATGAATTTATTTTCATATGGATGTTTCATAACCCAAGGATCACGCATAGCACGATCTTTCCAATAATCATCTTTATCTAATTCTTGGTAAATATTTTTATCTAAATCTAATGCTAATCCGTTTCCGTATCTACTAAAAGAGTAGGGTGTTTCACCTATTGCGTGACCAATTCTTTGTTTGCTTCCATTTTCCTTTTTATTTCTTCCAGTATAAAAATAATGCCATTTATTATGATTTTTAATAATTGATCCTGTCCAAGTTGTATAATCATCAAAATTTTCATTATCAGAAGGTGCAAAAACTGTTCCATGATGTTTCCAATTAATTAAATTTTTTGAGGTAGCTAATCCATGAGTAACATTATTATGTCTAAGATCAGGATCTTTCAGTGATTTATCTGCTTGAAGAAAATAACAATACCAAATATCGCTATCATAACTTAACCAAAAATCCCAAATCCATTTTTCTTTAAGTTTGATCAATTTAATTAAAAGAAACTTCTGCAATAGAGGCAGTGTCTTCCAAATATAAATATAATTTATCATTATAATAAATCATGTCTCTTATTCTTTCACCTATATCCAATTGTTTGATAATATTAAAATTATTCTCATTTTTATTATAACTGTATTCAAAAAAATATAGAGAATGGGCTTTTAAAGATCCTACGACGTATTGATTCTCATTATTTAAACCAATAATTTGTGAAATACCTATTGATGGATTAAAATATTTTAACGGCTCTATAAATCCATATTCTGAATGTGATTTATATAGTGGATATTTTTTATACTTATTTTTGTTTTCTGGCGCATTTTTACCTCCATAATGCTCTCCATAAGATGAAATAGCCCAACCAAAATTTTGTGTTGTATTATTATCAAGTTTAATTACGTTAATTTCATCTCCACCTTGAGGCCCATGTTCTGCTTCTAAAAGGAATTTACTTTCTGCATTATAAAAAAGACCTTGAGGATTTCTATGACCCATACTGATAACTTCATAATCTTTATTTTTCTTATTAAATTTAAGAACTTTCCCGAAGATGCTATTTTCCTTTTGTGCTCTATATCGACTTCTAAAATCACCTATAGAAAATAAAACTGTTTCATTATTTAGATTAATAATTCTGCCACCTGACTGATGCGCATTATACTCATCATCAATATTATTATATTCATTTACACATTCTTCAGATGTAAACAAAGTAGTAAAATGAATATAAACATAATTCATTTTTCCAGAAAGTAAGCTAGTATTCCAACAATTTTCTTTAACTTCTTTAGTGTAGGAGACATAAATATCTCCATCAAAGATTTCTACATCTTTTATTGAGTACCATCCTCCTTTTAACCATGAGTATTTAGGATCATCAAAGTGTCTTGATTTTTTAAATTGCTCTACATCAATAAAATTATTAAGATTATTCTGGATCTGTTTTAGAGATATTCCAAATTTTGGTTTATTTAATCCTTTTTTTGAATGTCCAATAATTCCAATAGATGAAACAAGAATTAGATTATCTTCATATATATCTAAATAACCGCTTCCTGGAGTTGTATTAGTTATTCCATAGAGCAAAGTATCTCCAATAGGGGTGTAAAATTTTACACTTAAATTATCATCATAGATATTAAAACGTCCATCATAACCATAATTCAAATCTTTTCTCTCTTCTTTAAACATCATATCCAATTCAGAAGGATCCATTGTTTTAAAAATTTGATTAAAAGTAATTTGATTTTTTTCTAATTTTTTTAAATTTTTGTTTAAATTATTATTTAAATTATTAAAAGCGCTTACAAATGTTTGTTTGTCTGCACTTATAAATATATTTTCTTTATTTAAATCTTTTATTTTTTCCTCTAAATCATTAATATTTTTTTCATCAATTTGAATCGTAGCCTCTAAGTTCTGTTTATTAATATTCTCTAATTCTTCAATCTTCTTTTCTAAATTTCGTATATTTTTAAATGGGACTACATATTGATAAGCAAATTCTCTAAAATCTTTTCCTAATCTATTTGTAACGAATGAAAAATCTAACAATAAATTAATTAAAAGAGCTAAGATTAAAACAATAATTGATATGTTTTTTAAATTAAACAATTTATTTAATAGATACTTCTGCAATCGATGCTGTGTCTTCTAAATATAAATATAATTTATTATTGTAATAAATCATATCTCTTATTCTTTCACCAATATGAACTCTTTCAATATTTATATTTTCAGCATTACCGTCCCTAACTTTATTTGGAGTTGTAATATTTTTATCATTGTAATTATATTCAAAAAAATAGAGGGACTCATCTCTCATTGATGCTACTACATAGCTATTATCATGATTTAAACCAACTATTTGTGAAATCCCAATAGATGGAATAAAATAAATGATAGGTTCAATAAAATTATATTCAGAATGAGATTTATGAAGTGGATACTTTACATATTTTTTTTTATTGTAAGGCGCATTTTTCCCCCCGTAATGTTCACCATATGATGAAATAGCCCATCCATAATTAGGTATTTTATTGTTATTCAATTCTATTAAATTAATTTCATCACCGCCTTCAGGTCCGTGCTCTGCTTCTAGTAAGAAATTATCATTATTATTGTAATATAAACCTTGAGGGTTTCTATGTCCCATGCTTAAAATTTTGTAATCTTTGGAATTTTTATTTATTTCAATAATTTTACTAAATATACTATTTTCTTCTTGAGCTCTAAATCTACTTCTAAAATCACCAGTAGAAAAAAGTAGTTTTTGATCATCGATGTTGAATATACGCCCTCCCGATTGATGGGCATTAAATTCACCATCAACATTATCATAAAAATGCACACATTCTTCAGATGTGAAAAGATTTTCAAATATAATAAGTTTAATGTTCATTTTGCCATGTAATAAACTGGTATTCCAACAATTTTCTTCAACTTCTCTTGTGTAAGATACATAAATTTGATCTTTATAAATATTAATATCCTTTATTGAAAACCATCCACCTTCTAACCAATCAAAATCATGTATTCTAGATTTTTTAAATTGTTCCTCTCCTATAAATTTACTTATATTTGTTTTTATTTGATTAAAAAACAATTCTTGTTTGATGTTTTCAATTGGATTTTTTGAATAAGCTAAAACACCGCTAGCTGATATCAGAATTAAATTATCATTATATGTTTCTAAATAACCGCTTCCTGGAAAATTATTAGATATTCCATACATTAACATGTTTTTTTGAGGGCTATAAATTCTAGCGTTAATTGTATTATTTGAAAAACTGTGTTCAGGATTAATTAAAAATTCTAAATTACTGTTATTTTTTTTTATATTCATATCAAATTCATATGGATCAAACTGTTCTAAAATTTTATATAATGACTGGGAATTATATTCAGCTTCAAGACTGTCTTCATATAAATCTTTATAAGCATCTTCAAACAATTCTTTTTGCCCTCTAAATTTATTGCGTTCTTTTTTGAGGTCTTTGATTTCGGTTTTTAAATTAGTCGTATTTTTATGAAACAAAATATACTTATAAACAAATTCATTTATATTTTTGTTAATTTGCTTATTAACATATGTAAAATCGAATAAAAAATTAAAAGAAAGAAAGCTAAATATTAAAATTACAATAAAATTTCTTAAAATTTTCATATAAAAAAACTATCAAAAAACAAAACTATTTTCAATATGTATTAATATTTAACTTGGTTTTTTAATTTATTTGAAATTAAATAATTGGATATATTTTGAGAGCTAATCCTAGCCATATTATCTCTTGTATCAAAAGTAGCACTTCCATTATGAGGAGATAACAAAACATTATTTAATTTTAACAATTTATTATTAATTTTTGGTTCCATTTCAAACACATCTAATGCAGCTCCTGATATTAAATTTTTTCTTAAAACATCTAATAAATGAATTTCATTAACTACTGATCCTCTTGAAATATTCACCAATATAGAAGAAGGTTTCATTAATTTAAAAATATTTTTATTTATTAGGTGTTTTGTTTCACTCCCACCAATGCATGTAATTACCATTACATCAATTAAACTGGCCATATCCTTTAAATTTTTAAAATATTTATAATTTAAATTTTTATTATTAGGACCATAATAAACAATTTTCATAGAAAGTGATTTTACCCGTTTAGAAAATGCTTTACCTATTTCACCCATACCTACTATTCCTACTGTTTTGTTAGTAAGGCTAGTTGTCAAATCAAAAGGTTTGTTATTCCATTTTTTTTTCAAAATAAAATTATGAGCTTCATTTATTTTTCTTGATAAAGCTATCATGAGGCCAAGTGCTAAATCAGCAACATCATTAGTAAGAACTTTAGGTGTATTTGTTATAACTATTTCATTATTTTTACAATAATTCAAATCCACACCATCATACCCAACACCAAATACTGAAACTATTTTTAGATTTTTAAATTTTTTAAGAAATTGTTTATCAGTTTTAAAACCACCAGTTACAACAATTCCTTGATATTTGCTAAAATCAATTTTGCTCTTTAATTGCCATAAGCAATCAACACTAAAATCTTTTTTATAAACAGGTATGAAATCTTTGATAAGAACATCAGTAATTAAAATATTTAATTTCATATAAGAAAAAAATTAATCTTTACTTGAAGTAGCCCAAAGATTAATTTTTTCTTCTATTGCAAATTTATCTATATCTTTTAATTCCGATTTACTAAAATATAAATTATTTTGACTATCCAGACATTCATCTAATTGCTTCACAGTTCTTGCTCCAATTAAAGCAGATGTCATAGTTTCGTGACGTAAGACCCATGATAAAGCCATTTGTGGTAAAGATTGACCTCTTTTTTTTGCTATTTTTGTCAATTCTTTAATTTTCATTAAGTAGCTTTTAGTAATCATTTTTTTATCAAGAGATGAATTATCTGAAATTCTAGATACTTTAGGAATAGTTTTCAAATATTTTCCAGATAGCATACCCTGTGCTAATGGAGAAAAAGCAATACACCCAATACCTAATTTTTTAAGTGTATTTAAAAGATCTTTTTCAATCCATCTATTTAGCATTGAGTAAGATGGTTGATGTATTAAACAATTAATTCCCCGTTGTTTTAAAAGTTTATTAATTATTATTGTTTGTTTAGAACTATAAGAAGAAATACCTACGTACAGTGTTTTTCCTTGATTAACAGCTTGTGCCAATGCATCGGCAGTTTCTTCTAATGGAGTTAAGGGATCAAAGCGATGAGAATAGAAAATATCAACATATTCTAACTTCATTCTTTTTAAGCTTTGATCAAGACTTGCTGTTAAATATTTTTTTGAACCCCATTCGCCATAAGGTCCATCCCACATATGATAACCAGCTTTACTTGATATGATCATTTCATCTCTATATTTTTTAAAATCAGAATTCATAACTTTACCAAAATTTTCTTCTGCAGATCCAGCAGGTGGGCCGTAATTATTTGCGAGATCAAAATGTGTAATACCTCTATCAAAAGCTCTGAAAAGCATTTTCTTTGCTTCTTTTGTCATAGATTTTTTCCCACCAAAATTATGCCAAAGACCTAAGGTAATAGGAGGAAGTAAAAGACCGCTTTTGCCAGATCTTCTGTATTCAAGTTTTTTATATCTTTTATTATTGGCTTTATAGGTCATTAATACTTTTTAAGTATATTTAGCTTTTACATCAAGTAATTATTTAAAATTAAAGAATATAAAAATTATTAATTAATTCTCATGTTTTTGTTTATTCCACATTAATGCGTATAATCCATTTTTATCAAGTAGGCTTGAATGATCTCCTTCTTCAACAATATTTCCTTTATCTATAACAATTATTTTATCTGCATTTGACACAGTAGAGAGTCTATGAGCTATAATTAATGTAGTTTTATCTTGAGATATCTTGTTTAAATTTTTATTTATTTCCTTCTCTGTATTAGTATCTAAAGCTGATGTTGCTTCATCAAAAAAGAGGATTGATGGATTTTTTAAAACTGCTCTTGCAATAGCAACTCTTTGTTTCTCTCCTCCAGATAATTTAAGACCTCTCTCACCTACAATAGTACTATATTTGTTAGGAATACTTTCAATAAAATCATGAATACCAGCAATTTTTGCTGCATTTATTACATCTTCTTTACTTGAGTGTATCAAACCATACGAAATATTATAAAAAATTGTATCATTAAATAAAACTGTATCCTGAGGAACTACACCAATCATTTGTCTTAAGGAGTTTTGTTTATATTCTTTAATATTTTTCTTATTAATTAATATTTCTCCACTATCTGGATCATAAAAACGAAACAATAATTTACTTATTGTGGATTTCCCAGCGCCAGTTGGCCCAACTATCGCTAAAGATTTACCTTCTGGTATACTGAAGGATATATTTTTAATAATTGTTCTTTTATTTTCATATCCAAAAAAGATATTTTTAAAAATTATTTCTGCATTATCGTTTTTTAAATTGTCACTTCCACTATCATCAATGCTATTTTTTTCCTTTAAAAGATTAAACATATTTTCCATATCAACTAAAGATTGTCTTATCTCACGATAAATAGTTCCTAGAAAATTTAGTGGTTGATAAAGTTGAAGCATATATGCATTAATAACTACAAATCCACCAACTGATATAGTTTTATTCTGAATTCCAAATACTGTTAAGACAAGCATAAGAGTTATTCCTATCATTATTACAAATGTTTGACTGATGTTTAAAAGAGATAAAGATGTTCTATTCTTGTTTGCTGCATTTTCATATTTTTCTAGGGATTCATCCAATCTGTTAAACTCATGATGTTCATTATTAAAATATTTAACAGTCTCAAAATTAAGGAGACTGTCAATCATTTTAGTACTAGCCGCATTGTCTGCTGCATTCATATCTTTTCTAAATTGTAATCTCCATTGCGTAATTGTAAATGTTAAATAAACATAGATAGAAATAGTAACAAAGGTGATAATTGCATATTGTAAACCATATAAAGTAAGTAAAATTATTATGACAAGTACAAGCTCCACAAAAGTCGGAACAACATTAAATAGGACATAACGTAACAAAAAATCTATACCCTTTGTTCCTCTATCAATATACCTATTGAGTCCCCCTGTTTGTCTAGAAAGATGAAAATCTAAAGATAAAAAGTGCAAATGTTTAAAAACTTTTAAACTTACTCTTCTTATTGCATTTTGTGAAACTTTTGAAAAAAGAGCATCTCTTATTTCATTTAAAGCAAAAGAAGCAATTCTTACCAATCCATAAGATATAATTATAGCAATTGGAACGTATAATAATAAGTTGATACCACTGCTTAATTCATTAAGTGAGTCAACTGCATTACCTAGTATCAAAGGTGTGTAAACACTTGCTACTTTTGCAAGTATCATACTTAAGCCTGCGAAAACTACTCTTATTTTTAAATCATTTCTACTTTTTGGCCATATAAATGGAAGTAATAATTTAAAAGAATTAAAAATTGTGGAATTCTTGTTCATATTATATTTTTGTACTAAAAATTATCTTTAAATAGTCGAATAACTAAATCATTTAAATTAATATATAGTTTATATTAAACAATTGTTAAGAATGGCTGTAATATTTTGGTGTAATTGCTACTTTCCTTATTGGATATCATTTCTAATTTATATCAAAATAAAGACTAGTTGAATAATGAGCAATCTATATTTTCAAAATGTTCTAAATATCATCTATAATTAATATTAAAATGAGTAAACTTAAAAATTTAAACAATATTGATTTATCATTTCATTTACAACATCCTGGTAAAGGTAATGAGCCAGGTGATCCTAATGCAATTTTTTACCTAAATGGAGCTTATCATCTACATTATATTTTAAGACATAAATGGAATGGTATAAGAAAAAATTTACCAAGAAATAATTTTCCTTTTAATCATTCTCATTCATTTATTCATTGTACTAGTAAAGACATGTTAAATTGGGAATGGCAAACAACAAAATTACAACCTAGTTTTACAAAACATGGCATGTTTAGTGGAACTGGATTTATTACTTTGGATAACAAACCGGCAATTATTTATCATGGAGAAAATACAAAAAATAATTTTGTTATAATTGCTAAAAACAATGAATTATCAAAATGGAATAAACCGTTACCAATTAATAAAAATAAATTTAAGATTAATTTTTGGGATCCTGATTGCTTCATTATCAATAATACTTACTATTCTATCTCTGGAGGAATTAATCCAGATTTATTTAGATCAAAAAACTTAATTGAATGGAAATATGTGGGAAAATTTATGTCAAAAGACTTAGATGGTGTAGTTAAAGGGGAAGATATTTCTTGTCCAAATTTTTTTAAATTAAAAGATAAATGGATACTCTTATGTATAAGTCATTCTCATGGATGCCGTTACTATATTGGAGATTGGGATAAAAAAAATGAGCAGTTTATTCCAGAAGCACATGAAAGAATGAATTGGGTGAATGAAGGAGACCCAAAACTTTATCTAGAATCAAGAGATTTTTTTGCTCCTGAAACAGTTAAGACGAAAGATGGTAGAAGGGTAATGTGGTCTTGGTTAAGAATACAAAATATTAAAAATACTAATATTTTATCAATACCAAGAGAGATAAAATATTATAATAACAAAAAACTATCAATTACTCCATTAAAAGAGTTAGAAAAATTAAGATACGATAAAAAAATTTTAAATAAAATACAAATAAAAAATAAAACAAAAAATTTTAATGATATTGTTTATAAAAATATCACTTCTATTAACTTTAACGCAGTTGAGATTAAATTATTTATAAATTCATTTAAAATAAAAAATATAAGATTTGGATTGCAATTGTTTTCAAAAAATAAAGATATAGGATTTCCTATAATTTTTGAGCCTGAGTCAAAATCAATTTTAGTAGGATCTACCAAAGCGCCACTTGATTTTCAAAAATTATATAAAACAAAAAATATAGAAATAACTATTTTTATTGATCATTTTTTAATTGAAGTATTCATAAATAATATTCAATCTGTTGTTGGAATATATGAAAAATATGATACCAAAAATAAAATTAATGCCTATTCTTTTAATGGTTCGATTACTATTGAAAAAATGATCTTATGGAAATTAAGGAAAAGTAATTATGGATATAAAAAAGCTAAAAAAAATAAAATTTGGCGTGTAAGTGAAAAAAATTAAGGGTCAATCAGATCTAAATTATTCTTAGTAATTTCATTGATTTCATTTAATATTGTTTCATTTATTGAATTTTCTAAAATATTAATTGGTTTCATAATATGTGATATATCTCTAACTCCAATGAGTACATTAGATAAAAAATCACGACTTAAAACCCATGATAAAGCTAAATCTATTAATGAAAAGTTTGTTTCATTAGAAAGTTTTTCTAATTTATTCATCGTTTCAAAGAAATCATTCTTAAAGTAAATATCTTTATGGGAGGGCTTTATATCAAATCTTGTTTTTTTAGGTGATACTTGACCATTTTTATACTTACCAGTTATAAAACCCGCACCTAAAGGGCTATAAGATATAATATCTATATTTTCTAAATTGCAGTAATTAATTAAATCTTTCTCAGCGCCTCTATAAAGTACATTATACACCGTTTCTAATAATCCAAATTTTGAAAAGTTATTTATTTCTTGAATTTTTTTAGATGATTTTAAAAGAGATAAATCATAATTATTACATGCAACTTTTATAATTTTTCCTTCTTTTTGAAAACGATCCATAACTTCTAAAATTTCATCTAAATTTGTATTTGAATCATGAGTAACACCGTAATAGTCGATATGATCAGTTTTCATTCTGATTAAGCTTTCATGAATACATTTTTTTATAGTTTTCTTTGAAAGATCTCCATGTATTTTTGAAACTATAGTTATATCTTTTCTATTTTTCTTAATTTTGAAAAATTTTCCTATTATTTTTTCAGATATTCCATCACTATAATAATAGGATGTATTAAACAGATTTATTCCATTCTCAACTGCTACGTCAAGAAGCTTAATTGATTCATGTTCTGTTATTTCTCTACCAAATGTAACACAGCCAAGACCAACTTTACTTATTTTTTTATTTAATGATTTAAAATTAGAATATAGCAAATTATTTTTCTAGCCAATGCTCAAAAAGAGGTTTTACTTCATCATTAATTTTAGAAAATGCATCTTTTTTTACTGATGGATAAAGACTTCCAAATTTATTTTTTTCTTCTATAACTTTTTTTCGATCAAATGAGTTTGGTCTAAAAACTTCTAAATTTAACCACCAAGGTGCATAACGAACAACAAGACTTGTTCTTCTTTTATTTGATTTATTTATAGCACTTGCGTGCCATAATCTTGAATCCATTACAAAAACACTACCTGCTTTTCCTTTAATATTTATTTGATCTTCATAGTCACCATAATAAGGATCACCATCAAATGTTGGATTGGTATCTAAAAGATGACTTTTTGGTCTGACTAATGTACTTCCAATCTCTTTGTTAAAATCAACAAACATAAATATGCAAGTAATATGGAGTACTTTTTTAGGAAATGGCTTGTTAATATTACCTCCATTAAAAACACAAAATGGCCAATCAGCATGCCAATCTCCCTTTTTATTATTCTGTTCATTAATTTGTGTTGAAGTTGATGAAATTCTATAATCTTCACCAAGATAATGTAGCATAAAATGTTTTATATCTGGGTGTATTAAATACTTATCAAAACTTTGGCAAAAATTAATTGTTGTGGCAAGATAAGTTACTCCATTATTATTTTTTCCAAACTTATCTGCAGACGTTTGAAGTTCTATATTAAGTAAGTTGACTTCATCTTGAGGGATAATGTTTTCCAGAATTGTGTATCCATTTTCTTCGAATTCGTTAAATTTTTTTATAATCATATTTGCTAATATTTATATATAATAATATATGTTATTAATAAATGACTGAGTTACAATGGTATGCCTATCTTTTAGGATTTGTAGCATTTGCGATTGGATGTTATGTTTACTATCTTTCAAGAAATAAACAATTAAACGATCAACAAGTTAAGATTAGAAAAAGAATTATGAATATTTTTTTAATTATAGCCTTGGTATGTGTGGGTTACTCGTGGCTGTAAATATAGAGGGTAATTTTTGAAATATTATATTGCAATTGATGCAGGGACTTCAGTAATAAAGACCGTAATTTTCAATACAAATTTTAAACAAATAAATTCTTATAGTATAAAAAATCCAGTAGTAACTGATAAATTTGGTAAATCTGAAATAGAAATGGAAAAATTTTGGTTTCTAACTGCAAAGTGTATAAAACTTTTAATAAAAAAATCAAAAATACAGTCACAATCAATTGCTGGTTTAGGAATAACAGGCAATATGGTTGGTTTTTGGTCTATTAGTAATAAAAATAAACCAGTAAGAAATGCAATTTTGTGGAATGACATAAGAAGCCGTAGGATTTTTACAAATCAAAACATATTTGATCAAATTTATAAAATTACTGGTTCTATTGTTCAATATGGGTGCACTATACCTATTCTTAAGTGGATGACTAAATTCGAAAAAGAAAATTTAAAGAAAATAAAATATATTTTAACATGTAAAGATTGGTTAAGATTCAAATTAACTGGAAATATAAATAATGATGAGACAGAAGTGTCAGTATATCCAGGAGATATAAAAAATAGAAAGTTATCGACTAAAATTTTTAAAATTTTTAAATTAAATACTAAATATTTTAAATTGTTCCCAGAAATAAAAAAATCTACTGAATTAGGTGGATACGTTACTAAAAGTGCATCAAAATTAACGAATTTAAAAGTCGGTACGCCTGTTATTATTGGGTGCGGTGACGTAATTGCTTCTACTTTAGGTGCTGGAGGAATTAGCCACAACAAAAAAATTAGCATAATTGGCACTACATGTCATAACATTATTGTTAAAAGTAATCCAAAAATATCAAAAGACAATTCAGGTTTGTTTTTTGCTTCATTGAATAACACATGGCTTGAAACAAAAATTAATGTTGCTGGAACAACAAACTTTGATTGGATTATTAATAATTTTTATAAGAAATCAAAAAATTATTTTGATAAAATTAAAATAATTAATAATTTTGAAAATAAATATTTAAAAAAAAATTATTATGAAAATTCTTTAATTTTTTTACCATATTTAAATTATGGCGGATCAATATCACCATTTGTAAATTTAAATTCTAAAGCTGAGATATTTGGAATTTTACCACATCATAATGATTTTGATATCATGACTTCATGTTATGAAGGAATAGCATTATCTATAAAAGATTGTTATGGTAATAAAATTAATAAAAAAGATAATCTTTATTTAGCAGGTGGAGCATCTAAAAGTAAAATTTTACCACAAATAATTTCAAATGCTTTAAATGTAAAAGTAAAAATACTAACTAATTCGGAATTAGGAGCATTAGGCATATCCTTTTTAATAGATAATTATTTGAATAAAACAAATTTAAAAAATTTAATAAACACTCACCAAAAAATTGGTCATATTTTCACACCTAATAAAAAACATTCTAAATATTTAAATAATAAATATCAAAAATATAAAAAATTAAGAGAGTCATTAGAAAATATCTGGTAAAAGTTTGAAATATAGTTGATAAATTTATCATATTAATATTAAGATATAAATCATATATTAAGCGAGGAAAAATGAATAAACTATTACTTTTTTTTATTTCAATTCTATTCTCCTTTAATGCCTTTGCAGTAACTAATGTTACATTTTGGCATATGGAAGGTGTTCCGCATAGAGTTGATAGAATTCAAACATTAATAGATGAATTTAATGCAGCAAACCCTGAAATTAATGTTTCACAAGAAGTTCAAAACTGGGGGGAAATTTATGCAAAAGCTCCTGCCTCTGTTGCTGCCGGAACAGCACCAGAATTATTGGTAGGTATTCCAGATTTCACTCCAATTCTAGCGGAAATGGGCGCAGCACAACCAGTAGAAGATTTTGTTGCAGAACTTGACGCAAAGTACGGTTTCTATCAAAAAGCACTTGATCAATATACATACAATGGACACACCTATGCTGTACCACTTTGGAATATGGCACTTTCACTATGGTATAGAAAAAGCGATTTTGAAGCAGCTGGAATTCAGCCTCCAAAAACTTGGTCCGATCTTAAAAAAGCAGCTAAAGCTCTAACTAAAGATGGTGTTTATGGAATAGGTCTTCCAGGTAACAAACAACTTTATACTGATCAAACAATTTATAGTTTCATGGTAAATTCTGGTGCAGAAGAAATTTATAATTCCGATGGAACTTTAAGATTTGATAATCCTCAAACTGTAGCAGCGTATGACGTCTACAAAGAATTATATCAATATTCAGCTCCTGATGCAGCGAACTGGACTTGGGGAGAAGCAGAAGCTTGTTTTGCAAGTAAAGGTTGTGCAATGATTTTGCAATTTACAGTAATTAGCACATATGACTCTCAAGCTGGCGGTGATGCTAGTGATTTAGGCGTTATTCAAATACCTTATGCAAACGGGAAAGCTCATAGAGCAGGAACTGTTTCATATGTTAACTCTGCTATGATTATGACTGCTGATGAAGCAAAAATGGATGCTTCTAAGAAGTTTCTAAGCTTTCTTATGGAACCTGGTAACTATGGTAGATTTATAAATATGGAACCAGGATTATTTTTACCTATAACTGAAGCTGGAAGTAAAGATTCAACTTATTGGGATGATCCTGTTGTTGTAAAATACAAATCACAAGTAGAAACAATGTTAGATAACTCAACAAGAGGAAGTCTATTTGGTTTTACGAATGGTAATACTTTTACAAGTATATCTTCTATTTCAGCACAGAATTTATTAGCTCAAACTCTTCAACTGACTTTAATTGATGACAAAAGTGCAAAAGATGCAGTTAGTGAAGGTATGAAAATAATGACTGAAGCTATTGAATAATTTATAATATTTTCAGCACCTCAATAAGAGGTGCTGTCATTTCTGTGAAAAAAAATAATATTGAAGGTTGGTTATTTGTATCTCCGTTAGTTATTTGGATATCCCTTATTATTTTAGTTCCAATTTACATAGCTTTTGAATTAAGTTTATTTAATGTAAAAATTATAGGTACGTCAGGTAAATTTTTAGGTATTGATAATTACATAAAATTACTTGGTAAATCTAATTTTTTAAATGCATCATTAAATAGTTTTTACTGGGTAATAGGAAATGCAATCTGTCAAACATTTTTTGCTTTTACAATTGCATTAACGATTAATTATAAATTTCCTGGTAAAAGAATTATGGCTAATTGGATTATTCTATCATTTATCATTCCTACTGTAGTTGTTGTTGTAATTTGGAAATTAATGTTAAGTAGCAGTAGCGGTGTAATTAATTCAGTTTTAATTGATTTAGGAATTCTAGATGAAGCAACTGGTTTTTTTAGCTCCCCAAATAAAGCTTTTATTAGTCTAGTTCTTATAAATTCATGGAGGTGGAGTCCATTTTTGGCATTAATTATTCTTTCTGGACTTAATTCCATAAATAGAGAAATGTATGATGCATCAAAAGTTGATGGTGCTAATTTTATTCAACAATTTCTTTTTATTACATTTCCAAATCTTAAAAGTGTTCTTTTTGTTCTGGGATTAGTTGGTACATTATTATCATTCAATATTTTTGATATTATATGGCTTATCACAAAAGGTGGCCCTTCAAGTGCTACTACTACATTACCATTATTAATTTATGAAACTGCTTTTACTAAATTTAGAATCAGTCAAGCTGCAACTTTATCGATCATAACAAGTTTCTTACTTTTATTATTTTCTATAATTTTTATTAAATTTATGGATCCAAAAGAAGATGAATAAAGAAGATAATATAAAATTTATATTTTTAAGCTTATCACTAATAATAATTATTTTAGTTTTTTTCTTCCCTTTTTTTTGGATCATAACATCTTCTTTTAAAAACCCTGAAGAAATAATTTCAACATCTACAACTATTATTCCAAGATCTTTTACCTTAGAACATTATTATAAAATTTTATTTAACTCTGATTTTTTTATATATTTAAAAAATAGTTTAATTATCTCTTTTTCTTCTATGATAATTTCAATTATACTATCGGTATCTGCAGCATATGGATTACATAAACTAAAATTTTATGGAAATAAATTTGTAGAATATTCACTTCTTGTTACCTATGCTTTTCCAGGTGTTATTTTACTAGTTCCTATTTATTTATTATTTGCAAAAGTTAATTTACTTAACAGTTATTTTGCACTGATTATTGTAAATGTATTATTTGCGACACCATTTGCAGTATGGATGCTTAAAGCATTCTTTAAGTTAATACCTAATGAAATAGAGGAGGCCGCTTATATCGATGGAGCTTCTCGATATATTGTCATTTCTAGAATTATTGTTCCCTTAGCTGCGCCAGGTATAGCGAGTGTATCTATTTTTTGTTTTATTATATCTTGGACTGAATATCTTTTTGCATCAATATTAATAAGTGGGGATAATTTAAAAACTTTACCTGTTGGTTTAGCAGGAATAGTAGGTCAATATCAGATTGATTGGGGTTTTTTATTATCCGGTGCTGTACTTGCAAGTTTACCAGTTATTGCGTTATTTGTATTTATTGGTAAATATTTTATATCTGGTTTGACTGAAGGAGCGGTAAAGTAAAAATATAACATTAATATTATTAAGGAAATAAATGACAGATAAAGATTTTAAAAATATTGAAGATATAAAGAGAATATTAAAATACTTAGATAAAGGAAAACTCGATATTGATTCATGGTCTAATGCTTTAGTTCTTAACAAAAGTTTAGATCTTCTATTAGAAGAGCATAAAGAATTAGTAGATCATATGAAGAATCATCATTAAAATAAGTACCCGTAGCTCAGTAGGATAGAGCACCAGATTCCTAATCTGGGGGCCGCATGTTCGAATCATGCCGGGTACGCCAATACTTAAAAAAATAATTAATACTTTTTAATTTACAATACTTAGTTCATTTTTTAAAATTTCTTTATCTAATTGATCTTTAATACCTTCTTTAGTTATACTACCTCTTCTCATTATAAAAATATAATCAGATAATTTAAACGCAAATTCAAAATATTGTTCAACAAGAAATATGGACATTTTTTTTTCATTTTTTAAATAGAGAATTATATCACCTATTAGTTTTATTATATTTGGTTGAATGCCTTCAGTAGGTTCATCCATTAATAATACTTTAGGTTTAGTTATGAGAGCTCTCGCAATAGCTAATTGTTGTTGTTGTCCTCCGGATAAATCACCACCTCTTCTGTCAATCATTTTCTTTAAAATTGGAAATAAATCAAATATTTCTTCTGGAATAAAATGATCTTGTCGATTTAAACACCCAAATCCGATTTCCAGGTTTTCTCTAACAGATAATAAAGGAAAAATAAATCTACCTTGCGGAACATAGCCAATGCCTTTTTTCGCAAGAATATGTGATTTTTCATTATTCATATTTATATTTTGATAATAATAATTTCCAGAAGAGGGGTTGTGAATTCCAGATAACATTTTTAATAAAGATGTTTTTCCAACACCATTAGAGCCCATTAGAGTTGTTATCCTACCTTCATTAATTTCCATATTAACATTATAGAGAATTTGCGAAGAACCATAATGTAAATTTATTCTTTCTAATTTAATCATCTATCTTCCTAAATAAACTTCAATAACATTTTCATCATTTGAAACTTCATTAATAGTTCCTTCAGATAAAATTGAACCATCATGTAAAACTGTTACATTACAATCTAAATCTTTAATAAATTCCATATCATGCTCAACAACAATTATAGATTTTTCTAAAGATAGTTTTTTTAAAATTTTAACAGTTTGTTGTCTTTCATCTGTAGTCATACCAGCTGCAGGTTCATCAACTAATAATAGTTTTGGTTCTTGAGTTAATAACATACCTATTTCTAACCATTGTTTTTGACCATGGCTTAATTCTCCAGAAATCTTAGATTTAATTTCAAATAAATTAATTTCTTTTAATATTTTGTTTATTTTTTTTTGATCTAAATGATTAAATGATTGAAAAATTACACTAAAAGGATTTCTAATTTTTTTCTGTGAAATTATTAAATTTTGTAAAACAGTTTTATTTTCAAAAATTGTTGGTTTTTGAAATTTCCTACCAACTCCTAGTTGTGCAATTTCAGATTCTTTTAATAATAATAATGAGTACTGCTTATCTGTCCATAAAACATCACCATTATCTGGTTTAGTTTGTCCTGTTATTATGTCCATAAAAGTTGTTTTACCTGCTCCGTTAGGTCCAATAACGGCTTTAATTTCGTTATATCCTATTCTGAAACTTAAATTATTAACTGCTTTGAAACCATCAAATGAAACAGAAATATTTTTTACCTCTAAAAGATTATTCATACTTTTCTAATAAAAATTCTTTTTAAAAAACCAAAAATACCATCTCTACTAATTAAAGTTACAACAACAAAACCTAATCCTAAAATTACTGTCCACCAATTTACCCATTCAATTTTATAAAATATCAAGGATATGCTGGGTGCCTGACCACTTGTAAACCATGAAGATATTAACGAAACTGATGCAGCTCCTATTATTGCCCCATATAAATTTCCTCTACCTCCAATAGCTACCCATACAGCTAAATATATTGATGCGATAGGTGCTATCTCAGCTGGATTTATTATACCTGCTTGAGGATAGTATAATGCACCAGCTAATGCAGAAATAACAGCAGTTAATACAAAAACAAATAATTTATATGATTCAACATGATAGCCAAGAAATCTAATTCTTGTTTCATCATCTCTTATTGCAGTAATAATTGAACCAAACTTACTATTAACTAAATAGAAAAAGAAAATGAATACTAATATTAGAAACAATGCGCTAGCCCAAAAAAAATAAATGGAAATAACAGATTGAGAGGTATCATCATATCCTGGTATATTTTGAAGTCCTGATAGTCCGTTATTTCCCCTCAATCCGCTATCATTTTGAAATAAATAAAGAGATAACGCTAAAGTCATTGCTTGCGTTAAAATAGATAAATAAACTCCTGTAACTCTGGATCTAAATGCTAACCAACCAAACACAAAAGCAAGAAAACCAGGAATAAAAACAACCATTGCAAGTTGGAAATATAAATTGTCCGCATTTGCCCATATCAAAGGTATTTCAGATCCGCCAACAACTCCAAAAATTTGATTCCCTATAGCATCAGATATTTCTTGTGGAGTTAAAGGTAATGATTCTGATATAGAAGCGGTAAGAACAATTATTTCAGTTCTTTTGTACATTAACCACATTCCAATCATGTATCCACCAAGCCCAAAAAAAGCAAAATGCCCTAAGGATAAAATACCACAGTACCCCCAAACAACATCCATTGCTAAAGCTATTACGCATAGACATAAGGTTTTTCCCAATGTTTTAATAAAGCTAGTAGAAATAAAATTTACTGAAAATAGATCACTTAATAAAGTTATTATAAAACTAAATAAAATAATGGTGATACAAAAAAATAAAACCTGTCTATGATTTGTATCTTTCAATAAACTATTAAACATCTTTAACCCTGCCTTTTAATGCAAATATTCCACGAGGTCTAAATTGTATAAATAAAATAATAAAAATAATCATGTATGTTTGAGCTGCAAGAGTATTTGATGGATTGAACCATTCAATAATTTTTTGAAGAAAACCAATTAATGCTGCTCCGGCTAAAGTACCAAATATATTTCCTACTCCTCCAACTACAACAGTCATGAAGCTCTGAACAATATATTCAGTGCCCAATTCTGATGTAACTTTAGAAAATAGTCCAATTGCTACACCCGCAATTCCTGCTATTGCTGATCCAAAACCAAATGTTAACATATTAATTCTATCAGGATTAATTCCCATATTAGATGCCATTATTGGGTTTTGTGTAACTGCTCTAATTTCAAGACCTAACCTAGTCCTATTCATTATAAAAAGTAATAATAATAAAAACAGTAAACCCATTAAAATAATTGCTATTCGAATATAGCTAATTGATAAGTCATCGTTAATAGAGAGAGCTCCATCTAGCCATGAAGGTGCAGTCAAAGGACGTGCCTGAGTACCAAAAATATTTTTAGCCAATTGCTGTAAAGCTATACTTATTCCAAAAGTGGCCAATAAAGTATCAAGTGGATTTTTATATAAGTGCCGAATAACCAATCTTTCTAACAATATTCCTGCGCCAAATGTAATTATAAATGCTAATGGCAGAGCAATCAGTATCGATATGGTGTGATTTGGTATATATTGCTGAACGACGTAACCAGTATAAGCGCCCATCATTATAAATTCACCGTGAGCCATATTTATAACCCTCATTACCCCAAAAGTAATTGCAAGTCCGATTGCTCCCAAAAAATAAATAGATGATAAACTAATACCATCTACAAAAAGATCGATATACCTATAAATATTCACTCTAAAATTTATATTTTTCAGAGTTTCTTTTGTCTTGTTTGTTACTTGTGATGAGATTTCATTATACTCAGTATAAAAAGTAAATTTATCTACTGAGCTTTTGATTTCTTCCTTTGTTATAAAAGGAGGCACAACATTAATAGAGGCTAAATAGTTATAAGCATCCAATCTATTTAAATCATTATTTAGTGAGTTAATATTAAAGCCTGCATTTTTTAGTATTTCGATATTTAAAACTAGACTATCTTTTATTATTTTTTTTGTAATTCTTGGTAAAACTTTTTTATTAATACTTAATAAATCGTAAGCGTCATTATAAGTTAACTCAGGCTTATTACTAGAATACGAAGATAAAATATAATTAGATGTACCATCATTTTTCTTATATGTTTTGTTTGGAACAATTTTTCTAGCTATATTTCCAGTAATTTTTTTATTATTTGTTAAGAGAATATCTGATGTATTTAATAAATTATTTAAAGAAGCTCTAACTTCTAATGATGTATCATTTGAAAAATAACTTAAAACATCTAACTTTTCCTGTTCTGATTTACTAAACTTCAAAATTGCAAAATTTAATACTTTATATATTTCTTCTCTAAAATTAATGTCAACCTCATTTTCATATGCTTTTCTTAAAATTTTGAGATGAGTTTTTTGAATATCTCTTTTTAAAGATTGAAGACTTTCTCTTCTAACATTTATATCTTCATCTAAAATTTGATATTCAACAAGAGCTGAGTCAATTTTAGACCTTACTCCACTATTAGGTTTTATACTTTTTAATTGTTTTTTTGTAAATTTACCAATTTCATTATTTTGGAATATGTCATAAGCAATAATTGTATCTTCATTTTTTTCAGTATAAACTATAAGACTAGAATCTTTAATTATTGATAGTTCTTTTGATTTCCAAAGAATTAAAAATTTTTTAACATCATCCTGGTTGTATTTTTTTATATCATTTAAAATAGGATCAACCGTTTTTGATGAACTTTTTGCTATTAATTTGTGATTATTTTCAATAAATTCTTGAATAGTATCATTTGAATAAGCACTTACTGAGATTAATAAAAAAAATATAAATATAAAAAAATTTAAAACATGTCTCATTATAAAAATTAGTCTAAATGCTATTGGTAGTTAATCAATAGCATTTAGTTTTTTATATTATTTAATAATTAGATTTAATTTGGACACAAGAATTAGTGTCAGTATTATACATACCGCAACCTAAATCTTTCCAATCTGATTTTAAAACAGCAGATTCAGCTAAATGATCAGTCCATGCATCGCCAGGTACTTCCTCTGTTTGACTTATAATATCAAATTGTCCATCTTCGAGAATCTCTCCAATAAGTACCGGTTTTGATAAATGATGATTTGGAAGCATTTCTGCCATGCCACCTGTAAGATTGGGAACTTTTAAACCATACATTTGCTCTCTCACTGCATCCACATCAGTTGTACCTGCTGCTTCAACAGCTTTAACATACATGTTAAAACCGATTACATGAGCTTCCATAGGGTCATTTGTAACTCTATCTTCGCCCATTTTTTCTTTCCATTTGGCAACAAACTCCGCATTTATATCAGTGTCAGCTGATTGGAAATAATTCCAAGCTGCTAAATGACCAACTAAGTTAGATGTATCTAAACCTGAGAGTTCTTCTTCACCAACTGAAAATGCAACAACAGGAATATCATCAGCACTTACGTTTGCTGCTGCTAATTCTTTATAAAAGCCTATGTTAGCATCACCATTAATGGTTGATATTACTCCTACTTTTTTTCCATCTGCACTCAATGCTACAACATCAGCTACTATTTTTGACCAATCATCATGACCAAATGGTGTATAATTTACAAAAATATCGGACTCTGGAATACCTTTATCAATTAAATACTGATTTAATATTCTGTTAGTAGTTCTTGGATAAACATAATCAGTTCCAAGTAAAGCAAATTTTTCTACTCCAAGTTCTTCTAAATAATAATCAGTAGCTGGTATTGCTTGTTGATTAGGTGCTGCTCCAGTATAGAAAACATTTTTCGAACTTTCTTCACCTTCATATTGAACTGGGTAGAATAGTAATCCATTTAATTCTTCAATTACTGGTAAAACTGATTTTCTTGAAACTGAAGTCCAACAACCAAATATTACATCTACTTCTTGAACAGTAAGCAGCTCTCTCGCTTTTTCAGCAAATAGTGGCCAATCTGATGCTGGATCAACTACGACAGCCTCTAATTGTTTTCCTAAAAGACCTCCTTTTTTATTTTGTTCATCAATCATGAACAGCATTGTATCTTTTAAAGTGGTCTCCGAAATACCCAAAGAACCAGATAAAGAATGTAATACTCCAACTTTAATTGTATCTGCGTATGCCTTTAAACTTAAAAAGCTTAAAAATAATAAAATAATAAATTTTTTCATATTATTTCCTCTCTAAAAAAATTGTATCGAATTGATCATAAAAACTTTGAAAAATTATAGAAATACTAACTTAACAATTCACTTATGCGTTTTTAACTTATTCAGAAATGCTAATATTTTTTGGTATTTAAATTTAAAATTAAAGTTTATAAATTATTTTAATACATATTAATATAAATGTTAAAAAAATTACAAAGATCTGAAGGTGAAATAGATTTAAAAATTTTTGATAATGAAATAAAAAAATTTTTTCAAAAAGGATCATCTAAAGTTTTAATTCCAAATAGTCATAATAAAATTAAAGAAGTCGTTTTAATTAATACTAGTGGTGGCGTGACATGTAATGATATTATTAAAACAAATATTAAAATAGAAAATTCAAAAACCAGTATTACCACTCAAGCAGCTGAAAAAATATATGCAGGTATTGGAGATCCTGCGCATATAAATGTGAACATTTCTATTAAAAATTCTAATATTAATTGGCTACCAAAAGAATTAATACTTTTTAATAATGCAAAATTAAAAAGAAATATAAATATTGATTTAGATAGAAGTTCTAATTTATTTCTTTGTGAAACTCTAATTTTTGGGAGAAAAGCCATGCAGGAAAAAATTAACAACTTATTTTTTTTAGATCATTGGAATATTAGTATAAATAATGAAATTAAACATTTTGAAGCAATAAACATCAATAAAAATATTGATCAAACATTAAATAATAAATTTTCAATTAACCAAAATTCAGTTTTTTCAACAGTTTTAATTTTTGGAGATATAGTTGATCAAATTAAAGATGATTTAAAAAAAATGATTAAAAAAATAACTAATGTTTCTTGTGAAATTTCTACTTGGAATAATAAAATTGTTATAAGATGTTTAGCTAATGATAATTATAATTTAAAAAAAACACTAAATTATATTTTAGAAAATATTATTCATGATAAAGTTCCTAAAAGTTGGTATTTGTAAATGAAATTAACACCTAGAGAAAAAGATAAATTAATGGTCAGCATGGCAGCTGATGTCGCCAGAAAGCGTCTAGAAAGAGGTGTTAAACTTAATTATCCAGAAGCTATAGCGTTGATTACAGATTTTGTCATAGAAGGTGCAAGAGATGGAAAAATGGTATCAGAGTTAATGGAAACAGGTGCGCACGTAGTAAAAAAAGAAGATTGTATGGATGGGATTCAAGATATGATACCAGAAGTGCAGGTAGAAGCAACATTTCCTGATGGTACAAAATTAGTAACCGTTCATAAACCGATTAGATAATGAAACCAGGAGAAGTAATAACAAAACAAAACAGTGATATTAATTTAAATGATGATCGAAATTCAATTACATTAAAGGTTTCAAATAGTGGTGATCGACCAATACAAGTAGGAAGCCATTATCATTTTGCTGAAACTAATGAATATTTAAAATTTGATAGAAAAAAATCAAACGGTATGCGTTTAGACATTCCATCAGGAACAGCTGTAAGATTTGAACCTGGTCAATCAAAAGATGTTTCATTAATTCCAATAACTGGAGATAGAAAGATATTTGGTTTTAATAAGAAAGTAATGGGTAAATTGTAATGAAAAAAATAAACAGAGATGCTTATGCTGATATGTATGGTCCAACAACCGGTGATAAAATTAGACTTGCTGACACTGAACTTTTTATTGAAGTAGAAAAAGATTTCACAACTTATGGTGAAGAAGTAAAATTTGGTGGAGGTAAAGTTATCCGAGATGGAATGGGACAATCTCAAGTATCTCGCAAAGACGGATCTGTTGATACAGTTATAACAAACGCTTTAATTGTTGATGTAAATGGAATTTATAAAGCTGATATTGGGATTAAAGATGGCTTAATTAATGAAATTGGAAAAGCAGGAAATCCAGATACTCAACCAAATGTAAATATTATAATTGGACCTGGAACAGAAATAATTGCTGGAGAAGGTAAAATTATAACAGCTGGCGGATTTGATAGTCATATTCATTTTATTTGTCCTCAGCAAATAGACGATGCACTTCATTCAGGTATAACAACTATGTTGGGTGGTGGAACTGGTCCAGCACATGGTACTTTGGCGACTACAGTTACACCTGGACCATGGCATATAGAGAAAATGATACAATCAGCTGATGCTTTTTCTATGAACTTAGCTTTTGCGGGAAAAGGAAACAGTTCATTACCTCAAGCTCTTGAAGAACAAATTATTGCTGGCGCAAGTTCACTAAAATTACATGAGGATTGGGGTACAACCCCAGCAGCAATTGATAATTGTTTAAATGTAGCAGATGCACATGACATTCAAGTTATGATTCACACAGATACATTAAATGAAAGTGGATATGTGGAAAGCACAATTAAAGCAATTAATGGAAGAACTATTCACGCGTTTCATACAGAAGGAGCTGGTGGAGGTCATGCACCAGATATTATAAAAGTTTGTGGTGAAGAATATGTTATTCCTTCATCAACAAACCCAACAAGACCTTATACAATTAATACAGTTGAAGAACATTTAGATATGTTAATGGTTTGTCATCACCTTGATAAATCAATACCTGAAGATGTAGCATTTGCTGAAAGTCGAATTCGAAAAGAAACAATTGCAGCTGAAGATATACTGCATGATATGGGAGCATTTTCAATTATTGCTTCTGATAGTCAAGCAATGGGGCGTGTTGGTGAAGTTATTATAAGAACATGGCAAACAGCACATAAAATGAAAGTACAACGTGGACAATTAAAGGAAGAGAAGGGAGATAATGATAATTTACGTGTTAAACGTTATATAGCTAAATATACAATTAATCCTGCAATTGCCCATGGTATTTCCAATCATATTGGCAGTATTGAAAAGAATAAACGTGCCGATATAGTCATTTGGGATACTGCTTTTTTTGGTGTTAAACCTGAAATGGTATTGCAAGGTGGAAGTATTTCTTGTTCACAAATGGGCGATCCGAATGCATCTATTCCAACACCACAGCCAGTGTATTCACGACCAATGTTTTCTTCTTTTGGGAAATCATTAGAACAATCTACTGCAACTTTTGTAAGTAAAGCGTCTATAGATAAAAATTCATTCAAAAATTCTGGAATTAATAAATCTTTATTGCCTGTTAAAAATATTAGAAAAATTTCTAAAAAAGATATGTTGTTAAATAATTATTGTCCAAAAATAGAAGTGAATCCAGAAACTTATGAAGTTATGGCAGATGGAGAATTAATTACCTGTGAACCAGCTAAAATATTACCTTTAGCTCAACGTTACTTTATGTACTAAAATTTATGCATACTGCTTTTAAAATAACAGATCACAAAGATGCTGATAAAAATATACTAGATGAAATTACCTTATCTTATGAAGAAAGATTTATTCGGCGAAAAAAATTAAGAACAGATAATGGAACAGAATTTTTAGTTAATCTAGAAGAAACAGTCAGTATGGATGAAAGTCATTATTTTGAATTAGAAAATGGAAATTTAATTCAAGTTGTTTCAAAAGAAGAAAATTTGATTGAAATTACAGGTAACAATTTAAAACATATTATTTGGCATATTGGCAACAGACATTTACCTTGTCAAATTGAAGAGAACAGAATTCTTATTCAAGATGATGCTGTAATTTTAAATATGATTTTAAAACTACAGGGAAATGTAAAAAAAGTTTTTGAAAAATTTAAACCTGAAGGTGGAGCTTACGGTATGGGACGTACTCATAGTCATAAACACTAAAATGAAAAATATAAAAGATCCTTTACAAATATTACAAATATGGTTTTCATCATCTTTTCCTGTTGGTTCCTACGCATACTCACATGGTTTGGAAGCAATTATAGATGATAATAAAATTAAAAATAAAGATGATGTTAAAGAATATTTAGAAGCATTATTATTTTACGGTAGTCTTCGAAATGATTATATTTTTTTAAAGTCTGTGTATGTGGGTGAAGAAATTAATGACTTAATTTTAGCAAGTGCCTCTTCAAAAGAAAGACATACAGAAATGATTGATATGGGTAATTCATTTCGAAAAATAATGAAAGATAGTTGGGAGCTTGTATTAGAGGAAAATACCTCTTTTGTTTATTGTATTGGCAAAGCAGCTCTTCATTTTAATATAAAATTTGATGACTTAATTAAATTTTATCTTCAGTCATATATTTCAAATTTAATTAATGTTTGTGTAAAGCATATTCCTATGTCACAAAGAGATGGTCAGATATTAAATGTTAATTCTATTGACCAAATACAAAATTTTTTAGAACAATCACATCAATTAACTCTTAAAGATATAGGAACTAGTTTCTTTATCGGTGATATTTTTGCAATTAAACATGAAAATTTAGACTCAAGGATTTATTTGACATGAACAATATAAATGGTCCATTAAAAGTTGGTATAGGTGGTGGAATAGGAACAGGAAAAACTAGCTTAACAGAAGCTTTATGTCGTCATTTATCAAATAAAATTTCAATGGCAGTTATATCAAATGATATTTATACAACTGAAGATGCTGAATATCTAATGAGAGCTCAAGTTATTCCTATGGAAAGAATTAAAGGCGTTGAGACAGGGGGGTGTCCTCATACGGCTATCCGAGAAGATTGTTCAATTAATTTACTAGCCGTTGATGAAATGAAAAGCAAATTTCCTGATTTAGAATTAATACTTATTGAATCAGGCGGTGATAATTTGGCAGCTACTTTTAGTCCAGAGTTAGTCGATTTAACAATTTATATGATTGATGTTGCTCAAGGAGCTGACATTCCAAGAAAAAAAGCTCCTGCTATAATAAAATCAGATTTGTTGGTAATTAATAAAGTTGATTTAGCACCTCATGTCAATGTTAATATTGATCAAATGGAACAGGATGTAAAGAAAGCCAGAAATGGGTTACCTTATGTTTTCGGTGAAATGAAACATAATAATGGAATAGAAAAAATTTCTGACTTCTTAATTTCTCAAGGTGGGATTTAATATTCTTGCTTCTCTAAAGTGTACACAGTGTCTGTACTATTAAATTTTGCGTCAAATTCTTTAGATTTTGGATCTTCAAATAAAGCATAAAATTTATCTTGGTCAGTAACATTTGCCATACTAATAACATGACCATCTTTTACAAAAGCCATATCAAAACCATCTGTGTATTTAGCTATATCTTCTTTAAAGTAATTATATAATTCCATATAATCATCTTTTGTAAATGTTCCTTTTGTAACAACACATAAGTTCATATTTTTCTCCATTTATTCAAAAAAAAATCCTCGCCATTTCTCTTAATGGGAGGATAATTTTATACGTATCTCATTTTAGCTGCTTGTGAACCGCAATAGAGTCAAATCGTTCTTATAATTAAATAATACATATTTGTTACAATTCAATTAAATCTTATATTGTTATTAAAATTAATTAGTTCTTACTGATAAAATTAATCTATTTGAACTTTCAATTGTAAAAACTATATTAAAATTATGAAAATTTTAGACAATATATCTAATTTATTTAGCCAAAATAAAAATAATTCAGACAATGAAGATACTATTCCAGAAAATCTGCGTAGTAAAGAATTAGAATGGAAATTAGCCTTACTTGTTAGAAACATTGATGATGTAGAAGATGTTGATCTAAAATTTGTTAGTGTTTCCAAAAAAGATATAGGTACCAAAAAAGATTTATTTACATCCTATAGATTGGATTTCAATGGAAGAGAAAGATTAAATCAATTTAAGAAAAAGTACAAAAATATACTTCTGTAAAAAATATTTAATAAAATAATTTATAAATCTTATTCGTATTTATCAGAATATAAATAAGGTATGCCAATAACCAAAATAATATAGAAGACCATAAAACCTGCTATTAATGGAATAACTTCACCAGCAGGCACTGTACTAAATGGGCCTAAAACAAATCCATAAATCACAAAAAGAATATTTAAACCTACTAAATAATACCCACCACTTTTTTTCATGCTGTACAACATATAAATTGTGTAAGCGATTGCTAACTGAAAGATAATACTTACAATAAAATCTAAAGTTGAAAGTTGAACGTTAAAATCTCCAACAGGCGGCTGAACACCTTGTCCTGAAAAATAACCGTAAGATATACGGTAGGTAGTATCAATAAAATCAAGTGAAATTAGAATTAACATAATCCAATGTAATGGTTTAAATAGTGTTTCTTTCATAATTTATAATTACTATTTTATTGATGATTCTCTAATTATTATTTTTCTCATTGTCATGCTGATGATTAACAACATCAACAAGAATAGCTATGACAAGGTTTAAAATTGTTATTGAGCATATAGAGATAAAAGAAAAAAAATAAATCCAAGACCACCAGTATATAGCTTGCATAGGCAACATAACATTCTCCCAGCTTGATAAAGTTAAAACCTGGAAAAGAGTAATAAGGGAGATACCCAGATCAGCCCATCTCTCTGGATCATCATCTCCAAAAAGAATAGAACCCATTGTGGCGTAAATATAAAGTATTATAAAAAGAAGCAAACTTACAAAAAATACTCTTTTAATTGATGCAAGAATAGCTTCAATAATTTTTTTTAACTCAGGAATAACAGAAATCAATCTTAAAACTCTAAATATACGAAGAAGTCGTAAAACTAGGAAACTAGAATTATTGGGTATTGGTATAAGAGAAATAGCAACAATTATTGTATCAAATACATTCCAACCATCTTTTAAGAAATTCTTCTTTTCTTTTTCACCTATAAAACGAATGAGTATCTCAATAACAAAGAAAACGGTAATGGCATAATCAAGTAAATGAATAGTGTTTAAAAATAAGGGATCTAATTGATAGGTAGTTGCACCAATCAAAATAGCATTAAGAATTATAATTATCACAACAGAGAATTGAAAAATACGATTGTCTTTTAGCTTTGAAAAAAATTCTATCATTTTATTTAATAATACTCCTTTTTTTATTAAACTAATACTTAAATAGTATTATTAGAAAAAACATAATGAATGATAATATTAAAGGTCTTCTTATTCTCCTTGTAGGAGTCATACTTATATTTACACAAGATGTTTTAATTAAATATACAATATTTGATGCATCCTTATTACAGATACTTGTATTTAGAGGCTCTATAGGATTTTTATTACTAGCTGCTTATCTCACTTATAATAAACAACCTATTACCTTTCGATCAGCTCATCCGTATATAGCAATATTTAGAGGTTCAACTTTCTTATTTGGTTTCACTATGTTTTTTATTTCATTGAGTCAGATTAGTTTAGCAGAAGCTACTAGTTTATTTTTTGTGAGTCCATTTTTTATGACTATCTTTTCTTATTTTATATTAAAAAAAAAATTTGGAATAAATAGATTATTTTCTATTTGTATTGGTTTTAGTGGCACTATTCTTATCATCAAACCAGAATTTAATAATATTAATGTTTATATGTTTTTTCCTATTATTGCAGCTTGCACTTATTCTTTGAGTATGGTTTTAGCAAAAAAAACTGCTACCAATGATTCCTTATTTCAACAAACATTTCATGTTTATATTGGTGCCATTATTGGTGCAAGTATAATTAGTATTTTAATTCATAATTATGATTTTAATTTATCTATTTTTTATATTTTAAGTAATCCATGGATATTTAATGATTATCAAACATTGGCAATAATAATTTTTATTTCTATAGTTGGAGGTCTAGGTTTGTTTAGCTTAATTGGCGCTTATAGATTAGCTTCACCTTTGAGTTGCAGTATTTTGGAATATATTCATCTAATATTTGCGATAATTTTTGGGTATTTTATTTTTTCTGAAATTCCAGATTTATATTCATTTATTGGAATTTTTCTCATTGTCTCAAGTGGTATTTATATTGTGATTAGAGAAAACAAGCGAGAAGATTTAATGGTTAGTGAAACTACTATCAAAACTTAAAATTTATTATATTGTATCTTTTTAAATACTAAAACTATATTGATCTTTAAATAAAAATTAATAAAGAAAATTATTAATGTCAAAAAATTATGATTTTATTTTAATTGGTGGTGGAACATCAGGAATTATTACAGCTGCAAAATTAGTTAATCATGGTGCTTCTGTTTTAATTTTAGAAGAAGGAATTAGAACAAATAATTTACTTTTATCGATGCCAGCAGGTTGGATTAAAGGTTTAGAAAATAGTCCATATTTAAAATTCTATGAATCTATACCACAAAAACAATTAAATAATCGCCAGCACTTTATAGCTCAAGCTAAAACTCTCGGCGGAGGTTCTAAGGTAAATGGTATGGTTTATATGCGTGGTAAACCATCTGATTATAATAAATGGGAAGAAGAAACAGGAGATAGTGAATGGAATTGGGAATCGATTCTCAAATATTTTATCAAACTAGAAAATAATCAACGTATTAAAAATGAATATCATGGAAAAAAAGGTAACTTAAAAGTTTCTGATCCTGGGTATATTGTGGAAGGAACGAACTTATATATCAAAACAATGCAAGCTATGGGTTTGCCTTATAATGATGATTTCAATGATGGTGATCAATATGGTGTAGGAACTATGCAATACACCATTGGCAATGGCAAAAGATGCGATGTATACAGTGCTTTTTTACAATCAAAAACCAATAATAAAAATTTAGATATTAAAACAAATTCTGTAGTTACAAAAATTATTCTTGATCAAAAAAAAGCAATTGGTGTTGAATGTATATCAGATGGTCAACCAACTAAATATTTTGCATCTGATATTATTTTAACTGCTGGTGCTTATGTTACACCTAAAATATTGATGCATTCCGGTATAGGAGAGGAAAAACAATTAAAAGAATTTGATATTCCTGTAATTGAAAATTTAAATGGTGTAGGTAAAAACTTACAGGACCATCATGAAGTACCTGTCATCTCCAGAGTAAAATCTGGTTATAGTTATTATAAACAAGATGAAGGATGGCGAATGATAAAAAATGGGATTCAGTATTTATTATTTAATTCAGGCCCTGTTCGATCTCAAGGTGTTGATAGTTGCTCTTTTTTTAATCCAGAAAATTTAGAAGATAAAAAAGATCCTAAAATTAAACTGTATTGCGTGCCCATAATGTATACCGATAGAGATACAAAAGGTATAAAATCTGATCACGGTTTAACTCTTACATCTTGTCTAATGAATCCAAAATCAAGGGGAGAGGTTAGAATTCAATCTTCCAACCCATTAGATTTACCTCTTATTGATCCAAATTTCTTAAGTCATGAAGATGATATGAATGTTATGTTAAATGCCGTTAAGCTTGCAAGAAAGGTTATTCAAACAAAACCATTGTCTGATATTGTTTTGGAAGAAACAGTTCCTGGTCGATCTATTAATTCAGATGAAAATCTCATTAATTATTCAAAAAAAATGATTAAAACAAATTGGCACCCTGTTGGTACATGCAAAATGGGTAAAGATAATGATGATATGGCAGTGTTAAATACAAAACTTGAAGTTAAGGGAATAAAAAATTTAAGAGTTTTTGATGTGTCGATGATGCCAACACTTGTCGGTGCTAATACAAATGCTCCAGCTATGGCAATAGCAGATAAAGCTACAGACTTATTATTGAGATCAAACTACTAATTTATTAAAAAAATACTAATCAATTAATATTAATGGGGCAAAACTCCCTCAGTGGAGAGGGCTTTATACCCCATAATTATATAGTTAAGTTTTTTGTTAAAATCTACTCAACTAAAAATACAAGTTCCTGACTATCTAAATCAACACCTGCATCAGTTCTTAGTTTTGATAATTCTGGATCTTGCATTGCTGCTTGCATTTTCTCCATCGATTCAATTTCTAAAACTTGATAAATTATAGATTCATCATCTTTAGGATGTCCGTAAGCTAAAACTTTAATTCCATATTTTTCTCTTTGTGCATCGACACTGAGAAAGAGATCTTTCCATTTTGCATATCCTTCATTTATTTTAACATTCATAATTATTTTCATAATACATCCTTTTTTTTATTTCTTTTAGTTGAATATATTAGTTTATAGTCAATTACTTATAGCTATTTAATTTGCTTCTATAATTACTAAATTTCTTACAACAACATCTTCTTTATTGTCACCTAAAAGTGCTAAAGCTTCTTGATACCTAGGATCGTTGTAACCATCTATTGCGTCTTGTACGCTATTAAATTCAACGACTGCCGAATATAATAAATCAAAATTCTTTTGAACATAGAACTTTGGTTCACTGCTAGCAGTAGGTACAAAATTTCCTGATTTTTTTTCAGCTTCCTCTGCAACAATATTCATAAATTTCTCTAAATATTGTCCCCATTTTTCTTCATTTTTAATTTCTTTTACTTGTCCAACCCAATATCCTTTTTTCATAATTCCTCCGTAAAAATAAGTTTATTTAAATTTCTGTAGCACCAGTCTCTGTTCTCCAAATTAATCCATCTTTTTTTAATGCTACAATCATAAGAGCTTCCGTGTCTCCGGATGCGTAGGTATTGAAACGATGAGTAACTAAAATTTCTCCGTTTTCATAGATACAACGAACTTTTGCTTCAGTAATATTATTAAACATTTGTAATACTTGTTCTTCACTGCCTTCACTTTTTTTAAAAAATTTATTTTGTTTATGACTGATGAATTCATGATCATCATGAAAGAGGGCTCTATGAGCTTTAGCATCTTTATCTTCACGTGCTTTTTGTAATTTTTCAGATAACATACATCTCCTTTTACTTATTAAAATTTAAAATTATAATTTTCCAACAATATTGTAAAAAACCGGATTGAAATCAACAAGTAATTCCTTCACTTGATCATTTACTGGTCCATAAACATTAAAATATTCTATATTAAAATGACTGAGAAAATCTTTTGCAACATTTGCTCCAAAGAAATCAATATGTTTTATCCAAGCCTCATTATTTGGAAATCTTTCGTGAAGATCAATAATATCTTCTTTAACATAATATTCGTATTGAGAAGGGTATCCTAAATCCCTTACTTTACTTACTGTTGATTTAATAAATTCACTCCATCCACTATCAATGTCCTTGATTTTCAACTTAATATAAACACCTACAATTTGATCACTCATACCTTTTTATCATTAAAAATTTCATCTCTAATATATCCAACTTTAGTTGTTTTAAAATGCTTAAAAGGAACTTTAAGATCTTCAATGGCTTTAATTGTTTCATTTGTAATATTACCGTAAACTTCTATTTCAAATTTATCTGCTATTTTTTGATGTTTTTCTACATAAGCTACAACAGGAGGGTTATTAATATGATGAACCATAGCTTCACTTGTACGGTAAACTTCACTCCAGGTAAACTCTAAAGGATCTGTTGGATCTTGATCAAAAGTATGGATCAACATATCTGGTTCTGATGCATTAACGGCGTCATCAGCTTCTTTTGCTATTTTGAGATACTCTTCAACCTTACTTTCTTTTACACGTATTCTAGCTATTAAAATAAAAGGGTTAGACATATTATAATATTAATTACCACCTTCCAGCATAATGAATGTTTGCGTTTCAAGGTCTACTCCTGCTTCTGTTCTTAATTTTACCATTGAAGGTAAATTAAGCATTTCTTGCATTCGCTCCATAGATTCAACCTGAAGAACAGTATAAATCTCATCTTTATTCTCTTTGGGATGTCCATAAGCTAATACAGTAACTCCATATTCTTGTCTTAAACTGTCGTTTTCATCAAACGCTTGTTTCCAATGCTCATAACCTTTAGTTATTTTTGCGTGTGATATGATTTTCATAATTAAACTCCTTTCTTATAACTGAAATTTGTATTCACTGTAAATACACATGAGGGGAGTTAATCCCCCCTCTAATGAATTTTTTGTAATATCTATTTTTTCATTGCATTAAACATACTTAAAGTATCATCATAAGCGATAAACTTTGACAACTTATCATCTTTTACTTCCATGTAGTGTCCAAAAATTGTATCCATGCCTTCAGCAGTTGCTTTTGCATTTACAAAAACTTTATCACCTTCACTTATCATTGATTCTATAGTAACTTGAAAATTGGTCCATAGTTCAGGAGTTTTCATTAATTGTTGTTGAAAACCATTTTTATTATGAGTTCCAGAAAATGGATGTTTATCACCTGGATATATCCAAATAAAATCGTCATGTACTATATTCATAAATCCCTCCATGTCACCTTTTCCAAAGAGATCATAACATTGTTCTACTAATGCTTTTGAGTCCATAATTTTTCCTTTCTTTTATTAACCATTACATTTTAGTGAAACATATTTTTTACTATAAGATAAATGCTTTGGAAGCAATATAGCCATGATATATTTATATAACAGAGTCTATAACAATAATGTAATTCTAATATCTAAATAAAAAATATATCTAACTACAAAAACAAAAAGGGAATAATATGAAAAATAAATTATTAGTAATCTTAATGACTTCCATTTTTTTTGTGTTTGGTTCAGCATTTGCTGGTGAAAAACATGAATTTACTGGAACTGCATATAATACAAGTGGTTTTGAAGCACCGATAGTAACAGCTAGTGAAGCTCAAATTTGGAACTGGAGCAATGATTCTTTTTGGATTTATGATGATGTTCCAGAAGGATGGCCTAAAGAAGTCATGGCAGACTGTAAGGGTAAAGGTATTGCAAATAAAGATGGTGTACCTTTAGCAGGATTTTTTATGTGTACAGTTCATGATACTGATGGTGATCTTTTTATGACAAGTGGAAATTGGGATCCTGCTAAAGGTGGAGGAGATTGGTCATTTCTTGCTGGAACAGGTAAGTTTGAAGGAGTGACTGGTGGAGGTAGCTATTTAAATGGTGTTCAATTTATGGGTGGTGATACCTTAAATTTTGTTACCTCAATAGAAATGCCAAACTGAATTATTTTGAAAGGAGTAATATGGTTAGAATACAGTAGATTATGAAACCTTTCCCTGGTCAAAACGATCATGCAATGGAAAATGTTAAAAAATTTACAAAGTTATGGAAAGAACAAGGTGCTAACAAATGCACAAGAGCAATTTTGTCTGGAAATATGTGGGGCCATATTTCTTTAAGTTGTAATTTTGATAATTTTGAACAATTGGGCAAAACAAGACACTTTTTTAGAAGTCATTCAAATTTAAAACATATGATTAATGATGGAAGTAATTTAGGAGAAATAATTAAAGAAAACAATTACAGTATAGTTGAAAATTACTAAAATTTTAAGAAAAAAAATTTTGTATCAAGTATTAATTATATTTAACAAGGTATTTATTATTTAAAATTAAGACCTATCTACTTAATATGCGTCAATTTATAGTTGAATGTTGGGATAGCATTATGAATCATGACTTTAACCCATTAAAGCATATTCCCGACTTGCAAGTAAGACATATGGTATTGCAAATATTAGCTTGGATGTGGTGTATTGCATTCAGTCTTTATGTAGGATCGTGGTACGTAATGGGAGTAACTTTTGCTACACATTTTATTCTAATCGCAGCCATCGCTATAACTATTGCTACTTTTAAAATATCTGAGAATGTTTATAAATTTAAAGAAGGCTACCATTCAGCGAATAGAGCACGAGGTAGCGTTATTTACAGAGATAAATATGGCAATCCTTATAAAGTTGCTTTGCCAAAAAATGATCCAGGTGGAGAACACGACTAATTCTTTTAAATAACTACTAAGCTCTGACTTGATAGTTGCACAATTAAAATTAATTAATGATTATTGTAAGAAAATAATGAATATTAGATTTTATATTGAGATTATAGTTGGTTTATTGATTGTTAAGTTTGCATTTGCAGAAGTTATAGATGTCAATGATCAAGAAATGATAAAATTATCAAATGATAATATTCCAATTGTAGATGTAAGAAGAAGTTCAGAGTGGGTTCAAACTGGTGTTATTCCAAATAGTATTTTATTAACTTTTTTCGATGAAAAGGGGAATTATAATTTTGATGAATGGTACGAAAAATTACAACTAGAAATAAATGTAACTGATCCAATAATCTTAATTTGTAGATCAGGACAAAGGTCTAAAGTATTAGCTAATATGATTGATGAGAAATTTAATAGTATTATTTATAATTCCCAAAGTGGAATCAACTCATGGATTAATAATAAATTAATAACAGTTGAGCCTCAAATTAATTAGAAAAGGTTAAGCGATAGGCCTTACCACTCACCCAACTACCTATACGCTAGTTATATGGTAGAATTCTTAACAATCTCCTCTTATGAATAAAAGAAATTTGAAGGAGTGATGGAAAAAGGTCAATAACGAAGACAAATACAAAAATAAGTTTTAAGTTTTTACAAATGCATTAAAAGAAAAACATCTTCGCTCGCCATCTTTACGAAATGGATGAACATCATGCATTAAAAAAGCAGGAAATATATACATATCACCGACACGAGGTTTAAAGGTAATGCGATGCTTTACCAAAGGAGGGCTATTACGTGGCATGGAGACACGACCATCAAAAAAAGAGAGCCTTCCAGCAAAAGCAATCTCTTTGTTATATTTAATAGAATTTGGAACTTCAAGATAACAGACTCCACTTATATTCCCTCTGTGAATATGTGGAGGGTTAAAATCACCAGCAAATTGTCTAACAATCCACGCTCGATCAATTTTAATGGAAAAGGGTTTAACTTGAATAACGTTTTTGTAATAAGATTCAATAATGCGGTTAAGTTGTTTTTCTAAACCGCTAGTAAAAAGAAAATCTTTTGTTAAGCGAAATTGTTGCTGAACATTTCCAACTAATCTATGTGAGTGATCCAATATTTTACTTTTGTGTTTATTTTCAATTATTTTATTTGTAAATGAATTAACTTTACCTATCATTGAATGTGATAGATTATATTTTCCTATTGTAGGTCCAAAAGGCTTATAGTAAGTTTCTTTCATAGAATATATTTTTTTATTAACGATATTTTAATTGCTAATTATGCTTTTTATCTTCAATAAATTATATAATAAGACTTTTTTTAAAGTCCAAGAAATTCTATTTTACAGGAAACATTTGGGAATCTAATTTTTTTGTTAAAAATTATTATTAATATTTGTTTAATATTAATTTATTAAATTGTATTATTATAAAAATATGATTAAATATTTTTTATCAACACTTTTATTATTATCTTTTAGTTGTAATGCTATAGAAATAACATCTCCAGCATTTGGTGATGGAGAAAGTATACCAAAAAAGTATGCATGTGAGAAAAGAGGCGGTGAGAATATATCTATTCCAATAAATATATCTAATGTACCTGAAAATGCTAAATCAATTGTATTAATAATGGATGATCCAGATGCAATGAGTCTTGCAGGTAAAATTTGGGTTCATTGGATATTATTTGATATCCCAACTGACGTAAACGAATTGCCAGAAATGAAAGATGGAAAAATTGGTATTGGTATGAGTGGCCAAAACAGTAATTACAAAGAAAATTATGATGGACCATGTCCTCCGCGCGGAATGCATGTATATAATATTAAAGCTTATGCTCTAGATAAAGAGATAAAAAATAGCTTTGGAGCATTACCACAAATTGAATTTGAAAAAAAATATAACGATTCAATACTCAGTTCTTCAGTTTTATCTGGAAAATATGCAATATTACATGTTTTAAAAAAATAGGTCCACACAAATTATATATTTTGAATGAGTACAAACAAATATTTTAATTAATTATTTCGAATTATTGGATAAACCTTAGGGCTTAAATTATTATATGTATCTAAAATTATTAATGCCATTGTAAATATACCAGTAGATAAATAAACTAGAATAATTGAAGATATATCAAGATGCCAATCAATATTAAAAATAAAGTTAACAACTAAGTAGGAAGCTACTCCGCTTATGAGTAATGTGAGAACTATCGTATTGAGAAATAAAATAGAAAATTCTAGTATGCTAGTTTTGATAATTTCTATTTTCTTTAATCCCAAAATTTTAAATACTAAATTTTGATAAATTTTATTTTTTCCTTGGACCAAAATGGCACTACTAATGACTAATAAACCAATAAAAATAATAATAACAGCAAGGGCAATTACAGCGATGTTAATTTGATTTAACAATTTATTAATTGTTTCAGCATAATTAGAAATTTTGATAGAAGATATGTTTGGAAATTTCTCTAAGAGCGCGTATTCTTGAAAGTTGTCTTGATCAGATAGTTTAATCGTTGCAATATATTGATGCGGAATAGTCTCGCCATAGTTTGTATTCAAAACCATTACAAAATTTATTGTAAAATCTGCATAATCAACATCACGAAAATTTTTAATGACACCGATAATATCACGTCCGTATAGACTTAAGGTAATGCTATCGTTTATTTTAATACCTAAGTCTTGTGCAGCGTCATAATCAAAAGAAATATACATTTGATCAGTAGGGTTATCTGACCACCATTCACCCTCTACAATAGGATTGTTTTCTGGAGGTTCTTTTAACCAGGAAAATTGACGCTCGGATCTTATAACCCAATAAGAGGGATTACTTTGATCAATATATGTTCCAGGATCGATACCATTTACCTCTTTTAATCTCGCTGAAGCTGTAGGAGCAAAAACAAGCTCACTCTTTGGATATTCATTAAGAATATACTCTTGAAAGTCACTTTTAATAGATTGATCAATACTAATAAAAAAGAAGTCAGGAGCTTTTGTGTCTACACTTCTTTGAATAATGTTTTGAAAAGAGCCTGCAATAATAAGAATTGTCAGTAAAAGCGAAATACCAATTCCTAGTGTTGTTAAAATCAACGGACCAATAGAACTGGGACTGATAAGATTACGCTTTGCTAAAAGTAAATTGAAGTTTGTAATATTCGTTACTTTTTTAAAGAACAGATTAAATAGTTTGAAGAGACCATAAAAAAGTAAAATAGTAATTAGAAAACCAATTAAAAATATAAAATTATATAGCCACAAACTACTACCTAAGGTGAAGATCGTAATCATTAGAAAAAAAAGAGTTAGTAACACTATTATTGTATTAAAAGAAAATCGTAAACTCACAAATTCATATGTATTGCGAAAAAGACTGTTGGCAGAGAGTTGCTGAATAGAGTTTAATGCTGGAATTAAAAAAATGGTAATCGCAATTAGAGCAATAAAGGTAATTTTTAAAAAAATAATAAGATCACTACTATTCTGAAGTGAAAAATTTAATTCTTTGGGGAGGAGGGAGTTTATAATTCCAGGACTAAAACTACTGAGTATAAAAGCAATAATACAAATAAAAGAAGAGATGATAAATATCTGATATGCAAGTATACATTGAATAATACGCGTACTAAGTCCAAGTGATTTTTGAACAGCTATAGCATTATAGTTTTGATTGATATAGGCAATCACCATATTTGAAATACCAATACCTGCAATAAGAATGGCTGTTAAAGATATTAAACTTAAAAAATTAGCAAAATTATCAAGAATACGTTGAATAAAACTTGTGGTGTTTTCTGGAAAGCGGATATTAATATTTGATGACTTAGGAAAAAGTTTTTTAAGTTTTTCTTTTCCTTGCTCTTCACTAACAGCATCTAAATATTTGACCCGGTACTCGTATTCAAAAAAATTCTCTGAGGAAGCGACTTCTAAAGAGTTTAATCCCACTTGAGAAATAATAACAAGATCACCAAATAAACCACTTGCCCCTAAATCTGGCATTTTCTCTATGATGGAGTGAACCACATAACGTTGATCACGGATAATTAAATCATCCCCTTCTTGTAATTGTAAATTAACGGCTAAGTTTTCATTGATGATCACAAATTCACTGCTTTTAAAAAAATCAGATCCTACAATTCCTCTAGTGGTTATGAAGTCGCCGTATAAAGGATATAAATTATCAATAGCACGTAGCTGCACAAAGGATGTTTTAGGTGGATTTAATTTTTTATTCGCAACCATGGACGCGATTGTTGTATTTAAAGAAAATTTTGCAAAGGTGTTTATTTCCTTAATGATATCAGCATCCATTTTGGTATTTTGTAACTCTATTTCTGCATCACCCCCTAAGATCGTTTTGGTATTTGATTTGATTTCTTTTAGTAACGATTGATTTAAAGTGTTAATTAGAAATAAAATAAAAACACTGATAAAAATTGTAATAAAAATTGTTATTTTTTTTTGTAAGCTCCTTGTTAAATCATTAAGAGCTTGTTTATGGATAAACACCAGTTGATTAAACAATTGTGCCATTTTCAATTGTCATTATGCGATCACAGCGTTTTGCCAAATCAGCATCATGCGTGACTAAACAAAGACTTTTTTGATATTTTGTCGCGATATTAAATATTAATTCAGTAATTACTTCTGTATTTTCATCATCTAGGTTGCCTGTTGGCTCATCAGCAAGGATTAATTCAGGTTTTTTAATAATAGCTCTTGCAATGGCGACGCGTTGTTGTTCACCGCCAGATAATTGACTTGGAAAGTGATGAAGACGATCTTCTAATCCTAAATCAACTAAAATTTCTTTTGCTTGGCTTAACGCGTCTTTTTGAAAATTAATTTCTAATGAGAGTGCCACGTTCTCTAAAGCCGTATAATTCGGAATTAAATAAAACGATTGAAATACAATTCCAATATTTTTTTTTCTATATTTAGTTAATTGATCTTCGCTATAAGTCGTTATATCCTGATCTTGGTAGGTAATGTTCCCTGACGTAGGTTTTTCTAAACCTGCCATCAACATCAGCAAAGATGTTTTACCAGATCCGCTCTTTCCAACAATTGCAAGTTTTTCATTTTGATGGATAGTAAAATCTATTCCCTTGATTACTTGAGTTAAGAGTGTTCCATTTTGATATTGTAAGTGTATATTGGAGAAGCGAAGTAGGGAATTCATGAAAAAAATCGTCTATATTTTAATTTTTCTAATAAGTCCATTATCATTGAAAGCACAAGACTATAAGATTATTCTTTTTGGTGATTCCTTGATGGCTGGTTACGGTTTAGACAATGCGGATCATCTTAACCTTTACTTAGAAAAAGATTTGCAATCGTTAAACATACAAAGCAGTATTACAAATGCTTCTGTATCAGGTGATACGACAAGTGGCGGATTAAATAGATTAAATTGGAGTCTACAAGATGACTATGATTTGTTTGTGCTCGGATTAGGTGCCAATGATATGCTGAGAGGTATTGCGCCAGAGATCACAAAAACTAATTTATCAAAAATTATTGATACAGTTTTAGATAAAGACATAAAACTCTTGCTGACTGGTATGCAGGCACCAAACTCATATGGATCTGATTATAAACAATCATTTAATGATATTTATCCAAATTTAGCAGAAGAATTTAAAATATCTTTCTATCCTTTTCTTTTAGAAGGCGTGGCACTAATACCAGACTTAAATCAATCTGATGGAAAACATCCAAATAGAGAAGGGATACAAATAATTAGTAAGAATTTAGCGAATACAATAAAGAGTATAATAATAAATTAATATCATTTTTCACTTATTACAAATCTTGTAGAGTGAGCTCTTAATTTAGTTGATAAAAACCCTTCTCAAAAAAATCTATAAATATATTTTGTTCGATAAACCGTAAATTAAGATTACTGAAATAATAAATGCAGCAAAAGAAAATGTTAGATCTATGATACTATTTTTTGCGCCTATGTCTTTATCAATAAATTTAAAATAAAACATGAGATCATAAATTAACTGAGCGGTTGCGACTAAAAAAAATAAATTATAAAAAACCCAAGTACCTTCTGGCCCATTGGGTCTAAAAAGGATATAAATACCCATAAAAACAAAGCCAAAAATAAAAGTTCCTACATAGCGCATTGGCAATATTCCACTTTGATCTACGTTATATTCTTTTACTATTCCTTGAGGAAAGAAAAAAATTCTAACTAAAAAAATACTTAGAAGACCTATTATGGCTAGATGTAAAACTAAAAAAAGTAGATTATTAAAATTTTCAATCATATTTTTCTTTTATCAAACATTACTTAAATATCATATTCAAAAGTAGATCATATATAAATCAAATTGATGAAAATTAGATAAAACCAATATCATCTTTTTATAATAATAGTTTTTAATTATATTTTAAATAGATTTATCCAGTTCTATGATAGGCTTCTTCAAAAACCTCGCCTTTAGGTTTCTTTAATTTATATTGATTATTTTTTAATTCATGGATGCAGTTATCAATTATACTTTTGGGGTGACTTAAAAACCATCTGTTCTTTGCAACGGGTATAACTCTAGACATTTCTGGAGCAAAAAAAGTTCTAATATCATATCCGCCCTCTAAAATAGTTTTATAAAACTGACCGCCGTTAGCAGTGAAATTAGAAGGTGTATAATAATTAAACTCATGCTTTGAGCTATTTTCTGGTTTAAATAGATTGGTTATAAGTTGATTATCTTTAACTATTTCAAATCCGTATAATTTTTGTTCAAACTGTTCATAATCTTGTTCATCAACGTTATTGTGAGAAACTACAACACTTCTCAATAATACATGATGTTTCAATTCATAATTCTCTATATTTGTAATAAATTCATATTTTATATTGTGACCTGATGGTTCTATAATAATTAGCTGTGCACCGCATATAATTACATCTTCATCATCATCAAATTCGACTAGCGGATAGTAAAGATAGGCTCTTTCAGTCCATTCTTCATGAGATTCAATCTCTTTGAATTCATTTTGGATATTAAGTTGATCAATTAAAAGTTCTTTAGGAGATAAAACTTTAAATTTCATTGGATATAAATCACTTTCATACCATTCATTTGAAAAAGAAGTCGTGGCACCAAGAAGGAGTAAAATAATGAAAAATAAGGTAATTATGAAAGTTACAATTCTTATTATTAGTGCCACATTTAAAAATTAGTTAATAATAATGATAATTTCATGTTTCAAATAAGGTAAAAATTTGAATTTTATAAAAAAAGCAATCAATGAAACAATATTAAGATCAAATCTTAATACCAACATAATTTGAACAAAAAAACGTTAAAATTGAAAATTAGAAATTTTTTATGGAGTCCTTATCAAGAGTTATATTATTTTTAACATCATATTTTATCGTTTTAGCTTTATCTTTTAGTATCAATATAGAATTTGAATATCTACAAAGTGGATTATTTCTCTTTATTTCTATCATTATAGCATCGTGGCTCTATTATTTACATTTTAAGAAAAAAGAAGCTCCAGAATTTCAAAAAGAAGTTTTGTATGTCATGTTTTTTCTCTGTCTTGTGACATCTACATGGTCGTTTAAATTAAATTATTTTCATATGTATGATTAATAATTTCTGGTTTTATTTTTTCTTAACTCCAGTCGTAGTAGGGACTATTATTCTATCTATTCCATCTTTTTATTACTCATCAATTAATCCTCCAGTATTTGAGGAGGCTGTATCAACATGTAAAAATATTAGTAATGAAGATGTTTATGCAACTGAATACGGAACACTTCAAGATAAGTGTATAGCAAACTACATGGGTGAGCCAAAAGATTGGGAATTTACTTTTATTATTTTTGGATCAATATGTTCTTTTTTCATTATTCCACTATTTTTTTATATTATTTATTTCTTGATAAAAAGTTGATTAAAATACTTATTTTAAGATAAAAAAGATTTATGTATTTTTATATTTCAAGCATTATTGGATATTATAAATATCGAAATAAAAAAAAATTTTGGGTAAAAGTAGGTGTAGCTAAAGATGTCGAAAAGAGATTTAAAGAATACAATACCGTTCATCCAACATTATATCCAACATTCAAAATAGATTTACCAAAACATATATGTTTAAATTTAGAAGATGCATTTAAAAGATACTTAAATGACAAAAGAATTTATGAAAGTGAATGTTATGAAATAAGCCCAAGTGAAGCACTTTTTTTTACAACAAGATGTTTATCTCATATGGGGCTATTAATTTATGATTTTATTGATAGTGGAATAATGACTGGAAATAATAATTCTAGATTATATTTTCTTAACAGTATTTATTTTGGAAAGAGAATTCCGTTATTTGAGTTAACAAATACACTTTATAAAAATAAAAAAAAAGGTCAAAGAGTTAACTCGATCCTATATTACAAAAAGGTAAAAATATTAGATAAATCATTTGAAAAAAAGTACTTCAATGAATTTGATAACTCAAATATAGATCCAAATATTTTTGATAAAAATAATATTTTTCTTCATTTTATGAATGAATTTGATAATTATATGATTAGAATTACAAATCATATAAACACTTTAGATAAATTCTTTTCTACATTTAATGAATTAACAAATTTTAAAATGTCAATTTCGGAAAACCTATTTGATGTTTTATCAAATTATTATTATTTTTTTGAAAATAACAAAAAAATTAAAAAACATTTCTTATTAGATATTAAGTTTTTAGATAATAAAATAAAATTAACAAAAGATATTAATAGATATCAAGCTCTATCTGATTTAAGAAAAAGAAAAATTATTGCTTTTGATTATTTATATGACAGAAGAGGTCCAGCTGGTAGAAAAATCAAGAGTGATCCATATCAATTAAAAAGAGATACATATTATTATAATACAACTTTAGATGCTTCTAATATTGTTCGAAAAAAACTTATTAAATATTAATTTCATTCTGATATAAATGTTTTTGAAAATCAATAAAAGTATTTTTAACATCTTCAACATCTCCAAGTTTTTCAATACCTGTATAAATACTATTATATTTTAAAGTTATTAAATCACTTAGACGATTTATATCTAATTCTTCTACACCACCATCTACATATTTTTCTAAGACAAAGTTTATGAATTCTTTTTGATTATCTTCTAGTTCATCATTTATTTTTTGTTCTGCATTAGATACTCTATCTACTCTGTTTATAGGTTTTTTTGCGTATGCAATTACCTCTAAAACATCAACAAGGTCACAATCATCTGCATTAATTAAATTTTGTAAGAGTTTCAAATCGTTAATATGGAAACCATTATCTTCTAGTTTTTTTAATAACTCATTTCTTGTAATAGGATTAGACCATAACTTTAATAGTTCATCTTCATTGCTAAATATGGAAGGTAAAGATAAAGTTTGAAAAAGTTTCTGTGTGTATTCTTCAATACTAATTGGTTTGCCTTCATAATAAATTAGAGTTGAGCTAGATGTTAATTCTAATTCTCTTGAGCCACCAAGTTTAATTACTACCTTTTCTCTTTTTGGGGGAGTTGGTTTTGGAGGTTGAGGAGGGCCAGGGGGTCCAGGTGGGTTCACAACTATATCTCCAGGGTCACCATCCCACTCTGGGTCATTAAATAAGTTATATGCATTTACAAAATCAATGATGGTAAAAAAATTTTTACCTTCATAAAGTCTTGTTCCTCTTCCAATAATTTGTTTGAATTCAATCATGGAATTTACAGGACGCAAAAGAACTATGTTTCTTATGTTTAATGCATCAACGCCCGTGCTTAATTTTTGACTTGTCGTTAAAATCGTAGGTATGGTTTTTTCATTATCTTGAAATTGTCTTAAGAAAGTATCTCCTCTTGCTCCATCATCTGCGGTTACTCTAACACAATAATCAATTGGAGGATTTACAGAATGTTGATTTATTAAATCTCTAATCATACCTGCATGATACTGTGTTGCACAAAACACAATTGTTTTTTCGTTTGGATTTATAATGTTAAGAAGTTGTTTGACGCGAAACTCTTCTCTCTCACGCATTTCAATATTTCTATTGAATTCTGCTTCTGAGTATTTTCTTCTTTCAATATCACCCTCAACAACTTTATCTTTATCGTCATACTCATAATCATCAAAGTTTGATGTGATACGATTGAGTTTAAATGGTGTTAGATATCCATCATGAATACCTTCTTTAAGTGAGTAAGTATAAACTGGTTCATTAAAATATGCATATGTGTCAGCATTTGTTTTTCTTTTAGGCGTTGCCGTTAAACCAATATGTACAGCATTATCAAAATATTCTAGTATTTCTCTCCAGCTACTTTCATCATTTGCTCCACCTCTATGACACTCATCAATAATAACTAAATCAAAAAAATCTTTTGGGTACTGCCCGAAGTAGGGGGTATCATTTGGACCAGACATAAAAGTTTGAAAAATTGTGAAAAAGATAGAACCATTTGTTGGTACAGCACCAGTATTAAATATTTCATCTGGGCGTATTCTAACTAATGCATTTTCATCAAAGGCACCAAAGGAATTAAATGCTTGATTTGCTAATATATTTCTATCTGCTAAAAATAAAATACGAGGCAAGCGTTTACCATCAAGTTTAATATTCCATCGTGAATGAAATAACTTCCAGGCTAAATGAAATGCAATAACAGTTTTACCTGTCCCTGTTGCTAAAGTTAAAAGGATGCGATTTTGATTATTTGCAATTGCCTCAAGAGCATTATTGATAGCGATTTCTTGATAATATCTTGGCTCTCTGTCTCCTTTAAAAGGCTCAAAGGGAATATCATTAAATTTATTTTGCCAATCATTACTCGTACTAAAAGTTTTATTCCATAATTCTTCTGGAGTAGGGAATCTTTCAATTTCTTTTTCTGACTCGATTATTTGAGTACCATCAGATTTGGTAACAAGATTTATTTCATAAATGGAATTACCATTGCATGAATAGGTTGTGTTGAGTTTTAATTTTTGTGCATATTCTTTTGCTTGAGCTACACCTTCTGATACATCTAATTCATCACTCTTAGCCTCTATTGTTGCAAGTTTCCTATTTTTATAAACAAGAAGATAATCAGCTTTCAGTTTAACAGCTCTGACTCCTCCTGCTTTAATCTCACCTTTGTTAATTGGATACTCCATTCTAATGTCACTGCCTTCAACAACAACCCAACCAACATCCTTTAATTTAGGGTCAATTAGTTTTGCTCTTGTTTCTGCTTCATTCATGCTGCTCTACTTTGTAGCTTTAGTTCTTGTGATAAGATTGATGATTTTAATTTAAAAAGATTATTGATTTGTTTATCAAAATTTTGCTCTAACAAATTTTTTAACTCAGCTATATCTTCTAATTTTTTAAGAATAAATTTCTGATTGTTTAAATCTGGCAGTGGAATTTCAAAGTTTTTAATCATACCAAGTTTAAGAAATTTTGTGTTCGCACCAACGGACATTCTCTTAAAATGAGCAAGTGCTTGAATTAGTTGAAAGTATAAATAACGTGTAAGTAGGATATTATTATTTTTGACTGTTATTACGTATGTCCTTTGATATGCATTAAACTTTCCAATATAATGCTTAACATTAAAATCTCCTGAGGCATTATTGCCAGCCAGTAATACTGCGTCACAATCAAAGGCATACTCATTAATTGCAAAAATTTTTTTTGAGCAAGTGAAGAAAGGATATCTACCTCCTTTTACCATAGCGTTAGAATCTAACTTTCCTGTTTTTATATGAACAACATCATCTAGTTTGATTTTTTCTACTTTAATTGTTGAAAGGTACTGGTTGATTAAAACTTCATTAGCTTTTCTTTGCAAAGTACGTGCTTGAATTGTTTTCTCAATCTCAGCAAAAACTGCATCAAGTTTAGCTACAATGTGTTGTTGTATTTTGATTGGGGGGAGAGGAATGGGTATAGATTTAAGTTGTGCTTGATTTAATTTTGGTACTGTTAAACCAGTAATCCAAGGTTTTAGGTCAATTCCGCATAGATAATAAGTTAGCCATTTTTTTAATAGTTTATCTTTGTTGGGTTTTATTACATGAGCGTGGTTATTAACCCAATATTTTCCATCAACTATAAATGCTGTTTTTTCTCCCGCATCCCATTTTGCACCATCTTCTCCCACGAGGACTAACTCTTCTTCAAAAATATAATCATCTACCCAATCTACTATTCCTGTTGCACCATAATACGGATATTTTCCTACTTTTCTAAATTTTTTTGTTATTGGTTTTCGTAATGTGTCAAAAACTTCACATACATCTCCAAGTTTAACCAAGTCCCAGTTCATAAAATTTTTTTAATCTCCTCTAATGCTTTGTCAGCTTTAAGGTTTAGCTCTTCAATTTCGGCAATAATTTCTTTTGGAGTTCTTTTGTCTATCTCTTCTACTTTATTTGGATTACTAACATTTAAATCCCAAGTATCTTTATTGATATTATTGATATTTAGCTTCCAGCTATTTTCACTCTCTTGTTTAGTTTTAGAAAATTTAACAAACTCTTCTAAATCTTTTTCATTTATCGGATTTGTTTTTCCCAGGTTTCTATCTAAATTTAATTGGTAATACCAAATATTTTTAGTGGGAGTTCCTTTTTCAAAAAAGAGAACAACTGTTTTAACTCCAGCTCCTTGAAATGTCCCACCGGGCATATCTAATATTGTATGTAGATTGCATTCTTCTAATAATTGTTTTCTTAGTGCTATGCTCGCATTATCAACATTGCTAAGAAAAGTATTTTTTATAACTATCCCACATCTTCCTTTTACTTTTAATATTTTAATAAAATGTTGAAGAAATAAATATGCAGTTTCACCTGTTTTTATTGGAAAATTTTCTTGAACTTGTTTTTTTTCAGTTTGACTTCCAAAAGGAGGATTAGCTAAAACAACATTAACTCTCTGACTATCTTGTATCTCTAAAATATTCTCTTCTAGTGTATTTGTATGAATAATATTTGGAGATTCTATTCCATGAAGTATCATGTTCATTAAACCAATTATGTAGGCCAAAGATATTTTTTCTTTTCCATAGAAAGTTTTTGTTTGAAGTATTTGAAACTGATTTGCAGTAAGAGATTCTAATTTTTTCATGTAGTCAAAAGCTTCAACTAAAAATCCAGCACTACCAACTGCACCATCATAAATAATTTCACCAATGGTAGGATTTGTAATTTTAATTATAGATTTAATAAGGGCTCGAGGTGTGTAGTACTCACCTCCATTACGTCCAGAGTTACCCATTTTTTTTATTTTTTCTTCATATAACGCGCTTAATTCATGTTTATCTTCATCACTTCTAAACTGAAGTTTATCAACCTCATTAAATAACTCTCTTAGATTATACCCATCTCTAACTTTATTTTCTATTTCACTAAATATTTCTCCAACTTTATATTCAATAGAATTTGTATTTTTTGCTTTTGTTCTAAAATTAGATAGATAAGGAAATAACTCTTCATCAACAAATTTTTTTAAATCAGGACCAGTAGACTCAGCATTATAATCAATTGTACCATCATCTTTTTTTATTTTTGCCCATGAAGACCATTGATATTTTTTTTCAACTATTGGAGAAAAAGTTTTATTTTCTAATTTGGTAATTGTAATTTTATCTTTTTCATAATCATCTAACCATTTCAGAAATAAAGCCCATGATGATTGTTCTGCATAATCTAATTCTGTTGAACAACCAGAGTCTTTTCGAAGAATATTATCAATATTTTTAAAAACCTGCTCAAACATTTTTAAATCTAGTAAATAATTGCATAAATATTAGATAAAAGAAATATCATTAGTAGGGGACAAGTATCCATTTTCAATCTCATCAAGTATTTTTTGAGAATTTTCAATTAGTCTTATTGCATTAGTTAGTGTCCAAACATGTTTTGAAGCTAAATTATCATCAAAGTTTTTATTGCCTAACTCTATTTCTTTTTGTCCTTCTTGAATTTTATTGATTATATATTCTGCAGCACTAATGGCATTAAAGGAAACATTAGCTAGTTTAGAAGCTTTACCCATAAATTCCTTTCTCATCTCAATAATATCTTTTAATTTCAATCTTTCTTTTCTTTTTTTTAACCAACCTTCATTTGCTGCTTGTTTTCTTAATGTTGACAAAGAATAATTGAATTCTGTAGCAATATCTTGAAGAGTAGGGTACTCATTTTTCTCTCCTTTGATATAATAATTACGTGCTTCAGTATAATCAGGACGTTTTCTTGTCTTAAAAACATTAATGCGAATGATTCTTTATAAAGAAAGTTCTAGAAAAATTTTTTTGTTCAAAAAAATTTAATAACGTGAATAAATTAGTTTTTATTGTTATTTAAAAGTAAGTTTTTAAATTCTTCAACAGCAACTGTAGCAGGTTTATAGATGGCAAAATCAAATTGATCTTGATTACTTGATGGCTCTAGATTTAATTCAATTGTTGGTTTGCGCATATCTTTAAACATCGAAACAAAACCGGCAGCAGGGTAGACTTGTCCTGAAGTGCCTATAGAAACAAACAGACTAGATTGTTCAGCTAAATCATGAATTTCATCCATTTGCATGGGCATTTCACCAAACCATACAATGTGAGGTCTCATTTGAGAGCCGCATTTAGGGCATTCATGGGTCTCATTTAGATCCTCTAGCCATTCAAATACATGATTATCATACATGATACATCTCACTTTATTTAGCTCACCATGCATGTGAATTATTGATGATGACCCCCCAATCTCATGCAAATTATCGATATTTTGTGTAACTATATGAATTTTATATGTTTTTTCTAACTCATGAAGAAGAATATGGGCCCTATTTGGCTTAATTCCTGAATTTAGTTCTTTTCGACGTTTATTATAAAAATCATAGACAAGAGTAGGGTTTCTATAGAATCCTTCGGGACTAGCAACATCTTCAATCCTATGATTATTCCATAGTCCATCAGAGTCTCTGAATGTTTCAATCCCAGACTCTTTACTTATACCAGCACCCGTTAACACAAAGATCTGGGAATCAGCTGAAATCTGCGGTAATTGTTCCATTTAATACACTATATACAGTATTTTATTACACGTGAAAATCTATATCTAGTTTTTAATATTATAAATAGATTTAGATAATATATATTAATAATTGATATATATGTATAATATTTATCTCTTGACTATTATTTACGATAACTGTAATTATCGTAATATATTTTATGGTTAAAATATCTCTAAATGATAAAGTAACAAAGCTAAAGGAAAAATCTAAAGCTAAGAACACACAAGATAAGTATCAAGGTGATTGGTTAAAATTTATAGATTACTGCAATGATAAATATAAATGTAGCCCATTAGATGTAGATGATATGGATAGCGCATATGCATTAACTGCAAATTATATGGATTGGCTACATGAAGATCCAGAAGCTAAAATACTAAAAGGAGCTAGTAATATTCCTGGAAGAGAAAAAGTTAATAACAACCCCTACTCCTCAACTGCATATAAAGCCTCAACTATTCAAAGAATTCTTGCATCAATTACTTATAAATACAGAGTAAACGGTTTTCAATTTGATAGAAAAAATCCAAATATATCAGAAACTATAAGTGCTATTGTTAGAGACGAAAAGAATAATAAATCTGGGCAAGCAAAAGAGTTATTAAAAAAAGATATTGAAAAAATTATAGATAATATACCGAAAGATAATGATGATATTAGGAATATTAGAGATAAAGCTCTTATATTAGTAGGTTTTTATAGTTTTTGCAGAAGATCAGAACTGCTAGGCATGAAATTTGAACATTTAAACTTTGAAGAAGATGGAATTCAAGTTTTAATTCCCTTTTCAAAAACAGATCAAAAGGGTGAAGGAAGAATGATATATTTACCAAGAAATGATACTACTTATTGTCCAGTTAAAGCACTTAAGAGCTGGTTGGAAAGTGCTTTGATTGATACTGGTCCCCTTTTCTATAAAATTAACAAAGCAAACAATATTGAAAAATATATTCTCAATATTAAAAATGAAAAAGTAAGTTTAACTGACACAAGTTTTGTTTTAATTTTAAAGAAAAGAGCCCAAGAAGCAGGATTAGATAATTGTGATAAAATTTCTGGTCATAGTCTAAGGATTGGATCGATTACTCAAGCCAGGATGAATGGAGTTCCAACACATGAAATTATGGCACAGAGTGGTCATAAAACTACACAGATGATAGACAGATATACTAAGTTAACAAATATTAAAGAGACTAGTGCTGCAAAAAAATTATGATCATAAAATTAATAAAATGCAATAGCCGCTGTAATTAAAACAATTATCAGCAACCCTCTTCCACTCATTGTTGCTATTTTCATTATAGTTTTATTTGGTGGAAAATTATTTTTAGAAGAATTAAAAACATGGAGATTCACAAAAAAAGATAATCCTAAAAGAAGACTTGCTGCAATTAATTTTATAGTAAATGAACTATTAATATTAAATCCTCCATATAAGTTAATTGATAGAATAATTCCCGATATCCACAATACAATTAGAGATATGAGACCTATATACCCAAATAATTTCAATACCTTTGCTGTTATTAAATCTGGAATTTTATTTGCCTTTTTATAAACAGATTGTATCACGCCAGAACCTACTAGAACACTCCCGGAAAAGACTATTGCAAGATAATGTATAAATTTAAGTAAAATTATTGTTGTCATTAAAATTAAATATTTATTTTTTAGGATTATAGTATTAATGTTTAGTTATGAAAATTAAAAATGGTGATACTCCAGAACTTAAATTAAAGAAAATGGATGGATCTGACTTTGATCTTATTAATTTTAAAGGAAAAAAAGTATACTTAAAATATATGAGATTTGCTTCTTGCATGTTTTGTAATTTAGAAGTTAATCATTTAAAAAATAAACATAGTGAATTTGGAAAAGATTTTGAAATTGTTTTAGTATTTCACTCCAGTGTTGAGTTTTTAAATAAACAAATGAAAAAACACGGCCCACTGCCATTTACTGTTCTTGCTGATCCAGATTTTACTTATTACAAAAAATATGAAATTGACAGATCAATGACTAAATTAATGAATGCTTTTATTTTTAAATTCCCAAAAGCACTTTCTGCTATGTTAAAAGGTTATATTCCTATTAAACTTGGCGGTTACTTAGATATAATGACTGCAGATTTCTTTCTTGATAAAGAAGGAACTGTAATAAAATCTAAATACTCAGAAAAGGATGCTTTTGATGGTTTTGAATTTAATGAAATTAAAGAATTTTCTTTAAGTTAAAAAACTGGGATAGATAATCCCAGCTTCATTATTTACATATAAATTGTATCAGAGAGTCTATAAATTAAGACTATCGCTATAACAACGAATACATGCCCTACTACTTCATCTCCAACATCTTGCTTAGAATCTGGATCTATAATTTTAAATCTAGTTGCCCAGCCTAAAATTACCTGATGTGTTGAAACTAGAAAATTTAATACTAGAAAAATCCAAGCACCTTCAGGTCCTCGAAAAAGTAAATAAATTCCTAAAATTAAAATTGGAAACACAAAAGTTCCGACAATTCTTATTATAGGCACTGACTTTTCTCCTAAATCATACCTAGTAACTAATGTATTCGGACTTAATACAGTTAAAAAAGCATAATAACCTAAACCTAACATACTAACTAAGTATAAAATTAAATTTAGTATACCTCCCCAAGCTTCAATCATAATTACTTTCTCCTTTAAAAATTAATTAAAATAAATTTAAATACTAATCATACTTGAACCTTGTCAACATTTTCATTTCTTATATAAAATTCTATTAAAATATAATTGTTAATTTTTAATGAATAATTATAAAAAATTTGGTAGAGAAACATATGAATACTGAAAGAAAGCTAGCAACTATTTTAGCAACAGATTGTGTTAATTTTAGCAAACATATGGAAGAAGGTGAAGAACTAACACTCTCTAATCTTAATGAGTGTAGAAAAATTATTGATGAAATCATAGCTAATTACGGTGGAAAGATATTTTCAACCGCTGGTGATTCAGTAGTGGCTGAATTTGCAAGCCCTGTTCAGTGTGTAAAAGCTGCAGTTGAGTTTCAAGATAAATTATATGAAAGAAACGAACATTCTTTGACTAAATTACCACTAAGCTGGCGAGTTGGTATTCATGTCGACGATGTCATAGTAGAAAATAACAATATAATGGGATCTGGCGTTAATATTGCTGCAAGACTAGAAAGTCAAAGTGAACCAGGAAAAATTCTTGTTTCAAAAATTGTTAAAGATCAAGTTGATAAAAGAATTGATTATTCAATAGAAGCTGATGGAACAAGAAAACTTAAAAATATAAGTGATGAGTTTGAGGTTTTTAAAGTAAAAGGCTTAAAAATAGATGAAGATGATTTCTTCTCTGAAGAAGTTAACAAGGAGACCAATGAAGATGAAAATAACAAACAAGACGATAGTGTCATTATTTCACGAAATTCTTCTCAACCAAAAATAGCTATACTTACATTTAAGAATGTAAGTAAAAATGATGACAGTGAATTTTTAGTGGAAGCTATTACAGGTGATTTAATTATAGAGTTTTCCAGATTGAAAGAATTTGATGTTGTTTCAAAAAAGACATGTGACGATCATGATAAAAGTAATGAAGATGCCCTTACATTTGCAAAAAAACATAAAATAGATTTTTTAGTTGGTGGAAATATTAGATCAGCAGGTAATAGACTTAGAGTAGCAGTAGATTTAACTAATGCAAAAGATGGTTCGATTATATGGGGAGATAGATATGATAGAGTTCTTGAAGACATTTTTGATATTCAGGATGAAATTGTACAAAAGATATCAAAAGAATTATTAGGTAATATAGAAATTACAAATTTACAAAATATAAAAAGAAAACCTACTGATAATTTAAATTCATATGAAAATTTAGTTATTGGAAGATATCACTGGCTTAGACAATCATCAGCAAAAGAACATAATGATAAGGCTTTATTCCACTTTGATAAAGCTCTTGAACAAGATGAAACGAATGCAAGAGCGCACTCACTTAAAGCTTGTACAATTGGTGGTGGCCTAGGTAAACAATATTATGAAGATAATGATAAAATGATGAAAATGATATTTCACCATATTGATAAAAGTTTAGAGCATGATGAAAACGATTATGAAGTAAGAAGAATTAGCTCAGCCATTTCCTTAATGCAAAAAAAATATGAAGAATCAGAAGAACACGGAAAGATTGCCTACTCTATGAATCCTAATGACCCAAGAGTTCTTGCAGTTTATGGCGAAATATTAGTAAGAAATAAGAAAATTGATCAAGGTTTGGAATTACTTCATAAAGCACTTGAGTTAGATCCTGTACCTGCTGGTCAAAAAACATCAGATAATAGATATAGAGATCTTGTATTAGGATATTTTTGTAAAAAAGATTATGATGTTTGCATAACTCAAGCTAAAAAAATTAAAGAGTTGGAACCACGATCTTGGGTATTCCTCTTATTTTCATTAAAAGAAAAAGATAATGCAATTAATTTAAAAGAAAATGAATATTTTATTAACAAATATGATGATTATTCAAAACTAGATTGGAAAGAGACGATTAAAGGTTTTCATCTACCAGATGAAGAAATGAATAAAAATTTAGAAAATTTTACCAATCAAGTTATTAATTAATCTTTATTTGTTCTATCTGTAAAAGCACTTGCTAATATACCGGCTGGTAAAGCAACTGCTCCAATTCCAAACAATGCAGTGCATACTGCTGCAAATCTTCCAAGAAATGTAATAGGAGTATAATCACCATAACCTGTAGACAACAGAGCTGCAGAACTAACCCATAAAGCTCTTGGGATAGAACCAAAAGCTTCAGGTTGCAAATCACCCTCAGCTACATAAAGAACTGTTGCTGATAAAAGCATCAAACTTAATGTTACAAGTAATGAAAATATTAATTCATGCCTTCTGTCATATATTGCATGCAAAATAAAATCTACAGACTCACTAAAACGACCAAATCGAAGTATGCTAAATATTCTTATGGCTCTTAGTAGTCTTACAAGAAATCCTTCGTTTAATCCTATCAAAAAAAGAGGAATTAATGCAATGGCATCTATTATAGCCGGAAGTGTGAAAATATATCTTATTTTACCATTAAATCCCTTGAATTTTTCTATCTGGTCGACTGCTACTAATCTACAAAGATATTCAATTAGAAAAATTATACCAAAGAATAATTTAGCTGAGTCAAATAAATGAGAATATCTCTCATAAATAACTTTCTCAGATTCAATGATAACAAAAAAACAATTAACAATTATTAGAAAAAATATTAATTTTTCAATAAAAGTAAATTTTTTATCTTCTAATCCAAAATGGAGATGG
>QBZY01000004.1 GCA_003282155.1 Pelagibacteraceae bacterium AG-337-I02 | reverse complement strand
AATTGAATTATCTGCTAATGTTGTAAACATTTTCTTTGCAACTCCAGATTGAGACATCATCCCCATACCAATTACTGAAATTTTAGAAATATTGATATCAGTTTCAATAGAATTAAAATTGATTAAATTTTGATTTCCTTCTAATAGTTTTTTAGCATTATGGATTTCAATATTTGGAACAGTAAATGTAATATTTGCAGTTACACCATCTTGTGATGTGTTTTGTACAATCATATCTACATTAATATTATTATTAGCTAACAATCCAAAGATTGTTGCAGATATACCAGGTTTATCAGCAATACCAGATAATGTTAGTTTTGATTCATTACTACTATAGCTTACTCCACTTACTATTTCTTTTTCAATTAATTTATTTTCATCTACAACAAGGGTTCCGCTTTCATTTGTTATTGAAGAAAGTACTTGCAAGGTAAGATTATTTTTCATCGCTAACTCAACAGAACGAGTATGAAGTACTTTTGCTCCAGTAGAAGACATTTCTAACATTTCTTCGAATGCTAATTTATCAATCTTTCTAGCTTTCGGTTCTAGGTTTGGATCAGTTGTATAAACACCATCAACATCAGTGTAAATATCACACCTATCTGCATTTACAGCTGCAGCAACGGCAACGGCAGTTGTGTCAGAGCCACCTCTTCCTAATGATGTAATGTTTCCATGTATATCAACGCCTTGAAATCCAGCAATTACAATAACGTCATAATCTTTTAGATATTGATCAATTCTAACTTTATCAATGTTTAAAACTTTAGCTTTTTGATGGTTACTGTCTGTTATAATTGGAACCTGCCATCCAAGTAATGGAAAAGATTTGATATTTTTTTTTTTTAAAATAGCTGAAAGAAGTCCAACTGAAACAGCTTCACCAGATGTTAAAATTAAATCATTTTCAATAATCTCATTTGACTCAATTTCATCAATATATTCTTGCATTTTATTGGTTACACCTGACATTGCTGATAAAACAACAATCAATTTTTTATCATTTAGTTGCTTTTCAACAATGTTAGCAACATTATTGATTTTATCGATACTACCTACTGAAGTACCGCCAAATTTTATCACTACAAGTTTCATTGACTTAAATATTTTTTAAATTATCTCAGCTAATATAATTATTGTTTCAAACAAACAAGATATATGATGAATATAAAATCAAAAAATGAAGAATTTGCCTTGTTTAATCAACTTTCAGATGAATGGTGGAATGAAAATGGTAAATTTAAGATTCTTCATCAAATTAAAAGTCATAGAATGAGTTACATATTAGACCAAATTAATAATAAGAACATTAAAAATTTAAAAGTACTTGATGTAGGTTGCGGTGGAGGAATAATTTGCGAGCCATTAGCAAGACTAGGCGCTAAAGTTACAGGAATAGATTTTGCTCCAAATAATATCAAAGCTGCAAAGATACATTCCAAAAAAAATAAACTTAAGATTAATTATATTTATAAAGACATTGAAAGATCTAAATTAGATGAAAAATTTGATTTAATACTAATGTTTGAAGTTTTAGAACATTTGGATAATTGGAAAATAACAATTAAAAATATAAAAAAAAATTTAAACAAGAATGGTACAATTATAATTTCTACTATTAATAGAAACTTATTTTCTAAATTATTTGCAATTAATATAGCCGAAAATATCCTTCATTGGATTCCAAAAGGAACACATGATTATAATAAGTTGATTAAACCTGAAGAATTAAAAAATACTTTATCAAAAGAAAATTTTCATTTCCAGAATATTAAAGGTCTTGTTTTTGATCCATTTAATAGAAATTGGAAACTATCAAAAAACTATTCGATTAATTATTTTTGTACTGCAAGTTTAGTTAATTAGTTTTTTTTGTTGAAAAAGGCAAAGGTAAAACTTCAATATCTTCATCAATAAGTTCTTTAGTTTGCTCAATGGAAGCTTCACCATAAATTGCGCGTTTCCTAACTTCACCATATTTAATTTTTTTTGCTTCTTCAGTAAATTTATCGCCAACATAATCAAATTCTTTTTCTATAATCTTTTTTAGCTTCTTAACATTTGAGGCAATTGATTTATTTTTTTTAGAAATTTTTGAATTTGTTTTTTTTGATACATTTGGTGCCATTAAACCTTTTTTAATTTGAACACTATTGCAAGAAGGACAAGACAAAATTCCTTTTTTAACTTGCCTATTATAGTCTTTTGTATTTTCAAACCATCCTTCAAAAGAAAAGGAACAATCAGAACAATTAAGGTTAAATACAATCATATCTCCTATATTGTTTCATCTTATTTTTTTTCAATATCAAAATCAACATTATCAGTTTCTAATTGCATAATTAATGAATTTTTTGGAAAATTTAAATTACATAATGTTCCCTTAGACAAAGTTACACCCATAAAAGGTTTTAAACTAACATTAATATATTTTTGATTATTTTGATTTAAAATATCAATTTTTACAATCTCTTTTAAAACAACAAGAAGAAAGTTTTTATTTAGTTTAAATTTTAATATAGATTTTGGATTTTGATAATAAGATAATTTAAAAAAAAGATTCTTTTCATCAATATTTATATTTTCTTCTAAATCAATATTAGAATTTTGTATTTGAAGATTTTTTAAAAGAATTTGATCTTTTCGGTTTAAAATTTTTTCTTTTAATATTTCTAAAAAAGAGGTTCCATAAATTTTTTTATTAATATTTTCAGTTTCTTCTTTAATAATTGCAACTATATCTTTAAGAATAATATCCATTAGTACTTTTTATACTCTAAAAAAAAATGATAAACAAAAAATATCTTAAACTGTTAAGGTCTAAAGATAGAAAATATGGTGAAAACTTTATATATAATGAAATTAGTAAAAATATAATTGATTCCCTAGATATTTTAAAAGTTTCTTTTGATAATATTTTACAGCTTGGGATTAATGATAATTTAGTTATTAATTATCTAAAAGGAAAATTTCCCTCTTGTTCTATAACAAGTGCTGATGTTGATTTATCAATTATTACCAAAAAGATAGATCCAAAATTAATAGAAATTGATATGGACAATTTACAAATCAAAAATAATAATTTTGATTTAATTTTTAGTAATTTTTTATGTCATTTAACATCTAATTTTGAAAAATTGATAGAAAATATTTTTCAAAGCCTAAATTCCAATGGATTTTTTATAGCAACAATACCTAGTAATGAAAATATGTATCAACTTGTAAATTCAATGTATGAGACAGATAATATATTATACGGAGGAATGTATCAAAGAGTTAATCCAATATTAGACACAAATAATATTTTCAAATTGCTTAAATTATATAATTTTGATGCACCTTTAATAAAAACTAATAATTTTATAATTGAATATTCAACTTTTAAAAAATTACTTGATGATGTAAGATATTTAAACTTGCCTTATGCAGGGATTGATAAAAGGAATAATTTTGAGAATAAGAATTACTTTATTCATTTGGAAAAAGAATTTAAAAAAAAATATTATGTAAATAATTTTAGTCTTGATATAAATTATAATACAATTTGTGCTTGGAAAAAATAAAATTAAGATCTGTAATCAGAGTTTATCTTTAAATATTCAAAAGTTAGATCATTTCCGTAAACAGTATGATTAAACTTACCTAAGTTTAATTTTACATTTATATCTATAGTTTTATTTTTCATATAATTATCAAGTTTTCTAATATTTATTTTTTTACTTATAGAGCCATTTTCACACACAATATAATTTCCGAACATAATTCTTATTTTATTTTGATAAATATTTTCTTCAGTTTTACCAATGGCCATTATTACTCTACCCCAATTTGCGTCTTCTCCGGCCACAGCTGTTTTAATCAAAGGAGAATTTGCAATACTAAATGCTATTTTTTTTGCTTGTTTTTTTGATCTAGCATTTAAAACATTTACTCTTATTAATTTAGAAATACCTTCACCATCTTTAACTACTTGAAGAGATAAATCATGCATTAACTCATTTATTTTATAATTTAATTTTTTAAAATTTTTTTTATTTAAATTTATTTTTTTACTGCTAACAGAAAATATCATTAAAGTATCACTTGTTGATGTATCACTATCAACAGTAATTGAATTAAATGTGTTGTCTAAATTATTTTTAAGTAGTCTAGACATTAATTTCTTTGAAATTTCGCATTCTATGAAAATATACACCAACATTGTTCCCATATTTGGTTGTATCATTCCTGATCCTTTTGCTATTCCATAAATTTTAAATGATTGATTATCTAAGTTAATATTTTTAATCGATATCTTAGGGAAAGTATCAGTTGTCATAATTGACTTAGCACCTTCTAGTAAACTGTTTTTATTTTTAGAATTTAGTTTTTCAAATTTATTTATAATTAAATTGGGATTAAATTTTTCACCAATTACACCTGTTGATGAAACTAATACTTCATTAGTTTTGCATTTAATTATTATTGTTAATGCTTTTACATATTTATCAATAATTTTAAGACCATCTTTACCTGTATGCGCATTGGCATTACCGGAGTTAACAACTAAAGCTTTAACCCTACCTTTATTATTTTTTTTATCCCAAATTATAGGAGCTGAAGGTGTTGATGTTTTTGAATATACACAACAAACATTAATAGTTTTATCAAAAATTATTAATAAAAGATCTTTCCCTTTTTTTTTAAATCCAGCATTAAAGGTATATATATTAAGACCGATAGGATTGAAATCTTTGATTTTTTTTGGCTTAAATATTGAAATCATTTTATTGACCATATTTTAGCTTAAATTCCTTTGAAGTAGAAATATTTTTCATATATTAACTGCCACTTATCATAACATGATTAATATTGTTAATAAATTATTTGGTTCTATAAAATCCAATTCGCTTAAAAAATATGGAAGTTTTGTAGAGAAAGTAAATAACCTTGAAGGAGAGATTTCTAAACTTTCTGATCAAGAATTAAAAAATAAAACTCATATCTTCAAAAATGAATTTAATGAAACTGGATCAATATCCAAATTATTACCAGAAATATTTGCCGTAGTTAGGGAGACATCAAAAAGAACTTTGAATATGAGGCACTATGATGTTCAAATAATCGGTGGAAAAGTTTTATATGAAAATAAGATAACTGAAATGAAAACAGGAGAAGGAAAAACATTAGTCGCTACTCTAGCTGCTTATGCAAATGCTATAGAAAACTTATCTGTACATATTATTACAGTTAATGATTATCTTGCAAAAAGAGATGCAGAATGGATGGGTCAAATATATAATTTTCTTGGTCTTAATGTTGGATGTGTTACTTCGGAAACATTACATGAAGAAAGGTCTAATCAATATGATGCTGATATTGTGTACGCAACTAATAATGAGATAGGATTTGATTATTTAAGAGATAATCTTAAAAACGATTATAATAATTTGTGTTTTAAAAAAAATGCATTTGCAATTGTAGATGAAGTAGATAGTATTTTAATTGATGAAGCTAGAACTCCCCTTGTAATTTCTGCAGAATCAAATACTGATACTGACTTATTTCCTAAAATTGATAAAATAATTAAAATCCTAAGAGAAAACGATTTCGAAATCAACGAAGAGAGCAAGAGTATATTGCTTACAACAGATGGAATGGAATTTTGTGAAAAATTGCTTAAAGAAAATGGAATTATTGAAGAGGGTACATTACAAGATTTAGGAAATATGGTTTTAAACCATAATATTATACAAGGTCTTAGAGCACATCATTTATTTAAAAAAGATAAAGATTATATAATTAAAGATAGAAATATTGTCATCATTGATGAATTAACTGGCAGAGCCATGGAAGGCAGAAGATATGGAGATGGATTACATCAAGCTATAGAAGCAAAAGAAAACTTAGTAATTCAGAAAGAAAACCAAACAATTGCATCTGTTACATATCAAAATTTTTTTAGGACTTACCATCGCTTAAGTGGGATGACAGGAACGGCAACAACAGAAGCAAAAGAATTTGAAAACATATATGATTTACAAGTTATTGAAATTCCACCAAACATCAAAGTAAATCGTTTTGATAAAAATGATCAAATTTACATGACTAAAAGAGAAAAATATAGTGCAGTGTTAAAGCTTGTTAAGTCAAAAAATAGAATTAATCAACCAATCCTTATTGGTACTACATCAGTACAAAATTCTATTAAAATTTCAGAATTGCTGAATAAAGAAAATCTAAAGCACAATGTTTTAAATGCCAAAAACCATATGAGCGAAGCAAAAATTATAGAGGAAGCAGGTATGCCTGGAAATATTACTATCTCAACCAATATGGCAGGAAGAGGCACAGATATAAAATTAGGGAATGGTGATGATAATTTAAAAAAAGAAGCAATCGATGCCGGAGGATTGCTTGTAATAGGAACGGAAAGACACGAAAGTAGAAGGATAGACAATCAGTTAAGAGGTAGATCAGGTAGGCAAGGAGATATTGGGGAAAGCATCTTTTTTTTATCCTTAGAAGATGATCTTATGAGGATTTTTGGATCAAAAACTCTTGAAAGTGTATTATCAAAATTAGGTCTTCAAGATGGAGAAGTTATAACTCATTCAATGATTACCAAATCTTTGGAAAGAGCTCAACAAAAAGTTGAAAGTCATAATTTTGATATGAGAAAACAAATTTTAAAATTTGATGATATTTTAAATGATCAACGAAAAATAATTTATCAAAATAGAAGAGAAATACTTAATACTAATGATCAATCAAAAATTATAGAAGATATGATTAATGACTATGTTAATTACTTAATTGAAGTTACTATACCTCCAAAAAAATACTCACATGAATGGGATGGAGATTTATTAAGAGAAAAAATAAAAGAAATTTTTGCAATAGATATTCCTACTTCAAAATGGTTTGATGAAGAAGGCGTTGATGATGAAGAGATTAAAAAAAGATTAATAGATGAAATAAGTCAAAAATATAAAGAAAAACAACATCAATATTCAGCAGAATTATTTAAAATTGCAGAAAAAAGAGTAATGTTGTTTCAAATAGACAAAGATTGGAGAGATCATTTAGCAGCAATGGACTCTTTACGAGGTAGTGTTAATTTAAGAGCAATGGGAGGTAAAGACCCATTTTATGAATATAAAAAAGAATCTTTTGATTACTTTGATGAGATGCTTTCAAATCAAAATGAGAGGGTATTAAAAACTTTATTTAACATTAAGCTAGTAAGTACAAGTAATGATGATGAAAATCAAATGAAACAAAAACCAGAGCCAAGAAGAATAATTACAAAGAAAATAGGTAGAAATGAACTTTGTCCTTGTGGTTCAGGAAAAAAATACAAACATTGTCACGGAAGTTAAATATCAGAGGTAATATTTAAATATTTTTTTTTCCTAGTTTGAACCAATTCATTTATTGAAATTTGTTTAAGTTGATCAATTAGATAAATAATTTTTTCTTTTAATATTTCTGATTGTTTTATAGGATGTCTATGGGCACCTCCATATGGCTCAGGAATAATATCATCAATAATTTTAAATTTTTTGCAATCGGCTGAAGTCAATTTTAATGTTTTTGCCGCTTCCTGAGAGAATGCTGTATTTCTCCATAAAATAGAAGCACAACCCTCAGGAGAAATAACTGAATAAATTGAATGCTCTAGCATCAAAACTCTATCGGAAGTAGCTATTCCTATTGCTCCACCAGAGCCACCTTCTCCAATTATTATTGAAATTGTTGGGATTTGGGTTTTTAAAAAATGAAGTATTGATGATGCTATAGACTCTGATTGACCCCTTTCCTCAGCATCTTTACCAGGGAAGGCTCCTGCAGTATCAACAAATGATATTAATGGTAATTTAAATTTTTCTGCTAATTTTAATAGTCTTTGAACTTTTCTATATCCTTCTGGTTTGGCCATTCCAAAGTTATGTTTAATTCTTGTTTCCATGCTATTCCCCTTTTCTGTTCCAATAACAAAGACAGATTTTCCATCAATTTTAGCTAAACATCCCACAATCGCGCTATCGTCTGCATATTTTTTATCTCCATGTAAAAAAACAATATCATCAAATATGTTTTGAATATAATCTAGTGTATGAGGTCTTTCTCCATGGCGAGACACTTGCACTTTTTGCCAGGGATCAAGATTAGAGTAAATTTTTTTAAATAACTCATTTTTTTCTTTATTTAATTTTTTGATCTTATCTAAATTTAATTCTTTATTATTGTTTAATTTACTTAATATTGTTTCAATTTTTTCTATTCCATTTTCAAACTCAAAATATTTAATCATATAATGAATTTATAGTCTTTGAATACTTCTAAAATTATATCTCTAAAAAGAATTCCATCTTTATATTTAAAATATCCATTAAGTATAAGTTTTAGATGTTCTGGATGTATATTGTTCCATCTTTTATCATTTAAAGAAATTAATGAATATAAAAGGAATTTTTCATTATTTTTGTTAACAATACTATTATTTATTTCATTAAGAAGAAATATTGACGGCATTGACCTATCGTCAAAAAGTTTGTTTAAATTTATACTCGTATCAGAATTTATATCTAAATTTAGAATAGCTTTTAGAACATATAATAGTTCTGCATTATAAATATTTTGATTATCAGTGTATGTATTTAAAGTTAATTTAATTGAATTTATAAACGTATTTAAATCATTTGAGGAGTATAAATCAATCAATATTCTCGTATAAATGCTCTTTGAATCAATTGATTTAGTATTTTCATATAATTCAATCCAATCAATTGCACTTATAAAATTATTATTAAAAATGTGAGCTGAAGCTATTTGTGGTCCATATTTTATATTTTCTAAAGTAGGTTCAATAGAGCTCAACATATTAATTGATAGTTTGTAAGCAATTTCTTCTAAATTATTTTCTTTAGCGTAATCCCAAAATTGTATTAAAATATTCAATCTATCTCTTGGAAAAATTTGAATATTTACTGATTGAAATAAAAAAGCCATACTCAACTCTTTATTCTCTACAAATAATTCAATTGTTTCTTGAGGATTATTTAGTTGTTCTGAGTTAAAATCAGCTGACATATATAATGCAGATAAACTCTCTACAGTAATTAAATTTTCTAAAAAACCCTCATTAGCTGCCTTGATTCTTAAATCAATTGGTGAAGCTTGATTTAAAATAATTGGTATTGATAAATTTTTTTTATCAATTTCATAAAACTCATTTGTGAATGGAAGTTCTGCAATTCTAGTCATAGCACTATATAAAAAAATTAATTCTTTATTAATTTTAGATTTATTAATTTGATCGTTAGAAATTACATCTTTTGATGCATTAAATATAAGTGTAAATAAATTTTGATAATAATAATCTAAATTTTTTTCAGATTCTATCAAAATTGAATTTAACAAATTAGCTTCAGAAAGATTATCGTTTAAAATTAAACAAAATATGTCAAGTTTTTCTAAAAAGAAAAAATCTAACTTTAAATTTGAATTTAATTCTTCTTTAAAATTACAAGCTTCATTTAATTGAAAAGTGGATAAAAGATAATTTAATTTAACTTTAGTATAAAAACCAAGATTTGTATCATTATTTAAATCATATGTTTCAATTAATTCATAAGATTTATTTATCTGGCCAATTGATTGAAAATAATTAATTATTAATAAAAATATTTCTCGATCTTTATCAACTTCAATATTTAATGGGATATTTTCTAAATACTTAATGATTTCTTTTTGTAAAGTTTTTGAATCAATTTTTTGAAGGTTTTGTAAATAATTTTTTATACTTTTAATTTCATTTTTGCGAATGTAGTCATTTACAGTTGCAATTTGCTTTACTTCAACTGTATTAGTTTCAATTTCATCAGTTTCATTTAAACTTTCAACTAATTCCTCACTTTCTTCTTGTGTATTAAGATTCTCTAAAACCAGTTGATCAAGAGTCTTACTTTCATGTAAATCAATTACCTCTACTTCATCATTATTATCTTCATTTCCAAACACGGAATTAGAAAAGAATATAAATAATATGATAAAAATAAATTTCATTCTAAGTTTAGGTTATATTTCTCAGTTATAATTGTTGAAGGGGAAGGAATTTCGATCATATAAAGAGTACCAAAAACGATTATTGTTACTATTGCAAAAATATATATAATGTATCTGTTTTTCATATATGTTATTAAAAAAATGACTAATATACCTTTTTACCATTTTTTTAAGTTTTTTTTAATTCCAACAAAAATTTGTCAATAATAAGAAAATATAATTAATGTATGTATGATCTAAATAAAATTGAAAAGAAAAATATTTGTTTTATGGGCCTTATGGGTTCAGGAAAATCAATAATTGGAAAAGATTTAAGTAAATATCTAAATTTGAAGTTTTATGATACTGATAAAGAAATTGAGGTAAAGACAAAAAAAAGAATAAAAACAATTTTTGAAGAAAATGGAGAAACATATTTTAGAGATATTGAAGAGAAAATATGTTTAGAATTATTAAATTATAGTAATTGTGTAATATCTTTAGGAGGTGGAAGTATTATTAATAAAAAAATTAGAAAAGCAATTGAGCAAAACTCCTATTCTATTTATTTACAAGTTAAACTACACAATCTAGTAAATAGATTAGAGTCATCAAAAAAAAGACCACTATTAAGTAATAATAAAAATAAAATAGAAATATTAAAAAACCTCTATGAGAGTAGAAGAAGATTTTTTCAAAAAGCTGATTTTATTATAAATAATGATAATGATAAAACTCAAGTATTAGAGAAAATAAAAACTGAACTTAATTCTTATGCAAAATAAATTATTTATTAAAGATAAAAAATTAAAAACTGAAATACTAATTAAAAAAAATTATATTTACAAATTTATCAAAAACATTGCGAAAAAAAACGAAAAAGTATTTTGTGTTTTAGATGCAAAAATTAAAATTGATTTAGATTTCGATAAACAAAATAACATAAAAATTATTTCTATTCAATGTGGAGAAAAAGTAAAAACATTTAATGGATACAAAGAACTTGCAGAAAGATTGATCAAAAATAATATAAATAGAAAATCTGTGATTATTGCTATAGGAGGAGGTACGTTAGGTGATTTGGCAGGATTTGTTGCAAGCACATTATTAAGAGGATTGGATTTTTTTCTGATACCTACTACACTTTTGTCTCAAGTAGATAGTTCTATTGGAGGTAAAAATGGAATAAATACAATTTATGGAAAGAACTTACTTGGAACTTTTTACCAGCCAAAAGGCGTGTTAATTGATATTTCTGTTTTAAAGAGTTTACCAAAAAAAGAGGTAATATCTGGATATGCAGAAATAATAAAACATGCTTTAATAAAAGATTATGCATTTTTTTGCTGGTTAGAAGAAAAAACAAATAAGTTACTTAATTTAAATAAATCAACTTTAGAAAGAGCAATATATAGATCAATAATGATAAAACTTAATTACGTAATTAAAGACCAAAAAGAATTTTTATTAAATAAAAATTCTAGAGCAATGTTAAATTTTGGTCATACAATTGGTCATGCTATAGAAAATCATTATAAATATAAAAAATTTAATCATGGAGAAGCAATTTCAATTGGTATGATAACTGAAGCAAAGATATCAAATTATCTTGGTTTGTTATCATCTAATGATTTAAATAAAATAATAACTCATTTTAAAAAATATAGACTTAAAATTTATGATAAGATATTGAGTGATAAAAAATTTGTTAATATTTTAACCAAAGATAAAAAAAATTTTAACAACAATATTAATTTTTCACTTATAGATAAAATAGGCAGCTCAATTTTTTATAAAAAATTAGATAAAGATCAAGTTTATAAAATTTTACAAAAAATATAAATGACAAGTATATTTCTTCTTTTATTATTGATAATCCTTGTAATTCTTTCTGGTTTTTTATCAGGATCTGAAACTGCAATAACTGCAACTTCTAAAGCAAGAATTCTATATAAGAAAAAAAAAGGTAGTAAAAGAGCAGGTTATGTACTTGAACTTTTAGATAAAAAAGACAATGTAATTTCTACTCTTCTTCTATCAAATAACTTAGTTAACATTCTAGCATCTTCTTTGGCAACAGCATTTTTCTATGATCTTTTTGGTGTAGAAGGTATTTTTTATGCAACACTAATCATGACTGTTGTAATAGTAATCTTTGCAGAAGTGCTCCCTAAAACTTATGCTATTAATAGACCAAATAGAACAGCTTTATTAATTTCTCCAATTATTTACTATTTAAACAAAATTTTATTTATTTTTGTATTTGTAATTAATTTAATAGTTAGATTAATTTTTAGAAAAAATGATATTGATACCAAAAATAAAGATCTTCAATCAGAAGAAGAGCTAAAAGGTGTTATAGATTTATATAAAACTTCAAATCCAGATTATGAGCAAGAAAAAGATATGCTACAAAGTATATTACAATTAAATGATATAACTGTTGAAGAGATTTTTACCCATCGAAAAAATATTTACTCAATAGATACATCACTAAAAACTAATGAGATTATAAATAAAATTAATAATTCTAGATATACTCGTATTCCATTTTGGAAAGAAAATCCAGAGAACATTATAGGTTTGTTAAATGTGAGAAGTTTAAATATTGATTTAAAAAACCACAATGAATCAAAAGAAATTATTTTTGATAAAATCTCTGACCCATGGTTTATACCTGAAACAACAAATTTGTTAGAACAATTAGTTGAATTCAAAAAAAGAAAAGAACACTTAGCCTTTGTTGTTGATGAATTTGGAGAACTTCTAGGATTAATAACGTTAGAAGATATTATTGAAGAAATAGTTGGTGAAATTGTAGATGAAATTGATGTACCGGAAAATGATTTTAAAGTCAATAATTATGGAAAAGTTATAATTAATGGAGAGAAAAATATTAGAGATTTATATAAAAGTTTTGATTTAGAGCCACCAGAAATAGAATCCTCTACTATTGCTGGATATATTCTAGATATGTCAAAAAAAATACCTTCTTATGGTGAAACTTTTAATGATAATACTTTTAATTATAAAATTTTATCACATTCAAAAAAACAAATATCAAAGGTTGAAATTTCAAAAATTAATTAATTTTTATTTCTAATGAATGTAAACCATTGTTAAATTCGTTTTTAAGCAACGAATTGATGACTCTATGAATCATCAAACGGTTAATGTTAGACTTCTTTTTATTTGTTAAAATGATCTTAATATGTGTTTCATCATTACCAGTAAAATCATTATGACCAATATGTAAATTTGAATTGTCAATAATTTCTAACAAAAAATCATTAAATTTTTTTGATAACAAATTATCAATTCTTTGCTTACGATTCATATTTTTTAAACTATATAATATTTGTGGGAAAACATAAAATAGATATTAACAAAAATAGTCTTTCTTGGGAAAAAACATTTTTTAGAAAATGTGACAGAAAAGATTGTAATAATGAAGGAAAATTCAAAGCACCAAAATCAAGAGTTATGTTAAACCAATATTATTATTTTTGTTTAGAACATATAAAAGAATATAATAAATCATGGGATTTTTACAAAGGATTATCAGTAAATGAAATTGAAAATTCAATGAGAGAGGATATTATTTGGAATAGGCCTTCTTGGCCATTAAAGGGTAATTATCATAAGGTTATGGATCAGATCAACAATTTCTTTAATGAGGATTTAGATGATTTAAATCCAAAAGAACGTGAAAACAATTACTTCAAAAATAAGCTAATTGACGAAAATCTTACTAAAGATGAAAATAAGGCATTATCTTTATTCAATCTAAGACTTCCATTAACATTAGAAAAAATTAAAAAAACTTATAAAAAATTAGTGAAAATATTTCACCCTGATGTAAATGGTAATGATAAAAATGCAGAAGAAAAATTCAAGGAAATTAATAACTCATATAAAATACTTTTGAAAAAGTTTAAAAATGACAAATAAAAAAAATATTGAAATATCTCCAAACATTAAAATTAATCCTAAAGAATTATTTGGTGTTTCCTGTGAGTTTGATATTTATAAATTTAAAGAAAAGACTGAACATGTCCCGGAAATAGATCAAACATATATTTTTGATCCAGCTACAACTCTTTCAATACTTGCTGGATTTTCTTCTAATAGAAGAGTGCTGATACAAGGATACCATGGTACTGGTAAATCTACTCATATCGAACAGGTAGCTGCTAGGCTTAATTGGCCATGTATAAGAATTAATCTAGACAGTCACATCAGTAGAATAGATTTGATTGGCAAAGACGCTATTATACTTCAAGATAATAAACAAGTGACTGAGTTCCAAGACGGCATACTTCCTTGGTCTTACAAAAATCCTGTAGCCTTAGTATTTGATGAATATGATGCAGGTAGACCTGATGTAATGTTTGTTATCCAGCGTATTTTAGAATCTGAAGGTAAACTAACTCTACTGGACCAATCAAGAGTGATTAAACCTCACAAATACTTTAGGTTGTTTGCTACAGCAAATACTGTTGGACTTGGCGACACATCTGGTTTGTATCATGGAACTCAACAAATAAACCAAGGACAAATGGATAGGTGGAATATTGTTTCAACTTTAAATTACCTTAGTAATAATCAAGAAATAAATATTATCTTAAGTAAAGTAAAAAAACTTAATAATAAGGATGGTAAAGACATTGTTAAATCTATGGTAGCTACTGCAGATCTTTCAAGATCAGGATTTATTAATGGCGATATTTCAACCGTTATGAGCCCTAGAACAGTTTTGACTTGGGCAGAAAATTATCTCCTATTCGATGATATAGAATATTCTTTTAAACTATCTTTTTTAAATAGATGTGATGAAATGGAGAGGTCTATCTTACAGGAATATTTTCAAAGGTCGTTTGGAATAGATATTACTGATGCTAAGGTAGTTAATGTCAAAGAATAATGAAATTATTCAAGATTTTAAAAAGTCTTTAAGTGCAACAATAAAATCTATAGGAAAAAAAGAGGATATAGAAATAAATTTTGTTAAAGAAAATCCCTCAATTATTGGTAATACTATAAACTTAACTGAACCAAAAATTGAAAATTTTAATAATAATCTAGAATATTTAAGAGCTGAAGCAGACTCTTTTGCGCTTAAATTCAGGTTACATTCAAAAGACATACATCAAAACTTCTTAAATAAAGATGAGTTGTCAAACGAGCTAATTAATGTTTTAGAACTGGCTCGAATAGAAGCTATTGGTAGTAGTGAATTCAAGGGAATACAAAAAAATTTAAAAAATAAGTATATTAGAGATCTTAAGATTGGAAATACAAAAAAAGACCAAAATTTATTAATAAAAGCTTTTAAAAACGTTGCATTTGAAGAAATTGTTGGAATAGATTTAGGAGAAAGTAATAATAGTTTTAAAAATATTGTAAAAGAAAAATTAAAAAAAAATTATTCAAATTTTTTTGAAGATTTAAAAAGATATCTACATGATCAGGAAAAATATACATCTACATTAGTTGAAAAACTAGATGAACTTGGATTACTAAATAAAAGTGAAAACAATACCCAGACTGATGATATTAATCAAAATGATGAAGATCAAGAAAATGAAAATGAAAATAATGACGATCAAAAAAATGATGAACAAACTGAGTCAAACATTGAAATGCAAACAAGCGAAACAACGGTTGAGCAGTCTGTCTCATTAGAAGAAAATGATGATATGGGAGAAGAAAGTGGAGATACAGAACTAGATTATTTGCAAGATAAAAAAATTTTTGAAAGTTCAGAAAGTTATAAAGTTTATGATTATAATTTTGATGAGATTATTAATGCTGAAGAGCTTTGTGATACTAAAGAGTTAGAAAAACTTAGAAGAAATCTAGATCAACAAGTTTTTTCTTTTCAGCCATTAATTGTTAAAATTGCTAACAGACTTCAAAGAAAACTTTTAGCACAGCAAAATCGTCATTGGGATTTTAATATGGAAGAGGGTTTTCTTGATACATCAAGATTAGCTAAAATAATTGCTAATCCTAATAACAAATTAAGCTACAAAATAGAAAGGGAAATTGAATTTAAAGATACTATTGTTAGCCTTCTAATTGATAATTCTGGTTCAATGAGAGGCAGACCAATTACTGTTGCAGCACTGTGTTCAGATATTTTAGCAAAAACATTGGAAAGATGCTTGATTAAATCTGAAATATTAGGTTTCACAACCAAAGCTTGGAAGGGAGGTAACTCAAGAGAAAAATGGATCAAAAATGGAAAGCCCTCTAATCCGGGAAGGTTAAATGATCTAAGACATATTATATATAAATCTGCAGACTCACCATGGAGGAGATCAAAGAAAAATTTGGGATTATTACTAAAAGAGGGAATTTTGAAAGAAAACGTCGACGGAGAAGCTTTATCATGGGCATATAATAGATTATCTGTTCGAAGGGAAAAAAGAAAAATTCTTATTGTTATAAGTGATGGTGCACCGGTTGATGATTCAACACTTTCTGTAAATCCAGGAAATTATTTAGAAAAAAATTTGAGAGATACAATTGGTGAAATTGAAAAAAAGGATGAAGTTGAATTAATTGCTATAGGAATTGGGCATGATGTTTCAAGATACTATAGTAAGGCTGTAACAATAATGGATGTCGATCAGTTAGGTGAGGTATTACTGAATCAATTATCTACTACTTTTCATTTAGATAATTAAGAATTTAACCATTTCTTTTTTGCATTATCAAAATCATTATTATCAATTGAATTTCTAATTTCCTTCATAAGATTATTCATAAAATATATATTATGATTAGTCAAAAGTTGTAACCCTAGTAATTCTTGTGCAGAAAAAAGATGATATAAATATGCAAGTGTAAAGTTTTTACAAGTATAGCAATTGCATTCATCATCTATTGGTTTTAAATTATTTTTATATTTAACATTTTTTAAGTTTATTTTTCCCTGTTTACCTTTTACTAAGGCTGATCCATGTCTAGCAATTCTAGTTGGGCTTACACAATCAAATGTATCGATTCCATCTGCAACAAAATCCCATATATCCCTTGGATCGCCAATACCTAATAAATGTACTGGACGAGTATTATCTAATTTAGAAGAAGTAAAATGAACTATATCTTTCATTTCATCTTTATTTGATCCTAAACTTCCACCAATAGCAATCCCAAAAGTGTTGATTTTTTTTGTGTTAAATTCAATGCTTTCTTCTCTTAAATCTCTATAAATCCCTCCTTGAATAATACCATACATTTCTTGTCTACCAGCTGATCCATTTTTAGGATTATAATTAAGTTTAGAGTTAAATGCATTGATGGATCTTAAAGACCATCTATGACTTCTTAACATAGAGTCAGATGTATATGTTTTATCTACATTATAAGGAGTACATTCATCAAATACTAAGATGAAATCTGCTCCAAGATTTCTTTGAACCTCTATTGATTTTTCAGGAGATAACATATGAGTAGAACCATCTATATAAGACTTGAACAATGCACCCTCTTCATTTAAATTTATTAATGTTTTTTTATTTTTTGTATTTGGTTTTCGTCCTTTTATTTCATCAGCAACTGAACCATGTCCAAGAGAAAAAATTTGAAATCCACCACTATCTGTTAAAATAGGTCCATTCCAGCCCGTAAATTTATGAAGACCTCCATGTTGAGCTATTAGTTTACTACCTGGCTGAAGCATTAAATGGTATGTATTGGATAGTATAATTTGTGTATTATTGTTTTTTGCTTCAAGAGTAGTAAAAGATTTTAGTGCAGCTTTTGTTGCACAAAAAATAAATGCTGGAGTTTCAATATCACCATGTGGTGTAGAAATTTTTCCTGTTCTTGCTTTATTATTTATATTTGTTTTTTTAACTTTCCAAGAAAAGTTATTCATTAGTTTTTGGGACAAAAAACTTAGCTATATAAATAAAAGGAGTATCAAGTAAGGCTATAAATATTCTAAGAAGATAAGTACCTAAAATATAAATCATTATGACATTATACACACTTACTGGTTCAGGATTTAATAAGATCCAAGCAAATATACTAAAGACAGTGTTATCAACCAAAGAGGAGGTAATTGTAGATAAATTGTTTCTTAACCAGAGAGACTTGCCTGATAAGGCTTGTTTCAAATAGTTATAGAACCAAACATCAAAATACTGGCTTATTAAATATGCTATCATACTAGCTATGAAAAATCTTGTCATAGGAGTAAATACATTTGATAAACTCTCTTGTACCCAATCTGCATCTGATGGTTGAAAACCAATAGTAATTACCATTAACAAAGTCATAAATAAGAATGCACTGAAACCGATTAAAATGTTAATTCTAGCTTTTTCCTTGCCATAATATTCAGATAAAATATCAGTACATAAAAATGTTGATGCAAAAAGAATAGTTCCTAATGCTACCGGTTCGGGTGAATAAAAAAAGTCTACTGTTTTTAAAACTTGAATATTTCCTACAATTACAGCTAGGGCAGAATAGATAAAAATTCCTATATATCCAAATATCCTTAAAAAAATAAGAACAGAAATAAAACAAAAAAGTAGCATTATGAACCACATTAGTTCAGTGCTAAGGGTATTAAGTATTGTTGTTAATTCAAAAAAAAATCCCATTACAAAAGTTTAATTAGATTTTGAGAGGATAGTTTTTTTTAATTTTTTAGCTTTTAACGGTAATTTAAGATTAGGTGTATTAATTAGAAATTCATCTAAACCACCTTTTTTTTCAACTGTTCGAATTGTACTTACAGCAACTTTCAATTGAAATTTTTGACCTAAAACTTCACTAACAAAAGTTATATTCTGAAGATTTGGTTTAAAACGTCTTTTTGTTCTATTTTTAGCATGACTAACGTTATTACCAGTTTGAAAGGATTTTCCAGTTAATTCACATCGCATTGACATAGTGTAAATGCATGTAAATATAAATATTACTTTGTCAAGTATTCTAAATACTAAATTTATCTATGATATAAGTTGGGGTTATTTGATGATTATTAATTAAATTATTTATTTTATTTAAATCTTTATGGATACCAGATTTAACTAAAACACTATCTATTTCAAAATTATTAGCTCCTTGAATATCATGAAATAATGAGTCTCCAATAGCTAATGTTCTTTTTTTTTCTAAATTAATTCTATTTGTGGTTTCAGCGTATATGCTTACATCAGGCTTACCTTTTATAATAACATTTCCACCCATTTTTTTGTATATTTCACCAATAGCACCCATACAAAAGACATTATTTTTACTGTTACTTTCAACAGTTTCAAAGTCAGGGTTTGCACAATACATTGTTATTTCTTTTTTATAAGCTACCTCTAATAACGGAATGTAGTCAATAGGCTCTAGATTTATAAAAGGAGTACAAGCTAATATTAAATCTGCTTCTTCTATTTTTTCTACAAAATTAAAATTTAAACCATCTCTAAAATCTAGACCATCCTCTTTTTCTTCATCATAAATATGAAAACAATTTTTTCTATTTTTATCATCTAAAAAATTTTTTTTAAGTAGTTGCCAAATCATTTCTCCACTTGTCACTGTATTTATAAAAGAATTTTTTTTAAAACCAAGTTTTGGCAATCTATCTATAGATGATTTTGATCTTTTTGATGAATTTGAAATTATAAACAAATTTTTATTATTTTTATTAAGAATATTTATAGTATTAAAAACATAATCGTATCCAAATGCTCCATCATGCATTACGCCCCATTGATCAATTATATAATTGTCATAATCAAAGATAATTTCTTCAATGGATTTGATTTCTTTCACTACTATACTGATTTTCCAATAACTTGAGATACATTTTTATACCCATCAGTTTTAATAAGGTCAATCAAGTCACTTTTCATTCTATTAATTAAATTTGGACCAGAATAAACTAAAGCTGTATATAGTTGAACTAAAGAAGCACCGGATTTAATTTTTTCATAGCAGTCTTTTCCACTTGAAATACCACCTACTCCTATTAATGGTATTTGACCATTTGTTAAATCATACATTTTTTTCAAAATTATATTTGAGTTATCATACAGAGGTTTACCACTTAAACCGCCTTTTTTTCCTTTGTTTATAGAAATTAAATTGCTCTCTCTTTTTATAGTGCTATTTGTAAGTATCAATCCATCTATGTTATTAGCTAAGGAGATTAAAGCTATATCTCTTAATTGGTCTTCATTTAAATCAGGTGAAATTTTAATTAATATTGGCTTGTTATTAATATTTTTTATTTCATCTCTTTTATCTATAATTTTTTTAATTAATTTTTCTATCTTACCTCTCAATTGTAGATCCCTCAAACCTTCAGTATTTGGTGAAGATATATTTATAGTAATATAGCTTGCCAAATCACCTAACTCTTCAAAACCAATTAAATAATCATCAATAGCTTCACTGGAATTTTTATTTTTTCCAATATTAACTCCAACAATTTTATTATTTAAGTACGATTTTTGATGTTTACTTAAGTTTTTTTTTATTTTTTTAATACCTTTATTATTAAAACCTAAACTATTTATAATGGCTTTATCTTCACTTAATCTAAATACTCTAGGTTTAGAATTACCACTTTGAGGTTGTGGAGTAATTGTACCAACTTCAAGAAAACCAAAACCAAATGAAAACATAGAATGCATCACTTCAGCATTTTTGTCAAAACCTGCAGCGAGTCCTATAGGATTTGGAAAATCTAAACCCATCAAATGTTGTGAAAGAATAGAGTCCTCAATATTTTTTTGTCTTACTTTGAAATATTTTAAAAAATTAATTGTAATATTATGGGATAACTCAGGAGGTAGTAATCTTAATATTTTTAATGAACTATTGTACAATAACTTAATTATCTATTAATTTTTTTAGATAATCAATAGTTTCTCTTAAACCAAATAATTTAAAAAATGATCCTAGTCTAGGGCCTTGATCCTGACCAAGCATAACTTGATATACAAGTTTAAAAAAATCTTTTAAGTTTTCAAATTTATGCTTTTTTCCAACTTCGTATAATAATGTTTGAATATCTTCAGATGAACTATGTTCAGTAACCTCATTTTTTAAAATATTAATAATATCAATAAATACTTCTTTATTACTACTATCAATCTCTAAAAATTTCTTTTTAGGCAAAATAAAATCTTCATAGTAATTTAGTGCAAAGTCTATGAGACGGTCAAATTCAGGGTTGTTATCAGCATTAATTTGATCATCATATTTATTAATAAAAGACCAAATTACTTTTTTATCCTTAGAATTAGAGACGTTTACTAAGTTAGTCAAGGTATTGAAGTTTATTTCTGATTTAAATTTTTTTGGTTTTCCGGAATGAATATGCCAAATTGGATTATCATACTGTTTATTTTTATCTAATTTTGAATAAGAATTGTAATGAGCAAGATAATCATCTACAGTTTTAGGAATTACATCAAAGTGAAGCTTCTTTGCTGATTTTGGTTTTTGGAACATATAGAGTGCAAGACTCTCAGGAGATGCGTAACGCAACCACTCATCTACACTAATACCATTCCCAACTGACTTAGAAATTTTTTCACCTTTTTCATCTAAAAACATTTCATAAATTAGATTAGTTGGTGGTTTTTTATTTAATGCTCTACAAATCTTGGATCCTAGATCAACACTTTCTGTAAGGTCTTTACCGCACATTTCATAATCAACATCAAACGACATCCATCTCATTGCCCAATCGACTTTCCACTGTAACTTACATTTTCCATTAATTACTTCTGTTTCAACTAACTTGTTTAAAGATGGATCTTTGTAAATAATTGTTTTTGAATCCATTTTATATTCTTTAATTTTTACTTGAAGAACCTCACCTGAATTTTCACTTATTGGTAGAAATGGGCTATAGGTTTCTTTTCTCTCTGCCCTTAAGGTAGGTAAAATAATATCTAATATTTTTGGATAGTTTTCAAATATATTTAATATTGTTTCATTAAAATCTCCATTTTGATATTTTTCTGTTGAGCTAATAAACTCATAGTCGAAATTAAATTCATCTAAAAAACTTCTTAGTTTTGCATTATTATGATGTCCAAAACTTTCAAATTTACCAAATGGATCTGGTATAGAAGTAAGTGGCTTACCTATAAATTTTTCTAACATTTCTTTATTTGGAACATTTTCAGGAACTTTTCTTAATCCATCCATATCATCAGAAAATGTGATCAGTTTTGTTGGGCATTCTATTATAGAGCTAAATGCATTTTTTACCATTGATGTTCTTACAACTTCACCAAAAGTTCCAATATGAGGTAAACCTGAAGGGCCATAACCAGTTTCTAATAATACATATCCCTTAGATGGAATTTTAAAATTTTGTAAACCACCATTTTTTTTAATGATTTGTAATGCTTCTTTAAAAGGCCAAGCTTTTAAGGATTGTACTAATTCTTGATCAATCATTTAATTTTGCTCTAATTCTAATTTTTTTACCCAATAACAACTTTAATGAATTTGTGAAATTAAATATTTCAGTTCCTAATTTATTAAATAATTCATTTTCTGACTCTACAATATTATCAATAATATTATTAATTAAATCATTCCCTGCTGCAGTTAGAATTAAACTATCAGATCTTTTGTCTAGTGGTTGTTGTTTTGATATTAATTTCTTTTCTTCTAGTTTAGAAACACGTAAACTAACAACTGATCTATCAATAGATGCATTTTTACATATATCCTGTTGAGTAATATTTATATTTTCTTGTTGTAATAAATAAATTGTCTCGAGAATAAGATATTCATTGAATGTAATTTGACTCTCTTTCAATTTATGTCTTACTTTAGATTGCCACAAGTTTGATATTTGCCAAATTAATAATGCTAATCTATTCTCATTAAGAGAAGCGTCTGCCATAGTTTTTATACAAACTATTTGTATACAAATTAATAATTCATGTCAATACTATTCTGGAGCAATTTCTATCTCTAAACCATCAAGCTCTTCAGAAAGATCAATTTGACATGATAATCTGGAATTATTTTTAACATCAAAAGCTTGATCAAGCATAGATTCTTCATCATCATCCATATTTTTCAGCTTGTTTGTCCATTTTTCATCAATATAAATATGACAGGTAGCACAAGCACAACATCCTCCACACGAAGCTTCAATATCGTAGCCATTGTCTCTAAGGGTTTCCATTAATGTAAAATTACTATCATATTCAATTTCAGACTTTGTACCTGATCTATCTGTGATTATTAACTTTGGCATTAAACGCCTAGTTTTTTCTGAAGTTCTTTAGAAGATGTTGTGTATCTAAAAATGTTTTTCTTATCAGGAAAGCAATACTTGAATACTTCTTGAGCCATTAAGGCAGACTCGTGAAATCCTGATAGGATAAGCTTAAGTTTTCCTGGATACCAATTTATGTCACCAATCGCAAAGATTGATGGTGAAGAAGTTTCAAATTTTTCAGTGTCCACCTTAATTAAGTTTTCGTGTAAGTTTAAACCCCATTCCGCAATTGGACCTAGTTCCATTTTTAAGCCAAAAAATGGCAAAAGGTAATCTACTTCAATTTTTGATCTTTCATTATCGTTTTCGTATTCAAGCATTATTTTGCTATCTTGAGTCTTTGAAATCTTTTTTATTTGGCCTTTTAAAAATTTAATTTTTCCTTTTGTTTCTAATTCTTGCATTTTTGAAACAGAATCCGGTGCTGCCCTAAACTCTTTTCTTCTATGTATTAGAGTTACATTGGAATCCTTAGATAATTCATTTGTCCAATCCAAAGCAGAATCCCCTCCTCCTGCAATTAAGAGTTTTTTATCCTTAAATATTGATTTGTCTCGAATTGCGTAAAAAACATTTTTGTTTTCGAAATTCTCAATATTCTCAATTGGAGGTTTTCGAGGCACAAAGCTTCCTGCTCCTGCGGCTATAACAATACATTTTGCTTCAACTTTTATGCCTATATTAGTCTCTACGATCCAACCATATTCTGTTTTAGTAATTTTCTCAACTTGTTGGTTAAGATGAAATTTAGGTTTAAAAGGGTTTATCTGTTTAATTAACTCGTCAGTTAATTGTTGTCCTGTTACAACAGGTCTTGATGGAATATCATAAATTGGTTTTTCTGGGTACAATTCTGCGCACTGACCTCCAACTTTATCTAAATTGTCAACTAAATGACAATTTATGTTTAAAAGACCTAATTCAAATACAGCAAATAAGCCTACCGGACCTGTACCTATAATTACTACATCAGTTTTTTCAGTCATATGTGAAAAATAACAACTTTTTTTATTATTTCTAGGGATTATATATATTCTGAATGAATCACTCTAAATCCTCAGAATATTATAATCCTGGAATTTATATATGGCTATTAACAATAACCGCAATGGTTTTGTTAATTATAGTAATTGGAGGTCTAACAAGATTAACCGATTCTGGACTTTCTATGACCGACTGGCGTCCAATTTTAGGTATAATTCCACCAATGAGTTTAGAAAGTTGGTTGGTTGTATTTGAAATGTATAAACAAACACCAGAATACAAAATAGTTAACAAAAATATGACGTTAAATGAGTTTAAATATATTTTTTGGTGGGAGTGGTTTCATAGAATATTTGCAAGAGCCATTGGAATTGTCTTTTTAATACCTTTAGTTTACTTCAGTTTTAAAAAACAAATTCAATCTTCGCTCTATATAAGACTTGGTGTTGTCTTTTTGTTTGGTTTGTTTCAAGCAGTTATTGGGTGGTGGATGGTAAAGAGTGGTTTAACTGAAAATCCTTATGTAAGTCCTTATAGACTTACTTTTCATCTTTTAAATGCTCTTATAATTTTTTCTATACTATTATGGATAGCAATGGATTACAGGCATTCTTCAAATATAAGTTTTTTATCTAATCCAAAAACAATTGAATTTTATATTTTAATTGCTGTAATCTTAATATTTATTACAATTGCAACAGGTGGATTTATGGCAGGAACCAATTCTGGACAATCTTTTAATACTTTTCCACTAATGAATGGAAAAATTATACCTGATGACTATGTTATTGATGATTTAGGTATTTATAATATTTTTGAAAATACAGTTGCAATAAATTTTAACCACCGCTGGTTATCAATATTTGTTTTTTTTTATATCCTATTTGTATGTTTTAGATTTATTAAATTTGATAATAAAAATGTTTCTAGTTATCTAGTTTACTTGGTTATATTTTTTCTAACTTTACAAGTTATTTTAGGAATTATCACGCTTTTAAGCAATGTTTATTTACCAGTCGCAAGTTTACATCAGACTAATTCAATTTTGTTATTATCAACTTTATTAATTAGTTATCATCAAATTAAAATTAGAAAGGTTAAGAATGTCTAACAAAAATATATTTGTCTTTGGGGGAACAGGTTCTATTGGAAAATCATTATCAAAAAAACTGAAGAGTAATAACTATGATCCAATAATTATTTCTAGAAATGAGACAGAATTAAAACAATTATCAGAGGAAATTGGTTGCGAATATAAAGTTTGTGATGTTTTAGATTTTGATAAAGTTAGAAGTATTTCAGAGCAATACAAAGATCGATTATACGGTATTGCTTTTTGTGTTGGTTCTATAAACTTAAAACCTCTCAAAATGACAAAAGATGAAGATTTTATTGATTCTTTTAAAATAAATACACTTAGTGCAATAAATGCAATTAAGTATAATCAAGAAACTTTAGCTAAAAATACTGGTAGTATTCTACTTTATTCAACTATAGCTGTTAAACAGGGTTTTACTAATCACACAATAGTGTCTTCCGCAAAAGGTGCTATTGAAGGGCTTACTTTAAGCTTAGCTGCAGAATTTGCTCCAAAAATTAAAGTTAATTGTATCGCACCAAGTTTAACTGACGCAAAAATGACACAAAAGTTGATTAGTAATGAAACTATTAAGAAAGCAATTGAAAATATGCATCCTCTACCTAAAATTGGATCTGGTGATGATTTCTCTGATATTGGAAGTTTTCTATTAAGTGATAAAAATAATTGGATTACTGGACAAATATTTCATATAGATGGAGGAAGATCATCATTAAGAATAAAATCGTGAAATATATCTTTATAGTTTGTTTATCAGTTTTTTCTTTTAGTGTTTTTTGTCAACCATTTCCTATACCAGAAGATAATGAAGTAAGTTATGATGTTATAAGAAAAAAGAAAAATATTGGAAGCTTAATATCAAAATTTGAAAAAAATGAAGATAGAGTAGTTATACATTCAGTTTTAAAAATTAATGTTAAAGTTTTATTTATTCCAGCATATAAATTTTTTCAGGAAACTAAAGAAACGTGGACAGATGGAGAATTTGTATCAATTGATGGATTTACAGACTTTGAAGATGATAGAGAATATAAAATAATTGGAAATGATAAAGATGATTTTTTTATTGTAAGTGGTATGGATGGAGAATTAAAATTAGATAAAAATATAGTACCATTAAACTATTGGAATCCTGAAATGTTAAACGAAAAAGAGGTATTTGATACTCAAAAAGGTATTGTAAGATCTATTGAAGTAAAGCAACTTGAAGATGAAGTAATTAAACTTAATGAAATTGAAATATTAGCTAATAAGTACCTTTTCAATGCATCGAAGCATCAAAAAGATAAAGGACCATTTCCAGAATATACACTTTGGTATTTTGAAAAAGAACTCATGAAAATGGAATTCAAAAACCCTAATGATAAAAAAAATATTATAACAATAATTCGAAATGATTGGGGTCAATAATTGCAAACTATATGGATTACCGGTGGATCTTCTGGAATTGGTTTTGCAGTAGCACAAAAATTCTTAGTAGAAAATTGGAGAGTTATAATTTCTTCAAGAAATGAAGAAAAATTAAAAAAAGCAGTCGAAAAATTAAAAAATATAACAAGTAATAAAGAAATTTACTATAAAGCTTGTGACGTAAGTAAGTACCAAGAAGTAGATGATACGATTGCATACATAGAAAACAAAATATCAAAAATTAATATTGCTCTTCTAAATGCAACCGCTTACTCACCCAATAGGAATCAAGATTTTGATATAAATAATTACAATTTATTAATTGATGTTAATTTAAATGGAACAATAAATTGCATAGATGTTTTGAAAAATTATATGAAGGGTAGAAATAATTTGATATCTATAGTTTCTTCACCAGTTGGATACAGAGGGATGCCGACAGCAGGTGCCTATGGTATGACCAAAGCAGCACAACTAAATTTAGTAGAAAGTTTATATTTTGATTTTAAAAAATTAAATATAAAAATTTCAGTCATTAATCCAGGTTTCATAGATACTGATTCAACGAAGTTAAATTCTTTTAAAATGCCCTTTTTAAAACCCGCAAATTATGCTGCTGATAAAATATTTAAAGGATTAACTGGGAAATATAAATTTGAAATCTATTTTCCTTTTATTTTGGTTTTTTCTGTAAAAATATTAAGATTTTTGCCTCTAAATATCTATGCATTTATTTGGAAAAAATTAGGGAATTTCTAATTTAGTTCACCGATATAAATTCCAAGACCTTCAGCTACTTTAATCAAAGGATCATTTTTTTGAACAGTTTTTGAATATCCAGCAACTTGACTAAGCATCAAATCTTGTACCCCTCTGTCTTTCCATACAACTACTCTATTAAATTTTTTCTTTGCAATTAAATCTACAGCATAAACTCCAAATGCACTTGCAATTAAACGATCTCTATGAGTTGGTTGAGCACCTCTTTGAACATGTCCTAAAACTGTAACTCTTGTTTCAGAGTCTGTTATTTTATAGATTTCATCACCAAGATAATTTCCAATCCCTCCAAGGCGAACCTCTCCATCAACATATTTTACTGTAGCTTTTTTACCGTTTTCTTTTTTTACAGCTTCTGCAACAACGATTAATGCATGATTTCTACCTTTAGACCTAAGTTTCTCAATATGATCAGCAATAGATCTTATTGAATATTGAATCTCGGGAATCAAAATAACATCTGCTCCCCCTGCTATTCCTGCATTCAAAGCAATATGGCCTGCATCTCTACCCATTACTTCTAAAATCATTACTCTTCTGTGGCTAGCTGCTGTTGGTTGAAGCATATCTAATGCATTTGTTGCTACATCAACTGCAGTATCATATCCTATAGATAGCTCATTATGCTTTACATCATTATCTATAGTCTTTGGAATACCTACAAAATTTATATTTCCTTTTTTTGTAATACTTTGAAGAATTTTCAAACTACCATCTCCGCCAATTCCTATTAGTGCATCTATTCCTAATTTTTTAAAACCCTCAATAACTAAATCAGAGGAGTCAATTTTTTTTCCATTTCTTATAATTTTTTTAAAAGGATTGCCTTTGTTATTTGATCCCAAAAAAGTTCCACCCATTCTCATTAAGCTTCCCTCGAAATTTTGTGGATCTAATTTGATAACGTCCAGTGGTTCTTTCAAAAGGCCTAATGTTCCATCCTTAATTCCATAAACTTCCCAATTATACTTATTATGTGCTCTTAATGTTACTGCTCTAATTACAGCATTTAAACCTGCACAATCTCCACCACTAGTTAAAATTGCTATTTTTTTTACCACAGGGCGTTTATATACTATTATTATATTTTTACTTATTTATTTTCATGGATGACATAAACAAACTTATAAAAATTTTAAAAAATTTTGAGCAAGAACATAGAGATCTTGATGAAATACTTATTAGACTCCAAGAAAAAAATACTGTAGATTTTTTACAAATTCAAAGGTTAAAAAAAAGAAAATTAATCCTAAAAGATAAAATATTAGAAATTCAAAATAAATTAGAGCCAGATAGTATAGCTTAAGCTAAAAAACTTTTTAAAAATTTAGGAGCGTTATCCTTAATAAAAGATATTCTTTCCTTAATTTTTGGAATTTTTGAAATTCTCTTAAGATTTTTATCAATATTTTCTTCAACATACTTCATTTCTTTTGAAAAAAAAACGAATAAGGCATTTGTATATACTCCTGATAAAATAAGTCTTTTTGTATAATAATTGAAATCTGTTGAATTATCTCCAGCTAAATACCACATTGTATTTACTGAATTATATAAACTCTTTTTGGATATTTTATTATTTGTGGGCAACAAAAGATGATTAAAGGTTTTTTTATAAAATTCCTTATCTTCACTTAATATATCAAACCGTAATAATAATATTTTTTTTATTCTTTTATTAATTGGAAAATTAATTAAATTAATTTTTTTTAATTTATATTCAAGTTTTTCATTAATATTTTGTAAAGAATATTCTAATAAATCTTTATAACCATCTGGAAAAAAATAAAATAAATCATTTTTTTCTATGTTTTGTTTTTGTAGTTTTGAAAATATTTCTGATGACCAGCCTTCAATTGATACAATTTTTTTTACTTTTTTTAGAATATCTTCTTTTTTTTTATTTTCTGTTTTGTTCATTTTTCCAATAAGTAGTTATTTCTTTTTCAAAACCAAAAGCGTTTTTATGTGCTAAACGCGATGTATACAAAATGCCGTCTAAATGATCTACCTCATGTTGTACAACCCTTGCATGTAATCCTTCAACCTCATTTTTAATCACTTTGCCATCAAGATCAAATCCAGAATATTTAATTTTTTTAAATCTTCTAACTAAGCCCTGCATACCAGGAATAGATAAGCAACCTTCCCAATCATCCTCAGTTTCTTCTCCTATAGGTGTTAAACTAGGATTAATTAATGGTGTTATCTCAATCTTATTCTTGTCTTCATTATCAGGGTTTCGAAATACTATAATTTTCTTTGAAATATGTACTTGGGGAGCTGCTAAACCTATACCGTTATAGTCAAGCATAGTTTCAGACATGTCATAAACTATTTTCTTTAGAGAATCTGATGAGAACTCTTTTATTTCAGAACATTCTTTTAGTAAGATTGGATGACCAATTTTTGATATTTTTAAAATAGACACGTAATAAATATAAGTATTTTTTCTAATATACCAATAGATTAATTCAATATATCCGTTTGCAAATAATATGAGTTTATGTTACTAGCCCGTCTCAATGACACTTTTTGTAAACGTAAAAGATAATAATGTAGAACAAGCAATTAGATCGCTTAAAAAGAAAATGCAGCGTGAAGGTTTATATAAAGAAATGAAACTTCGTAAACACTATGAAAAACCTTGTTTGAAAAGAGCTAGAGAAAAAGAAGAAAATATTAGAAGAGCTAGAAAATCTGCAAAAAGAAATAACGATTAAGCAGAAAGACTTTTTACGATATCCTCACACATCTTTTTAGCATCTCCAAATAGCATAGTCGTATTATCTCTATAAAATAATTCATTATCAACACCCGAATAACCAGTTGCCATTGAACGTTTTACAAATAAAACACTTTGAGATTTTTCAACATCTAAAATAGGCATACCAAAAATTGGTGAAGACTCATCAGTTTTTGCAGCCGGATTTGTTACATCATTTGCACCGATAACAAAAGAAACCTCTGTCATAGGAAAATCATGATTAATTTCATCTAGTTCTAAGACTTCTTCATATGGAACATTAGCTTCAGCAAGCAAAACATTCATATGGCCTGGCATTCTACCAGCAACTGGATGAATTGCGTATCTTACTTCTATTCCTTCTTTTTTTAATATGTCACCCATTTCTCTTAAAGCATGTTGAGCTTGCGCCACAGCCATTCCGTATCCAGGTACAATAATTACAGAGTCTGCATTTTTCATTATGTATGCCGCATCTTCTGCATTACCTTGTTTAACAATTTTATCAGAGTTATCCTTACTGACACTAGTGTCTTGCTCACCACCAAAACCTCCTAGAACAACATTAATAATGGATCTATTCATCCCTTTACTCATTATATAACTTAATATTGCACCAGAAGCTCCGACAAGCGCTCCTGTTATAATTAAGAGATTATTACTTAGGGTAAATCCTATGCCACAAGCTGCCCAACCTGAATAAGAGTTTAACATAGATACTACAACTGGCATGTCAGCACCACCAATAGGTATTACCACAAGAAAACCTAGTAATATGGATACAAAAACTATAGTCCAAAAAATTGTTGGTGATTGATTAACAACAAAAAAAATTATTAAAAAAATAATAAGTAAAAAAATTAATGCATTAATTAAATGTTGAAACTTAAAAACAATAGGTTTACCGGAAATTGTGCCTTGTAACTTTCCAAAAGCTAATACTGAACCAGAGAAAGTGATTGCACCAATAAATGTTCCGATACTCATTTCAATAAGACTAGCAACTTTAATAGACCCAACTTTACCTATATTAAATGCAACAGGATCATAAAAAGCAGCAGCAGCAACAAAAACTGCTGCTAATCCAACCAAACTATGAAATGCAGCAACTAACTGAGGTAATGCAGTCATTTCTATTCTTAAGGCTATAAATGAACCAATAGCACCACCAATTAGTATCGCAGCTCCAATTTCATAATAACTAAGAACTGATTTGAACATAAGAGTAGTAAATACTGCTATAATCATACCGATTATGCCAAAAATATTTCCAGTTCTTGAAGACTCAGGGTGAGATAATCCTCTTAGAGCAAATATAAACAATAACGCAGAAATTAAATATAATATCGCAACCATGTTAGAAGACATTATTCTTTTTCCTTTGTTTTTTTTGTTTTTTTCTTAAACATCGAGAGCATTCGATATGTTACTAAGAAACCTCCGAATATATTAACTGAAGCTAATACAACACCAATTAGTCCAAAAATTTTTGAAGTATCAAAACCTTGAGGACCGGCCGCCAATATTGCCCCAACTATAATTACACTTGATATTGCATTAGTCACTCCCATCAATGGACTATGTAAAGCAGGAGTAACTGACCAAACTACATAATAGCCAATAATACATGCTAAGAAAAATACTGTTAATCCAATAACAAAAACTTCTGAAGAATGTGCTTCCATATTACTTAAATTGTTCCAATCTTACATACCCGTCATGCGTTAGCAAAACAGAATTAATTATTTCATCGTCAAAATCAAAACTTATTGTTTTATCTTCTTTATTAATTAATAAACTTAAGAAGTTAAAAATATTTTTAGCATACAATCCTGATGCGTCTTTAGCCACTCTTCCAGGAACATTTCCATAACCAACGATTTTTACTCCATTATGCACTACAATTTCATTCATTTTACTTAAAGGGCAATTACCACCAGCTTCCACAGCCAAATCAATTACTACTGAGCCTGGAATCATTGAAGAAACCATTTCTTCCGTAATTAATACAGGTGCTTTTTTACCGGGTATAAGAGCAGTACAAATTATGATATCTTGTTTTGCTACTGTCTCTGATATTAATTGAGCTTGTTTTCTTTTATATTCTTCACTCATTTCTTTAGCATAACCCCCTTTAGTTTCAGCATTTTGAGCTTCATCATCTTCAACCATAACGAATTTTCCACCAAGACTTTCAACTTGTTCTTTAGTTGCAGCTCGAACATCAGTTGCAGACACTACTGCCCCTAGTCTTTTTGCCGTTGCTATAGCTTGTAAACCTGCAACACCTACACCAAGTATCATGACCTTTGCTGGATTCACTCTTCCCGCTGCAGTCATCATCATTGGAAAAGCTTTTCCAAATTGCTCTGCAGCATCAATTACACTCCTGTATCCAGCTAAGTTTGCTTGAGATGATAAAACATCCATACTTTGTGCTCTACTAATTCTTGGTATTAATTCCATACAGCAAGATGATATTTTGTTTTTGTTTAAATTAGTAAATTCAGATTTATTTTCGTATGGATTCAAAATGCCAATTAGTAGTGAATTAATTTTTAATTTGTTTATATCCTCAGTATTTGGCATTCTAACACATAGACAAACATCAGCTTGTAAACATTCGGATCTAGTAACAATTTTTGCTCCTGCCTCCTCATAATTTGAGTTTTGATATCCTGAAGTTTCTCCTGCTCCATTCTCAATGATAACCTCTAAACCTAATCTTAAAAAAAGCTTTACGGATTCAGGAGAAATAGAGACCCTTGTCTCATTAATATGATTTTCTTTAATAGCAGATAAGAGCATGAGTTCTTATATTGATAGGTTTGCTAACTTTAAAGCTTTTTGTTGATTTTCCATTAATTTTTTAGAGTCAAAATCCTCAATGAGATCATGAAATATTTTATACCAATTAACTTCAGCTTTCAAATGCATAAACACTGAACCTAATCCTACTGCTGCTCTATCCATAAAAACAAATTCTTTTGGAGGTTTAACGCCACCTAGTTTCTTAAGTTCTTGATGAACTTCAGATGCAATTTGTGCTCCATAAATACCGCTATCACTTTCTTGTATTTTTTGAACTTTATCTTCCATTAATGGAGAATATAAAAATCCTGCCCATTTATTTAGTACTTTTAGTTTTTCTTTAGTTATGTCTGTAAATCCCCATTGTTCATAAGCATGAACTGCTTTTGAATTATCTTTTTCTTGAAGAGCAAAGTATAAATCTATTACACCTTGAATGAAATTACCATTAAATATTCTCATACATCCAAAATCGTAAATATTAATACTAAGATCTTTTTTTTGAACTGAATAATTTCCTAAATGTGGATCTCCATGAAGAACGCCATATTCAAAAAATGGTTTATACCATGCTTTATACATATTTGATGCTAATGTATTTCTTGTTTCTTTAGATGACTTTTTAAAATTTAAAATAGGTTCTCCATCAAGCCAACTCATTGTCAGCAGTCTTTTTGTAGATAATTTATCATAGGTTTTTGGAACGTGAACAAAATTTATGTTTGAAAAAATATTTCTAAATACGGACATTAATTTTTTTTCTCTTTCATAATCTAGCTCTTCTTTTAATCTGTCAGTAATCTCTTTATATACTTCATCAGTTTTAATAGCCTTATTATACGACTGATAAATTGAAAAAATCATTTTTAATTGCGAGAGATCTGCACTTACCGCTGAGGTCATGTCAGGATATTGAAGTTTACAAGCGACTATTTCATCATTTTTTACTTTAGCCTTATGAACTTGTCCAAGTGAAGCTGCTCTAGTTGCTTCTTTATCAAACTCTATAAAATTTTTTTGCCAATCTTGTTTTAATTCTGCTGCCATTCTTCTTTTGACAAACAACCATCCCATAGGAGGAGCATTTGATTGTAAATGCATAAGTTCTTGTGCATATTCATCAGGAAGTAAATCAGGTATTGTTGCCGATAATTGTGCCACTTTCATTAAAGGTCCTTTAATACTTCCAAGAGCAGCTCTAATTTCAGAGGCATGTTTTTCTTTGTCTAACTTAACCCCTAAATATCTTTGACTTGCAAGCTTTGTAGCTAATTTTCCAACTACTCCACCAACTTTTGCATATCTAGTAAGTTGTTTTGTTAAAGATTTTGCTTCTTTATCTTTCATCAATTTTATTCTTCCAATTGATCAATGAAACTCTCAATAACATTAACACCTTTTTGCCAGAAATCTTTTTTCTTCGGATTTAATCCAAATGGTTTCAAGAGTTTATCATATGTATTACTGCCACCACTTTCTAACAAAGTAATATATTTGTCTTCAAATTTAGGTAATTTACTTTCGTATACATTAAAAAGAGAATTTACAAGACAATCTCCAAAGGCGTAAGCATAAACATAAAATGGTGAATGAATGAAATGAGGTATGTAGCTCCAAAAATATTTGTAATCATCATTAAATTTTATTGAAGGTCCTAAGCTTTGCTTTTGTACATCAATCCAAATTTTACAAATTTCATTAACGCTTAATTCTTTAATTTTTCTTTGGTCATGTATACGCTTTTCAAATTCAAAAAATGCAATTTGTCGTACTACAGTATTAAGCATATCTTCAACTTTATTTGCTAAAAGTCCTTTACGCTCATTTTCTTTTGTAGTTATAGATAAAAGAGATTTAAATGTTAACATTTCTCCAAAAACACTTGCTGTTTCAGCAAGAGTTAGAGGTGTTGAAGAATTAAAATAAGTTTGTTTTCGTCCCGCTAAATACTGATGAATTCCATGACCTAGTTCATGAGCAAGTGTTGCAATATCTCTTGCTTTACCCTGATAATTAACAAGTATAAATGGATGAACTGAAGGAACAGTAGAAGCAGCAAATGCGCCAGGAGATTTTCCTGCAATAACAGGAGCATGTATCCATGAATTATCAAAAAATTTATTTACAATATATCCTGCTCTCTTATCAAAATTAGAATAAGCATCAATTACAATTTTTTTTGCATCTTTCCAGGAATATACACTTTGTGACTGGAAGGGAAGCGGTGCATTTCTATCCCAATACATCAATGACTTCTTTTTAAACCATTTAGCTTTTATTTTATAATACCGATGAGCAATTTTTGGATAATTTTCTTTTATAGTTTCAGTCAATGCCTCTACAACTTCATCTTCTACTACATTAGACAAATTTCTAGAGCTGACTGGGTTTGGTAAACCTCTCCACTTGTCATTGATTGATTTATCTTTAGCAAGATTATTGGTAATTGATGTAAACAAACTAATATTTTCTTTTAAAACACTGGATACAACCTCTGCAGATTTTTTTCGATTTGATTCTTTTTTATCAGAAAGAAAATTAAAAATTTCAGCACTAGTTAAATTTTTACCTTTAAATGGAAATTTAAGTGATGCAATTGTATCATCAAATAATCTTACCCAAGCTGATCTAGAAGTAATACTTTTTTCTTGAAGTAATTTTTCTGTTTTAACATCTAATTGATATGGCTTAAATTTTCGTATATTTTTAATCCAATTTTTATAAGGTTCTAATTTCTTATCAGTATAGATCTTATTTAATTTTGCTTCCGAAACTTCATTTAACTCAAGACTAAAGAAAACTATTGATGAAGCTATATTGGTAATTTGTTCCTGCATTTGTTGGTAAAAAATTTTATTCTTTTCATTATTACCGTCCTCTGCAACTAAAAGATGAGCATATGACATAATTTTATCAATTTTTATATCAATGCTTTCTAATTCAATGATTGCTTTTAAGAGTTGAGTAGGACTAAGTTTAGTTATTTTAGATGTGTATTTTTTTTCAAATTTTTTTGTAATTATTCTCAGTTGATTTAAATCATTATTCAGATTCTTCGCTTTTGGAGATTCGTATAAATCTTTGAGGTTCCAAACTGGCAGTTTTCCAAGGATATTTTTAGTTAAATTTTGATAATTTTTTTGTTTCATATTTTATAATTTCGATATAGGTCTAATATCGTAGCTTTGTAGGGAGGATAGAAAGCATGATTGTTAATTTTGACGAATTTAATAACATACCTAGTGTTTTTTATCATCAAGCAAATGATCTAAAAGATCAGCCGTATTTATGGAAAAAAGAAAATGATAAATATGTTTCTTTAAGCTGGTTACAAGTAAAAGAACAGGTTGAAAGTTTGGCAACATATTTAAAAGATCTAGGAACTTTAGAAGGTGATAGAGTATTAATTTTATCTGAAAATAGACCTGAGTGGCAAATCACTGATTTAGCAATAATGTCTATTGGGGCAATATCTGTGCCTGCTTATACTACAAGTACAACTAATGATTATGAATATATAATTAATCACTCTGGGGCTAGATGCGCAATAGTATCTTCACATGCATTAATGAAGAAAGCTCTACCTGCAATTGAAAAAAATTCTCACTGTCAAAACATAATTAAATTTAATGATGACAATGAAACTTATTCAGAAATTGTGAATATTATATCTTATAATAAAATTATAAAGGATAATTTAGAAAAGAGTAAAGATTCTAATGAAATAGAAGAGTTGTCAAAAAATTTTAACAGAAAAGATACGGCATGTATTATCTATACATCTGGGACTGGTGGAAACCCTAAGGGGGTAATGTTGAGCCATGGAGCTATGTTAAGAAACTGTGCTTCTTGTGACAAATTACTTGAAAGTCTTACTGGTGATTTAAAAAAAGAGATTAGGTATCTTTCTTGGCTACCATTATCTCATTCGTATGAGCATACTTTACAATTCTTAGAAATGGGTCAAGGTGCACAGATTTATTACGCAGAAAGTATTGATAAATTATTAGTAAATATGGCTGAGGCTGCACCACATTTTATGACAGCTGTTCCAAGATTTTATGACTCTCTCCATACGCGTATTTCACAGGGTCTTAAAAACCAAAGTAAATTGAGTCAACGTTTCTTCGCAATTACATTGAATCTCGGAAAGAAAAAATATTTTGGTGAGAATATGAGCATCCTTGAAAAATTTTTAAATGGATTAATGGATAGTATAGTTAGAAAAAAAGTTAAAAAAAGATTTGGTGGAAGTCTTAGAGCATTAATATCGGGAGGTGCCGCTTTAAATTTTGAAGTTGGATTATACCTCAGTGCGCTTGGACTTCCTCTACTTCAAGGTTATGGACAAACAGAAACTGCTCCTGTTATTTCCGCAAACCCTCCTGAAAAAATAAAATTAGATACTGTTGGTAAAGTTTTACAAGGAAATGAAGTTAAAATTTCAGAAGACGGAGAAATTCTAGCTCGTGGTGAATTAATTATGAATGGTTATTGGAATGATCCTGAATCAACTAATAAAACTATAATTGACGGGTGGGTTCATACAGGTGATGTAGGTGAATTTGATGAAGAAAGTTATTTAAAAATAACGGATAGGAAAAAAGATATTATTGTAAATGCTGGTGGAGATAATATTTCTCCCTCAAGAATAGAGGCAAAACTTGATATTGAACCTGAAATTGCACAATCAATGTTATATGGAGATTTCAAAAATTATCTAGTTGCAATCTTGGTTCCTAATAAAGATTTAGCCTTAGAATGGGCAAAAGACAATAATGTTGAAGGTGATTTAAATAAGATAATTAAAAATTCTTCATTCAATAAAAAAATGAAAGATGTAGTAGATAAAGTCAATAAAAGCCTATCTGCTATTGAGCAAGTAAGAAAATTTATTTTAGTTGATCACGAGTTTACAATTGAAAACAATATGATGACACCTTCAATGAAAGTGAGAAAATTTAAGGTAAAAGAAATATATAGGGAAAATCTAGAGAAACTTTATTAAGCTTTTCCTTTATCAAATTTATCTTTTTGTTCAGGTGTAATTTCAATTTGAAATTTATTTTTCCATTCTGAATATGGCATACCATAAATCATTTCTCTTACTTCGTCGTATGAAATAGAAATATTTTTCTTTTCTGCAGCATTAACATACCATTTTGAAAGGCAGTTTCTACAAAAACCAGATGAATTCATTAAATCAATATTTTGAACATCTGTTCTATTTTTTAAATGATTGATTAATCTTTCTGCAACATCAGCAAGTAATTCTCTATCAAAGTTTTTGGTCATATTATGCAAATAAATATATAAATCTTCTTTTGTGCTATATATATATAATAATTAATGAAACGTAACAGAAAAGCTAAAATTTTAGCTACACTTGGACCTGCATCATCAGATAAAAAAATAATAGAAGACTTATTTGTTGCTGGATGTGATGTATTTAGGTTAAATTTTTCACATGGTGATTTAGAGACCCACAGAAAAAATTATGAAAATATTAGATCTCTTGAAGAAAAACATAATCATGCATCATGCATATTAGCTGACTTACAGGGACCAAAGTTAAGAGTTGGTATATTTAAAAATACAAAAGAAAATTTAGTTAAAGGTCAAAATTTTATTCTAGATCTGTCAACTGAACCTGGAGATAATAATAGAGTTAACTTTCCTCATGGAGAGATTTATGATTTTTTAACACCTAATTCTATTTTATTAGTAAATGATGGAAGGATTAGATTACAAGTTGTTGAACAAAAAAAAGATAGTTTGATTACAGAAGTTTTAAATGATGCTGAAATCTCAAATAATAAAGGTGTTAATATTCCTAATGTTATTCTTCCTATAGACGCCCTTACCAAAAAAGACACATCTGATCTTATGAAAGCATTAGATATGGGAGTTGATTGGGTTGCACTTTCCTTTGTGCAACAAGCAGAGGATATACACAAACTAAAAAAAATAATTAAAAACAAGGCACTCGTGATGGCAAAAATTGAAAAACCATCAGCAGTAAAAAATATTGATGATATTATAAATGCTGCAGATGGTATTATGATAGCAAGAGGTGATTTAGGTGTTGAAATGCCAACAGAACAAGTTCCCATAGTTCAAAAAAATATTATTAAAAGATGTAGACATTTTGGTAAGCCAGTAATTGTTGCTACTCAGATGCTTGAAAGTATGATTGAAAATCTTGTTCCAACTAGAGCTGAAGCATCTGATGTTGCTAATGCTATTTATGATGGAACAGATGCAGTAATGTTATCTGGAGAATCGGCTGTAGGAGCGCATCCTCTTGAAGTAGTAAAAACAATGAATAAAATTATAGAAAATGTTGAGAATGATAAAAATAATTATGATTTAAAAATAATTAAGGAAAATATTGATGATGTTGATAATACAGATGCAATAACTTTAGCAGCCTATTCAATTGCAAAAAAATCAGATGCAAAAGCAATTATTACATTTTCTCTTAGTGGAAGAACAACGACTAGAATGGCTAGAGAAAGAGCGCCGGTTCAAATCGTTGGATTATCTCCAAATATTATTACTACAAGAAAAATGCAATTATATTGGGGTGTAAACTCTTGTTATACGCAAGAGGATGCTCAAAATGCTCAAGACATGGTTAATATCGCATGTAGAATTGCAAAAAATAAAAATTTAGTAGAGCCAGGAGATAACGTTGTTATTTCAGCTGGTGTTCCATTTGGAAATGCTGGTACTACTAATCTACTTAGATTGGCTGAGATAATCGCTGATAAAGATCTTAAGTAAGTTTATTGCAAGCTTCTTTAATTCTGTTGCACGCATCTTCGAGAACTGCATCACTAGTTGCATAAGATAATCTAAAATAAGGTGACAAACCAAATGCTGCTCCATGAACCCCCGCAACACCTTGATCCTCTAAAAGATATGTCATGAAATCTTCATCATTAAAGATTTGATTTCCATTAGGTGTCTTCTTTCCGATTATACCTTCACAATTAGGATATACGTAAAAAGCCCCTTCTGGTTTTTGGCATGTAATACCGTCAATATTATTTAATTTATTCAATACTAAATCTCTACGTTTCAAGAACCTTTCATTATGTTCTTTTATAAAATCCTGAGGACCACTTATTGCTTCCACTGCAGCTGCCATTGTAATTGAAGAAGTTGATGTTGTACTTTGTGATTGTATTTTGTTCATGGCAGCAATAATCTCTTTTGGAGCCCCACAATATCCGAGCCTCCATCCTGTCATGCAATATGATTTTGAAACACCATTAAGTGTCAAACATCTTTCTTTTAATGAAGGCTCAATAGATGCAAGAGTATGGAATTCCATTTCATCATAAATAATTTTTTCGTAGATATCATCACACATTATAAGAACATTAGGATATTTTTTTAGGATATGTGCTAAATTTTCTAACTCTTTTTTGGAATAAACTGAGCCGGTTGGATTGCTAGGACTATTTAACATCAACCATTTTGTATTGTGGTTAATATTTTTATCTAATTGTTCCGGAGTAATCTTAAAGTTCTGTGATTGGGGGCACTCAACTATGACAGGCTTACCTTCTGCTAATAAAACAATATCTGGATAACTAACCCAAAAAGGAGCTGTTATTATGACCTCATCTCCTGGATTAATTGTTGCCATCATAGCATTATAAATAATATGTTTCCCACCGACACCACATATGATTTCATCTAATTGATAATCTATATTATTATCTTCTTTAAATTTTCTTTGAATTGCTTTTTGTAATTCAGGCGTCCCTTTACCTGGTACATATTTAGTTTTACCCTCTTCCATCGCTTTACTAGCTGCATCTCTTATGTTTTTTGGTGTATTAAAATCTGGTTCACCTGCTGCAAGAACGATTACATCCTTACCTTCATCCTTTAAAGCCTTAGCTTTGATATTAATGCCTACTGTCATTGAAGGCTTAATTTTACTTAGTCTATCTGCAACAAAATTCATTTAAATTATAAAATGTTCAATAATTAGACTAGCACAAGTTAACAACAAAAAAAAAGCAAAAATTTTTCTTAATACTAACTTATCTATATTTGTGGAAACTTTTGCACCAATTCCAGCAGTAATTATACTAGTTATGGATATAAAAAAAACTATTACAACATTTACGAAACCTACTGAATAATAAGGAAGATTATTCATATTTGATCCAGTATACATAAATGTTAATGCTCCAGGAAAAGCAATGAGAAATCCAAAAACAGCAGATGTACCAACTGCTTCGTGAATTTTTTTTGAAAACATCGTTAATGTAGGAACACTAAAACTACCTCCTCCAATACCAATTATAGAAGATAAAAAACCAATAGAAGAACTTATTAGAAAATTAATAATGTTAGATGAAGGTAAATCATTACTTACAATTATAGGATTTTGTTGAAAGAGCATATTTAATGAAATTAAAAATGCTAAAATAACAAAAAGGATAACTAAAATTTGCCCTGACATAGAACTTGCTGAAAACGAACCTACAATTGATCCAATTATTATTCCAATTGCCCATTTTTTTACAATTATCATATTTGTATTCTTAAGCTTAATATGTGATCTTATGGAAGAAATAGAAGTAAAACAAATCACACCAAGAGATGATGCTACAGCAACATGCATTACTATATCAGAGTTATAACCAAGATTAAGTAAAATAAAATAAGTTACAGGAACTATTATTATTCCACCTCCAACTCCTAACAAACCTGCAATGAAACCAGAAACTAGTCCTGTTAATAAAAAAATAAATACTATTGAAGTCAAATAAATTTCCGTATTTTAAGTTTTATTAATGTAGTAAACAATTTAATATAAAAGTAAATAAGACTATGAAACATGTACATTGGATAGGAACAGGATTATCTTCTATACCTGGAATTAGAAGATTAGCTAAAAATTTAAATAATCTTACAGTATGGAATAGGACATTAGATAAAGCTTTAAAGAGTATTGATCATGTTGATAAAAATAATGTGAACGCTAAACAGTTTGATATTGATTTATTATTTAACGAAACAAATCCAGGTGATATTGTTATCTCTCAACTTCCAGCAAACAAACATTTGGAAATAGCTGAGCTTTGTCTAAAAAATAAATGTCATTTTGCGTCTACAAGTTACCTTAATCCAGAAATAAATGCGCTAGATGCAGATGTTAAAAAAGAAAATTTGGTATTTATAAATGAGATTGGTCTAGACCCAGGTATAGATCATTTTTTTTCTCATTTACTTGTTGGTGATTTAAAAAAAATTACCACTGAAAAAATAGAAGTAATATATGAATCATATTGTGGTGGTTTCCCAGCAATTCCAAATGATTTTAAATATAAATTTAGTTGGTCGCCAGCTGGGGTAATTAAAGCCTTAAATAATGATGCAAAATATATAACAAAAGGTAAAATAAATACTGTCACTCCTTACAAATCCATTAATTCGTACTCAATATCTGGTGAAAATTTTGAAGCTTATCCAAATAGAGATTCAACACCGTATGTAAATGAATACTTGTTTGATGAGAAATGGAAAGTAAAAGAATTTGTAAGAGGTACTTTGCGACTTGATGGTTGGAAAGAGGCATGGCAAGATATCTTTTCAATGCTTGAAAATGGATCAGATAATATAGAAGCTGACATAAATCAAAAAAGTGAAGAATTATTAAAGGATAATAAATATCTACCAGATGAAGAGGATCGAGTTGTACTTTCTGTAAAACTTAAAGCTTTTGAAAAAAATCATAAAATTTTTGATAGTTCTTATTTTTTAGATGAGAAAGGTAGTGGTGAAAATACTGCAATGGGCAAACTTGTATCAATAACTTTATCAGCGGCGATTGATCTAATTATGGATAATAAAATTGACTCTGGTGTTACAACTGCACCACATAAAACAGAAAATATAATGTATTTTTTTAAAATTTTAAAAGATTATAAAATTAATATTCAACAAGAGAATGGATAATCAATTAATCTATATTGGTATTGTTAGAGAGTCTAGAAATGATGAAAATAGAACTCCTATAGTTCCAGAACATATTAAAAATATAAAAGAAAATAATCCGAATATTAATTTCATCATTCAACCGTCAAATAATAGATGTTTTTCAGATAAAGAATATGACTTATCTGGTGCTAAAATTAGTGAAGATTTACAAAAATGCTCAATAATATTCGGGGTTAAAGAAATTGATCCAACTTTTTTAATTAATAATAAAATATATCTTTTTTTTTCTCACACCTTCAAAATTAATAAAGATCAAAAAAAAATTCAAAAAAATAAGAAAGAATTACTTTTGTCGATTTTAAATAAAAAAGTGAAGTTTATTGATTATGAAAATATAAGAGACAAAAATAGTAACAGATGTTTAGGTTTTGGAAGATTTGCAGGTATTGTTGGCTGTTATAATACGTTAAATTTATTTCTTAAAATACTTGGGAAACAATCTCTTGCTAGTGCTTATAAAATAAATGATTACAAAAGACTTGTATTAAATTTAAAAAATTTATACTTTCCTAAGACTAAAATTCTAGTTACTGGTGATGGAAGAGTTTCAAAAGGAGTCATTGAACTTTTAACTAAAACAAATATTAAAGAAGTGTCAAAAAAAGATTTTTTAGATAAAAATTTTAATGAACCTATTTTTTGTAATTTAGAAACTAAAGATTACATCACTAATAATTCTTCCAATGATTTTAACCTTGAGCATTTTATTAAAAATCCAAGAGAGTATTCGAGCTCTGCATTACAATATTTAAAAGAAACTAATATATTTATAAGTGCACATTATTGGGATCCATCTTCTCCAAAAATATTTGAGAATGAAGATATAAAAGATTTAATAAATTTAAATATTGTTGGAGATATTACGTGTGATATTGATGGTTCTGTACCAACAACAATTAGATCAACAACAATTGATAATCCAAATTATTGGATCGATAGAAAAAATTTAAAAGAAATAGAACAAAATAATGATGGTATTGCTATAATGGCGGTTGATAATTTACCATCTGAATTACCCCGCGATTCAAGCACTGAATTTAGTAAAGGAATAATAAATGAAGTTCTTCCTTATTTGTTAGAAGAAGATGATGGAAGAATATTAAATGGAACAATAGCAGCTGATGGTAGTTTTTTAGAAAAGTACAATTATTTAAATAATTATATTAATATTAATGAATAAAGTAGAAAAAAAACATCATCTCTCTTCGGGAATCGAAACACCTTTTAAAATTGTAAGTGATTTTAACCCAAGTGGTGACCAGCCTGATGCTATTAAAACTATTGTTAAAAGTCTACATGAAGGAGAGCAAGAACAAGTTCTCTTAGGTGTCACTGGATCAGGTAAAACTTTTACTATGGCTAAAGTAATTGAAAAAGTTCAAAAACCAACTTTAATTATGGCCCCAAATAAAACATTAGCAGCACAGCTTTATGGGGAGATGAAAAATTTATTTCCAAATAATGCCGTCGAATACTTTGTTAGTTATTACGATTATTATACACCTGAAGCATATGTTCCAAGATCTGATACATATATTGAAAAAGAGTCATCAATAAATGAACAAATTGATCGTTTAAGACATTCAGCTACAAGATCTCTAGTGGAAAGAAGAGATACAATTATAGTTGCTTCAGTGTCTTGTATTTATGGTATTGGTTCAGTTGATGCTTATTCTTCAATGTCATTTACCTTAGAAAAGAATCAATCAGTAAGTCGAGATATTATTATTAGAAAGTTGGTAGAACTTTTATACAAACGCCGCGATATGGATTTTAAAAGAGGCAGTTTTAGAGCTAAAGGAGATATTTTAGAAATTTTCCCTTCTCATTATGAAGATATTTCATGGAAAATATCTATGTTTGGTGATGATATAGAAAGTATATCTCAAGTAGATCCACTTACAGGAGAAAAACTTGGTGAGCTTGAACAAATACGAATATTTGCAAACTCCCACTATGTAACTCCAAAACCAACAATAAAAAAAGCAATTTCAATGATTAAAACAGATTTAAAAAAACAATTAGAAATTTTTGAGAAAGAAAAAAAATATTTAGAAAGACAAAGATTGGATGAAAGAACGACATTTGACTTAGAAATGATGGAAACTACTGGTAGTTGTAATGGTATTGAAAATTATTCTAGATATTTATCAGGAAGAAGTCCTGGTGAACCCCCACCAACACTTTATGAATACATACCAGAAGATTCACTATTGTTTATTGATGAAAGTCATCAGACATGTGGTCAAATAGCTGGAATGTATAAAGGAGATTTTTCAAGAAAATCAACTTTGGCTCAATATGGTTTTAGACTTCCAAGTTGTGTTGATAATAGGCCTCTAAAAAGAGAGGAATGGGATGCAATGCGACCTCAAACAATATTTGTAAGCGCGACCCCAGGAGATTATGAGCTTGAAAAGACAGGTGGAACCTTTGTTGAGCAAGTAATTAGACCTACAGGTTTGATTGATCCACCAATTGAAATAAGGCCTACTAAACATCAAATAGATAATTTAATTGATGAATGTAAAAAAACGATTGATAAAGGTCATCGAGTTCTCATAACTACACTAACTAAAAAAATGGCTGAGGATCTGACAGAATATATCAATGAAGAAGGATTAAAAGTACGATATCTTCATTCAGACATAGATACATTAGAAAGAATAGAAATAATCAGAGACTTAAGGCTTGGTGTTTTTAATGTACTGGTTGGGATTAATCTTCTTAGAGAAGGTTTAGACATTCCTGAATGTGCATTAATGGCAATTTTAGATGCTGATAAAGAAGGCTACCTTCGTTCCAGAACTAGCTTGATACAGACTATAGGAAGAGCTGCCAGAAATGTTGAAAGTAAGGTGTTAATGTATGCTGATAACATAACTACTAGTATGAAAGAAGCAATGGAAGAAACAGATAGAAGAAGGTCTAAACAACTTGAATATAATGAAATTAATAAGATAACACCTGTTAGTATAAAAAAGAATATTCAAGAAATAATTGAGAACACTGCTGAACAAGATCATGTTACAGTTGAAATTGATAATGCTAAAGAATTAGTTGGTAAGGATCTTAATAAACATATTAAAAATTTAGAGAAAAAAATGAATGAATTTGCTTCGAAACTTGAATTTGAAGATGCAGCAAGATTACGAGATGAAATCAATAGATTAAAGGCAAAAGAAGTAGGTCTTTCTAATAAAGTTTTGCAGTTTAAAAAAAATTAATGGATATTGAATTTTCAGAAACTTACCAAACTGGAATCATTAATCTAAATCGTCCTAAAGCTTTAAATGCACTAAATTTAGAAATGGCAAAAAAATTCTATGACAAATTATTAGAATGGGAAGAAAAAAAAAACATCTCAAGAGTATTGCTAGTTGGAGAAGGTAAACATTTTTGTTCAGGAGGTGATGTAAAATCTCTTGTTCTTGCTGGAAAAGAAAACTCTTTAAAAAAAGATTTTTTTAAAATTGAATATAAACTTAATTATTTAATAAGCCAATTTAGTAAAGAATTTCTTTCAATTTGGAATGGTGTGGTAATGGGGGGTGGGGTTGGTTTATCAATCTATGGTGATCACAGATTGGCAACAGACAATTCAAAATTTGCAATGCCAGAATCTGCCATTGGTTTTTTTCCAGATGTTGGTGGAAGTTATTTTTTATCAAATCTTCCAGGTAACATTGGTAAGTATATTGGTTTAACGGGAGAGGTTTTAGGCTTAAATGAATTAATTTTTTTTGGATTAGCAACTCACTACTTTAGAAGTAATAAAATAGAAGATGTTAAAGAAAAATTCATTACAAGAGGAGAAATTTCACACGATAATTTTGAAGTTGAGAATGATACATATCTAATTAAAAATATGAGTTTAATAAATGAACTATTCAATGGAAATATTAAAACAATTATATCAAATTTAAAAAATCATAACTCAGAGTTTTCAAAAAAAATTTTAGATATTCTTTTAGTTAAATGTCCAATGAGTCTTGCGATAAGCACTAAACTTATAGATGATGCAAAAGGTAAATCGTTAAAAGAATGTTTAGAAACTGAATTTCAATTAAGTCAAAAAATAGTATACCGTAGTGACTTTGATAATGGTGTAAATTCTGTACTAATTTCAAAAGATCATAATCCTATTTGGGAGCCATCAAAAATAGATGAAATAAATATTGAAGATCTAGATTTTTATTTTGAAACTCATACTGAAAATCTTTATCTATAATATTACAAATGAGTAATAAAATTCCCACTTCTGCTAAAGTAGTTGTAATAGGTGGTGGTATAGCTGGATGTTCTGTAGCTTATCATTTAGCAAAATTTGGATGGAAAGATGTGATCTTGCTAGAAAGAGATCAATTAACTTCTGGAACTACTTGGCATGCAGCTGGACTTATTGGTCAGATCGGTGCATCAGCGACTATTACAAAGCTTAGAAATTATTCGTTAAATTTATATAAAAACCTAGAAAAAGAAACAGGATTAGCAACAGGGTTAAAGCAAAACGGCTCTTTAACTATTGCAACAACTAATGATCGATTAGAAGAATTAAAAAGGCAAGCTACTTTTGCTCAAAGATTTAAAATAGAAGTTAATGAATTAGAAAAAAATCAGATTAAGGATATTTATTCTCTTATAAATACTGATGATGTTGTTGGTGGAATATTTATTCCAAAAGATGGTCAAGCAGATCCTGTTGGTATAACGAATGTTCTTGCAAAATCGGCAAAAATGCATGGTGCAAAAATTTTTGAACATTGCTCAGTAAATAAAATCCATACTAAAAATGGATCAATAGAAAGTGTAGACACAAAATATGGAAAAATTAAATGTGAGTATATCGTTTTGGCATCTGGAATGTGGTCAAGGCAGATAGCAAATGATATTAACGTTAGTATACCGCTATATCCAAATGAACACTTCTATATATTAAGTGAGCCATTAAGAGAAATTTCTAAATCACTTCCAGTTTTAAGAGATTACAACAATTGCTTATATCTAAAAGAAGATGCAGGAAAAATTTTAGTAGGAATTTTTGAACCTAAAGCTAAACCTGCATTTACAGATACATATAAAGTCCCTAATGATTTTTCTTTTGGAGAACTACCTGAAGATTTTGATCATTTTGAACCATATTTAAAAAATGCTATGAAAAGAATACCAGCCCTTGAAAATGTAGGTATAAGAAAATTCTTTAATGGTCCTGAAGCTTTTACTCCTGATACAAATTATCTTTTAGGTGAAACACCAGAAGTAAAGAACTTTTATGTTTGTTGTGGTTTTAATAGTATTGGTATTCAGAGCGCTGGTGGTGCTGGTAAAGTAACCGCAGAATGGATGATGAATGGTGAGGTTAATGATGATCTTTACTCCTTAGATATTTCAAGATTTGAAAAATTTCACTCTGAGACAAAATTTATAACTGAAAGAGTTACTGAATCATTAGGGGATTTATATGCAATGCACTGGCCTTACAAACAACATAAATCTTCAAGAAATATTAAACTGCTTCCTTTTCACAATGATTTGAAAAAAAAAGGAGCATGTTTTGGTCAAGTAGCGGGTTTCGAAAGACCAATGTGGTATGCTCTAAATGGTAAGAAACCAGAATATGATTACAGTTATGGCTATCAAAATTGGTATGATGCAGCAAAATATGAAACAACAAACACAAGAAAAAATGTTGGTTTATTTGACTTAAGTGCCTTTGCAAAATTTGAAATTAAGGGAGATACTGCATTTAACGATCTTCAACGAATATGCTGTAATAATATTAAAAATAATCCCGGTGATATAACTTATACTCAAATGCTTAATTCAAATGGTGGGATTGTTGCTGATTCAACAGTTACTTGTGTTGATAAAGACTCTTTTCGTATTGTGACGGGTTCGTCTGTGAGAGAACATGATAAAAAACATATTTCAGAAAATTTAAGTAAAGACACAACTTTAATTGATATTACTGAAAGTTTAGCTTGCTTTGGTATTTTTGGTCCTAAAAGTAGAGAAATTCTAACAGAAATATTTGGAGAACATTTTTCAAAAGATAATTTTAAATTTGGAACTTCTAAAGAAATTTCAATGAATAATGATAAATTAATTTTCCAAAGATTATCTTATATTGGTGAACTTGGTTGGGAAATTTATGTTCCTATAAATATATCTAGAGAAATTTATTTAAAGTTAGTTAAAGTTGGAGAAAACTATAACCTTTCTCATGCTGGCGCCCATGCACTAGATATAATGAGAATGGAAAAGGGATATTTACATTGGGGTCATGATATTTCTCCAGCTGAAAACCCATTTGAAGCTGGATTAGAATTAACTATTAAATTAAATAAAAAAACAGATTTTATAGGTAAAGAAGCTTTAAAAATAAAAAATAGAATTAAAAAGAAACAACTAACAAATTTTGTTTTAGAAAAATCTTCTCCAGGAAATCCACTCTTAATACATGATGAACCTATTTATTATAAAAATAAAATTGTGGGAGAAACAACATCTAGCAATTATTCATTTTGTTATAATAAAAATATTGTTTTTGGATATATAGATTCAAAAATAGATTTAAACAAACTAAATGGAAGTAATTTTGAAGTTGAGGTTGCTAAAAATAAATATGTTATGTCTGTTCTATTTAATCCATTGCATGATCCTGAAAATAATTTTACAAAAATATAGTTTTTTAAGATAATATATGAAAAAAATTAGATTATTTTTTTCTATAGTAGTAATTATATTAATAATTTTATCTATCTTTATTTATATTTTTCTAAATAATTTTGAAAAAGAAAAAATAATTAGTGATATCGAGAAGAAATTTGAAATTAAAATTAATGTAAAAAATAAAACTAAAATAAATATTTTTCCAATTGTAAAGCTTAACACAAACTTAGAAATTAAAGATTACAAAAATAATTTATACTTTGATGATATAAAAATTGATATTTCTCAGCCCGTATTTCAAGTTTTAGGCAATTTAAATATTTTAATTGATAATTTAAATATTAATAATATTAAATTTAGTAAAGTAAATATTAATGGAAAAGTAAATTATTTTGAAAATTATCTTAAATATAGTGATAATTTAGAAAATTTTTTTGACTCAATTTATAAAATTAATGGAAAAATTACTTTAGAAACAACTAATGAAGAAAAATTTCTTATTTCATTTTTAAAATTATTCTTTGAAAAATTAGAAAATCAAAAAAAACAAAAATTTGCATTTTCTGAATTAATAAATGCTTTTGGTAATGAAAGTTCTAATTTTAAAGGCGAAATAAATAAAAATAAAAATATTTTAGAAACTAGCAAAATTGAAATTAGTAATAAAAACAACAGAATTCTTATAAAAGGAGAATACAATTACAGTAATAATTTTATGGATATTATTCTAAACTTATCTCAAAATAATGAAATATATTTAACTACTTTGATAAAAGGAAACTTAAATAATCCTAATATAAGTTTTGATAAAAATTCAAAATTTTTTCAAAATTCAAATTCAAATGAAAATAATATAATTGAAGAAAGCGTCATTCAATTTTTAAATAATTTTTTTGATTTCAATGATTGACTTATTAAGTATAGTTAGCAGTGTGTTTGGATATATCCTTTTTGGATTTTTTGTAAATAAATTACAAATACTTCCAAAAAAATATATTGATTATTTTGATTTTACAGGGTTTAACATTCTTTTACCTTTAGCTTTAATTATATATTTTTGGCAAGTCTCATTTCCTCAAATTAATTCTATTGGCCTGATCATCTCATTTTTTGCTTCAGGAATTTTTATATCCATGACTGGATTTTTAATTAGCAAACAATTTTTAAATTATAAAACAGATGACTCTGCACTTTTTGGATTAGCTGCTTGTTTTGGTAACACAGTAGCAATGGGAATACCTCTTATGTATGCAGTTTTGGGTCCAATAAATACAATTCCTTATATGATATTAGTTTTTTTTCATGGTATTGTTCATTTTAGCTATACTGTTATTATAATAGAAGTTTATAGAAATAGACAAAAAAGCATTGTCGAAATTTTTTATCAAATATTATTAGGTATAATTAAAAATATTGTACTTTTTGGAATGATAATTGGAATCATTCTTAATTACTCTAATCTTAATGTTCCATCTATTATGAAAGAGCCTTTAGATATTTTTGTAAACCTTGCTCTTCCAATGGTTCTCATTTCTTTAGGTCTTGCATTAGGAAATTTTAAAATTAGAGAAAATATTTATGGTGCAATTGTATTAACTATCTTAAAAAATTTTATTCACCCTATAATCGCATTTTATTTAGCAAATTTTATACTAGAACTTGATAATCTCTTGGTAATTATTGTTACTATGGCTGCAGCTTTACCAAGTGGGTCTCAGTCATATTATTTTGCATACAGATATAATTCACTAAAAGCCGTAGTTTCTTCAAATGTAGTATTAAGTACTTTTGTTAGTTTTTTTATACTGTCTTTATTGTTAGTTTTTTTTGATATTACGTAGATTGAGAAATAAAAGACTGTATTCTCTCTTTTTTATCCATAGTTTTTACACTAAAAGGAAAAATCTCTAACATTTTATCATATACATCAATTGCCTGTTGAAACTGACCTTGATGAATAAAAATTAAACCCATTCCATCTAGAGCACCAAAATGTCTTGGTTCTAATTCAAGAGTTTTAATGATGTCTTGCATAGATTGATCAAAATTACCCATCATAAAGTGAACTGTAGCTCTTTTATTCCAACCTTCCGCAAAATTAGGATCTTCTTCAATTAAATTATTAAAAAATCTAATTGCTAGTGGATAATTTCTTAAATTCATAGCTTGAATACCCTTCTCAAAATATTCAATTACTTTTGGATCATCAACTTCATACCAGATATTCCAAATGTCAGATATCAAATCTCTTATCTCATCTTGATTTTCAGTTTGATTTAATTTTTTAAACAAATTATTTAATCGTGGATCATTTTGATCTGCTAATGCTATCTTACTAGCAAACAGAAGACTTATACTGACAATTAAAATTTTAAAGATAGTGCTCATATTTATATGACTTTTCAGATAGATTTCTTTTCTTTTCATGCTTTCTTGTTCTCCCTGTTACTCTAGTTCTCCATAACTTATATGATCTAGGTTTCAGATTTATTCTCATTATTTTTATAACCTCAGATTCGGTTACACCGTGAATTCTTTTTATTTTTTCAAAAGAGGTTTTATCACACCAGGCTAATTTAATAATATTGTCTATATTCTCCTGCATATTATGAATATAGTTCTCTATTAATTAAATTCTAAAATAAATGATTGATTTGTATTCATCACCTACTCCTAATGGTCGAAAAATTAGCATAATGCTTGAAGAATTAAGTGTGGATTTTAATCCTATTTTAATAAATTTAGATAAAAAGGAGCAGTTTAGTGAAGAGTTTTCTAAAATATCTCCCACAAATAAAATTCCTGTAATTATAGATAATGATAACAATCAAATAGTATTCGAATCCGGAGCTATCCTTATTTATTTGGCGAAAAAATATGATAAATTTTTAAATAAAGATAACTATTGGGAAATAATACAATGGGTTTTTTTTCAAATGGCTTACGTTGGGCCAATGTTAGGTCAGGCACATCAGTATTTATTTTATCATCGTGGTAAAAGTAAATTTGCAGAAGATAAAACTAAAGGTTATGCACAACATATATATTCAATTTTGGATAAAAGACTTTCTAAGCAAGAATATTTTTCGGATACCTATTCAATAGCTGATATTTCTATTTGGCCTTGGACAGCTCGTTTTGAAAGACATCAAATAAATTTACATAATTATCCAAACGTATTGAGATGGTATAAACAAATATCAATAAGACCTGCAGTTATTAAAGGATATAATTCTGTAGGTGAGTTTTATGAAATACCTAAACCTTAAGCGTTGTAAAATAGTACCGAGCCTGCAGTTATAATTAAAAGGATTGCTAAAAACCATTCAACAATTTTTTTTAATTTTTCATTATTAAGATATTGCCTGATAACACTTCCTCCATATGCCCATATACTAATGGAAGGAATATTTACTATTGTAGACATAATAACCATAAATAGTGTTCCAATTATTATATTTTCATCTTTTGGATAATATAATGTTACTGCAGTTGAACAGATTACCCAAGCTTTTGGATTTACAAATTGAAACAAAATTGCTTCATGATATTTTAATGGTCTTGATCTATCTTCAGTCTTTGAAATATTTAAAGATCCAAACATTTTATATGCTAAATAAAGAATGTAGCCTGCTCCAACATATCTTAAAATATCATAGAGTATAGGATAGCTAATAAACAAAGATCCAAGACCTAGACATACAAGTGCTAATTGCAAACCATGACCTGAAGGAATGCCAAAAATATTAGGTATAGATCTTATAAATCCAAATTTTATACCTGATGCAGTTAAAATACTATTATTTGGACCTGGAGTTACGTACATAATGAAATTATACACTGCTAAAGCAGCTATTAATTCCCATGTAATCATTTTTTAATCTCTAAAATTTACAAATTGGATTGGTATACCTATCTTAGCATCTTCAATAAGCTTCATTACACTTTGTAAATCATCTTTTTTCTTTCCTTCAACACGAAGTTCATTCCCATTGATCTTTACTTGAACTTTTAATTTAGAACTTTTGACATCAGAAGTAATTTTTTTACACAGGGATTGCTCAATTCCTTCTACTAATTCATACGTCTGACGAATTTTATTTCCCCCAGCTTTTTCCATATCATTTTTTTTTAAACATAAAGGATCAACTTTTCGTCTAACAAAGTGAGTAACGAGCATATCATTTACTTGACCAGCTTTCATTTCATCATCAGTAATAACAACTATAGAATTTTCTTTTTTTTCAATTGAAGTGTCTGATCCTTTAAAATCGTACCTAGTGGTAATTTCTCTTGTCGCATTTCCTAGGGCGTTATCAATTTCTTGATGATCTAATCTGTTTACAATATCAAAACTAGGCATTTATTTAGTTTATTACATCGTCATTTATATCTGGCAACTGTTTTTTAGTACTTAATCTTCCTAATTTTTTCATCTTTTCTACTTTTTTAGTCAAACTACCTGAGCCATCTTGTAGTCGTTGTTTAGCTTCATCCATTTTTGATTTCGCTAAATCTAATGACTGATTAGCTTTTACAAAAGACTCATAGACACTGACTGTTTTATCATAAATATCCGATGCAGCTGATGCTATATCTTTTATTGTTTTTGATTGTTTATCAACACGCCACATATTTTCTACAGCTTTAAGTAAAAAGGGCAAAGTTGATGGTCCAACAATAATTATTTTATTGTTCCATGAATCTTCGATGAGTTTATTTGCCTCATTATATAAAGTAAGTAATGCTGGTTCTATTGGAACAAACATTAAAACGTTATCAATTGTGTTGATTCCATATACTTTTGAATAATTATCTTTACTCAAACTTCTAATCGAAGTTTTTGTTGAATCCAAAAATTTTTTCAAAAATATTTTCTTTTGTTGATTATCATTTGTATTAGAATAATCATGCCAAGAATCTAAGGATACTTTTGAATCTATAATTATGTGTCTATTACCTGGCATATGAACAATGACATCGGGTTTTTGTAAATTACCATCTTCATCTCTAAAAGTTTTTTGAGTTGAGTACTCTTCTCCTTCTCTTAAACCAACACTATCTAAAATATTTTTAAGTACAAATTCTCCCCAAGGACCTTGTTGAAGCGCACCACCTCTAATTAATGTATTCTCAATTCTATCTTGAGCTAAATTAAAATTTTGTAAAGATTGCTGGATTGATTGCATGTGATTTTTTAAGGAAGTAAGATCAGTATCATCTTTTATTTCAGAACTTTTTGTTTTGCGAAGAAAAAATAAAATTGATAAAAAACCAACTCCAGATAAAAAACCAATAATGAAAACAAATATAAGATTTTCAAACATCACTAATTAGATAAGATACAAATATATTATCAAATATCTAGCAATTTTCCCAATAGATACAAATATTAAAAAAAAAGTAATATTATATTTTACTGTACCTGCTGCAAATGCGATTGGATCTCCAATAATAGGCACCCATGAAAATAATAATGACCATTTTCCATGCTTTTTGAAAATATCTGCAGCTTTCTGTAATAAATATTTATTTACTGGAAACCAAGGTTTCTTAATAAGAAAATTTACAAAGTAACCACATATCCAACTGATTAGAGATCCTAAAATATTACCTGCTGAAGCAAAAAATAATAATAAAAATGGATTATACTTATTAGACAATAATAGTGTGGATAAATATGTCTCTGAAGCAAAAGGAAAAAAAGTACCTAAAGACAAACAAAAAATAAATAATGATGAATAGATCAAAGTATTTCTTATTGTTAATTTATGTTAATGTTACGTTACTTATCAATTTATGAACGATTTTCCAAAAGAAGAATTTATTTCCAGAATTGAAAAAATACAAATACATATTGAAAATGAAAATATTGATGCAGTTATTATAACTTCACCATCAAATTTTAGATATTTCACTGGACTTGATAGTAACTTTTGGGAAAGTCCTACAAGACCGTGGTATTTAATTATTTCAAAAAGAAATCCAATAAAAGCGATAATACCATCTATTGGTATTACAGCTATGCAAAAAACATTAGTCAATGATATCGAAACTTGGGAGTCTCCAAATCCAAAAGATGAAGGAATATCTTTATTGAAAAAAAATATTAAAAGTTTTCCTAAAAGTTCAAATATCGGATTTGAATTAGGAAATGAAACTTTTTTGCGAATGAGTATTAACGATTATCAGGAAATTCAAAAAAATTTATCAGAATATAATTTTGTTGATGCTAGTAAAATACTTTGGAGTATAAGAAAAATAAAATCTGAAATAGAGATCAATAATATTAAAAAAATTTGTTCTATTACAAGTAAGGTGTTTAATGATTTTCCTCAAAAAATTAATTTAGGAATGAGTGAAAAACAAATTGCATCAATATTTAAAAAAGAATTAATTGAGAGTGGCGCAGATTATATTCAATACATGGCGTGTGCTTCGGGATTTAATGGTTATAATCAAATTATCTGTAACCCAACAGAAAAGGTAACTAAAGATGGTGATATTATAATTATTGATACGGGTGCAACTTTAAATGGTTATTTTTCAGATTTTGATAGAAATTTTGGCTTTGGAAAAATTCACAAACAAGTTCTAGATGCATATAATAAATTGTGGGAAGCAACTGAGAGAACTTTAGAAATTTTAAAACCTGGAATTAGTTGTTCAGAATTATATTCTAAATTATCTCAAAGTTTAATAACTAAAAATGTATCAATTGGAAGAATGGGTCATGGTTTAGGCTTACAACTAACTGAGCCACCAAGTATTATGAAAAATGACAAAACATTACTTGAGGAAAATATGATAATAACTCTTGAACCATCAATTGAAATGGACGAAAATAAAATATTAGTACAAGAGGAAAATTTATTAATAACTAAAGATTCCTATAAACTTTTAAGCACTAGAACTCCTGAAAATTTACCTATTATTAATTAGTTAAATTATTGATTCAATTTTAGGCATAAGTCTAATTAATTCCTTCGTATATTCATGCTCAGGATTATTAAATAATTCCTCTGTATCTTTTGTTTCACAAACAGAACCATTTTTTAATACAATTATTCGGTTACACATTTGGCGAATTACAGGAAGATCATGGCTTATAAATAGCATAGTAAGATGAAGTTCATCTTGTATATCTTTTAACAAATTCAATATTTGTGCTTGTATACTGACATCCAATGCAGAAGTTGGTTCATCACATATTAATAATCGTGGTCTTGTCGCCAAGGCGCGAGCAATAGATATTCTCTGCCTTTGCCCTCCCGAGAATTCATGCGGGTACCGATCTAGAGATTGTCTGGTCATTCCTACAATATCTATTAGGTCATAAACGTTTTGTAAAAGTTCGTTAATGCTAATATTTTTTTGAAAAAATTTAATTGGTTCTGCAATAATATCCTTAACTTTGAAACGAGGATTTAGAGAGGAGTAAGGATCTTGAAAAATCATTTGAATTTGACCTCTACTATTATGAATTTGATATTTTTTATTTGAATTATATAGACGTTCATTATTATAAATTAAATCACCTTTGTTAGGAGCAATTAACCCAGTAATAATCTTTGCAATAGTTGATTTACCTGAACCAGACTCTCCAACTAGTCCAAGTGTCTCACCTTCAAATAATTCAAAAGATACATTGTCGACAGCTTTAACTATTTTATCATTCGAATTTTTTTTAGAAATAAATGAAAAACTACTACCTAAAGAATTATCATCAAAAATTTTTGTCACTTCTTCAAGTTTTAATATTTTTTGATTTTTATTTTCCCTTATTCCCCATGTTTTAATAATATTTTTAGTCAAATCCTTTGAACTAGATGTTATTTCTTTACCATCTGGGCTAATCAATTTAAATCTATCAATTTTCTTATTAGTTGGTGGTACTGAAATTACTAAGCTTCTTGCTTCTGTTGATTTTGGATTAGTTAATAATTCTTTAGTCTCACCTTGTTCAACAATATGTCCGTATCTCATGACAATAACTTTATCAGTCGTCTCTGCTATGACTCCCATATCATGGGTAATAATTATAACTCCAAGATTTCTTTTCTTTGTAAGATCTTTGAGGAGTTCTAATATTTGATATTGAATACTTACATCTAAAGCGGTTGTTGGTTCATCTGCAATTATTAAGTCAGGTTCACAACTTATTGCTAAAGCAATCACAACTCTTTGACGCATACCGCCACTAAATTGGTGTGGATAGTCCTCAATTCTTTTTTCAGCGTTCTCTATTCCAACCTCTTTAAGTAGTTGGATTGTTTTTTTAAGTGAATCTTGATAACTTAAATTTAAATGAGCCTGAATAGTTTCAATTAATTGGTCTTTTATTTTAAATAGAGGGTTTAATGAAGTTTGAGGATCTTGAAAGACAAATCCTATTTTTTTTCCTCTAATATTTTGAATTATTTCTTCATTACTTCTTAATTCAATATTGTCTATTTTGATTGAGCCATCTGTGATTTCACCTGGAGAATCAATTAAGTTAATTATCGCATTTGCAATTGTAGATTTTCCAGATCCAGACTCACCTACAATTCCTAATATTTCACCTCTTTCTAGAGAAAATTCTACATTTTTGCTTGCAACAATAGTCTCCTTTCGTGTTGGATAACTTATATTTAAATTTTTAACTTCTAAAAAACTCATCTCTTTTTTAATTTTGGATTTAAAGCATCCCTCATCCAATCCCCTAATAAATTAATTGATAACGCTAAAACTATTAAGAAAATTGCTGGAAAAAAAGTAATCCACCACTCACCAGAAAATAAAAAATTATTTCCAAATCTTATAAGAGTACCAAGAGAAGGTGTTGTTGGTGGAACGCCAACACCTAAAAAACTTAATGTGGACTCTGTAATAATTGCAAGTGCCAATCCAATTGTAGCAATTACTAAGATAGGGCGAAGTATATTTGGTAAAATATGCTTAAACATAATTAATATATTTGATAGTCCAATAATTCTCGAAGCTGAAACATACTCTTTATTTTTTTCTATTAAAGTTGATGCTCTTGATACTCTTGCAAACTGAGGCCATTCAGAAATACCAATGGCAAAAATCAAAACATAAATTGCCATTTCATCATGCATTGATTGTGAGATAATTGCCCTTGCAATTCCATCAACAAGTAAGGCCATTAAAATACTTGGAATAGTTAACTGTACATCTGTAAGGCGCATTACAATAATCTCATATCTACCGCCAATATATCCAGCTGTTATTCCAAGAAAAACTCCCAGTATCATAGCAAAAATTATTGATGCAAAACCAACGATAAGTGAAATTCTTGAACCATAAATCATTGTTGAAAACATATCTCTTCCCTGCTGATCAGTACCTAAAATAAAGCTAAAACTTCCTCCCTCCGACCATACTGGTGGGGTAAAGGCATCCATCAAAGAAACTGATGCTGGATCAAAAGGATTATAAGGCGCAACTATCCCAGCAAATACAGAACAAAAAAGTATAATAAAAAATATTGTTGAGGAAATTACTGCTAATTTAGAATTAAAAAAGCTGTATCCAATATCAGTATCATATATTTTATCATACATTTTAAGTAGCATTTCTAACTACCCTCTTCCTTAAGCCTAATTCTAGGATCAATAAAATAGTATGTGATATCTACAATAAAATTTATCATAACAAATATAAATGCTACCATGATCATATATGCTGACATTATAGGAATATCGACAAAGTATACTGCTTTGATAAATAATGACCCCATGCCTGGCCATTGAAAAACTGTTTCTGTAATAATTGAAAAAGCAATTAACGTTCCGATGTTGATACCAGTAATTGTAATAACTGGAATTAATCCATTTTTTAGTGCATGCTTATAGTTAATAGCACTCCTTTTTATACCTCTTGCTTTTGCAAATTTAATATAATCTGTTTGTAAAATTTCCATCATTTCAGCGCGAACTAATCTAATAACATAAGTCATTTGAAATAAACTTAATGTAACAGATGGAAGTATTAGTGCTTTTAAACCAGAAGTAGTTAAAAACCCTGTAGTCCAAAAACCTAATTGTGTGACTTCACCTCTTCCAAAGGATGGAAGAACTCCTAAAATTACTGAAAACAAATAAATTAACATTATTCCTATAATGAATGTTGGTAAGGAAACTCCTGCTAGAGAAATCACAAGGATAATATTAGAAATAAAACTATCTCTATGGATACCAGTATATACACCTAAGAAAACACCACTGATGATGGCAATTAAAGCTGAAACAAAAACTAATTCTAAAGTAGCAGGCATTCTTTCAGCAATTAAGTCTGATACTTCTCTTTTTAATTGATATGATATTCCAAAATCACCCTGAATTACATTACCTAAAAAACGAGAAAATTGAACATAGACAGGATCATTTAAACCCAATACTTCTCTAACTTCAGCGCGTCTTTCATCTGAAGCATCTTCTCCAGTCATGCTATTTACTGGATCACCTACAAAATTAAATAAGGAAAATGAAACAAAGGCAACAACAATCATTACAATAATAGATTGAATGAGTCTTTTAAAGAAATAGCTAAACATGGATAAATTTCTGGCCAGTTAACTGGCCAGAAAATATAAAATTGATTAGTTTACGTTTGCAAATCTAAATAATGGCTCGTTGTTCATTCTAATTGGAACATCGACATTACTTTTTGATGCTTGGTTAACAACTTGGTGATGTAAAGGAAGATATGTTACATCATCTTGAGTAATATCCCAAGCTTCCGCAATCATAGCATTTCTTTTATCTGCATCAGTTTCAACACCCATTGCTGCTACTAATTCGTCAACTCTAGCATTGCTGAAATTAACTTTATTCCAGCTACCAGCACTATCAAATAAGTATGAGTATACATAATGACTGTCAAAAGTTGGAACACCCCAACCTAACATGTACATATCACTAGTCATACCATTTGCGTCACCTTCTTTAACTTCTGAGAAGTGTTGGCTTTTAGTTTTTGCATCAAGAGTTACATCAACTCCAATTTTAGCAAACATTCCAATTGCAGCAACACAGATTGCTTCATCGTTTATATAACGATCATTTGGACAATCTAGCGTAACCTCAAATCCATCTGGATAACCAGCTTCTGCTAATAGTTTTTTTGATAGCTCTGGATCATAAGATAATCTTTCATCACGTGCAGCTGTATGACCATTCACACCAGGAGCAGTTATAATTCCAGCAGGAACACTTTGCCCTCTCATTACCTTATCCTTAATAGCATCCATATCTAAAGCATGGTACATAGCTAAACGAACTCTTTTATCTGCAAAAGGATTTTTACCCTTGATATTAGAAGAGTTTAATTCAGCAGAACCTTGATCCATACCAAAAAATATTGTTCTATTTTGAGGAGTCATTTTTACACCATGTCCAGCAGAAGATTTGATTCTCTCAATATCTTGAACCGGAACAACGTTTGTGTAGTCAATTTCTCCAGAAAGGAGTGCTGCAACTCTTGTTGCATCATTTGCAATAGGAAGTAGTTCAATAGTGTCCACGTTGAATGCACTATCATCACCCCACCAATCATTATTTTTTTCAAAAACAGTTCTTACGTCTTGTTCTCTAAATGTAATTTTGAAAGGTCCAGTTCCATTTGCATTAGAAGCACAGTAAGATGTTTCACCAGCATCCCAGTTGTATGAAACTTCACAACCATTTCCTTTTGCCCAATCTTCAGACATTACAAATATTTGAGTTAGTTGGTTTAAAAGAATTGGATTTGGTCCATCTGTTACAACTTGAACCGTATGATCATCTAAAGCTGATGCTGATTTAATACTTTTGATTAAATCTACCATATCAGATGGAGCAGTTTTTGCTCTATTGATACTAAAAGCGATATCGCTAGCTGTTAAGTCTGATCCATCATGGAATTTTACACCCTTACGAATATTAAATACCCAAGTATCAGCAGAAGTTGTTTCCCATGACTCAGCAAGCTGCGGAAGTATTTCCATATTGATACCTGGAGTTACTAAACCTTCGTATACTTGACGTGAAACCATGTGTGTTGGTCCTTCGTTTTGTGCGTGCGGATCAAGAGTTAACGAATCACCTGGCATTGACCATTTAATACTATTTGCAAATGCTGGCGAAAAAATACCCATGAAAAGCATAGACAAAACAATGCTTAAAGTTTTTTTCATATTATTTCCTCCATAGAAATTTGATGGTAGACCCATACTACTTCAATGGAAATATTCAATATTATTAGTATTAATAAGTGCTATATTTTGTCATAATTATTAATATTAAATAGCACGTAACCCCTGAAGGAGGCTTAATATAGTGAAAAGAATAGAGAAGGCACAAGAGGTCTCAAAAATACTCAGTCGTATATATAAAAAAGTACCTATTCCTCTTTCCCACAAAAATAAATTTGAATTAGTTGTAGCTGTACTTCTTAGTGCACAATGTACAGATGAAAGAGTTAACCAAGTTACACCAACGCTATTTAAAAAAGCAAACTCAGCTTTAAAAATGACAAAAGTGCCAAAAAAAACAATTTATAATATTATTCGCCCATGTGGTTTAGCACCTCAAAAATCGAAAGCAATATTTGAACTATCAAGAATACTTGTTAAAAAATTTAAAGGAAAAGTTCCAGAAAGTTTTGAAGAATTAGAAAAATTACCAGGTGTTGGTCACAAAACGGCTAGTGTTGTTATGTCTCAAGGATTTGGTCATCAAGCATTTCCAGTTGATACGCACATTCATCGTTTAGCTCAACGTTGGGGTTTAACAAATGGTAAAAATGTTGTCCAAACAGAAAAAGATTTAAAACATCTATTTCCAAAAAAATCTTGGAATAAACTTCATTTACAAATAATATTTTATGGAAGAGAATTTTGTCAGGCAAGAAGTTGTTATGGTTTAGAATGTGAAATATGCAGAGTGTGTAATCCAAAGAGAAAAACACCTATCAAAACAAAAAAGTAGTAATTAAAAGGGCTGAAATACAACAAGTATAAGTATAAAAATCAAAATTACTGCTGGAGCTTCATTTGTAATTCTAAAAAATTTAGTGGAATATTTATTTTTATCATTTTTAAAATCATTGAGACATTTTAAACAAAAAAAATGATAGCCAGATAACAAAACTACAAATAAGATTTTTAAAAGCAACCAAGTATCAATACCCACGTAATGTATAAGTGAAATACCGGAAATCCACGTCACTATAAAAGATGGAAACATAATTATTCTGTATAATTTACCTTCCATTAATTTGAATGTTTCTGAAGTTTCTGTAGTAATTTCAGGATTAGCATGGTTTACAAACAAACGTGGCAGATACAAAAGCCCGACCATCCAAGCTATGATACTAAAAATATGTATAACTTTTAGAGTATTAAATAACATGATTTATTCCCATACGGCGTGAGGAGGCATTGACATTAATATTGCATCAACATTCCCACCAGTCTCTAGACCAAACTTTGTACCTCTATCATATAATAAGTTAAATTCAGCATAGCGACTACGCTTAACTAATTGTATCTTTTTTTCCTCTTCACTCCACTTAACATCCTTTAGTGAAATTAAAGTATTTTTGATAAATTGATGAAAATAAGTACCTACGCCTTGGACAAATTCAAAATCTTTTCCCCAATCACCAGTTTGAAGGTAATCAAAAAATATTCCTCCAACACCTCTTGGTTCATTTCTGTGTTGGAGAAAAAAATAGTCATCACACCATTTTTTAAATTTAGGATAATAAGATTTATCATATTTATTACATAAAACTTCTAAACCACGATGATATTTTTCCTCATCCTCAAATATTAAACAAGGTGTAATATCCATACCTCCGCCAAACCATTCCTGAGTGGTTTTAATAAATCTTGTATTAAAATGCATAGAAGGAATTTTTGGTGAAACAGGATGTAGCACAACACTGATGCCAGTTGCATTATAATTTGGATCTTCTTTAGCACCTGGAATAGCTTCTCTCATATTCTCGTTAAAGGTCCCGGCGACGGTAGAAATGTTTACTCCACCTTTTTCAATAATATTACCCTTTAATTTACTCATTTTACCACCACCATCACCTTTGTGATCCCAGCTACTTATTTCAAATTTTTTTTCATCAATGCTTTGAATAGTTTCAACTAAGTTATCTCGTAATTTTTCAAACCATTCTTTTGCAGTATTAAATTTGGGATCAGCAATCATAATGCCCAACCTTGAATATGTTTTTTTATCAGATTTACAAAAACGTCTATGTGATCATCGTGATCATTCAAGCAAGGTATATAATGGTAATTTTCTCCACCTGATTCCATAAAATATTCTTTATTTTCTTCTTCAAGTTCTTCAAGTGTTTCAAGACAATCACTACTGAAACCAGGAGATATTATATGTATATTTTTAATTCCTTGTTTTGGTAGTTCTTTCAAAGTTTCACTTGTATATGGCTTTAACCATTCTTCCCTGCCAAATCTACTTTGAAAAGTCGTCATTATCTCATCATCAGATAATCCCATATGTTCTTTGACGAGTCTTGTGGTTTTAAGACAAAAGCAATGATATGGATCACCGTTAGTCAAGTACCGTTTTGGTATACCATGATAACTAAAAACAATTTTTTGTGGTTTAGGATTTTTTTTCCAAAACGATTTTATAGAATTTGACAATGCTTCAATATAATTTTTTTCTTCAAAGTATTGATTGATAAAACGCATTTCAGGTATCCAACGCCATTTTTGCAAAACATTAGTTACCTCATCAAATGTACTGCCTGTTGTTGCAGCACAATATTGCGGATACATAGGTAAGACTAATAATCTTCTTACTTGTTTTTTTTGAAGTTTTAACAAAGCATCTGGAATAGATGGATTGCCATAACGCATACCAACTTCAAAAACTATAATTTCATTTTTTGAAGAAAAAGACGATTGAATTTTATTCAATTGTCTGTTCGCAATATCTAAAAGTGGAGAACCTTTATCAGTCCAAATTTGTTTGTATGCTTCTGCTGACTTTGATGGTCTTACCTGCAAAATTACTAGCTTCAATAAAATTTGCCATAAGATTTTAGGTAATTCGATTACTCTTGGATCTGATAAAAATTGATTAAGATAAACTTTTAGTTCTTTTTTATTTGGAGCGTCTGGAGTCCCTAAGTTAGTAATTAAAACACCAATTCTTTCTTTACTCCCGTGCTCATAATCTTTTTCACCTATATATTTAACCATATCTATTAGCTAAATTCTTTTCTGATATTTTCTATAAACAAATGAACATTTTTTTCTGGAGTATTTTTGTTAATTCCATGTCCAAGGCTACAAATCCAGCCATTAAGATTTTCTATTGATTTCATTTTTTCAATAAAATCTTTTAAATCATTAAGAAATGTATCTGTTTCATTCAACATTAATTGTTCATTAAAATTTCCCTGAATAAATCCATACTGTTGATTTTCAAACATAGATTTTAGATCAATTGTGTGATCATAACCGAAACCAGCAAAGGGAAAACTGATGATAGAATTTAGATCTGGCAAACTCTTACCTCTTGAATAATATCCAACTTTATTTGGAAAAAAAATTGCAATCTCTTCTAAAAATTTAGAATAAATTTCATCAAAATTTATTTTATCTAAATCATACAAGGAACTATCAAAAACCATAACAAGTTCAACACCTGCATCTAATTGTAATTGAATATTTTTCTTTAGAAGAGGTAAAAGAATTTCTGAAATAAATTCTAAATTCATTTTAGTGTCGATTAAATCAGAGTTATTATTTCCAAATGCATATTTTGATAATGTCCAAGGTCCGCCAACAAATCCAATTAAACTCTTATTATTTGGCAATTTCTCTTTTGTTATTTTTATAGCTTCAAATTGAAATTGCATATGCTCAATTCCGCGATCAATATTACTATAATCATTAATGTTTTTTGAATTTATAAAAGAATTAAATTTAGGTCCTGGGTCAAACTTTAATTCTAAACCAAGTCCCTCTAATACAAATAAAATATCACTAAATAAAATTGCAATATCGTAATCAAATTCTTGTATTGGACCAAAAGCAACATCTGCAGCTAAATCTGGAGTTTTACATAGTTCTTCAAAAGTATATTTTTCTTTGAGTTTGCGATAATGCGAATGGTATCTTCCAGCTTGCCTCATGAACCAAATGGGTGGTGTTTTTTGAACATTTCTTTTAAGCGCATTTTCGAATAAAATATTTGTCATTTTTAAGCTTTTAGTAATTTGTCCTTCCAACTATCATAAGATAGCTCAACAAAAAGATTTTTATCATTACCTAATATTTTACTAATCTCATTGTAGGTATTTCCTGGGCCACAAAAATGATATTTTTCTATAATTTTAGGATATTTATCAATACTCGCTTTAAAAGCTGAGCTGCTCATCCAATAAAAGTACTTTTTCTTTTCTATATCTATTTCAAAATCAATAGACTCTAATTGATACGTTTCAATTTTATTTTTTATAGAGCTTTCAGGAGATTGAGAATGAGTTAACTTAACCCAAGGATTATTTGTAAGTGAATTAATATCTTTATCAAAATCCTCACCAAGACCATCTGAAGTTCCATTAACCCAAATACCTCTTTCAGTTAAATTTTTCCATGTTCTTAAACCACTTGTCCAAATAACATTATTTGATTGGATTTTTGACTTATCTGGGATTGAGCTAATTCGTGAAACATAAATACATTTATTTTGTAAGTTATTTATATCATCAACATTTTCATTTAATTGTTTTCTAGAGAATATTTTATAATTTTTTAAATTTTCAGGATAAATTTCATCTGTTGTATTACTAGAAAAGCTTATATCTTTTGGATCAATAAAATCCCAGCTCTCAAAATGATTGCCATTTTCATCTTCACCTCTTTTAGATACAACTAATCCTAATTTATGTGAGATGTAAGATACTCCTATTTTTTGGTGACATCCACCTCCATAATTTTTTAAAATATTTCTTTCTTGAATAACGTTTGAATAATCTTTGGAAAAATTGATATCATTTAAAATTTCGTTAAGTTTATTATCTTTAATTCTTGTTTCAATCGCTAAAGCACCTTGGCCAGGAGAACATGGGTTTATAGACAATGGTAAAACAGACCATAGACATTTGTTAATATATTTTTTTAGAGTTGTTTTTAATTCATTGAATTCAGAATAATTATTTAAAAGTAATCTATCAATTGCTGCCTTAGCAACAATGAAACCATCACTATTAGGATCTTCCAAAAATTTTTTAAATCTAGTTGGTATGTTACCTCTTATATTTTCAAAGCAAACTTCATCAAACTTTTGTGGAAGATAATTTTCAATAAAATTTTCTAAATTATATTGTCTTCGAGGTGATGAGCAAAGAATAGTAATTTTCTTACTATCTAATGTTATGTTTTTTTTTAAGAATAATATATCTCGTTTATCAGCACGTTTTAATGTAGCAGCAATTTTAGTTTTCTCTCCAACTTCAATTGGAAGATCCTTCCAAGAGTGGACAATTAAATCACATTTGTTATTTATTAATTCATCTCTTAAATCATTAGTAAAAACACCTTCTGTTGGCATTTCAGAAAGAGGGGTTTTTAGATCTTTATCTCCTGAAGTACTTCTTGTTAAAAATTCTATTTCTAAAAAAGGATGTTTTGATTGAAAATAATCGGAAAATTCACGTGCTTGAATTATTGCCAAGTCACTTTTTCTAGATAAAATTCTTATTTTCATTACTTATACTTCTATAAATAACACTATATTATAAAATTAGTAATGGTTGAATTTAAAGGTACAAAATCTTCTTGGGGCTTGGTTGCAAAACTTTTTCATTGGTCATTAGCACTTCTTCTTTTTTGGCAAGTTGCAACAGGGATTAGCCTTCATAATATGGAATTTTCTCCTCTTAAAATGGGTTTTATTATCACTCATAAATTTTTTGGCACCATAGTCTTTAGTTTAGTGGTGCTTAGATTAATGTGGAAATACATATTTAATACTCATCCGAAATATGAAAATATTCCTTTAATTCATAAATTTGTTTCGAATTTAGTCCATTTAACACTTTATTGTTTAGTAATTATTATTCCTATTCAAGGTACCTTTATGACATGGCTTGGAGGAGAAGATGTTCATCTCTTGGGATTAATTAAAATACCACCTTTAATCGAAGAGAACTTTTTTCTATATCCTCAAGCTCTAGCTATACACTACTACTCAGCACTTATATTAACAGCTCTTTTTTCACTTCATATTGCAGCGGCGTTGTATCATCGATTTATAATTAAAGATAAATATGGTGTCTGGAGCAGAATGTCTTTTAGTAAAAATAAGGTGTGACAATTCATTCAATTAAACACTTACAATTAAACATTGTGTAAGATATCTAATAAATATGAAATATAAAAATTTCTTTAAATCTGAATTAAAAAATCTAAAGGAACAAGGTCTTTATAGGGACTTTAGAAACATAGACAGACCTATAAAAAGTTTTCCAAATGCAGATGAAAGTTTCAAAAATAAGGAAAGAGAAGTAGAGGTTTGGTGCTCTAATGACTATCTAAACATGAGTCAGCATCCAGAGGTAGTAAATGAGATTGTAAAAACACTACTTGAATATGGATCTGGTTCTGGTGGAACAAGAAATATTTCTGGAACATCGACCTATCATACTGAACTTGAAAAAAAGCTAGCAAATGTTCATAATAAAGAAGCGGCATTAGTTTTTGCTTCTGCGTACACAGCAAACCAATCTACCTTATGGACTTTAGGAAAAAAAATTAAAAATATTGAGATATTTTCTGATGAATTAAATCACGCATCTTTAATACAAGGTATTAAGAATAGTGGAGCTAAGTGTCATATTTTTAAACATAATGACATTGACCACTTAGAACAATTACTTAAAGAGTCAAATACAGATAATCCTAAGTTAATAGTTTTTGAAAGTTTATACTCTATGGAAGGTATAAGATCACCAATAATTAAAATCGTAGAATTAGCAAAAAAATATAACTGTATGACATATTTAGATGAAGTTCATTCAGTTGGACTTTACGGAAAAGAAGGTAAAGGTATTGCAGTAGAAATGGGCGTTGAAGATAAAATAGATATTATTAATGGAACTTTAGCAAAAGCATATGGTCAAATGGGAGGCTATATTGCAGCTAGTTCAGAAATAATTGACTACATTAGGAGTTTTGCGCCAGGTTTTATTTTTACAACTTCAATCTGTCCATCAATTGCTGCAGGAGCAGCTAAAGCGATAGACATTGTTTCTCTAGCAGAACAATTAAGAATAAGAATAAAAGAAAATGCTGCTTTAATAAGGGAAAATTTAGATTCCTTAGCCATTCCTTATTTGGATACAAATTCTCATATTGTAGCAGTATTAATAAATGATCCTTTTTTATGTAAAAAAGTATCTAAAGATTTAATTGATGATCATGGTATTTATGCACAACCAATTTTTTATCCAACTGTACCTAAAGATTTAGAAAGACTTAGAATAACTGTTACCCCAAAACATAGAAAAGAGCATATTGAAAAAATGATTAAGGCTCTTGATACTGTTTGGTCTAAAAATAATTTGCCAAGGAAAAATATTAATAAAGTTACAGCAAATATCTAAGTCTTAATATTGATATCTATCTGCCTAGCTGCAAAACCATAATAAACTACAGCTAAAGTTATTATAAAACCTCCAATTATTACAGTTGTACTCGGTACTTCATTAATCCCAAAAATAGGAAGCCAAACCCACAGAACTCCTCCGACAACTTCCATTAACGATAAAAGTGCTAGCTCAGCTGAGGGTAAATATTTTGCTCCAAGACTGTAAAGTATTAAACCAGTTGCAACAATTATTCCATGCAGAATACTCAAATAACTATTTATTTCAGGCATCAGAATAAAAGGTTCAAAAGAGAATCCTAAAATAAAGAATGCGAATATAGTGCAAAATATTCCCGCTAAAACAACTGTTGTGAATTTTGGTGTTTCAGGTTTCCACCTTATTGTTACCGTGTATAAGGCAAAACCAGTGGCAGAAATAAACCCTATTATTGCACCTAAAGCAGTTCCAGAAATACTGTCATTTATAATCATCACACAAACACCTATAAATGCTACAACCATTGCAATTAATGTTGTTCTTTTAAGTATTTCACCAAGAACAAAATAACCAACAATGGCTGCAATAAAAGGCATAGCTGCTAACATAAATAATGTAACGGCAGCCGTAGTCATAGTAATAGAAAAAATGAATCCAGTAAAAGCTGTTGCTAGAAATAGCCCTCCAAGTATTGATGATATTCCTATTTTGAGAAAATTTTTATAAAAAACAAAACCCTCCCGAAAAAATAAATATATAAGAAGAATTATTGAAATAGTTAAACCTCTATAAAATAAATATTGAAAAACATATTGATGGCCATCGACCATATATCTAACAGTCAACGCACCAAAACTCCAAAAAATTCCAGCAAGAAAAACTACACAAAAAGCATATAAATAAGAATTTTGACTCATTGTTAAAAGGTCAAATCATTAAATTTAATAAAAGTAAATTAATATTTTAATTATTTATTTGAATACCTGTTTCTTTATTTCCTGAGATTTCAAAATTAACTTTATTGTCATCATTTTTTTGCCTTTCATATTCAGTTGACATTTTACAACTGGCAATTAGAAAAAACAAAAAAATTATTGGCAACTGCCTATAGAACCAAGAGCACATTTTTTACCATCTATCCATATAGCATTTGATAAATTTGCTTCATCAAATATTGCGCCTGAAATATTAGCACCAAGTAGATTTGCCTCATACAGATTTGCACCTTTAAAAGTTGCTCCAAAAAGATTTGACCCTTCGAAGTTTACTTTAGCAAGATTTGCATTGTCAAAATTAGCATTATTACAATTTGCTCCTTGTAAATTTGAAGCATATAAATTTGAATTACTAAAATTTGAGAAAATAAAATTACCAATGGATAGATTTGAGTTGTTAAGCTGTGATTTTTCGAAATTAGATAAAGATAAATTAACTCCTGACATTTTAGAGTTTGCCAAACCAGTACCAGACAGATCTAAATTTTCTACAAAATTACAATTAGTCCAATCAACCTCATTTGCTGGTTGATCACTACACGCAGCAAATACAGAATATGAACTGAAGAAACTGAAAATAAACAATGCAAGGAATCTCATATAATTTTTTTATTATCATTTTATGTTTAATTTAAGGCAAATTAGCGAGAAGTGAGTTTTAATTCAATCCTTCTATTTTGCTGCAGATCATTCTCAGTTTCTCCATCACTAATAGGATAGAACTCTCCATATCCTGCAGATGCTAACCTATTTGGTGGAAAACCAAGATCAAGAAGAAGTTTTAAAACTGTATTAGCTCTAGCTGAAGATAATTCCCAGTTAGATGGATATCTTATTGTCTGTATAGGTCTTTTATCAGTGTGCCCTTCTACCATTATAATCCAGTCAATATCTGATGGAATATCGTTTGTAGTCTCTTTTAAAGAAAGACCAATTTCACTTAACTTTACTTTACCAGACAGTTGTAAATCTGCAGAAGCAGAATCAAAAAGAAGCTCTGATTCAAAAATAAATCTATCTCCTACAATTTTAATGTCTTTTCTATCACCTAAAATAGATTGTAGTTTTCCAAAAAATTCAGATCTATATTTTTGAAGTTCAAATACTTTTGATGTAAGAGCTTTGTTTAACTTTTCACCAAGTACCTCAATTTCTAAATCTTTAATCAAAGCCTGACTTTCACTTGCTTCTAAAGCGTTATTAAGTAAAGCTATTTCTTTTTGCAGAGTATCAATTTGATTAGAAAGAATTTCTATCTGTCCTAATGTTTGTGAAGCTTGTATTTCCATTTTTTCAATTTCTTCAAGTGATGTTTCTTTTTGTGCTTGATTCTCTTTTGCTAATGAAACAATTTGATTTTGGAGGAGTTCGAGTTCTTCAAGTTGCTGTTTTTGTTTTTCTTCAGACAAAGAAAGTACATTATTTAATTCAGAAATTTTTCCACGAAGATTGAAAATGGTATTATCTTTCTGTAGTAAGTCTTTATTTAATCTTGCTAGTTCTTCATTTTTAAATCTTATTGCATCGAGTTGCTCATTAAGTGATGCATCTTTTAAACCAAGACTATCATTAATTTCTAAAAGATCATTCATTAGTTGTTGATATTGAAATATTTGATTTTGTAATTCTTCATCTCTTAAAGATAATTCAATATTTGTTTTCTCTAACTCATTATTTAAACTTAGTAGTGCCTCATTTTTGTTTTTTATTGCCAATAATTGCTCTTCAATTCCTCCATCCTCTAAGCCCAAACTATCGTTGATAGCCATTAAATTAATATTCTTTTCATTTAATTCTGCGATTGTAGCCTTAAGAGATTTCTCACTTTCTACTAGTTTAAAATTAGCATTATCTAATTCTTGATTAAGTATTTTAAGCTGATCAATCCTGGTTGCTAGCGCTTTATTAATCCTTTCACCTAAACCTTCGGTTTCAAGTAAAGCAATTTCTTGTCCTTCATACGTTTCTAAAGCATTTGCTACTATTCTTAACTCTTTTAGAAGACTGCTAATTTGCTCTGATAAAGCAATAATATTTTGCTCTTGAACAAAGATTTCTGATCGTTTTTTTGCTACATCTGTTTGTAATTGTTCATTTAATAATTGTTCACTCTGTAAATTTAATTGCGTGTCTTCAAGTTGTTTCTCCGTTTCTGTTAGGGTTGAAAGGGCTTCCTCTTTGTCTTTAGTTTCAATAACTAATATTTTTGAAAGTTCATTAATTTGTAATCTTAAATCTTGGAGTGCTTTATCTCTTCCCGATATTGCATCACTTAAGTATATTTGTGAAACTGTAAAAACCATTAACACAAAGATAATTACAATTAATAATGTAGCTAAAACATCTACAAAACCTGGCCAAATATTTGTTGTATCAGCAAGTCTATTTCTTAAAGACCTAGTAGACATTATTATTTTTTAATTTTCTTTAATTCTTTTTCAATATTTTGAAAATAATCTTTAACTTTTTTTGCCTCTAATATTCCATTTTTATTTAATGCTTCTATTAAATTTATAAGAGATGACTGTGTGTTTAATTGGGAAGATAAAAAGTTTGATAGTTGTTTATCGAGATTGGATGAATTCGAATTTATTTTATCAAGTATTTCATTAAATTTATCTAAATTTTTAGAAATTTGAGTTTGATTTTCAGATGATTTTTTAAAAGCATTTAAAAGATTTTCTAAGTTATCATAAATTTTTTGAATTGCTTCACCAGTTGGTTTATCTTCAACTTTAGAAAAATCTGGGGATGAATTAGAATTGAGTATTTTTTCAAAGTATTGGCTAAATTTATTTTGCGCTTGACCAAGATTTAGATCAAGCAATCCTAATATTAAAGAACCAGCTAAACCCAACAATGAACTACTAAATGCAATACTCATTCCTTCAAGTGGAGCATTTAAACCGTCTTTAAGAGAATTAAAAAAACCTGCAACATTTGTATCATCTATACCCAAACCACTAATAACATTTCCTACTGATCCAATTGTTTTAAGAAGTCCCCAAAAAGTTCCTAACAAACCTAAGAAAACTAATAAACCAACTAAATAACGTGAAGTTTCTCTAATACTTACTAAAGTCATATCAGAGTTTTCTATTAATCTATTTATTGACGAACTTTTAAAATAAAACTTTCCATCAAGATTCTTTAATTCAAGAGAAATGTTTTTGTCTTGCCCTTTTAAGGTAGAGAATGCTTCTATAGAATTGGTAATATTAAAGTTGGAATAAGATATATATTTATAATTTAAGTTAATGATATGAAAAAAATTAAATATAATACCAATTACTAAAGCTAACAATATTATAATGTTGATAAAGATATTTGATAAAAAAGCATTTTGTAAAACTGGGTACAATAAGACAACAATAACAAAGACAGCAATCAAGAATATTGATGCTCTAATTATGTAATTACTAAGGGATAGGGCCATAAATAAAAGATTATATCACCTGTCTTGGAAATTCAATAAATATAAAGTGTTTAGTTGTAAATATAATTTCTAGTTAGAGGCAAATTGTTAATATTCTTTGCAATTTGTATTTGGAAAACAACATTGCCCATATTTACAAAGGAATACTTACTTGCTAAAAGATAAAACTCCCACATTCTAAAAAAACGTTGATCAAACATCTTTATAATTTTGTCTTTATTTTTAATAACATTTTGATACCATCGCGATAAAGTATGTGCATAATGTAATCTTAATACTTCAACATCAGTTACATTTATATTAAGTTTTTGTGTTTCATTCATTATTTCAGATAATGATGGGATATAACCACCAGGAAAAATATATTTTCTTATCCAAGGACTAGTAGCAGTTGGTTTACTCCTTTGACCAATTGTATGCAAAAGAAAAACTCCATTATCTTTCAAAATATCGTTAGCTTTACTTAAGTAAGTTTTAAAATATTTAACACCAACATGCTCAAACATTCCAACTGATACTATGCGATCATATTTTTCAGTTTCATTTCTATAATCTTGTAGTGCAAAAGAAACTTTATCACTCAAGCCTTCTTTTTGTGCTCGTTCAGATGCAGTTTTAAATTGATTTTCTGAAAGTGTAATGCCTTTAACTTTGGCTCCAGTAGATTTAGCTATTTCAATTGCCATTCCTCCCCAACCACATCCAATATCAAGAACATTCATATTTTCCATAATTTGAAGTTTTTTAATAATATGTTGTTTTTTATCTTTCTGTGCTTGGTTCAAACTAATATTGGGATTATGAAAATACGCACAAGAGTATTGCATATCCTCATCAAGAAATAACTTATATAAATCCTCATTAATATCATAGTGATGTGCTACGTTTTTTTTGGAATTTACGAGCTGATTAATTTGTTGAAAAGGCATAAAAATGGATGATAAGTACTCATAAAATTTATAAAATTTATTATTTGAAATAAAATCATCGTAACAATTAGTTATTAAATTAATTAACTCTTCTATAGTACCTTTTTCAACTACTAAGTCCTCATTCATATATGCTTCCCCAATATGAAGATTAGGGTTTAAGAATAGTTTTTTCTCAATAGATTGGTTTTTTAATCTTACACAGATGTGTGGGTTTGAATTTCCAAATACATAAGTTTTGTCCTTGGAATCAATTATTTCTAATGTTCCGTCAAAATTTAGTTTTTTCAGTACACTGAATAACATCGATCCATTATTTTAAGAAAATCGCCACCTATGTCAATAACTCTAAATTATTAACATTTGATGAGAAAATAATTTGTAGCGAGAGACTTAAGCTGCAATGCGACGATTTTTTTGAGCTTCTTTTTCTTTTTTGAGCTCTTTTTCGTCAATATAAGCAACATCACAGTGACTCTGGCAGTAAGGTTTACCAACAACAGTTTTAGATTCACAAAAATGGAAGTCTTTTTCCTGTGGATCTCCAATTGGCCATTGACAGTTTGAAAAACTGTGCATCACACTGTTTTGTTTAAAATAGTTTTTTAAAATAGACATAATTTAATTTATTTATTCGAAATAGTTTATATTTAGGAAAAAACTAGTATTCAACATTAAAAATAAAAAAGTTGTTAATTATCAATATGTTATTATCCTAATCTTTTTGACCTACTATATGTTGATATCTAATTTATAAAAAAACGAATCGGTTTATGTAAAAAATAAAATTATAAATAATATTGCCAAAAAAAACAGATAGGATTTTAATACAAAACTTTTCGTTAATTTAGATTTAGGTGGTTTTCTCAAATATATAAAGAGAACGATAGTGCTCCAAAATAATAATAGTATTGCCCATCCTGTTAAAAATGCAAAATAAAAATCAATAGACATTTATTCTTAAAAATTAAGTTATATTGCACAGTGTAAACCCGTTTTTTGAATATATTTTTGATGATATTCCTCTGCTTTATAAAATTTTTTAGCTTCTGATATTTCAGTAACGATATCCATTCCTGAATTCTTCATATATTCATTTTTAGAATGAATAGATTTATTTTTTTGATCTTCGTTATAGTAATATATAGCTGACCTATATTGGGTTCCAATATCTGGACCTTGTCTATTCAGAGTGGTGGGATCATGACAGTTCCAGAAAACCATTAGAAGTTCCTCATAAGATATTTTAGAATTATCAAACTCAACTAAAACAACTTCGGTATGATTTGTATTTCCTCGGCAAACACTTTCATAAGAGGGATTAAGTGTGTTGCCTCCAGAATAACCAACCAAGGTATTTATTACACCTGGAGTTTTGCAAAACTTTTCTTCCACACCCCAAAAACAACCTGCACCAAATAAAGCTTTTTCCATGTTGATAAATATATATGTAATATTAAATATATCAATTTTTATGAGTTCAAAATTTAAAATTTTAGGTAAAAAAAATATTCACAATGGTTTCTTTAAGATGAATGAAGTTACTCTAAAATACCAAAAATATGATGGAAATTGGAGTAATGAAATAAAAAGAGAGCTATTTGGTGGTGCACAAGTATCTGCGGTCTTACCATATGACCCTGAAAGTAAAAAAATTGTTTTAATTCAACAGTTCAGACCAGGAACAATTTCTAAAGATAGTGAAAATTATCTAGACGAAATAGTTGCTGGAATAATTGATCCTGGTGAAACTGCTGAAGATACAGCTAAAAGAGAATGCTTAGAAGAAACAGGCTGTGAAATAAATAATCTCAAATCTATTCAGGGATATTTTCCTGCTCCAGGATCATCAGAGTCTTTTTATAATCTTTTTTTAGGCGAAGTTGTTGCTCCACATAAAGAAATTATAAGAGGTCTAGAGAATGAAAATGAAGATATACTTGTTAAAAGTTATAGTTTTGATGAAGTAAAAACGAAGATGAAAAACAAAGAGATTTTGAATGGACTTACTTTAATCGCATTACAATGGTTTTTTTTAAATATCTATAAATCTTAAGTTCCTATGCCTCTTTGATATGGTAGCACTAATTCTTTACAGATTAAGTTCATATCTAATGTTTCAACATTTTTATCTATAGTTTGATATTCCTGACATTCATATAATTCTTGATCTTTTTGGAGAACAGTAACGAATAAAATTATTGTTAAACCATTTCCAACTTCTATATCACTTATAGCATAACTCTTTACCTCAAATCCTTCATTGATTAGATCTTTATATGATTTCTCTGATTCTAACCATTGATCTATGTTTGGATTAGCAATTGATAGATTTGAAAATAGTAAAAATACTGAAAATAAAAAAAAAGTTAATTTGAACTTAGCCATTCTAAAACTTCATTTATATGTTTGTTAGGATTAAAAATAGGGTAGAATACTTTTTTAACAATATTTTTTTCCACAATAAGAGTTAATCTTTTAAAATAAATTTTGTTTTCAATAACAAAAAAGGGCAATTTTAATGAATTGAGCAAAATATTTTCTGAATCACTTAAAACATCATATGGTATGACTAATCTATCTGTCATTTCCTTAATATAATCTCTTGTTTGAGTTGATACACCAATTGGTAGTGCATTAAGTTTGATTAACTCATCATAGTTATCTCTAAAACTACAATTTTCCACAGTACAGCCAATAGCTCCAGGTGTTTGATTCCAATTTTTTGGCAAACTTTCATTTGGATTACCTGTCATAGAGTAAAAATATAAAATTAATCGAAATGTGTCTGACCTCTTTATTTTTAAGAGATTTCCCTGTTGATTTTTTAGAGAAATATCAGGTAAAAACTTATTTAGAAGATGATCAGCTTTTCCATCATTTTTTGGTTTGGGAAATTTAGCGTAATCCATACTAATTTATCTTGTATAATCAAATTCTATATATCATAAGATACTTTAATGACTCAAATTAAACCTTTATCTAGTATGGAAATCCCTCGCTTTGCCGATGTTGCTACTTTTTTTCGATTACCTATAGTTAAAAATTTAAATAAATTAGACTACTGTATTGCAGGCGTACCGTGGGATGGTGGAACAACCAATAGACCGGGTGCAAGGCATGGCCCAAGGGAAATTAGAAATGCATCATCGCTTGTTAGGCTTTATCACCCTATCTCACTTAAGAGCCCCTATGATAAATTTAACATTGCAGATATTGGTGATTGTCCTGTAAACCCAGCGGACTTAAATGATAGTTTAGATAAAATTGAAAAATTTTACTCAAAAATTTATAATTCCAAAACAATTCCACTATCAATTGGAGGTGATCATTTAGTTAGCCTGCCAATTCTTAGAGGTATTGCAAAAGTAAAACCAATAGGTTTATTTCAGTTTGATTCTCATTCTGATACTTGGGACACCTATTTTGGGGGATTTAAATATACACATGGCACACCATTTAGAAGAGCTATAGAAGAAAATCTGATAGATCCAAAAAAATATGTAATCCTTGGTCTTCGTGGAGCTTTATATGATCCTAAAGATTTGAATTGGGCTAGAGAACAAGGTGTAACTATAATTACTATAGATGATTATTATGAAATAGGATTTGATAAATGTATCGAAAAAATTTATGAAGTTCTAGCTGCAACGGATACATATTTTTCATTTGATATAGATGGAATAGACCCAACTTTTGCACCAGGTACTGGAACTCCAGAGGTTGGAGGCTTTAATGTAAGAGAAGCTCAAACTATTATAAGGGCACTTAATAAAATCAATTTTGTAGGTGGCGATGTTGTAGAAGTTTCTCCTCCATTTGATCTAAATAATATGACTTCATTAGTAGGAGCAACAATTGCCTTTGAAATACTTTGTACTATGACAAAAGTAAATTAAAATTCTTCAAAATTTGAAGTACCAACACATAAAACATTTTTTAAATCTAGATATTTATTAATATTATCTTTGTTGACTCCACCTGTTGGAATAAATTTTATATCCTTTAGAATATTTTCAATTGATTGTAATTTTTTTTCTTCTCCATTTAAACTTGCTGGAAAAAATTTAATTATTTTATAACCTTTTTTATTAAGATGTATAAATTCACTAACCGTCTCAGCTCCGGGAATATATGAAACATTATTCATGTCTAAAACCTCATCAATAATTCCAGGTGAGACAAAAAAATTAAAATTATGATCTTTACCTCTAATTAAATCTTCTTTTGTTAAAACAGACCCTAGTCCAAATTTACAATCAGAAAAATATTTTTTTAATTCTAAAGCAATAGAAAAAGATTCTTTTTCTCTTAATGTTATTTCAAAATATTTAATTGATTTATTTTGATTTAAATACTTTTTTAATCTTGAAATATCATTCTCAAGATTTGTTGTGTTTAAAATTGGCAATACTTGTTGTTTATGGAGATCGGATTTTAAGTGATTATTTAACATCTACTATAGCGCCTTTTTTCATTACTATTTTAGAACCTAAACTGCTACCAGCTTTTAATGCTAAAACTGGATCATTATTTACAATAAAATTTGATAAATAAGCAGCATTAAATCCATCACCGGCACCTGAGGTATCAACTACTCTTTTGATTAATTTATTCTTAAAAACATGCTTAATTTTGTTTAAAAATACATAGGTAATTTCAGCATTTTTTCTGAATATACTATGTTTAATTTTATATTTCCTAACTATTTGCTCATAAGACTTGATATTGTTTTGATTTTTCCAATAATTCATATCTTCACCAGATAAAAAACATATATCCACAAATTTTAGGACTGAGTCAAAAAATTTATTTAAATTTTTCTTATTCCATCGACTTGGACGAATATTAAAATCAAAAACTATTTTTATTTTTTTATTTTTTAAAAGCCTTAATAATTTAATAAAATTATTTAGTTTTGAAATGTGTATTATTGAAAGAGTAATACCGGAAAAATATATGTAATCAAAATTTTTAAGCTCTTTATATAATTTTAAAAAATCAATACTATTAAAGTATTGTTTCGCTGCACTTTCATTTCTCCAATAAAAAAATTGCTTTTCTCCATTAATTTTATTTTTTATTAAATATAATCCGACTTCAAATTGGTTAATTTGTTTTATATGTTTTGTTGAAATTTTTTTAGATTTGATAAATTCTAAAATAGATTGATTTATTTCAGATTTTCCTATGGCACTTAAAAAAAAAGCGTTTAATTTTTTCTTATCAAGATAATTACAAAAATTAAGTGTATCACCAGCAAACGATTGATTGTATAAACTTTCTTTTATATTTGAAATCTCAATCATAGCTTCACCGATTGAGCATATTTTTGTTTTCATATTTAAATATTAATCGTGGTGAAAGACCTCTTCCATTACTGACCACCACTCACCCTTTTTCCTATTTGGATCTGGAACTTGACATGGTCCACATAAATTCCACCATTCTTGTACCTTGGTATTTTCAGCCATTAATTTGTTATCTCTTTCAAGATTATCTCCGTGATATTCCATGTAACCAAATAATGTGTTTTTATGTAAATAGATAGAAAAGTTTTTAAAATTAAGTTCCGTCAAATTATCTAAAACTTCTGGCCATACATTTGCATGTAATCTTTTATATTCATCAATTTTATCTTCTCTAACACCAAGAGTCATGCCTAAGCGTATCATTTAAAGATTTTCCTTTCTATTGATCTTGAGACTAACTGCATGGTCACAAGGTTTGTTATCTGGTCTAGTAATATGAAGACCCTCTTTTGTTTGTTTCCATTCAACTTTTTCATTACTTCCAAGAAGTTTAACTGACTCCACTTCATTATCAAAGAGCTTATCCATACTTTCTATTGTAAAATCTTTACTCGGCCAACCAAGTGCAGTCGCATAAAGAGAGTTTCCTTTAGCAGTAAAACGAAAGTCTTGAGCTGTATATTTAAGTTTTGCACGATTATCAGAAAATGGCCCAGCTTCTGTCATTTCTGTTGGTCCTTCTCCATATTGATCCCAAGTTTCAGTATCAAAAATTGCTTCTCCACTTACTTCAAGCCATTTGCCAATACCTTCTAAAAGACTTTTATCTTCTTCAGGAATAATTCCATCAGGTTTCGGCCCAATATTTAGAAGCATATATCCATTTTTACTTACATTATCTATTAGGTAATGAACTAAATCAGTTGTTGATTTATATTCAGAGTCTTTCATATAAGCCCATGCACTTCCATCATGAACCGTAGTATCTGTGATCCAGTCATAGTGTGTTAATTCTGACTCTCTTCCTAATTCTAGATCCAATAAACCAGAACCAGGAGGTAGGTCATGCCATTTATATGATACAACAACTTCACTCCCCCACTCTTTCTCCTTATTATAATAATATGAAAGGAAATCTTTTTTGTATTTTTCATGAATATATCTAATACCAAAATCAAACCAAACGTAATCAGGTCGGTAATTATCAACTACTTCTTTTAGTCTATTTAACCAACGATCATGAAACGCTTTACTAGGCTTATCTTGGCTTTCTGTTTTTCTTCCCCAGTGATCAGGATAAATTGCTTGATTACCACTATTATCTAAATTGTGAAGTTCACCATATAAACCTTCATATTCTTTCTTAGAAGTATCAAAGTCTTTATTCCAATGAGGAAAAAAATACCAATTCTCAGCATGATGCATTGCAACCATATATTTCATTCCTTTACCTCTTATTGCTTTTTCTAATTCACCAACAACATCTCTTTTCGGTCCCATTTTAGAAGCGCACCATTCAGTGTCTGAACAATTCCACATGGGAAAACCATCGTGATGTTCTGCAACCGGTCCTGCAAATTTCGCACCTGATCTTGAATATAAATCTGCCCATTCTTCAGCATCAAATTTTTCAGCAGTAAACATAGGAATAAAATCTTTATATCCAAATTTTGAAGGGTGACCAAAATTTTTTACATGATAATCAAATTGAGGGCTTGGCTCTCTATACATCCAATACGGATACCAAGTAACATTTGGTCCTGCTGCAGGAACTGAGTAAGGTCCCCAATGAGCGTAAATTCCAAACTTAGCTTTTTTAAACCAACTTGGAGTTTCATGTTTTTTTATAGACTCCCACTTAGATTGATATTCATTTATGTTTTTCATCATTAAAATTATAAATGAAAATTAAAGATTGTAAAAATTTTTTGCATTTAATGAAAAAATTTTATTTTTTTCATCTACTGAGAAAGAAGAGCAATAATCCATTGCTAAATCAAACCAGTTTCCATATGAATCAGCCATAGTTAGCACAGGCCAATCACTTCCCCACATTAATTTATCTGAACCAAATAAATTGAGAATAAAATCTATATAAGGATCTAGTTGATTTTTTTTGTAATCTTTTCCCACTTCAGTCACAATTCCTGAGAATTTGCAATGAACATTATTAGCCTTTGATAATTCAGTCATATCTTTTTTCCATTCATCAATTTCTGAATTAACAATTACTGGTTTAGCAATGTGATCAATTACAATTGGAAGATAATCATATTTATTTACAAATTTAATAAGATGCTTCAAATGATTTGGTCTAACTAAAGCATCAAATGATAAATTTTTATTATTCATATGTTTTAAATTTTCACCTAGATTATCTTTTAACATCCATTCATCATCTTGAATGTCATGTATCATTGGTCTGAAACCTTTTAAGAAATTACTTTCGCAGAGTTTATCAATATCATCCTTAGCTTTATCACTATCTAAATCAACCCAACCAACTACACCTGCAATAAAATCATACTTGGATGCTAGACTTAATGTAAATTCTGTTTCTGCTACGGTATCAGCTGCTTGAACAATGACTGTTTGAGTTATATTTTTATCTTTAATTAAAGGTTCAAGATTTTCTGGAAAAAAATCTTTATATAAAACTTTCATATCTGGAGTCATCCATGAATAATCTCCTCTTGAAAGTTTCCAAAAATGTTGATGACTATCTACGTACATTTATTTCCAATAAATCCCATTATTATAATCAAATTCATTAAGAGAACTATCCTTAATTTTTACAGAATATCCAGGATTTGTAGGAGTAACATATCCACCATCTTTAATTATTGCTGGATTTTCAAAATGTTCAGAACAACTTTCAGCATATTCACTTAGTAATAAATCATGATTAGATATTATAAATTTATTTATAAGATTCAAATGTTGAACATATTCACACAAACCGACACCACCTGCATGAGGAATAACGGGAGTATTAAACTTACTAGCTATTAAAAGAACTGGCAAAATTTCATTAATACTTGCAATTCTACAGCTATCAATTTGACAATAATCTAAAGATTTATTTTCTATAAATTGTTTAAACATAACTTTATTTTGTATCATTTCACCAGTTGCTAAATTAACATCAGGATGTGCATCTTTAATTTTTTTAAAACCTAAAACATCATCGGGATTAGTTGGTTCTTCATAAAATAAAATATCGAATTGTTTTAATTTTCCTATATTTTCAATGGTCTCATTAACACTCCATATTTGATTGGAATCTACCATCAATTTATTTTCATGACCTATTAATTCTCTTACTAACTTACAGCGATGAATATCCCTTTCTATATCTTGACCAACTTTCATTTTAAAATGAGTCCAGCCCTTACTTAAATTTTCCTCAACTAATCCCTTCATTTTTTCATCTGAATAACCTAACCATCCTGCTGCTGTTGTATATGCAGGGAAAATAGTGGAATTTAAATCATCTAAATTTGAAGGTAGATTTGTTTTTTTCTGATCAATTATTTTAGCAGCTTCATCTTTAGTAATAACATCATCAATGTATGAAAATGATAGTTTATCTAATAAATCTATTGTTTTTAATTCTATTATGTATCTCCAAAGTGGTTTTTCATGATATTTAGAAATTAAATCCCATATTGCATTAAAAAAAGCTGCAGCTGCAAGATGCGTAACACCTTTTTGTGGCCCTACCCATCGAAGTTGACTATGATTTGTAATTTTTTCCCATATGGATGCAATATCTCGTTCTATTTCTTCAATATCTTTTCCAATAATAAATTCTTTAAAATATTCAATGACTGTACAACAAAGATCATTACCTTTTCCAATAGTAAATGTTAATCCAATTCCAGATAAGTCTTTATGATCAGTAAGTATTGTGACATAAGTTGCAGAATAGTCACAATCAACATGGATAGCATCAGTTCCCAAATTATCTTTTGATGTTGGAAAACGAACATCCTGAGTTTTAATATCAATTATTTTCATATTGAACATCTCTCATCAATTAACTTTTCATTAACTAAATCTTTCCATAAATCTTCAGGAATAGGTAAATTTAAAAACTCCAAGTTTTGTGAAACTTGATCAAGTCTATCCATTCCCAGTATCATAGAAGTAACAAGTTCATTTTTATAACAAAATTGGATAGCTACTGCAGGCACAGGCACTTCATATTTCTTACAAATATCATCTATTTTTAGATATCTTTGTCTAACATCTTCGGGAATTTTATCATAAAAGTAGGTAATTTTTTCACCTACACCTTTAGCTAAAATTCCTGAATTAAAAATTCCTGCAAGAATAATTCCTATATTATTTTTTTCAGCAATTGGAAAAAAATCGTTTATAGCATTTTGATCTAATAATGAATATCTCCCAGCTAATACCATGCAGTCAAAATCTCCAGCATTTGCAAATCTTGCACATATATCAGAGTCATTTACTCCAACCCCAATAGCCTTAATAACTTTTTCTTCTTTTAGTTTTTGAACAGCTTTATATGCTCCGTCCATTGCTAATTTAAAATAGTGATCAACTTCGTCACCAAAATTAAATCGATCAACATCATGTATTAAACAAATATCTACTTTTGAAACAGCTAATCTTAATAATGATTGCTCAAATGATCTCATAACTCCATCATAGGAGTAATCTAAATTTGGAGAAAAATTTAAACTGCCTGCAAACCTTCCTCTGTCTATATTTTCCTTTTTAGCTGGAGTAAGATACCTACCAACTTTAGTTGATAAAAAGTAACTTTCCTCATCTACTGTTTTTAAGAAATTTCCTAACCTATGTTCACTGAGACCATACCCATAAAGTGGTGATGTATCATATATATTTACACCAGTTTCATAGGTTTTTTCTAAGATATCATAACAACTACGTTCATCTAAGCTTTCAAATAAGTTACCTAAGGGAGCACCTCCAAAACCAATAGCAGTAAGATTTATATTTGTTTTTCCTAGTTGTCTTTTATTCATGAATATTATCCATTATTGAAGAACTCATTTGTGCATAGTTATGATTGTTAATTGTCTCTCCTACAACTTTAAAATCTTTCATTGTAATAATCCTATCTGCAAGGCTAATCATTTCAGGCATATCACTTGTTATCAAAATAATAGAAGTACCTTTTAATGATAGATCTATTATTAATTCGTGTAAATAAGATTTAGTTTTTATATCTATACCTACAGTAGGTTCATCAATAAAGAGTATATCAGTTCCAGATGCTAACCACTTTGCTACACTTATTTTTTGCTGATTACCTCCAGAGAGATTTGATACGATCTGTTGGTAAGAGGGTGTTTTCACTTCTAGTTGTTTTACATAAGGATCTACTTTATTGTAAACTATTTGATCATTTAAAAATGAAAGTATTTTTTTAAGATTTGACCAAACTGTTATTCCTGCATTAGATAACACATCATGTATTAAAATTAATCCCTCTTTTTTTCTATCTTCACTTATGTATCCAATTTTAAATTTTTCTAATGCATCTTTTGGAGATTTAATTTTTATTTCTTTATCATTAAGTAAAATTTGACCAGAATTTATTTTTTCTAAACCTAGAACACATTTTAAAAGCTCTGTTCTACCAGCTCCGACTAAGCCATACAAACCAAGAATTTCACCCTTTTTAAGATTTAAATTGATGTCTTTATGACCTAAATCAGTGTTTATAGATTGTAAATTTAATAAATTTTTATCATCAAAATTTACTTCTTTTTTTGAATTAATTATTTGCTCATCCCGACCAATCATTAATTTCACTAATTGTTGTCTATTAAGATTTGTAATTTGTTCTGACTCACATGCATTTTTACCATCTCTTAAAACAGTGACCTCATCACAGATCTCAAAAACTTCTTCAAGTTTATGACTTACAAAAACAATACTTACGTCTTGCTCTGCAACTAGTCTCTTTAGTAATACAAATAAGTTTTTTGTATCCTGAGGTGATAGCGATGAAGTTGGTTCATCAAGTAATAATATTTTTGATTCTAATGAAAGAGCTTTTGCTATTTCGCATAATTGCATTTTTGCCACAGTTAAATCTGATACTATTGTGTTTGGATCAATATCTAATTCCATAATATCAAGCCATTTTTTTGACTCTTTAGCTACTGCGTTATAATCTATTAATCCTAAGTTATTTTTAGGTAGGTTAGTTAACATTAAATTTTCACCAACTGAGAATCTTCTAATAAGATTTCTTTCTTGGTGAACAACTGAAATTCCCGAATTCATTGCTTCATTAGGTGAATTAAAAGATTGTGCTTTATTATTCAAAAATAGTTCACCTTCATTTTGATTATAAACACCTGTGATTATTTTAATTAATGTAGATTTACCTGCACCATTTTCACCAAGTAAAGCATGGATTGATTTTTTTTTAAGACTAAAGTTAGCATTATCTAATGCTTTAACACCAGGAAAATTTTTTGTGATTTTTTTAAGTTCGAGTATATTATCACTCATAAGAAAACACCTTTGTTCTTCTTTCTTCTCTATACTCTCTATATCTATTTATAAAGACAGCTAATAAAATCATAAAACCTAAAAATATTTGTACAAAAAATGGATCAATTTTAAAAATTACTAAAGCTTGTGAAATTATTGAAACTAGAATGACTCCAAAAGCAGTAGCTATGACATCAACTTTTCCACCTGCTAAAATCGCACCTCCAATAACAGGAGCAGCAAAAGATGGTAATAGCCAAGAGTCACCAATATTAGGTGTTCCAAGTTGCAATCTGCATACCACCAACATCCCTCCTATTGCAGCTAAAAGACCTGATATAACATGAGCATAAATAACTATTTTAGTTGAAGATATTCCTATTAGTTCAGATGATTGAACATTGTTCCCATAAGCTAACATGTATCTTCCAAGAGATGTTCTATTCATTAAAATCCACATCAAAATTGTTATAATTATTGGAATTATTACCAGATATGGAATAGGTCCAAGAATTTTAGCATTTCCAAAAAATTTAACAGCATCTGGAATTTCATAAAAAGGTTGTGCTTCTGTTATACCTAAATTCATTCCTTTAAAAATATAGAGTGTTGCCAGTGTAATAATAAAAGCAGAAATTCCCGTTTTAACAGTTATATATCCATTAATAAAACCACAAGTTAATCCTATTAATAGTCCAATTAACATAGCAGGTAATATAGACATGGAATAAACCTCCATTAAGCCAGTGAAAGAAATAGCAACTAAGCCGCCAATAGCTCCAACAGACAAATTCATTTGACCAATAGCAATTATTATCATCTGAGACATGGCAACAACTAGCATAAGACTTACACTCAGCATTAAAACATATAAATTAAATGGAGAGATAAATGCTGGCTTAAAAAATGAAATTAAAATTGAACCAAGTATTATAACTAAGCCAAGTCCAAACCAATCTTTTTTAAGAAGATTACTCATGACACAATTGAATTTTTAACTGTCAAATATTCTCTCGCTCTGTCTAATAAAACTGCTCCTAATAAAATCATTCCAAGAAAAAATCTTACCCAAAATTCTCCAACATCAATAAGATATAATCCATTATTAATTAAAGTAACAAGTATCGCTCCAAGCATGGTTCCAAAAACTGTTACTTTTCCTCCAGATAAAAGTGTACCTCCTAAAACTGGCGCTAAGAATGCCGGCAATAACCAATCGAAACCTAAATGACCTGCCATAGAAGGAATTGCAGCACCAATTCTTGCTGTTAACATTATTCCTGCTAAAGCTGCTAAAAATCCAGATAGCATGTGGCAATAAATAAACATTCTATCAACTGAAATACCTGATAGCTCTGCTGCATCAGGATTTGCTCCAGCTGCAATTAATTTTCTGCCAATGTCAGTATACTTAAATACATAATAAAGAATAAAACAAGTTAAGACACTTATAATTAAAAGTGGAGAGATATATTTATTAAAAAGTTTTAAACTTCCAAAGTCTGTAAAAATTTCAGGTAGTTTTCTAAATGCTTCTGCCTCAGTTAGAAGAGTCATAAAACCAAAATAAATACTCATAGTTGCTAAAGTCACTATAAAACTATGAACACCTGTTCTCACAGTTACAAAACCATTAATCCAACCTAAGAATGATCCAAAAGCTAAAACTAGAATTATTGAAATTGAAATTGGTATACCCATACTCTCCATGCACCAACCTCCAAACATTGCTGCAGAAACACCTAATGCACCTAAAGATAAATTTAATCCTCCAGTTAAAATGACTACCATCATTGCAAGGCCTATCATAATATCTAATGCTACTACTCTAGATAATGCATAAATGTTAAACCTTGATGTAAAACCATCAGTAGAGAATGAAAAAATACAAATAAAAATAATTACAAGACACAACAAACCAAATTGATTTGTTTTTACAAAATTAGGTATTTTGAAATTCATAGAAAAAAGGGGGCCTTTAAGCCCCCTATTAATTTTTTTAACTTGGGCAGTTTAAGTAAGTACTATCAAATGTTTCAAGAATTTCTAATGAAATTCCTCTCATAGCCATTACGTATGTATCAACATCACTGATGTCTACAAATACTGTTCCAGAGTCAATAAATTGATCAGTTTGTGCAGTAGATTTCCAAGGTGCATCTGATTTAAATTCACAGCCTTGTCTAACTTTATCCATTACATAAGAACCAATGTATCCTTGACCATATGGATTTTGCAACATTGTTCCATGTACAAAACCATCTTTAATAGCTTTTAAAACTACTTCATCATGATCAATTCCAACCATTTTAATTCTTTTGTCACCCATGTTAGTTAAAGCTTGAGCAGCTACAACAGCTGGAACCCATGCTGTAGTAACAATGCCATCAACTTCACCACCTTGAGCTGCCATAAAAGCATTAATTTTTTCATCAGCTGGTTCGTAAGCATCAATATCTGCAATTACTTGAATAATTTCAACTCCACCACCTGCTTCTGAAACAGCTTGTTCAACAGCATTAATTCTCAGTGTTGTATTGGGATCAACTAGGAAACCAGTGAAGTGGGCAATTTTACCTTTTCCACCAAGTGCCTTAATTAATTCTTTAGTACCAAGATAAGCTGAGTGACCTGTATCAGTTCCAAAACAAAACTTAGCTTGAGTTGGCTGTTCTACACAACCTGCTAAAGCAGCAGTAGGTACTCCAGCATCATCAAGTTCACCTAAAATTTTATTTGTCCCAACTGCATCACCAGGGAATACAAGAACTGCGTTGTAACCTTGACCAACTAAACTTTCAATTAGTTCATTTTGTTGACTAAGA
>QBZY01000003.1 GCA_003282155.1 Pelagibacteraceae bacterium AG-337-I02 | reverse complement strand
AACAACAAAAAAGTTTTAATTATCAATTTAATCAAATAATTAGCTTAGAAAACTTCTTTGTAAACAAAACAAATTTTTATGCTTTTAATAGTTTAATAAATAACAATAATCAAAGCTCATTTTTATTGGGCCCTAAAAAATCTGGAAAATCTTTTTTAGGCCAAATATGGTTAAATAACAACAACGCAATTTTACTATCAAATAATTTTGAATTTATTTTAAACAATAAAAATAATGTTTTAATTGATGGCATTAAATTAAATCAAGAAGAAAAAATATTTCATCTGATTAATCATTGTATATTAAATAATCTTAAAATATTGATCCTATCAGATGAAAAAATTAATGATATTAACTTTTCATTTATTGATTTATCGTCACGATTAAAAACTTTTGATTATTTAGAAATTAAACAACCTGACGATGAAATGTTGTTAAACATATTAACAAAATTATTAATCGATAAACAATTTATTATAAATTCTAATGAAATTTTTGAATATATATTAAGAAGGATAGATCGTACTTATGAAGCTATTAATGAAATTGTATCTAAGTTAGATATTCTTTCTTTGGAAAAAAAAAGGCAATTAACAATACCATTAATAAAAGAAATACTGTAGATGTTTCGCAATAATGAATAAATACCGATCACATTTATGTTCTGAATTATCAATTAATAATTTAGGTGATGAAGTTACTTTATCTGGATGGGCTGATACAATTAGAGATCATGGTAACTTATTGTTTATTGATTTAAGAGATAATTATGGAATTACACAGTGTGTTATTGATGGAACTAATCCTCTATTTGAAGAAATAAGTAAATTAAGTAATGAGAGTGTTTTAACAATTATTGGAGAAGTTGTTAAAAGATCTGAAGAGACAATAAATAAAAATCTCCAAACAGGAGAGATTGAAATACAAATTGAAGATTATAAAATTTTATCAAAATCTGAAATTCTTCCTTTACCTGTTAATTCTGATATCGAATATGGAGAAGAAATTAGATTAAAGTATAGATTTTTAGATTTACGAAGAAACAAATTGCACAAAAATATTTTACTTAGAAATAAAATTATTTCAGATATTAGAAAAAAAATGATTGATAGAAAATTTGTTGAGTTTCAAACTCCAATCCTTACATCATCATCTCCAGAAGGAGCAAGAGATTATTTAGTTCCATCTAGGATACATCAGGGTAAATTTTATGCACTTCCTCAAGCACCTCAACAATTTAAACAATTATTAATGATTGCTGGTTTTGATAAGTATTTTCAAATAGCACCCTGTTTTAGAGATGAAGACAGTAGAGCAGATCGCTCTCCAGGTGAATTCTATCAACTAGATTTTGAAATGAGCTTTGTTACTCAGGAGGATGTATTTGAAGCTATTGAGCCAGTTTTATTTGAAATATTTGATGAAAATAAGAACAATAATGAAATTAAGGTAAGTCCGTATCCATTTAGACGAATACCTTTCTATAAGTCGATGGAAGTTTACGGTTCTGATAAGCCTGATTTACGAAATCCACTTATTATAGGTGATTATACAAATGTATTTAAAGGTTCAAATTTTAAAATATTTAGTAATCAAATAGAAAAAGGATCAGTTGTTAAGGGAATAATTGTTAAAAATACTGGTGATCAACCTAGAAGTTTCTTTGATAAACTAAACAATTGGGCAAGAGAAGAGGGTGCAGCTGGATTAGGCTATATTTCATTTACAGAAAATAGTTTTAAAGGCCCTATTGCAAAGAATTTAAATGAAGATCAATTATTATTATTAAAACTTAAAGAAAATGACTCAATATTTTTCATTTGTGATAAATTAAAAGAGGCTCAATTATTTTCTGGTAAAGTAAGAGAAAAAATCTGTAATGATTTAAATTTACTAAATAAAAATTCTTTTGAATTTTGTTGGATAGTTGATTTTCCAATGTATGAAATTGATGAAAAAACTGACAAAATACAATTCAGTCATAATCCCTTTTCAATGCCTCAAGGTGAGATGGAAGCTTTAGAAAAAAAAGATCCTCTTGATATAAAAGCATATCAATACGATATTGTTTGTAATGGTGTAGAATTATCTTCTGGTGCAATCAGAAATCATAAACCAGAAATTATGTATAAAGCATTTGATATAGCTGGATATTCGAAAGAAGACTTAGAAGAAAAATTTTCAGGAATGCTTAATGCACTCAAGTTTGGGGCTCCACCTCATGGAGGTAGTGCACCAGGTATTGATAGAATTGTTATGTTGCTTGCTGAGGAGCCAAACATTAGAGAAGTAATAGCATTTCCAATGAATCAGCAGGCTATGGATTTAATGATGGATGCCCCTGCAAGTATCGATAAAGAAAGACTTGAAGAATTAGGTATTAAGTTAATAGATAAAAATTAAACCTGTTCCAAAAATTGCAATAATTGTTCCTACCCATGCCCCATAAGAGGGTATTTTTTTTGTTAATATCCAAAGAAGAAATAATATCATTATTGGACTTGTGGATGATAGAGTTGCAACAATACCTGCATCAGCTTTCTGTAATGCGATTAAAAGTAAACTCATACCAAAAGCCATTCCTAAAAAACCACTAAGAATTGATTGGTAAATAATTTTTGCTGTAAGATTAACTTTTGTATTAAAAACTTCATAATTTAAAAAAAATGTAAATGATAAAAAAATACATGAAATTGTTGTTCTAATTGCAGCTGAAGCTATTGGATCTGCTCCATCTGACAATATAGGTTTCATCATAACTAACCCAATTGCTTGGCACAATGCAGCTCCAATGGATAATATTATTCCTACATAAATTGATCCTTCTACTGTTTCCCATCTATGTTCAGATCCTTTTTTGTCTCCGTAAGAAATTGCAAAAACAACACCAAAAAAAACAATAAAACATCCAATAATACTTACAGTTGAAGCAAGTTCATTCAAAAAAAAAATATTAATTACCACTGTAAAAGGAGCAGCTAAAGAAAATAAAATATTATTTCTTCTTGGTCCTATTTTCTGTAAAGCAATAAACAGTAAAGTATCTCCTAAAAATATTCCTATAATTCCTGAAATTATAATAATAGTCAAATAATCAACATTAATTGTACTCCAAGTATTTATATAAAATGTGTAAGTAATTAACATTATAGATACAAAAAATAATCTAAGACGATTAAATGCTAATCCACCAATAGTTCTTGTAACATCTGCTGATACTAAAGATGCTATAGCCCAACAAAGTGCTGCAGCCATTGCAATAAAGTAATAAAAGATCATGTAATTTATTAAAATAAACTTAAAATAAATTTAATTGGTATTGATAAATATTCCCCTAAAAGATGTTCTTGTAATGCAAATCTTTTGATTAATCCTGTTGCTCTTAATATAGCGTATATTACTAAAGCCCATAAATAAATTCCAAAAATAAAATTTATGTATGATATTATTTTTTTAAATTTGTTATAATAATTCATATGAAACCTAAATATTGGAATAAAGGTAAATCTTATCTATCAAATAAAGATAAAGTTTTGAAGAAATTAATTCAAACTTATAAAAATGAATATTTAAATCTAAATTCTAATTATTTTCATTCATTAATAAATTCGATTATTGGTCAACAAATATCTGTATCAGCAGCTGATTCTATGAAAACTAAATTTTTTAAACTTAAAAGAAATATAACACCACAAACTGTATCCAAATTACGTACTACAGATTTAAGAAAATGTGGCCTATCTAGACAAAAAATTTTGTATATAAGAAATATTTCTAAATTTTTTTTACAGAACAAGAAATTTATAAAAAATATCAATAAATCCTCTGAACAAGAAATTTATAAAAATTTAATTGAAATAAAAGGAGTGGGGAATTGGACTATTCATATGTTTTTAATGTTTAGTTATGGAAGTTCAAATATTTTTCCAACAGGTGATTTAGGTTTTCTAAAAGCTATTTCAAAACTCTATAAAGTTCAACTTCCTATAAGCGAAAGAAAACTTCAATTACTTTATAAAAAATGGAGTCCATATAGCTCACAAGCTACATGGTATTTATGGAGATCATTAGACCCCATTCCAGTTAATTATTAATGTTTGCTCCTTGCTCTATCCAAACTTTTAATATCTCTCTTTCATTTTTTGTAATACCAGTAAGATTATTTGGAGGCATAATTTCAGCATCAATAGCCTGAGCTTTGATTAATTTGATATTATTTACAATTTCTTGAGCCGTGTCATATACAACTCCTTTTGGTGCCGCTTCAATACCCTCAAAAGTTGGGTATTTGGCATGACATGTTCCACATCTGTATTTAATTATATTTTGTACTTCATTGAAACTGACTAATTCTAAAGAAAGAGATGCATTTGCATCCTTTTTTTCAAATATTGAAAGACTACTTAAAGTCATTAAAAAAAACATGATTAAACCTGCTGATGGTAAGATCCAAAATTTATATTGTTTTTTATTTCTTAAATTAAAGTAATGGCGAGTTAAAATACCAGCTATAGATATAACAGCTAAAATTAACCAATTATTTACTGCTCCATAAGTAAAAGAAAAATGTGAGCTAATCATGATAAATAAAACAGGTAGTGTAAAATAATTATTATGTATTGATCTGTTTTTTGCTTCTAATGAAAGATTTAAATTTGGCTTTTGATTGTTTTCAGCTGATGAAACAAGATTTCTTTGTGCAGGAATAATGACTCTAAAAACATTAGCTGCCATAATGGTGCCAATAATTGCTCCAACATGTATGTATGCAGCTCTTGATCCATATATTTGAGTTAAAAAATAACTTAATAAAATAAATAATAAAAAACCAGTTGCAATCAAAGTTTGTTCATTGTCTTTTAAAACATTTTTACAAAGATAATCGTATAGAAGCCAAGATACTATAAGCAAGAATATAGATATTAATATTGCTTGAAAGGGTGTTAATATAATGCCGCTAGCCCCCAACATCATAGAACTTGCATTTAAATAATAAACTAAAATAAGTAATACAAAACCACTTATCCAAGTTGCATACGCTTCCCATTTAAACCAATGAAGAACTTTTGGAAGTTTTTTAGGAGGTCCTTTTAATTTTTCAATTCTATAAAACCCACCTGAATGAACAGACCATAAATAACCGTCAAGGTGTTTAAAATCTGGATCATCTCTTTCAAGTCTACTATCCAGCCAATTAAAGTAAAATGATGTTCCAATCCAAGCTACACCAACAATTATATGAACCCATCTAACAATTAAATGTAACCACTCAGAATATACTGCAAATAAAGTTTCTGTTGGAACACCTAAATTATAAAAAGCTGCAGTAAAAGCTATAACTATTGTAGATGCAATTACAATATAGAGCCTTTGTTCTTTAGATTTTAAACTTGAAAATGCCCCAAGGATAAAAAATAATAATAATCCTAATAATGCCGATGCTGGTAGTGACAAAAGTAAATTATGAAAAAAGGTTTGGAAGTCATAAGATTGAACTGGTGTAACAATTTTAAGAAACAATTCCATATTAATATCTTATTTTATTTTCTTCTTTTTCCCAAATATTAAATGCTTTTATTGCCTCTTCACGTGATAATTGACTGATAGGGATTTTTCTCTCTTTCATTTCTAGTGATAGTTCATCATAAATAAACTTGTCATCAAATTTAATTTTTGCAGCATCTTCTCTAGAATTACCATAATATACTTTTTCTATATGTGACCAATATATCGCACTCAAGCACATAGGACATGGTTCACAACTGGAATACAATTCACAACCTTCTAAGTTAAAGGTATTTAATTTTTGACATGCATTTCTAATGGCAATAATTTCAGCATGAGCAGTAGGATCATTGTTAAATGTTACTCTATTTACTCCTTCTGCAATAATTTCATTTTCTTTTACAATTACACATCCAAAAGGACCCCCATTATTTTTGATATTATCAATTGATAATAATATAGCTCTTTTCATAAAATCTATGTTTGTCATATAACTTTTTTAATTTTATTATTTGATAAATGTTTTAAGTTATTTTTTATTGATATTATTCTTGTAATTATTGAGAAAGCTATTTCATTCGGATCTTTTGAATTGCCTATATCAATTCCAATTGGACACTCAATTTTCTCAACTATTGATTTATTGTAACCATTATCAATTAATCTTTTATAAAACCTTTTCTTTTTTGTAAGAGATCCAATTAAACCAACAAAAATATTATTTTTTTTTAAAATTTCATTTAATATTTTTAAGTCATAATCATGACTGTGAGTTAAGACTATAAAATAAGAATTATCTTCTAGTTTTGATACAATCTCCCAAGGTTTTTTCGAAAGTAAATAATTTACATTTTTGATATTTGTCATTCTTAAATAATCTTCTCTTGAATCAATTATAAAAGTATTAAAATTAATATTTTCTAATTTAGAAATTAAAGCTTGACCAATATGTCCTGATCCAAAGACATATAAGTTAGGTTTAACATTGTTAACAAAATTTTCATTTTTTAATGCATCTTTGGAATTACTATGTAAACTTAATTTAACTTGTACGTATCCACCACAACATTGTCCAATTCCTGGCCCAAGTGGAATACTCATTACTTTATTAGCGATATTATTATCTATTAATTTTCTCGCTGCATCTATAACTAAATATTCTAAGTTTCCGCCACCAATAGTACCAAATATAGTATCAGTTGAGATTAATATAATGTCATCTAAATTATTGGGCGATGATCCTTTAACTTCAATAATTTTAGCTTTAACAATTTTTTTGTTAAAACTTATATTTTTACTTAACTTTTTAAGATACATATTAGTGCAAACTTTTTAATATATTTTCAGCAGTAGCAGGTGCAATTAAATTTTCAGAATTTTTTCCTTTATTGGCATTATATACTGCGTCCTTTAATGCAATAAAACTTGAAATTGCGAGCATAAATGGTGGCTCTCCAACAGCTTTAGAGCGATTAATAACTTTTTCTTTATTAAAACCACGATCATATATTTCGACATTAAATTTAAATGGTGTTTCACCAGCCGTAGGTATTTTGTAAGTAGAAGGACTATGAGTTGTTAGAACTCCATTTGATTTCCAAGACACCTCTTCAGTTGTGAGCCAACCTAATCCTTGAATATAACCACCTTCAATTTGTCCCTTATCAATTCTCTTATTAATAGAATTGCCAACATCATGAATTATATCAACTTGAAGAATTTTATTTTCACCCGTTAATTTATCAATGATTACTTCTGTTACTGCTGCTCCATAAGTAAAATATAAGAATGGTCTTCCTTGAAGAGTTTTTGTATTTACATTAATTTTGTCAGTTTTATAGAAACCTGAAGATGACAATGGAATTCTATTTAAGTAAGCAGTATTTACCAATTCTTTAAAAGATATTTTTCTTTTATCAAAATAAACAAAATTATTTTCATATTTTATTTTGCTATTCGTTTTAAAATAATCATAGATAAATTCATTTAGACCTGATTTGATATTATTTATAGCATTAACAATTGCTGCTCCATTTATATCAGTTGTGGCAGATGCTGCACTCGCTGATGTGTTAGGCACTTTTTCTGTATCAGTTGAAGAGATTTTAATATTTTCATAATTAAGGCCAAATTCATTTGAAGCCACTAAAGCAAGTTTCGTCATTAATCCTTGACCCATTTCAATTCCTCCATGATTTAAATGAATGGATCCATCAGTGTAGATATGAACTAAGGCACCACCTTGGTTTAAATGAGTAGTTGTAAATGATATTCCAAACTTTACAGGTGTAATTGCTATTCCTTTTTTTAGTACTTTATTTTTTTTATTATAATTATCAATTTCTGTTTTTCTTTTTTTGTAATTAGATTTTTTAATTAGTTTATTAAAAATATCTTCAATCACATTGTCAGTAATTTTCATCCCATAATGAGTAGTGTTTTTAATTTTATCTTTATAAAAATTAATTTTTCTTATTTCACTTGCTTCTCGTTTTAATTTTTGAGCAATATTTTCAATTATATTTTCAATACAAAACATTCCTTGAGGTCCACCAAATCCACGAAAAGCAGTATTAGAAACAGTATTTGTTTTACATCTATAAGAATTAATTTCTATATTTGGTATGTAGTATGCATTATCGATATGATAGATGGCTCTATCATTTATAGCTCCTGATAAATCTGGAGAGATACCACATCTCGATGCCATAATTAACTTTAGAGCATGAATTTCACCATTATTATTAAAACCTACTTCATAATCAAATAAAAAATCATGCCTCTTTCCAGTCATGATCATATCATCATCTCTATCGACTCTTAGTTTAACTGGTTTAGATAGTTTTTTAGCTGCAATGCTTGTAACCGCTGCAAATAAAAAAGATTGTGTTTCTTTTCCACCAAAACCACCACCAATTCTTCTTACTATCACATGGATACTATTGTAATTTTGTTCTAATACCTTACCAATAATTTGCTGTGTTTCCGATGGATGTTGTGTTGAAGAATAAACTAAAAAATTATTATCTTCTTGAGGAATAGTCATCGCAATTTGACCTTCTAAATAAAAATGATCTTGGCCACCTGAATATAACTTACCTTTTAAAAAATTGTCAGATTTTTTAAATCCATCTTTTATATTTCCTCTAGTTATATACTTTGGTTTTAAAACAAATGATTTTTTCTTTAATGCTTCTTCAATTGAAACGATCGGTTTAGATTTTTTTAAATCTATTTTTACTTTTAATGCAGCTTTTTTTGCTAAATTATTGGTTTTTGCTACAACTGCAAAAATTGGCTGCCCATAATATTCTATATTTTTTGATGTAAATATTTTATCTCCTTTAAATATTGGCCCAACATCATTTATACCTTCAATGTCCTTCTCAGTTATAATGTCTACTACACCTTCTGAGGATAAAACATCTTTATAATCAATTTTTTTTATTACTCCTTTACTACAATTACTGTATCCAATTACTGCATGAAGTAAATTTTTAGGTTCTGATATATCATCAGTATAAATTGCTTTTCCAGTAACATGTTTTACTGCACTTTCATGTTCAATATTTTTTGTAAATACTTTATCCATTAATATAACGTTGATTTAATTTTATTATTTTCATTTAAAAACCTCTCTAAAAGGTTTTGACTAATTGTGGTTCTATAATTTTTTGAGGCTCTCATATCATCTATTGGATCAAATTCTTTTTTAATAATTTTCTTTGCTTCATTAATATTTTCTTCGTCAAATTTTTTATTCAATAAAAATTTTTGTGCTTTTTCAGCTATTTTTGGAGTTTCTGCTAAACCCCCACAAACAATTTTAATTTCTTTAATAATATTTTTTTCAATTCTAGCGTTTATTGCCATGAAAACAGAACTTATATCATCATCTATTCTTTTTGAAATTTTATAACATTTAAGAACATTTTTTTTATAGATGGGTATTATAATTTCTTTAATTATTTCATTAGGTTTTAATTTCGTTTTTCGATAGCTGAGAAAATAATTATCCAATAATAAAGTTTTTTTAACTTTTCCTTGAATTAGAATTTTACTATTGAGTGCAATTAATACAGGCAAACTATCACCTATTGGAGATGCGCTTCCAATGTTACCTCCAAGAGATGCAGTATTTCTTATTTGCTCAGATCCGTATCTTTCAAACATTTTAGCAAATGTTGGATAAATATTTTCTAAAATTGGTAAAATATCATTTATGGGTGTAGCAGATCCAATATGTAAATTGTTGTTTTTATTTTTAATATAATTTAAATCTTTATTTGAGCCTAAATAAAAAATATTTTTTAAATCTTTTCTTTTTTTTGTTACTTCAAGAGCTAGATCCGTACCCCCGACTAGTAAATGTGCATTAGTAATCTTTTGATAGTCTTTTATTAGAGAATTTAAATTATAATGGATGAAAAATTTAGAATCATTTTTTTTAATAACGATATCAGTTTTCTTAATTGATTTTAATAATCTAATAACTTTACTCTTTGAAAACTGATCACTTTTATAGCTATACATATTCTTAATTGCATTTTTAATTGGAAGATAACCTGTACATCTACATAAATTTCCAGAAAGAAACTTATCTATATTTTCTTCTGTTGGTTTTATTTTATTTTCATACATATTGTACATTGACATGACAATACCTGGTGTACAAAAACCACATTGAGATCCGTCACTATCAATCATTGATTGTTGAACAGGATGAAGTTTATTTTTTTGTATATGCTCAACTGTTATTAATTGCTTACCATGAAGAGAATACAAAAAAGTAATACAAGTGTTTATACTTTTATAAGAAATTTTATTTTCTTTTAATTCTCCTACAACTGCAGTACATGCTCCACAATCACCAGATGCACAACCTTCTTTTGTTCCAGTTAACTCATGATTATTACGAAGATAATTTAATACCGTTGTGTTTGTGTCCAAATCTTTGATAGATATTTTTTCTTCATTAAGAAGAAAATCGATATGCGCTCTAGACACTAACTTCCTCTATAAGTTGAATAACTCCACGGGGTAATAAGAAGAGGAACATGGTAGTGTTCTTCTTTGTTAATTCCAAATCTAATTATTACGTCATCAAGAAAGAATGGTTCATGAAGATTTGTAAATTCCTTAAAATAACTCCCGCAAAGAAATAATAACTCATATTTTCCAAGTATAAAATTCTCTTTACTTAATATAGGCTCATCACATCTGCCATCTTCATTGAGAGTGAAATTTGAAATTTTAACTTTATTTTCACCATCAATTTTGAAAAGAGACCCTTTTATACCAGAACCAGGCTTACCATTATAGGTATCCAAAACATGAGTAGTTAAATATCCTTTAGACATAATACTTATTCGCTTATACAGTATTTAACTAAATATTAAATCAAGCATTTTTATGAAAGACGACAGAAATTATATAGGTTACGGAAATAATGACTCTAACTTTTATTGGCCTAATAAATCAAAACTCGCTCTTCAATTTGTTCTAAATTACGAGGAAGGTGCTGAAAATTCAATAGTGAATGGCGATGAAGGATCAGAAACTTTTTTATCGGAAATAATTAATGCAAAGCAAATAATAGGTGCCAGAAATATGAATATGGAATCAATCTATGAGTATGGCTCAAGAAGAGGTTTTTGGAGAATACATAATGAGTTCGAAAAAAGAAAATTACCTTTAACAATATTTGGTGTTGGAATGGCTTTAGAAAAAAATCCTGATGTTTGTGAACAAATAATTAAATCAAAGTATGAAGTAGCTAGCCATGGTTATAGATGGATAGACTATCAAAATATAACTGAGGAGGTTGAAAAAGAACATACTATAAAATGTAACAACATTATTAAAGATATCTTTGGCTATTTTCCTTCTGGTTGGTATACTGGTAGAACAAGTCCAAATACAAGAAATATAATTTTAGATAATACAAATATTATTTACGATAGTGATTCCTATGCTGATGATTTACCCTACTGGATAAGAGTAAAAAATAAAAAACATCTTATTATTCCCTATACTCTAGATAATAATGATATGAGATTCTCTACCTTACAAGGTTTTAACACAGGCGAGGATTTTTATAATTACTTAAAAAACTCATTTAATACATTATACAGAGAAGCAAACGAGTTCAATAAACCTAAAATGATGAGTGTGGGTTTACATTGTCGATTAATAGCCAGACCTGGAAGATTTATGTCTTTGGTAAAATTTTTGAATTATATTTCTAGTTATAATGACATTTGGATTTGTAAAAGAGAGGAAATTGCCAATCATTGGTATGAAAATTTTAGTGATGAAAATTAAAGATATAAATAATTATAACTCTGAAAAGTTTATTGATTTTTTTAAAAATATTTATGAAGAATCTAAATTTATAACAGAACATGCTGATAAAAAGCGACCATTTAAAAATAAAAAAGAAATGATATTAGTATTTTTAGAATTATTTGATAATTTAGATAAAGAAACTAAAATAAGTATAATAAAAAAACATCCTGATCTAGCCGATAAAATAAAAATAAATAAAGGTTTGTCTGAATTATCTGATGAAGAACAAACTAGATCTGGTTTAAAAAATTGTTCAGAACAAGAATTTAACTTATTTAATGACTTAAATTCAAAATTTAAAAATAAATTTAATATTCCATTTATTTTTGCAGTTAGAAATAAAAATAAAAATGAAATTATAACAGAGTTTAAAAGTAGATTAGATAATAATGATTTAAACTTAGAAATAAAAACTTCAATATCGCAAGTAAAAGAAATTGCTAAATTAAGATTAACAGAATTAATCAATGAATAAGAAATACATTCAAAAAAATTATATAAACTTATGTAGTAAGATTTTAGGTACAAAAATTTATAGTTTTTCTGATCAGTTTTTTGGATCAGCATTCAGATTGCTTAAAGATAAACAGCCAGTTTTTAAAGAAGGGGTATATGATAAAAATGGGAAGTGGATGGATGGATGGGAAACAAGAAGAAAAAGAATTAAAGGAAATGATTATGTTACTATTAAATTAGGCCTTCCTGGTAAAATTAATTTTGCTGAAATAGACACAAGCTATTTTAATGGTAACCAACCTGAATACGCAAGCATTGATGCTTGTTATTTTGAAAAAAATAAATTTAATTGGGTAAACATTTTATCAAAAAAAAAACTTAAACCAAATTATGTTCATGGTTTTAAAACTAAACAGAATAATAAAGTCTTTAATTTCGTAAGATTGAATATCTATCCAGATGGTGGAGTTGCAAGATTAAAATTATTAGGAAATTTAGATGTATCAAAATTAAAATTTCCAAATAAAAAATTTAATTTATTAAGTGTCGTTAATGGATCAAAAATTGTTGCATGTAGTGATGAACATTTTGGCAGAGCAGAAAATTTGTTACTTCCATTTAAATCTAAAAATATGGGTAATGGCTGGGAAACTAAAAGAAGAAGAGGATCAGGATATGACTGGGTTATAATCAAACTTGGAAAACCTGGTTTAATTGAAAAGTTTAAAATTGAAACTCATTTTTTTAAAGGTAATTATCCGTCCCATTGCTCAGTACAAGGTCTTTATTCAATAAAAAATATATATTTAAGCAAATTAATAAATGAAAGTAAAAATTGGGAATATTTAATAAAAAATAAAAATCTTAAACCTAATTCATCATTAAAAATTAATTCAACTAAATATATTAAAAAAATAAATTACTTGAAATTAAATATTTATCCTGACGGGGGCATTTCACGAATCAGGGCAATTGGAAAGTTTTTGTGAACTATAAGATAAAGAATATTAGTAAAGAGAATTTCAAAAATTATGGTGATTTAATTACAACATATAATAAAAATTATAAAAGTATTAATAAAAATACATCCGATAGTTTTTATGATTTAGCAAATATTCAAATAATTGGTGATGACAAAAGATCTAGATTAAATATTTTTCATGCAAAGAAAAGAGACTTTCCATTAAAAATTAACATGTTAGAAAATCACCCCTACAGTTCTCAAGTATTCCTTCCATTTAATGCTACGGGTTTTTTAGTTTTAGTTGCACCAATAGGTGACAGACCTGAAATTGATTTAATTGAAATATTTAAAGTAAGCGGTGGTGATGGTATAAATTTTAATCCCAAAGTATGGCATTTTCCTTTAATATCTCTTGAGAATGAAAAATATATTACCATTGATAAAAAAGATGCGGATAATAATATTGAGATTTATAATTTTGAAGAATCCGAAATATTTGAATTAAAATATGAGTGATATAATATTAAATATAGAAAATATTACAAAATCTTTTCCAAGAGTAATTGCAAACAAGAATGTTACTTTTGATATTAAAAAAAATGCTGTTCATGCAATCTTAGGAGAAAATGGAGCAGGGAAATCTACTTTAGTAAAAATTCTATACGGTCTTTTAGAGCCAGATGAAGGAAATATTAAATTAAATAATAAGGATTTTAAAGTTAATTCACCAGCAGAAGCAAGGAGGCAAGGAATAGGAATGGTATTTCAGCATTTTTCTTTATTTGATTCTTTATCAGTAAAAGAAAATTTAATTTTAGGAATTGATGAAAAGATGTCTTATTCAGATTTAGAAAATAAATTAGAAAACATAAGCTCAAAATATAATCTTCCCTTAGATTTAGATGCACCAATTACTGCTTTATCAGCTGGAGAAAAGCAGCGTGTAGAAATAGTAAGAATTTTATTACAAGACCCTCAGATACTTATTATGGATGAACCAACCTCAGTATTAACACCACAAGAAGTTGAAAGTTTGTTTGTAACATTAAATGCACTCATCAAAGAAGGTCGTACAATATTATATATCACTCATAAACTCGAAGAAGTAATATCAATATGTAATACAGTTACAATAATGAGAAGTGGTGAAATTATAGACACTTCAAGTACTTCCAATCAAACTGCAAAAACACTGGCAACAAAAATGCTAGGACAAAAACTAGATGATTTAAAAACTAATTATGAGCATATAAAAGACGAAATTAACTTTGAAGTTAAAAATATTTCATGTGATTTTAACGATCCATTTTTAACAGACCTTAAAAATATTTCTTTTCAAGTTAAAGTGGGTGAGATTTATGGTATTGCTGGTGTTGCTGGTAATGGACAATCAGAATTAATGGACATTTTAACAGGAGAAAATATAAATATTAAATCTGGTTCAATTACTTTTGGTAATAAAAAAATTGAAAAGTATGGACCTCAAAAAAGAAGAGATTTATCTATTTCGTTTGTTCCGGAAAATAGATTAGGTCATAGTGCAGTACCTGAGTTAAGTTTGTCTGATAATATTCTTTTGAGTCAATTTCCAAAAAATAATTTTATTAAAAATGGTATGATTCTGAAAAATAACGTCGATGATTTTGCGAATAATGTAATTAATGAATTTAAAGTCATTACTCCTGGGAATGATGCTAAAGCATCAAGTTTGTCTGGAGGAAATTTACAAAAATATGTCATTGGTAGAGAAATATCATCCAAGCCAAAAATATTAATTATTTCACATCCAACTTGGGGAATTGATGCTGGTGCTGAGCATTCTATAAGAGAGTCTTTGATAGAATTATCTCAAAATGGAACATCTATAATTGTTATTTCTCAAGATTTAGATGAATTGATTGAAATTACTCATAAAATATCTGTTATTTATGATGGTAATTTATCCAAACCTTTTAAAACTAGTGAAGTAGGAATTGAAAAATTAGGATTATTGATGGGTGGAAAAAATGAATAGTTTATTTCCCTCTATAGTTTCTCGCTCACAGAGTTCGGGTTTAATGAATTTTTTTGTTCCCATAATATCTATTGTTTTAACTTTAATTACAGGTTCAATTATTTTTGTTCTTCTAGGTTTTGATCCAGCTTATGCATTATATACATTTTTTATTTCACCTATTTCTTCAACCTACGGTATTTCTGAATTATTTGTAAAAGCAACTCCTTTAGCCTTAATTGCAATTGGCCTCTCATATTGTTTTAAGAATAATATTTATAATATTGGAGCTGAAGGACAACTTACCATGGGTGCAATTTTTGGTGGAGGTATTGGAATTTTATTTCATGATACAAATGCTTTCTGGTTGTTGCCATTAATGATTTTTGGTGGAGCTATTGGAGGATCATTGTGGGGCTTAATTCCAGCTATTTTAAAAACAAAATTTAATACAAATGAAATTTTAACAAGTTTAATGTTAGTTTATGTTGCTTTATATATTTTAGATTATTTAGTAGTCGGTCCTTGGAAAGATCCATTTGGTTATAGTTTTCCTAAATCAAGACCATTTAGTGAATCTGGTAGAATGCCTTTACTATTTGATGGTTTAAGGGTTCACTTTGGATTAATTATAACTCTATTTTTAATTTTTGTATCTTGGTTTATATTTTCAAAAACTATTTTTGGCTTTCAATTAAAAGTATCCGGTTACAGCCCCAAAGCTGCTAGATATGCTGGTTTTAATCAAACAACTTTAGTTTTATTTGCTTTTGCAATTTGTGGTGCTTTCGCAGGTATTGCAGGTTTAGCTGAAGTATCTGGTCCAATTGGATTATTATATAGAGATATTTCTCCTAACTATGGATTTACTGCAATCATTGTAGCCTTCTTAGGTAGACTTCACCCAATTGGTATTATTTTTGCTTCTTTAGTTATTGCTCTTACTTATCTTGGCGCTGAAGATGCGCAATTGTTTTTACAAATTCCTTCAGCAGTAGGTTTTATATTTCAGGGACTGGTGTTATTTTATTTATTAGGTGCAGAATTACTAATTAACTATAAATTAACTTACAAAAAATTATTATGAATTTAGATTTAATATTTGGAATATTACAAATTGTTTTAATTGCAACAACACCTCTTGTTTTTGCTGGTATAGGTGAGCTAGTTACAGAAAAATCCGGAGTATTAAATTTAGGTGTAGAAGGAATGATGTTGGTAGGGGCAGTGTCCGCTTTTATTATTTTAGTAATTACTGGAAGTTATTTTTTAGCTTTTTTTGTATCTATATTATCTGGAATTATCATGTCTGGTTTATTTGCTTTTCTAGTTCTATTTTTAATGTCAAATCAAATTGCTACTGGATTAGCATTAACTATTTTTGGAATAGGTCTTAGTTCGATGCTTGGCAAACAATATATAGGAACACCAATTGATGGTCTGTCACCATGGTTTTTTGTTATATTTTCTTTCTTAATTGTTTTTTTGGTTAGTTATTTTTTTTATAAAACTAAAGCTGGTTTGATATTAAGAGCAGTAGGGGAATCTCATAATTCTGCACATGCATTAGGATATAGCGTTATTAAAATTAGATTTTTATCAATTTTATTTGGAGGTTCTATGTGTGCTCTTGCTGGATCATATATTTCAATTTGTTATGCTCCAATGTGGCAAGAAGGTATGACAGCTGGACGTGGATGGATAGCATTAGCTTTAGTTGTATTTGCAACTTGGAAACCTGAAAGGGTGCTTATTGGAGCTTATATATTTGGAGGCGTTACTATTCTTCAAATGAATCTTCAAGCACTAGGTCTAAGATTTCCTGGTCAATTTTTTAGTATGGCGCCATATGTTGCAACAATTATAGTTTTAGTATTAATATCTAGTAATAAATTAAGAATAAAACTCAGTGCACCAGCTTCATTAACTATTCCTTTTTATAAAGGAAGATAAATATCCACTCTTTTTTAAGTATTTTCTTATACAATTATTGATCTGATCTGTTTCTATATTACAAATGTTATTGAGTAATCGTTATATTAGCAGGTGAGGTTAAAATGATTAGAATTATAACTTTTTTATCTACTTTTTTAGTTTTTTCATTTGGTTCTGCTTACGCAGACCCTAAAAAAGTTGGATTTATTTATATTGGTCCTCCAGGTGATCATGGTTGGACGTATATGCACGATGTAGGAAGAAAATATATGGAGAGTCAATTAGGTGACTCCATAACAACTACATATCTTGAAAATATTCCTGAAAATGCAGATGCAGTAAGAGCAATTCGAAAGCTAGCTGACTCAGGGCATGATTTAATATTTACTACGTCCTTCAACTACATGGATCAGACACATGAAGTTGCGAAAGACTTTCCTGATATAAAATTTGAGCATGCCACAGGATATATACAAGCTGATAATGTTGCTACATATTCGGCTAGATTTTATGAAGGAAGAATGATTGAAGGTCATATCGCTGGTCATATGACTGAAACTGATACTATTGGTTATATAGCTTCATTCCCAATTCCAGAAGTTGTAAGAGGAATTAATGCATTTTATTTAGCAGCAGCTAAAGTTAACCCAGATATTAAAATGAAAATAATTTGGGTGTTTACTTGGTATGACCCAGGTAAAGAGGCTGATGCAGCTAATACATTAATTAATCAAGGAGCCGACATAATTGTTCAACATACTGATACATATGCTCCTTGCCAAGCTGCTCAAAAAGCAGGTGTTCTTGCGTTTGGTCAAGCTTCAAACCAAGAAGAATTCTGTCCTGATGCACATTTAACTTCAATTGAAGATATTTGGGGCCCTTACTATGCTGCAAGAGCGAAAGCAATTGTAGATGGCACTTGGTCTTCAGGTGATACTTGGGATGGTATGGATAAAGGTATGGTTGTAATGTCACCATATAATACTAAACTTATTCCAGCAAGTTTAATTCAAGAAGCTGTAAATATGGAAGTTGGAATTAAAGATGGAACTATCCATCCTTTCACAGGTCCAATTTACAACCAAGCTGGTGAGCTTGTGGTTCCTGAAGGTGAAGTAGCACCTGATGGGATGTTACTTGGAATGAACTTTTATGTTCAAGGTATTGACGGCGAAGTACCACAATAATTAAAATTCTTACAACCCTCTCTCTTTTAAAAGGGAGAGGTTTAACTCTTAATTTCAAAGGAAGATTATGTCTGATTTACACATTAGTTGGGATGAATATAGAAGTAAAACAGAAGATTTAGCAAAACAAATTCATAAGGATGGATGGCAGTTTAATCAGGTTGTATGCATCGCAAAAGGCGGCATGAGAGTAGGGGATGTAATGGCAAGAATATTTGATGTTCCTTTAGCAATTCTTTCTGTTGAATCATATAAGGGTGAGGGAGTAAAAAATAAAAGAGGTGCAATCACATTTTCAAGAGATTTGGCAAAAACAAGCCCTAACATTGGATCAAAAGTTTTAATAGTAGATGATTTAGCAGACTCAGGAATTACTCTAAAAAAAAGTATTGATTGGTTAAATCACACTTATGGTTTTTATATAGATGAACCAATAAGAACAGGGGTTTTGTTTTATAAGTCAGTATCATCATTTAAACCAAATTATTATGTTGATTACTTAGAAGATTCTCCTTGGATACATATGCCTTATGAGGTTTATGAAACTATGAAACCAGAAGAACTTGGTTAAAAAATTGAAGTAATTTCCTCAAACTTTTTCTTTTCTTTTGCAAACTTTGGAACTTTTGCATCTTTATCTGGTCGTCCCACAATAAGTAATACAAATGGTTTTTCATTGCTAGGCCTCTTCAAAATTTTGTTAAGAAATGTCATTGGACTAGGCGTGTGTGTTAACATTGCTAAGCCAGAAAAATGTAAACAAGTAATTAATATACCAGTAGCTATACCAACAGACTCTTTTACATAATAATTTTTTATTTTTTTATTTTTTGAAATTGAAAATTTTTTTTCAAATATAGCTATTAAATAAGGTGCATTTTCAATAAATTTTTTATTTTCATCAGTTCCTAAAGGAGTTAATGCATCTAACCAATCTTGAGGAGCTTTGTACTTATAAAAATTTTCTTCTTCTTTTTCTGCTTCTATTCGAATTTTTTTTTTCACGATTTTATTTTTTATTACTACAAAATGCCAAGGTTGCAAATTTGCTCCACTAGGAGCTGATCCCGCAGATAAGATCGCATTTTTTATAACATTTATATCAATTTTATCTTTTGAAAATTCGCGTGTACTTCTTCTGTCTTTAATATTATTATAAAAATTTTTTGAATTAATCTTCATTTCTCGAATAGTTTGATTTGAAAATTTTAAATCTTCAGCTATGTATTTTTTAACTTTATGCATTGGTTTGTTATTATTATTGGGATACTATTAATTTCTTTATCAATTAGTAACCCTCTATATAAACTAATTATAAAAAAACGAATAAGATTTAATCTTTTCATTGAAATCCTGTTCAGGATAATACTGTTTTTAATTAGTATAATTATTATTTTTCTAGGTTTGTACTTAGAGAGTATTTCTTAATATCTTCTTATATTTCTATCGATTAACGCAGCCCATGCATCTATTCCGCCAAGTACATTAACACAATGATTATAACCTTGTGCTTTAAGCCATTTACATACAGCTTGGCTTCTTGTACCGGTATGACACATTACAAAAATATTTTTTTTCTTATCTAATTCAGTGCATCTTTTAGCAATTTCTGAAAGTTTCATGTGTATGGTACCTTTAATATGGGCATGATCTCTCTCAGTATCTTCTCTTACATCTATAATTTGAATTTTTTTGTCATCTTGTTTAAGTTCATTTAACTGATGAACTGTTATTTCACTACTGCTGTAAAGATCCATAAGATTATATTATTATAAATACTAAAAGATTTCTACTATTTTAAATAAAATTAATTTTAAAAATTAAATTTGTTTTTTCTAAGTTTTTCATGTAAGAGCGCGTATTATTATGTCAAAAAAAATAACTTTTTCAGCTTTTGGTAGAGACTCATATTATCACAGAGATTGGTTCAAAAAAAATGGTTTCAAATTTGATAGAAGTTCTAGAAAATGGACTGTAGAAAATTTACCGATAGATAATGCTGAAGAATTTGCTAGTTATTGTAGGAAATACGGTTTGACATTTGAACGATCTGATAGAATGATTACAGAATTTGATTACGCAGATTATCTTTGGGATGGAAGAAGAGATGAATTTATGAAACCTTCTGAAAATATTGAAATTCCACAACCAAAAAACAAAATTTAATTTTTGTTAAATAAATTAGTATCAAATAATTTAATACTTCTTTTAATTTTAGCTGCTATTTGGGGATCTTCTTTTTTCGTTATTAAAATTTGTCTGTCTAGTTTTACTCCTACAAGTATTGCTTCCCTAAGATTAATTATAGCATCAATATTCTTAATTATTTTATATTATTCATATAACAAACATCCTAAATTTAATCTTGAATTAGTTTTAATTCTTTCTTTTATAGGCATTACTGGAAATTTTTTACCATTCTATCTAATTAGTTGGGCTGAACAATACATTACCTCTTCTACTGCAGGTTTATTAATGTCAGTTGGTCCCTTAATAACATTACTAATGTCTCATGTATTAACTTCAGACGATAAGTTTACTTGGATTAAATTTTTATCAATAATTATAGGTTTTATAGGTATTATTTTTATTTTAGATATAAGTAAATTTAATTTTCAAGATGAAAACTACATTAGTACTTTAGCAAAAATTTTTGTGATTATAGCTGCATTTGGTTACATGATTTCAAATATTGCTGCTTATAATAAATTAAAAAAATTGAGCCCTATTTCAATTACTACTTTTGCTACATTGTTTGGAGCGATAATATCATTACCATTTTTATTTTATGATTTTATAAATTATAAGAATGATATTAATGAAATTTCTTTAATTTCTATTATTTATTTAGGCGTTTTTCCAACAGCTATTGCTTTTCACATGCGCTATCATATAGTAAAAGAATCTGGTCCGATATTCTTATCTTATGTTGCTTATTTAATTCCTATTTTTGCTTTAATATGGGGATTTATATTTCTTTCTGAACAAATAGTCTTTAGTTCTGTAGTTGGAATTATTTTAGTTTTTATTGGTCTGTTTGTAGGTCAAAAAAAATTAATGAGAAAAATATCCGTAAAAAACATATAATACTAATAAAACAGCAATAAAAATAGACACATTTTTGAAGTTAAAGTATTTCATTTATGGTTGATATTTAATTTTTTATAGTCCAATATACTTTTATTATGAGCGACTCAATTAAATACTTACTTGAAGAAAATAAAGCACCAAAGTTTTGGTATAATATTAATGCAGACTTACCAAGTCCACCGCCACCACCATTACACCCTGGAACTAAACAACCAGCTGGTCCTGATGACTTTGCTCCTTTATTTCCAATGAGTTTGATTATGCAAGAAGTTTCTACTGAAAGAGAAATAGAAATTCCTGAACCAGTAAGAGAAGTATATAAACAATGGAGGCCTTCTCCTTTATATAGAGCAAGAAGATTAGAAAAGTTTTTAGACACACCAGCTAAAATTTATTATAAATATGAAGGTGTTAGTCCTACAGGAAGTCACAAACCAAATACTGCGGTCCCACAAGCTTTTTTTAATAAAGAAGAAGGAATTAGTAAAATATTTACTGAAACTGGTGCAGGTCAATGGGGAAGTTCATTAGCTTTTGCAGGTCAGATCTTTGGTATAGATATTGAAGTTTTTATGGTTAAGGTTAGTTTTGATCATAAACCTTACAGAAAATTAATGATGCAATCATTTGGAGCTAACTGTCACGCTAGTCCATCTAATTTAACTGATTTTGGAAACAAGTTATTATCAGAAAATCCTGATAACCCTGGAAGCTTGGGCATAGCTATATCAGAAGCGATAGAAGCAACAGTTAAAAGTGGAGGTAAAGCAAAATACTCACTTGGAAGTGTTTTAGGCCATGTTTTAATGCACCAAACTATAAATGGTAATGAAGCTATTATGCAAATGGAGATGGCTGGAGATTATCCTGATATAATTGTTGGATGTACAGGTGGTGGTAGTAATCTTTCTGGATTAATGTTTCCATTTTTAGGACAACAATTAAGAGGTGGTCAAAAAATTGATCTAATTGGTTGTGAGCCTGCATCATGTCCTTCTTTTACAAAAGGTAAGTATACTTATGATCATGGAGATATGGCAAAAATGACCCCATTAATTAAAATGCATACACTTGGATCCAATTTCTTGCCACCAGCTAATCACTCTGGTGGATTAAGATACCATGGCATGTCTTATCATTTAAGTCATTTATATGAACTTGGTTTAATGAGAGCAAAAGCATATGGTCAAAAAGATTGTTTCGAAGCTGGTCTGACTTTTGCTAAACAAGAAGGAATTATTCCTGCTCCAGAAGGAAACCATGCAATTAAAGGTGCTATTGATGTAGCATTAGAATGTAAAGAAAAAGGGGAGTCAAAAACTATTCTCTTTAATTTATGTGGTCATGGATATTTTGATATGACAGCTTATGATGATTATCTAAATGGGACAATGGCTGATGATGTTATTGATGATGACGGAATAGGTAAATCTATTTCTCAAATTCCTGAAGTAGCATAATTTAAGTTTAAATTTTTTTTTATTTAATTAAAGGTGTTTCTATATTATGGTCGAGATTAAACCTTTTAAAGGAACACGTCCTTTCAATGAAGATGCAAAAAATTTAATTGCTCCTTCTACTGATCATTTAAGTATTGAAAACATAGAAATATTTAAAAAAAATAATTATTGGAATTACTTAAAAATTTTGAATCCCGTTGGACAATTAAAAGAAGCAGATACTCTTTTAGAAGCAAAATCACATTTTAATAAAATGAAAGAAAATGACGTAATTAAAAAAGATAAAGAATTGTTTTATTACATTTATCAAATTGAATTTAAAGGCCATACTCAACTAGGATTTTTATCTCTTTCGAAAATCTCAGATTTTGTAGATGAAAAAATTAAAGCACATGAAAAAATATATGAGACAAGGATGAGAGAAAGAGCGGAACAAATGTTAAATATAAAAACACAAATTGGTCCTATTTATGTAGTATATAAAAAAAATAATGAGATAAAAGATTTGTTATCTTCTATAACATCAAACACTCCAGATTATGATTTTGAAAGCTTTGATAAATCTATTCATAAGCTTTGGTGTATTTCTGATCAATCTTTTATCAAAAACTTATCTTCTGTTTTTATAAATGAAGTAGAAAATTTTTATATTGCAGATGGACATCATAGAATGGGTGCAATGAAAATTATTGGAGAATTAAATAATAATAAAAATATTTTACAGGAAGATTTTATGATAGCAGCTTTTCCAAGTGATGAAGCTAAAATATTTGACTATAATAGAGTTGTTAAAGATTTAAATGGTTTAAGTGAAGAAAAATTTTTAGAAATTCTTTCAAAAAATTTCGAAATAAAAAATGAAAAAAATCCATTCAAACCTAAATTAAATAAACAATTTGGAATGTATCATGAAAAAAAATGGTATTCATTGAATTTTAAAACTGAATTAAAAACTGATAATTTTGTTGATACACTAGATATTAATATTTTAAACAATTTCATTTTCAAAAAACATTTAAATATTTCTGATGTTAATAATGATGAAAGAATAAGATTTATTGCCGGATGCCATGGTTTAGAAGCTTTAGAAAAAAAAGTTGATGAAAATAATGACAGTGTGGCATTTTCTATCTTCCCATCTTCAATAAGTGATGTTATTACAGTCGCGAATAAAAATTTGACTATGCCTCCTAAATCAACATGGTTTGATCCAAAACCTTTAGATGGCTTAGTAGTTTATGAGTTTGAAAAAAGTATATGAATAAACCTAATACTAAACCTAACAATCCAAACTTTTCAAGTGGCCCAACCTCAAAAAGACCAGGCTGGGACATATCTGTTTTGAGTAATGCTTTAATTGGTAGATCTCATAGATCTGTTGAATGTAAAGCAAGACTAAAAGAAGCAATAGATAAATCTAAAGATATTCTAAAATTACCTGATGATTATTTATTGGGTATAATGCCTGGATCAAATACTGGTGCTTTAGAGGCTGCTATGTGGTGCCTATTAGGTAAAACGGGAGTTGATATTCTTGCATGGGAAAATTTTGGTAAAGATTGGGTAATTGATGCAATAAATGAATTAAAATTAGATAATTTAAATATTCATGAAGAAGATTATGGCAAACTACCCGACCTTTCCAAAGTCAATTTTGATAATGATGTTATTTTTACTTGGAATGGGACAACATCTGGTGTCAAAGTTCCAAATGGAGATTGGATACCTGATGATAGAAAAGGCCTAACCATTTGTGATGCTACATCAGCAATCTTTGGTATGCCTATAGATTATAACAAATGTGATGTTATTACTTGGTCTTGGCAAAAAATACTCGGAGGAGAGGCTGCTCACGGAATGATAGCAATTTCTCCACGCGTTACTGAAAGATTAGAAAGTTTTACACCTAGTTGGCCAGTACCAAAATTATTTAGATTAGCTGAAAACCAAAAATTGATAAAAGGTATTTTTGAAGGAAACACAATTAATACACCGTCAATGATATGTGTTGAAGATATTATTGATTCATTAAATTGGGTCTCTTCTCAAGGAGGATTACATTCATTAATTTCTAAATCCCAGAACTCTTTACAAAAAATTAGAGAATGGATTAATGAGAGAGATTGGGTCACCTTTTTATCTGAAATTGAAGATGATAATTATATTTCAAACACTGGAATAACTTTTAAAATTATTGAAGATTGGTTTACTAATAAAGATGAAAGCGATCAAAGAGCTGTAATGGCTGATATATGTAAATTACTTTCTGAAAATAATGTTGGATTTGATTGTAATGGATATCCCAAAGCACCACCTTCTTTTAGAATATGGGCTGGAGGTACAGTTCAAACTTCTGATGTAGAATTAGTTTTACCTTGGATTGATTGGGCTTATTCAGAAATTAAATCAAAACATGCCTAAAGTACTAATATCAGATTCACTAGATAACATAGCATATGAAATTTTAACAAAGAATAATATTTCAGTTGATACAAAAACAAATTTATCTCCCGAAGAATTAAAAAAAATAATTGATAATTATGATGGTTTAATCATTCGTTCTGCAACTAAAGTGCGAAAAGATATAATTGATTCTATTATAAATTTAAAAATTATAGGTAGAGCAGGAGCAGGTGTAGATAATATTGATCTAGAAGCTGCTAAAAATAAAAATATTATTGTAATGAATACTCCAGGAGGAAATACAAATGCCACAGCAGAACATACAATTGGCTTAATTTTTGCATTACAAAGAAAAATTACTGTTGCCAATGAGACAACTCATAAAGGTCTTTGGGAAAAAAAGAAATTAAAGGGAAATGAAATTAAAGGCAAGAAAATTGGTATCGTAGGTTTTGGTAATGTAGGCAAAAGAGTTGCAGAAATATCTAATGTATTGGGAATGAACGTTTCAATATTTTCTTCATACTTTGAAAAAATTAAGGATAGCTTTCCTGAATATAATTCTTGTTCTATCGATGAAATTATTATAGACTCAGATATAATTTCATTTCACTGTAAACCCAATAAAGATGGTAATCCGATTATGAATAAAAATCATCTTTCGAAAATGAAAAAAAATTGTATCATTATAAATACCGCTAGAGGTAACTTAGTTGATGAAGAAGATCTTAAAAATGCTCTAGAAAAAAAAGAAATTAAGGGTGCTGCATTAGATGTTTTTAAAAATGAGCCTTTAGAAGAAAGTGGGTTTTATAATCTAGATAATATAATTTTAACTCCACATATTGCTGCTTCTACTGATGAAGCGCAAATAGTTGTAGCAGAAATGGTTGCTAAACAGTTTGTTGAATTTTTTAATAATAATAAAATTTTAAATTCAGTTACTTAATAAAAATTTCAGTTAAATTTTCTAAGTAAGCAGATGGATTTGAGAGAATGTTTCCATCTAATATATTAGCTTGATCTAAAATTAAATTCGAAGCTTTTTTATGGTCAATTTTTGTTAAATTTTCAGATAAATTTACAATCATCGGATGGTTTGGATTAATTTCAAGTATTTTTTTTGAAACAGGAGTTTTTTGATTATGCATTTTCATCAGTTTTTCCATATTTATATCCATCCCAGTTTCTTCAGCAACAAGAAGAATTGGGCTTTTGGTTAATCTCTTAGATACAATAACATCAGATATAGCCTCTTTAAGCTCTGTTTTAAGTACGTTAATTAAATCATTGATTTTACTATCTATTTCTTTTTTATCTTCGTCTTTCTTACGTAATTTTTCACCAACTTTTGAAACATCAACCTTACCTTTAGTTATTGATTTAAATTCTAAATTTTTAAATTTATTTACATTTTGTATCCAAAACTCATCTACTGCGTCAACCATAAATAAAACTGGTATTTTTTTATCAGTGAAAACTTCTAATTGAGGGGAGTTTTTAATATGATCCTTATCAGTATTAGCAAAATAATAAATTTCTTTTTGATCTTTAACCATTAATTTAGTGTACTCTTCAAGAGATATTTTTTTATCATTTAAAGAATTTTCAAATCTTAATAACGGTAGGATTTTTTCATGATGATCATTATGTTCGTATAACCCTTCTTTTAGAACAGGGCCAAAATTATTCCAAAATGTCTCAAATTTATCCTTTTCTTTCTTAGCTAAGTTATCTATTTCATTTAAAATTTTATTTGTAATACCTTTTTTTATTTTTATAATAATAGGATTATTTTGAAGCATTTCTCTACTTATATTGAGAGAAATATCTTGTGAGTCGACTACTCCTGGAATAAAACGTAACCAATTAGGAATTATGTCTTCACAATCATCAGTAATAAAAACTTTTTGAACATACAATTTTATTTTATTTTTCCTATCAGCATTGAATAAATCCATAGGTTGGTTTGTAGGAAAATACAATAAAGCCTTATAACTAATAACACCCTCAGCATTATAGTGAATAGTTTTTAATGGATCATCGAAGTTAAATGAAATATTATTATAAAATTGCTTATAATCTTCTTCTTTTATATCTTTTTTATCTTTAAGCCATAATGGACTACCTTCATTTATTTTTTCTTCTTTTTCTTTATTGTCAAGGTCCTTAAGATAAATTGGAAAAGGAATATAATTTGAGTATTTTGTTATTATTGATCTTAAACGAAATGAATCTAAAAATTCATCAGCATCTTTCTTTATATTTAGAGTAATACAAGTGCCTCTTTTATCTTTTTTAGATTCTTCTATGGTATAATTTTCTTTTCCATTAGAAGACCAAAGATTAGTTTCTTCATTTTCAGCATCTTTAGAGAGCACTTCAACATTATCCGCAACCATATATGAGGAATAAAAACCAACACCAAACTGACCAATTGCAGAAATATCATTACTTTTTTTATTTTTCATTGCTTCAATAAATTTACTAGTTCCTGATCTCGCTATAGTCCCTAAATTATCAATCAGTTCATTTTTAGACATTCCAATTCCATTATCTTCAATTTCGATGATTTTTTTCTTTTTTGAAACTCTGATATTAATTTTTAAATCCTTTTCATTTTTTAAAAGATTTTTTTTGGATAGTGATTGATATCTTAATTTTTCGCAGGCATCAGCAGAGTTAGATATTAGTTCTCTTAGAAATATTTCTCTTTCGCTATAAAGAGAATTAGCAACAAGATCTAAAAGCTTACTGACTTCAGCTTGAAATGTTAAATTTTCTTTTGTTTTTTCTGCCATTTTTAAAATTTAAGCATTCATATCTATAATTCAATAGTAAGCAATAATTTTTTGCCACATTTAAGACTATATAAGTAAAAGTTATGGTATTTAGATTTATAATGAAATTTGATAATTTTTTAAAATTATTTTGCATTACATTGTTATTTTTATATGCATGTACGTCAAATCAGTTAACAAATACTGCTGATAGTTGCATAATTTTTGATGAAAAGAAAAGCTGGTATAAAGCAACTAAAAATTCTTATAATAAATGGAATACCCCAATTGCATTCCAATTAGCAGTTATAAAACAAGAGTCATCTTTTACTCAATTTGCAAAACCGAAAAGAAAAAAATTTTTAGGTTTAATACCAACGTCTAGACCATCAACTGCTTTTGGATATGCACAAATAACAAATCCTACATGGGATTGGTATAAGAATAAAACTGGTAATCAAAATGCATCAAGGGCAAATTTTAAAGATGTAACTGATTTTATTGGATGGTACACAACTCAGTCCGAAAATATGATTGGAATTTCAAAAAATGATTACTATAATCAATATTTAGCATACCATGAAGGTCAAAACGGATGGTCAAAAGAGACATTTAAAAGTAAAGATTGGTTGATTGATGTTGCTAAAAATGTAGAAAGAAATACTAAGATGTTTAATAAACAATTAAAACAATGCGAAGAAAAACTAAATAAAAAAGGTTTCTTCGGAATACTATAATGCCAATTTTAAACAGCATAAATCAAATGCAAGATCAGATGACAGAATGGCGTCAGGATTTACATAAAATTCCTGAGATAGGCCTTCAGGAATTTGAAACATCAAAATATATCAAAAATAAGCTAAGTGAATTTAATATTAAATTTAAAGATGGTTACGCTAATACAGGTATCGTTGCTTGGGTAGATGGTAATGAAGTTACTAATGATAAGACAATTGGATTAAGGGCAGATTTTGACGCTCTTCCTATGCCGGAACAAAACGAATTTAATCATAAATCTCAAAATAAAGGTATGATGCATGGTTGTGGCCATGATGGTCATACCATAATGCTTCTTGGGGCAGCAAAATATCTAAGTGAAAATAATAATTTTAATGGAAGAGTATATTTCATTTTTCAACCAGGAGAAGAAGGTTTTGCTGGAGGAGAAAAAATGATTCAAGATGGTATGTTTGATGATTTTAAAATTGATGAAGTTTATGCACTTCATAATTGGCCTGAGTTACCTTTAGGTACGTTTGGTGTAAATAGCGGACCAATGATGGCAGCAGTTGACGAATTTGATATTACTGTAAAAGGAAAGGGTGGTCATGCTGCATCACCTCATCTAGCAATTGATCCTGTAGTAATTTCTGCACAAGTTATTTCCGCTGTTCAAACAATTATAAGTAGATCCACAGATCCTGTTGATAAAGCTCTTATAAGTATTACAAAAATTAATGCTGGTACTGCCTATAATGTAATCGATGATCAAGTTAAAATGGGCGGGACTATCAGAACTTTTCGAAGAGAAACACGAGCATATATAGAAAAAAGATTAAATGAGTTATGTAAAGGTATAGCGGATGCACATGGTGCAGAGATAAAAATTGAATTTGATTTAGTTAATAAATATCCACCTACTATAAATTCTAAAGAAGAAACAAAATTTGCAGCAAATGTAGCCAAAGAGTTAGTCGGTGATGATAAAGTTATTAATGATATTGACCCCTCAATGGGAGGAGAAGATTTTTCATATTTGTTAGAAAAAAAACCTGGTTCCTATCTTTATCTTGGTCAAGGAGATGAAGAACATAGCGCTCATCTACATACAACAAAGTATGATTTTAATGATAATTTATTACCCATTGGTGTAAATTTTTGGGTGGACCTTGTTCAAAAATACTTTTCAAAGTAATCTTAATTGATGTTAAATTTTAGTGCGATTTATTCAATAATCGCATTTAGAATAAAAGAATTTCTACAAGAGTACCATTATTCTTTATTAGCCCCTCTAACTACAAATCTTTTATTTATATTAGTTTTTATAACAGTTGAAAATTACTATTTTCTTTCTATGGATTCTGGTTCTTTCGTTGAATTTATTGCTCCTGGATTGATCATTATGATAGTTGCTCAGGAAAGTTACGATAATTCATCTGCTACTTTAATTCATATGAAACAAGTTGGTTCTTTAGATGATTGGTTAATGGCACCTATCTATAGGATTGAAATATTAATATCTTTAATATTCACATCTCTTATTATTGGAATAATTTTAGCACTGTTTAATTTTTTAATATTTACTATTTTAATAGATATTAAAATTTATAATTTTTTTTATTTTTTTTACTACCTATTTTTAGTTATTATATTTTTCTCATGTTTAGGATGTTTCGTTGGTATAATTTTTAATTCTTGGGATTCACAAAGTACATTCTCAAGTTTTTTTGTTGCACCTATTAATTTTTTATCAGGAACTTTTTTTTCAATTAATTATCTTCCTGATAATTTTAAAGCTATACTTTTGTATAATCCTTACTATTATGTTGTAAGTTTTTTTAGGAACTCATTTAATGATCAATTTTCATTCAATTTTATTCAAAATATCTTTATACTAATATTTATTTTAATAACTTTGATGACTACATCATTCGTATTTTTCAAAGGTTTTAAAATTATTAAATGATAGATATTATTTTTAATTTTTTATTTCAGTTTGATTTATTAATTAAAAATAATTTACAACTATCTTTAATTTTATATTTTTTTTTCTCATTGTTGTTTTTTACCTTTTCTCTACCTGGTAGTTTAATCATTATACTTGCATCTGGATTCTTTTTTGGATTTGTTATAGGTTTTATAATTAATATAATAACTATTGTTTTAGGGAGTTTATTTTTTTTTCTTTTTTTTAAAAATATATTTAAAAAATATTTTAATAAACAAATTGTAAAATTTAGTAATAAACTAAATAAAATTATTAAAAAATCATCATTTGAATACTTAGTATTATTACGACTGATATTTGGAGTACCATTATTTGTTCAAAATTTATTTTTATCAACATTAAAAATCTCTAAAACTAAATTTATAATTTCTTCATTTATAGGTTTCTCTCCCTATTTTCTTCTTTTTTCATTTTTGGGTAATCAATTTTCAAATCTTATTGAAATTAAAGAGTTTCAATTTAGTAGTATCTTATCTTTTGAATTAATATTAATTTTCTTAATACTTATTATTTTTTTACTATTTAGAATATTTTTAAAATTTAAATAAAAAATTCCTTGAATTTTATCGAAATGTATAACAAGTAGATAGTAACAATAATCGCAGCATAAATAGTTATATCGATAATTATTAAATTATTGGCAGAAAATTCATTTGATAATCTTGAATATATTAAAGCTGAAGTCTGAATTATAGATGTAACAATAATAACATTCAGTAATTTTATTGAGCCTTTTGTATTTAAATAGATCATAAAAAGACCAACAAATAAAAGTCCTGTTATAGCTCCACCCAGATTTCTTAACCATGCTATATTAGTTTTTTCAGCAACAGTTAAATTTACAAAACTATATGGAAAAAATAAAAAATATATTCCATAAATTAGAGAAAATATTGATATAAATAATATGCTTAGTTTGATCATTTAATAAAAACTATCTATTAAGATATAATTATTATTGCAAATTAATTTTTTACTAAATATAGAAAATATATGTTCCAGTTGTTAATAGTTTTAATTGTTATAGTGATTATTTTATTTATTTTGAGATCAAGAGCCAAATCTCAATATAATAATTATGGTAATTTTTATAGAAATTTAATTCTAATAATCATAATTGGAGGCATAATATTTTTCCTTGCCACTGCAGGCAGGTTTTTTATACCTCAGTTATTGAACCTTATTAAAGTTGGATTGCCATTCTTAACAAAATTAATTGGAATATAATGAAATATTTTTCAACAAATGATTTACCATTAAATAATGAAATGATTAATTTTTGGAGTAATAACGGATATTTAGTTATTGAAAATTTCAACACTGATAAAGAATGCGATGAATTAATGGAAAGATCATCATATCTAATAGAGCATAATAATTTTAATAATCAAAAATCTATATTTGATACAGTTAATCAAGCTCATAATGATGATAATTATTTTTTAGAATCAGGAGATAAAATTCGTTTCTTTTTTGAAGAAAAAGCAAATTTAAACGATAACAATATAGAAGAAAATAAACATTTTATTGTAAATAAAATCGGTCATGCTTTGCACGATTTAGATAATGTTTTTTATAACTTTTCTCATAAACAAAAGCTTCAAGATATTGCTTTATCGCTTGGTTTCTCAAAACCAAAATTACTCCAGTCAATGTATATTTTTAAACAGCCTAAAATAGGTGGTGAAGTAGTTTGTCATCAAGATTCTACTTTTTTATTTACTGAGCCTGAAAGTACTATTGGTTTCTGGTTTGCATTAGAAGACGCAAATAAAACAAACGGATGTCTACAAGTTGCAAGTGGAGGTCATAAAGGTCCATTAAGAAAACTTTTTAAAAAAGTAGACGGTAGAATGCAAATGATAGATCTAAATGATGAACCATTTCCTGAAACAGATACTTTTGTAGAAGTAAAAAAAGGATCACTTGTTTTATTACATGGTAGACTTCCTCATTATTCATGTGAGAACACAAGTTCAAAATCAAGACATGCTTACACAATTCATGTAATTGACAATAACAACGAATATCCTGAATGGAATTGGTTACAACGATCTTCATTACCTCTTAAAAGTTTTATTAATGACTAAAAAAATAATTTTAGATTGTGATCCAGGTCATGATGATGCGGTAGCAATAATGTTAGCTGCTTCCTCTAAGGAAATTGAAATACTTGGCATTACCTGTGTTGGTGGAAATTCTGGTTTAAATAATACAGTAAATAACGCTCTTAAAGTTTGCACGTTAATTGGAAGAACGGACATTAAGATCTACTCTGGTGCAAATAAACCACTTCATTATGAATTATTTACAGCTGAATATGTACATGGGAAAACAGGATTAGATAGAAAAGGTGATCCAATAATAATAGATACGAATTATAAACCTCAAGAAAAACATGGTGTTGATTTCATAGTAGAAACTTGTAAATCATCAAAGGAGCAGATTTATTTATGTCCAACAGGACCACTTACAAATATTGCCTTAAGTTTAAAAAAAGATCAGTCTATTAAAGAAAATATAAAAGAAATAGTTTTTATGGGTGGAGCTGCTATGTGCTTAGGAAATACAACACCATCAGCTGAATTTAATATTTATGTGGATCCACATGCGGCTAATATTGTTTTAGAATCAGGCATTCCTTTAACAATGATGGGTTTAGATGTTACTCATCAGGTAAATGTAAATTCAAAAATTATGAAATCAATGAATGAAAATAAAAATAAAAGTTCTAAGTTTTTTGGAGAACTTATGGAATTTTATACAATATTTCATAAAGAATTGTACGAAACTGATGAAACGCCTCTACATGACCCATGTGTCATTGCATATTTATTAGATCCATCTATTTTTAGTGGAAAAGAAGTTAATGTCACAGTTGAGGAAAATTCTGAATTAACCAGAGGGGAGACTGTTGTTGATTGGCTTGGCGTTACCAAAAGACCAACAAATTGCTTTGTAATGAATGAAGCTAATGATGAAAAATTTTTTCAATTACTTAAAGATAAATTATCTCTATTGCCCTAACTATAAAAATTCTTTGCAATCTGTCCAGCTAAATTTGCATTATTAATTATTAAAGATATATTAGCATTTAGAGTTTCATTTTTTGATTGTTCGTTAATTTCATTTATAAGAAATGGTGTTAATTCTTTTCCACTAATTTTATTCCTATCAGCTTTTATTGTTGCTTTATTAATCCATTTTTCAACATCATTCTTATTAAGTGCTTTTTCTATTGGAACTTTATTAAATATGAGAATTGATTTTTTATTTTCTATATTTTCATTGAGTTTTAAAAAAGATGAAATTTCATGAATTTCATCAAATTTATTATCGACTTTATTTTCTGTTTCTTCGTACCAAAAACCAGGCATATTATTTGTTTGATAACCAATTCTTGTAATTCCTAAAGTTTCAAGTAGTTCATTTGTTTTACTTAAATCTAAAATAGATTTAGCACCACTACATATTACAAAATTTGAATTTTCAGAAAGTGCATATAGATCTGCAGATACATCATTGGTATTTTCAGCATTTAAATGCACACCACCAATTCCGCCTGTTGCAAAGAATTTTATTTTAAATTTAGAAGCTATTGAAATCGTACTTGCTACAGTTGTAGCTGCATTTTCTTTATTAAATATTGATAAATTTATATTGTGGTTAGAAACTTTTTGAACATTTTTATCTTTTGCTAATATTTGAATATCTTCTTGCGATAATCCGATTTTAACCATACCTTTGATTATTCCTATTGTTGCAGCAACCGCACCATTATCTTCAACAGCCTTTATAGATTCATTTGCAACTTGAATATTTTCTGGATAGGGCAATCCATGACTAATTAATGTACTTTCTAAAGCTACAATTGGTTTCTTTGAAGTAATTGCTTCATGAACTTTCCTACTTACTTCAAAGATATTTTTCATACTTTTTGTATTTTTACATTCTTAGAGAGATTTTTAACTTTTAAATAATCACTCTTTGTTGTTAGAGAATTACCATTAGCATAATAAGAACCACATGCTACAGAAGTTTTCAAAATATCATCTATTTTTTTTTCTTTAGTGAGTAAATACAACATCATAGCTGCAAGTGCATCTCCAGCACCATTCTCGTTTACTACTTTTAGTGATGGTGGTTTTATTTTTTTTATAAATTCACTACTACCAAAGATTACACTATTTTTTGAATTGGTCGCAACTATCTTTATATTCTTGTTTTGTTTTAATATTTTTTTTACACCAATTATTATATCTGAAGAATTTGTAAGTTTAAATATTTCTGCTTTGTTTAAGAATATAAAATCAATTTTATTTATAATTTTTTTTATTTTTATAACTTTATGTACTGATGTTGCACAAACTATAATTTTATTATTTCTTGATAGTTTATTTATTGATTTCTCCAAAAAAATTTTAGAAAAATTTAGATCGAATATTATATTTTTATTATTAATGTTAGGAATTTTTAAGGATTTATTATTTTCATATTCATCTGTATTAGCTAAACCTAATAAAAATTTATTTTTTTTATCTGATAAGGCTAAATAGTATCTATCTGTATAAATTTTATTAATTTGATGAATAAATATTCTTTTTGAAATTTTTTTTCTTATTTCTGCGTTTATAGCTAAGCTATAAAAATTTACATTGACAAAATTTGAGAGCAATTCTGCAATATTATATGCCACTCCACCAATTCTACTTTTTTGTGTAATTTGATTAGATCTGAAATTAATAATATTTTTTTTAAGATTTAATAAATAATCGTGGTGAATTGCCCCAATACAAACAAAAATGTTTTTAGATTTCAGCATTATGAATTATACACCTTTTATGTCAGTTTTTGATGTTGATCCACCTATTATTAATAATAAACATTTAATTATATGGTTAAAGATCAATTTTTCTTTCTTAAGAAATAAATTACTCAAAATCAAACGTCTTGATAGTGAAAGGGATATAAATTTTATTATATTCGTAAATAATAAAAAAAAATATGTTTTAAAAATTTCAAATCCATCTGAAAAAATAGATATATTAAAATATCAAGATAGATTAATTAATTATTTACGAAGTGACATTAATCTTAAAACTTTTATACCAAAAATACACCATACAAAGATTACAAAATATTTAGATAAAAAAAATAGAGAATGTTATGTTAGGATTTTATCTTATATTGAAGGACGAATGTATGGAGATGTAAAAAGCAATATTAAGATTGAAAATTCTTTAGGTAATTTACTTGGAAAAGTATCAACTAAGTTGCGAGCATTTAATGATATAGATGCTCATAGAAATTTTATCTGGGATCCATCAAATATTAAATGGATTAAAAAAGATATTAATATTTTTACAGGTTCAAAAAAATTAATTCTATTAAAATGTTTTTCAGAATATGAAAAATTTGTAAAAAAAAATTTAAATAAATTAAGATATTCAATAACTCATTCAGATCCAAATAATTACAATATTGTTATTAAGCAAAACAATGTTTGTGGTTTACTAGATTATGGAGACTCTATTTATTCTCCAACAATAAATGATTTAGCAATATGCCTTTCATATGCTTTAATGAATAATAATAATATTTATTTTACACTAAAAAATATAATAAGTGAGTACAACAAACAGTTTTCTATTAATGAGGATGAAATTAATTCATTAATATCCTTATGTAAGTCAAGACTCATGATTACTGTTGTAATGGCAAAAAAACAAAGAATTAAATACCCATCAAATCAATATTTAAGTATTAGTGAGAAAGATGCATGGTCTTTATTAGAAAAATTAGACAAAATTCCTATCAATTTTTTAATATGTGTTGTTCGTGATATATGTGGCTTTGATATTATTCAGAATCATAATGAAATTATAAATTATATAAATAAATTCAACTTTGGTAATATTTTTAAATTTAATTTACTTGATAAAAATAAATCTATCTTAAAATTAAGTTTTGATTCACCTTTATTAAAAGGTAATCCAGATAATAGTTTGCTTAAAAAAAGAGTTAATAAAATATTTAAAGAAGATAATTCTAATATAGGAATAGGTTTATACAATGAAAAAAGAAAAGTTTATAAGGGCCCTAACTTTATTTCTGAATTAAACACGAATGAAAGACGTAATATTCATTTAGGTGTAGATATCTTTATTGATCACGGAACAGATTTATTTGCGCCAATAGACGGTAAAATTATAATTTTAAAAAATAATAATTTTAAATATGATTATGGCCCAACCCTAGTTTTAGAACATAGTTTTAAAAATAATAAATTTTATACTCTATACGGTCATTTATCCAAAATAATGTTTCAAAAACTAAAAATTGGAAAAAAAATTAAGAAAGGTGATTGGATTGGTAAAATTGGTAATTCTAATGAAAATGGAAAATGGTTACCGCATTTGCATTTTCAAATTATATTAGACTTATTAGGACAAAATGAAAATTTTCCAGGAGTAGGTGAAGAATTTTTATTTAATATTTGGAATAAAATTTCGCCTGATCCAAATTTAATACTGCGAATTCCAAAATCATTTTATTCTAGTAATAATAATTTTAAAGATACTTTAAAAAAAAGAAGAAAAAATATTTCTGATAATTTATCAATTTCTTATAATAAACCTATCCATATGCTTGAAGCTAAAGATCAGTATTTTTTTGACAGATATGGTAGGAGATACTTAGATTGCGTAAATAATATTTCCCATGTTGGTCATTCAAATTCTCATGTTCATGAAGCAATGATTGAGCAAAATCTAAAACTTAATACTAATACAAGATATCTATATGATACTATAAATGATTATAGTGAGTTACTTTTAAATAAATTTCCAAAGAAATTAAATAAGATATTTTTTGTATGCACAGGATCTGAAGCTAATGATTTAGCGTATAGAATAGCTCAAACTTATACAAATGCGAAAGATGTCTTTGTAATGGATAATGCTTATCACGGGCATACTAATTCATTAATTGACCTAAGCCCATATAAATTTAATAATAAGGGTGGTTTAGGTAAAAAAAATTACGTTCATGTATTAGATATGCCTGATCCATTAAGAGGAAAGTGGAGATATCAAAACTCTAATTGGATTCAAAAATATATAGATGAAGCTAAAAAAGTAATTAGAAATAAAATCAAAGAAACAAAAATTGCATGTTTTTTTGCTGAAAGTATACTTGGTTGTGGCGGTCAAGTAATTCTTCCAAAAAATTATTTAAAAGAAATATTTTCAGAAATTAGAAAAAATAATGCTTTATGTATTGTCGATGAGGTACAAACAGGTTTTGGACGTGTTGGAAGAAATTTTTGGTCATTTGAAGAGCATGATGTCGTACCAGATATAGTCACATTAGGAAAACCTATGGGTAACGGTCACCCTATAGCTGCTGTAATAACTACAGAAAAAATTGCTTCAACTTTTAATAACGGGATGGAATATTTTAATTCATTTGGTGGTAATCCTGTTTCCTGTGCTATCGGTAAAGCAGTACTAGAGACTATTGATAATAATAAATTACAAAAAAATTCTTTGTTAGTTGGTAATTATTTTTTAAAAGAATTAAAAAAAATCCAAGCAAAATATAAAAAATATATTAGTGAAGTTAGAGGCAGAGGGCTTTTTTTAGGAATAGATATTATTCAAAAAAGTAATGTGTCTAAACCAAATAAAAAATTAGCTAAATTGCTTATTAACCATATGAGGAATCAAGGCATTTTGTTGAGCACTGATGGTCCTTATGACAATGTTATTAAAATAAAACCACCTCTCGTTTTTACAAAATTAAATGTTGATCATGTATGTAAAAATTTAGAAACTTTCTTTAGAAAATTATAAAATATATTCCATAACTAATCATTAGCAGACCAATAATTAGATCAATCCAAAACCAAGTTTTATTTGAATAAATATATTTTGATAAAAACTTTGACATATATCCCAAAAAAAAGAAAAACGAAAAACTAGCTGCAATCGCTCCAATACCAAATGAAAATTGATCATTAAAATTTGTTGATAATGATCCAATTAAAATAACTGTATCTAAAAAAACATGAGGATTTGCGTATGTAATAAGGAATAAGGTAATTAATACTTTTCCGAATTCATTAATTATTTTTAATTCTTTATTCATATCTTTAATTTGATTTAATTTTCTAACTTTATTTAAACCATAAAATATAAGCCAAATTCCACCTAATACTTTTATTATTCCTATGATACTTGGATTAATTTGGACAATATAATTAGATATATATATTCCGGTTACTATAAGTAAACTGTCTGATAGACTGCAAAATAAGGTAACTGTAAAAACATAAGATTTCTTAAGCCCTTGTTGTATTACGAATAAATTTTGAGGTCCTATAGCAATTATTAATGTTCCTCCAATTATTAATCCTTGGATAAAATCATAAATATACATATTGCCTTAAATTCTAATTACACTATTTTAAAATTATGCACAAAATTATATTTTTTAGTTTATTTATAATATTATCGAGTAATGTTTATGGGGAAATGATAAAACCAGATCCTTCAATTGGCCCAAAAGAAGTTATTTCAATTCAATTAAAAGCACTTCAAAAAAATAATTTACCATTTGACGATGCTGGAATAGAGCAAACTTGGGAATTTGCACATCCAAATAATAGAATGTACACTGGTCCTCTAGATAATTTTATAAGAATGATTAAGAATCCTTCATATGCAATGATGATTGACCATTTAGAACACAATATAATTCCTGTTCAGGAACAAGAAAAAAGTTCATATTATTTTGTAGAACTAACGGATAGTAATGGAAAAAAATTTGGCTTTGAATGGACAGTAGAAAAAGTGGAGCAAATCGGTGAGTTTAAAGATTGTTGGATGACCGTTGGTGTTTCTAGACCAATGCCTTTATCACAAGCATCATAGTGTGCGGAAGATTTACAAGTACTGAAGATAAAGAAAAAATTATAAAATTATTTCCTAACATTGAAGCCTTAAATTACTCACATAAGTCCTACAATATATCACCTTCTAATATCGTTAATATTATTTATGAAAATAACCATAAGCTTTTAATAGATACTTTTATTTGGAGTTATAGTTTTTTTAGTAAACAAAATAATGTTACTCAATTTGTTATTAATGCAAGAATTGAAACGATTAACGATAAATATTTATTTAAAGAATCATTTACCAAAAGAAAATGTCTTATTATTGCAAATGGATACTATGAGTGGAAAAATATAAATAATCAAAAACAACCATATTTAATATCAATTCCAAAAAATGAATTATTATTTTTTGGTGGAGTCTGGAGAGAAGAAATCAGAGATAATAAAAAAATGAATGTTGCATGTATCATTACTAAGGAAGCAAATGAAAAGCTTTCCTTTATACATAATAGAATGCCACTTATTATGTCTCATAATGAGGGTCTTGATTTTCTTCATGATAGTGAAAATGAATTTCTAAATAATAACAAAAGTGTTATCGAGGATGATTTAGACTTTTATCCAGTATCAAAAATTGTAAATAATCCAAAAAATAATGATGAAAATTGCCTTAAAGAAATATCTTTATAATATTTAAATTTTTTTATCGCTTTTATAATATTAATCAAATATATAAATTTTTTTTAAATGAGCCATTTATTTTATAAACCTGCTAAATCTAGATTACACAGAAGTGAATTGGCAGTTCCTGGCTCTAATCCAAAGATGTTTGAAAAAGCATTAAAATCAAATGCTGATTATATTTTTTTAGATTTAGAAGATGCAGTATCCCCAAATGATAAAATTTATGCAAGAAAAAATGTTATTAATGCAATAAAAGAATATAATTGGAGAGAAGAAGGTAAAACAATTTCTATAAGAATTAACGGCTTGGATACACACTATATGTATCGTGATGTGATTGAAATTGTAGAAGAAGTCGGCGATAGGGTTGATACATTATTAATTCCAAAGGTAGGCTCATCATCTGATGTATATATGGTTGATTGTATGCTTAATCAAATTGAACAAAATAAAAAATTTGAAAATAGAATAGGTTTAGAATGTTTAATTGAAACAGCACTAGGAATGTCTAATATTCAATCAATCGCAACATCAAGTTCAAGACTAGAGGCATTACACTTTGGAGTTGCAGATTATGCAGCAAGTATGCGAGCAAGAACTGTTGTCATAGGAGGTTTAAATCCTGATTACCCTGGTGATCAATGGCATCATGGCTTATCAACTTTAGTAATGACTTGTAGATCATATGGCTTAAGAGCAATAGACGGACCTTTTGGTGATTTTAATGACAAAGAAGGATATCTTGATGCAGCAAAAAGAGCTGCAGCAATTGGTTTTGAAGGTAAATGGGCAATACATCCATCGCAAATAGATCTTGCTAATGAAGTTTTTTCTCCTCCCAAAGAAGAAATAGATAAAGCAAAAAGAATATTATTAGAATTAGAAAAAGCAGCCGCTGAAGGAAAGGGTGCTGCTCAGCTTGATGGAAGAATGATCGATGCAGCATCTGCAAGAATGGCTGAAAATATTGTAAATATAAATAAACTAATTGAGAGCAAGTAATGGATATACATGAATATCAAGCAAAAAAAATATTGTCTGATTTTGGTGTTAAAATTCCGACTGGTGGTATTGTTTATAGTCCAGAAAATGCAGAAAATAAAGCAAGAGAAATTGGTGGTTCAAAATGGGTTGTAAAAGCGCAAGTTCACTCTGGTGCTAGAGGTAAAGCGGGAGGAATTATTATATGTAATTCTCCGTTAGAAGTTGCTGATGCAACTGATAAATTGTTAGGTAAAAAATTAATTACAAACCAAACTGGTCCAGAAGGTAAGATAATAAATAGAATTTATATTGAAGAAGCAACAGATATCAAACATGAATTATATTTAGGCTTAGTGTTTGATAGATCTTCAGAAAGTATAATGGTTGTAGCTTCAACAGAAGGTGGAATGAGTGTCGAAGAGATTTCAAAAGAAAAGCCTGAAACAATTATAAGATCTAAAATAGAGGTAGCAGTTGGTATTCAACAATTTCAAGCAAGAGAAATAGCTTTTGGTTTAGGAATTGAATCCAAATTGATTTCAAGAGCTGCAAATACAATTATTGGTTGCTATAAAGCCTTTAGTGAGCTTGATGCAACAATGGTTGAAGTTAATCCATTGGTTGTATCACAACAAGATGAAATATTAGCATTAGATTGTAAAATGAGTTTTGATAATAATGCAATGTTTAGAAGAGATGAAATTGCAGAACTTAGAGATAAAACACAAGAAAATTCAAATGAAGTTTATGCTTCTGACAGAGGAATGAATTATGTAAGCCTAGATGGAAATATTGGTAATATTATTAACGGTGCAGGCTTAGCAATGGCTTCAATGGACATGATAAAACTTGCTGGCGGTGAGCCTGCAAACTTTTTAGATGTTGGCGGAGGTGCAACTCCTGAGAAAATAGTTAAAGCTTTTAAATTAATCTCTATGGACACAAAAGTTAAGGTAATTTTAGTTAATATTTTTGCAGGAATAAACAGATGTGATTGGGTTGCAGAAGGAATTGTTCAAGCTTTATCAAAAATTGAAATCAAACATCCTTTAGTTATACGTTTAGCTGGTACTAATGTTGAAAAAGGAAATGAAATACTCAAAAAAAGTAATATTAATTATATTGAAGCATCAACTTTAGAAGATGCAGCGAATAAAGCAGTAAAAGCTCTTGGATAATAATGTCTATAATAATTCACAAAAATACAAAGATTTTAGTGCAAGGTTTTACTGGAAAAATTGGAAGCTTTCATGCTGAAGAAATGATTAAGTATGGTTCAAACGTTGTTGGTGGGGTAACACCTGGTAAAGGTGGTATGACTCATTTAAATCTTCCTGTTTTTAATACTGTTAAAGAGGCTGTAGATAAAACAGGTGCATCAACATCAATTTTATTTGTTCCTCCAGCATTTGCAGCAGACTCTGCTATGGAAGCGGCTGATGCGGGTATTAAAACTTGTGTTGCTATTACTGACGGCATTCCTTCTCATGATATGGTTAAAATAAAAAGATATATGAGAAGATATCCAAAAGATAAAAAAATGGGATTAGTCGGTCCAAATTGTGCAGGAATAATTAGTCCTGGTAAATCTATGTTAGGTATTATGCCTGGTCATATTTACAAAGAGGGTAAAATAGGAATAGTTAGTAGATCTGGTACATTGGGATATGAAGCTGCACAACAACTTAAAGATTTGGAAATTGGTGTTTCAACAAGTGTAGGTATAGGAGGCGATCCTATAAATGGAAGTTCTTTTAGAGATATAATTGAAAAGTTTGAAAATGATGATGAAACTATTGCAGTCTTAATGATAGGTGAAATAGGTGGTCCACAAGAAGTTGAAGCTGGACAATTTGCTAAAGAAAATATGAGTAAACCAGTAATTGCGTATATAGCAGGACTAACTGCACCTAAAGGTCGTGTAATGGGGCATGCTGGTGCCATTGTTTCAGCTTATGGTGAAAGCGCAATAGAAAAAGTTGAACTTCTTAAAGAGTGTGGAGTTACAATTTCCAAAAACCCTTCTGTAATGGGTGAAACTGTAAAAAAAGTATTAGTAGAAAATAATTTGTATTAATATAATTAAAAAATAATGAAATTTTTATATAAAAATGAATTTTGGATGTTAATATTCTCTTTAGGTGTTCTTTATTGGTTATTTAATCCATCAGTATTAACAACATTAGTTATGATTGTGCCACTTCTATTAGCTGTTTCTTCACGTAAATAAAGCTAAGTTTAATACTTACTGATTCATGTTTATCATATTGATATTTAAAAAATGAAATTATATCTTATTAGACACGCTGAGTCAGAAGCTAATGCAGCATCAGATTTAGATAATCCAACTTATTATTATGACGCAAGAATTACTCAAAGAGGAGTTGAGCAAGCAAAAAAATTAAATAGTAGAATTAAAAATCTTAAATTTGATAAATATTTTTCTTCCCCCTTAACAAGAACATTAGAGACATTCTCTATTGTTTTTCCATCTAAAAATCCTGTAATTGAACCATTAATAAGAGAGCATTTATACCACTCATGTGATGTAGGAAGGCAACCAAAAAAATTAAAAAAAGACTTTAATGATTTTGATTTTAATAATTTAAATGATTTTTGGTGGAATAATAACAAACCTATAAATGAAAAAAAAATTATACAAGAGTCTCATAATGATATTAAAATCAGATTAAAATCTTTTCTACTATCAATCAAAAAACTTAATTTACAAAAAATTGTATTAGTTAGTCATGGGACATTCTTAAGTCAAATAACTGAATATATGTTGGATAACTGTGAAGTATATGATTGTGAATACAACGATGTGTACGAAAAATTTTTTTAATTTAATTTTTTTAAAAATAAAATCTAAAACATCTCATTTATTATTTTATTTAATTTTTGTGTTAGTCTATCAATTATTTTTTTTCCTATTTGCGCATTGGATTTTCTAGGATCTCCAATAATTCCACTTTTACTTAATTCTTTACTAGTCCAAGCTTTCTTAATATTTTTCTCATAAGAAATGGTTTTAGATGATAAATAATCAGGAGATAATCTATGTTTAGAAATTTTAGATTCCCTAACAAGGTTTGGAAATAAATATAACATAATAGATGTTTCAAATTCTCCACCATGGTAACCAAAATCTTTTTCTTTACTTGATATAATTCCTTTAAATTGATCAAATAAAAAATAAGTGCCTTTTACAATATTTATCTTAAATTCTGATTTCAATTCTTTAGCAATAATATCCATATGGCTTATTTGTCCACCATGACTATTTAAAAGTAATATATTTTTAAATTTCAATTTACATACATTTTCTAAAATTGATAAAGAGTGCGATATAAATTCCAATGAATCAATACTTATAGTTCCATCAAAATCAGTATGTTCAGCAGCTGAACCAAAATATATTTCAGGCATAATTAAATATTTATTTGAATTATATTTTTTATTGAATTCTAATAATATTCCTTCAAGAATTTTTTTATCAGTATTTAATGGAAGATGAGGACCATGTTGTTCTATTGATGAAAATGGGAAAATTAAAACTGTTTTTCTATTTATTTTTTTAATTTCATTTGTTGTTAATTCTTCCCAAAAGTTTGTTAGCATTTTTTTATTATACATTTATAAGTGAATTATGAAATCTTATTCTTTATGGATTGATAAAAAAAAACAAGCTAAAATTTATCAAAAAAAACTTGTATACAATAAAAATAACAAAACAGTTTTAGTTAAAACTATATACTCAGGTATTAGCAAGGGAACTGAAAAATTAGTTTCATCTAAAAGCGTAAGTCAGGATCAATTTGAATTAATGAAAGCTCCTTTTCAAGAGGGTTCTTTTAATTTACCTATAAAATACGGTTATATAAATGTTGGGAATATTATCGATGGTCCAAATAAATATATAAACAAAAAAATATTCAGTCTGTATCCTCATCAGGATTTATATGAAATTTCTATTCAAAATTTAATTTTTCTACCAAAAGGCAATTTGCGAAAATACATTCTAACTGCAAATATGGAAACAGCAATTAATATCTTTTGGGACGCTCAATCTAAAAGTAATAACGAAATTCTGATTGTAGGGCTTGGCTCTGTAGGATTATTAACTGCATTTTTTTTTAAAATCAATGGATATAAAAATGTTTATGTTTTTGATAATAATAAAAATAAAAGAAAAATTGCCAATTACTTAGGATTAAATTTTATTGATATAAGAAATATTGAGAAAATAGATGTAGCAATAAACACCACAGCGAATTATACAGTTTTAAATTCTTTAATGGAAAAATTATCTATCGAAGGAAAAATAGTAGAAGCTAGTTGGTATGGTAAAAATAAAGGAGAAGTTGCCTTAGGCGGGTATTTTCATTCTAAAAGATTAAAAATTATTAGCTCACAGGTATCTAAAATACCAAAATACATGAAAAATAAATATGATTTTGAGGGGAGATTAAAATTAGCAATTAAATCTTTAAAAAATTCAAAATTAGAAAAATTAATTACTAGTGAAAGTAATTTTTTTGATTTAGAAAAAGATTACTATAAAATCCTTCAAAATAAGGATACAATAATGCATTTAGTTAAATATTAATTATGTATTCGATAAAAGTAAGAGAAAATATTCTAATAGCTCATTCTTTACCTGGAGAAGTATTTGGACCTGCCCAAAATATGCATGGAGCTACATATCTAGTAGATGCTGAATTTTTCACTGATAAACTTAATAAATACAATATAATTATGGATTTAGGAATAGTGTCCACGACTTTAAAAGATATTCTTAAAATATATAATTATCAAAATTTAGATGAAATTGATGAATTTAAGGGAAAAATTACCTCAACAGAGTTTTTAGCAGAGGATATTTGCAATAAGATCTTGAATAGACTAAAAAATGAATTCTCTGATGATTACAAATCTCTAAAAAAAATTAAAATAACCTTGCAAGAATCAAATGTTGCATGGGCATCATATGAACAAGAGGTTATCTAAAAATAAATCCTATATTTATTTTGTATATCCAGGAAATATTAATGCAAAAACTGGAGGATACATTTATGAAAAAAATATCCTAGAATATGCAAAGAAAAGAGATATAGATATTAGACCAATTGCTCTAAGTGAAAATTATCCTTTTCCTTCAAATAACGATATAAAATATTTTTTAAAAATTTTAGATAAAATTGATCCTGACTCAAAAATTATTATAGATGGATTAGCTTTAGAAGGAATGTATTCAATTTTTAAAAAAATACTAACTTATAATGTTATCGCGCTAATACATCATCCTTTATATCTTGAATTTAAAGGTCAAAGGTCAAAAAAATTCTTAAGATTAGAAAAAGAAAATTTCAAAAAAATAAACAAATTTATTGTGACATCTAAAAATACAAAAAATTTATTAATAAATGAATTTAAGGTACTAAATAATAAAATTTCTGTAGTTGAACCTGGTATAGAGAGACTTGTAAAATATAATTTTAAGAATAATAGTAAAATTAATTTTTTAACATGTGGAAGTATTATAAATAGAAAAAATTATTTTTTTTTATTAAAAGTTTTAAAGCCTTTGGATCATTTTATTTTAGAAATTGTTGGTGATACTACAAGAGATATAGGTTATTACAAAAAACTCAAAAAATTTATTTCTAAAAATTCAATGAACAGAAAAATAAAATTCCATGGTACTATTTCAGATACAAAATTAGCTAAATTATATTCTAAAACAGATTGTTACATTTCGGTAAGTAAATATGAAGGTTTTGGTATGTCTTTAGCAAATGCATTAATAATTAAAAAGCCAATCATAACCTTTTTTACTAATACTATCTTAAATACACTAGGAAAAAAGGGTGTTATTTATTTTAAAAAATTTGAAGTAAATGATCTTAGAAATATAATTATTAAAAATATATTAAATAAAAAAAATTTTAAAAAACTAAATATTAATATTCATAAAAATAAAAGATATCTTCTTACTCCTCAAGAGTCAGCTAAGAAATTTGTTAAATTAATTTAATATGCATGAATTTCAAAATAAATGGTTAAATCTTAGAGAAAGTGTCGATAGAAATTCACGAAACAAAAGAATATTATATTTAATTAATAAATTTTTTAAAAATAAAAAAAAAATTAGAATAGTTGACTTAGGTTCAGGTGCTGGATCTAATTATAGATTTCTTAAGTCACGATTATCAAATTATCAATATTGGTCTTTTGTAGATATATCACATCAATCAACAAATTATTTTAAAAAAAATATTAAATTATCATCTAAAATTAAAAAAACTAATTTTAAAATTGTTGATGTAATTAATAATCTAGAAAAAATAAGTTTTAATGATTATAATTTAGTTACAGGATCTGCTTTTTTAGATATTATTCCAGAAAAATGGTTTAAAAATTTTCATAAGTTAAATGTTGATACAGAAATTGTCTACTTTACCTTAAATTATAACGGTAATTTTAAATTTTTTCCAAAACACAAGGATGATAAAAAAATTCTTAATATTTTTAATAAAGATCAAAAATCTGACAAAGGAATAGGGGAAGTGGCCGTTGGCCCAAATTGCACTGAATTAATAAATAAAGTATTTAAAAGGACTCACAAAACATATGTTTTTGACTCTACATGGAATGTTAGTAAAAATTTTGAATTTCAAATTTATTTCTTAAATTTTTGTAGAGAAATTATTCAAAAAAATAAACTTAACTTTGATGATTGGTTAAAATTTCGTTTAAAATGTATTAAAGAAAAAAAATCTAGATTTATTTTAAATAATACAGATTTTTTAGCTATTAAGAAATAAATTAACAATAATTTCATTTTCTAATTTATTAAAATTATGTTTTGGTCTCATAGCTTTATTGAGATTTGAAATTTCTTTTAAATTTAATGAATTAATTCCGGAACCTATTAATATTGGGGCAATCATGAATTGAAGAATATCAATATATTTATTATTTATTAACTCTGAAATAGTTTTTGATCCTCCCTCCACTAAAATATTTTTATATTTAAGTTTTTTTATTTGCGTAATTAAGTTTTTAGTAAAATTTTTTTCTTTTAATCTTATTATTGTTGAATTATTCAATCTAATATTTTTATTACTTTTTGTAAAAATTATATTTTCATTACCGTCATTAAATATTTTATATTTGTTATTTAGCGAAAGACTGCCATCGATAATAATTCTTTTTGGATTTGTTCCCTTTATTTTTCTTGTTGTTAATAGGGGATCGTCTTTTTTAATTGTATTAGAGCCTACAATAATTGCATCACTGATACTTCGTAAACAATGTAGATAAATAATACTCTTGGGATTATTTATGTAATGTGAATTTCCATTATTTAATGCAATTCTACCATCTATACTTTGTCCTATCTGAGCTATAACTAATTTTTTGTTTTTTCTTAATATCGGGAGAAGGATATTTAAGATTGATTGATAAAATTTACTTATTTTAATTTTAGATTCCAGATTATTATTTTTTATGTAAAAGTTACTTTTTCTTATTGATGATAAAGAAATACTATTTTTTTTAACTAATAAATATAAATCACTATTCTTTTTAGAATTATTTATAAAATCTAGTAAAATTCCTATATTTTTTGATGTAATCATTTGTTTTTATTTCAATTATATCTATATAAAGTTTCAATGAGTTTCAAATCTAATACAGGAACTATAATAGATAGGGCAATTAACGAACTCAGGACTGGAAGACCGTTAATAATTCAGAATAATAAGGAATATTGGATGTTCTTTAATATAGAGCATTCCCAAAGTAAAATTTTTAATCAATTCAATAAGCACTTAATTAACGAAAAATATCTACTTATTACTAAACAAAAAGCTCAATCAATTTTTAATAAGAATATTAAAAGCAATATTTATTTTGAGATAAATCCCAATACAGATGTAAATCAAATAATAAATTTATTTGTCAATCCTCTTAGCAATAATAAAGTAATTAAATTTACCAATATTAAAAAATTCAAACCTAAAAATTTTCATAATGTTTGTATTGATCTTTCCAAAAATGCTAAAATGATACCATCGCTAGTTTTTAAAAAAATTAATAAAAAATATTACAAAAATATAAATGAATTTGGATTTAAAAATGGAATTTTAATATTCGATTATAAAGATTTATTGAAGCAAAATGAATTAATTTGTGAAAGTATCAAATTAGTTTCTAGTGCAAAAGTTCCATTACCAAAAAATGAAAATTCTAATTTTAAAATATTTAAATCATATATTGGATCTGATAAACATGTAGCGATAATTGTTAATCCAAAAAAAATAAATAAAAAATCTGTTAATTTAAGAATACATTCAGCTTGTTTTACAGGTGATATTTTTCATTCTTTAAAATGTGATTGTGGTGAACAATTAAATCAATCAATCAATTACATGGTTAGAAATAATGGTGGAATTATATTATATTTAGAACAAGAAGGTAGGGGAATAGGATTAGCTAATAAAATGAGAGCCTATTCTCTTCAAGCAAGAGGTATGGATACAATAGACGCCGATCATAATATTGGTTTTTTAGATGATGAGAGAGATTTTAATATTGCAGCTAGAATACTTAAATTATTAAAAATAAATAAAGTTAATCTTATTACAAATAATAAAAATAAAATTAATTCAATTAAGAAAGCTGGAATTAAAGTCGAAAATCAAATAAATACAAAGCCAACCTTGAATAAATTTAATAAAAATTATTTTAAAACAAGAGTTAAAAAAGCTGGTTACGGTCTTAAACTAGTAGTATAATTATGAAAAAAATTCCTAAGATAAAACTTCTATTAACAAACGACAATGAGTTTGATTCATCTAAATTAAAGAATAAAACAGTTTTATTCTTTTACCCTAAGGCGTTAACTGGTGGATGCTCAGTAGAAGTTGCAGACTTTCAGAAATATTTAACAAAATTTAATAAAATTGGCTTTGATGTAATAGGAGCTTCTAAAGATCCTGTTGATCGGAATAAAAAATTTTCAGATAAGTATAAATTGAAATACCCACTTGGTTCAGATGAAGGAAAAAATTGTGATAAACTGGGTATTTGGATAGAAAAATCTATGTACGGTAGGAAATATTTTGGGATAGATAGATCTACATTTGTAATGGATAAAAATGGAAAAATTTTAAATTCTTGGAATAAAGTCAAAGTTAAAGGTCATGTTGAAGAAGTTTATAATTTTTGTAAGGATCAGTAAATTTTTATTTAATTTTACCTGTTTCTTTTTCTCTTTTAATTACAAATAAACCACTTAATGTAATAATTATTGCACCAATAATCATATTATAAGTTGGAGTTTCACCTAGTATTAAATACCCAAAAATCATGCCAAATATAATTACACTGTATCTTGCAGAAGCCGTTAATGAGAGTGGTGCATAAAAAACTGTTAATACTGAAAATAAATATCCGAATAAAACAAATATACTAGAAGCAAGAATATAATTTACATCTTCACCGCTTACTTGATAACCAAAAATAATTGAACCCAACCCTGCAAACCCAGTTATTAATAATGCTGTCACAAATGTAATTTCAACACTATTTGATTTAGTTGCTAAACTTTTTGTAGCAATATCTCTAATAGTTAAAAAAATAGCAGCTAAAATTGGTAACACTAAAAGATAATTAAATTGAAAATTTTGTGGATTTACAACTACTAGCACACCTAAGAACCCAATAATAACCGCACACCATCTTCTTATTCCAACCTTCTCTCCCAAAAAAAGAAAAGCAAATATCGTGACAAAGAAAGGATTAGTCATTAAAAGTGTATAAACCTCAGATATTGGAAGTAATATTAATCCAACCAAAAAAAATAACGCTGTTAAAACTTCATACAATCCTCTTATATGAAAACTTTTGATTGATAGTATTTTAATTAAATTCTTTTTTTCGAAAAAAATTAAATATAAACCTAATAGACTTGATGTTACTAAACCTCTTAAAAAAATTACACAAAATAATGAATTGTCATCACCTATATTTTTTACAACAAGTTTGACATAACTATCATTTATAGAGAATGATAATTGGCCAGCCATCATAAAAAGTACACCTATCGTCCCAACTGAAAATAAAATCTTGCTTTTCATAATAAAAAAAAATATTTAAATGAAATGTTACAAAGAAACACTTTCACACATTTATATGGATTCACTGACTTAAAGTCATTAAATGAAAGAGGTCCTCTAGTTATTTCTTATGGAAAAGGAATATATGTTTACGATACTAAAGGTAATAAATATCTAGATGGGAATTCTGGTCTATGGAATCAGTGTGCTGGTTTTGATCATCCTGGATTAATTGAAGTTGCAAAAAAACAGTATGAAAAATTTGCTGGTTACCATTCTTTATTTGGAAGATTGTCTGAAGAAACGCTGCAGCTTTCTGAAAAAATTATTGAAGTATCACCTTTTGACCAAGGTCGTGTATTCTTTTGTAATTCAGGATCTGAAGCAAATGACACCATCGTCAAAATGTTATGGATGTTAAATTCAAGAATTGGAAAGCCAAATAGACGAAAAATTATAACAAGAATTAATGGATATCATGGCGTTACATTAGGAGCTTCTTCAATGACAGCTAAACCATATAATAAAGAGTTTGGTTTACCATCTGAAGAATTTATTCATATTGAATGTCCTCATTATTGGAAATATGGATTAGAGAATGAAACGGAAGAAGAATTTTCTCTTAGAATGGCCAAAAATTTAGAAGAAAAAATCATCAAAGAGGATCCAGAAACTATTGCAGGTTTTGTTGCAGAACCTGTTCAAGGTGCCGGAGGTTGTATACCTCCTTCAAAATCATATTTTGATTTAGTTCAGCCTATATTAAAAAAATATAATATTCCTTTTATTGCAGATGAAGTAATTTGTGGATTTGGTAGAACTGGAAATTTATGGGGTTGTGAAACCTACAATATCAAACCAGATATAATTATCTCATCTAAATGTTTAACAGCTGGATATTTTCCTATGGGTGCAGTTATAGTTAATAAAGAATTTTCAGATAAATTTGTTGCAGTATCAGAAGAGGCAGAAGAGTTTCCACATGGTTTTACAGCTGGTGGTCATCCTGTTGGATGTGCAATTGCTTTGAAAGCAATAGATGTAATTATGAATGAGGGTTTATTAGATAATGTAAAGTTGATGGAACCCTATTTTTTTGAAAGATTAAATGAATTTAATGATTTTGAACACATTGGAGAAACTAGAGGTATAGGTCTTATGGCTGCATTAGAAATGGTAAAAAATAAAGATACAAAAGAACCATTTGAAGGTCATCTTAATATGGGGGATAAAGTTGCTAATTTATCAATTGATAATGGATTAATTTGCAGACCTTTAGGTCCTGCAATTGTTTTGTGTCCTCAGTTTATAATTACTAAAAATCAGATTGATGAAATATTTGACTCGCTTCATAAAACTATAAAACAAGTTTTTAATTAAGTTTCGTATTTAACTATAAAACCTGAATACTTAACATTACTAATGATACTATTTGGAATAACTCCTTCAACTAGAGCTAGTGATGGACCATCTTTCGCTTTTTCAGTAATAGATAGTATACTTTGCATATCTCCTTGAATAATTGCTTCAACCTCATCTTTACTTTCTTTATTTTGAATATAACCGTTTAATCCTAAAGAGATTGCTAAATCACTAAACCAATGTCTAAATCCAACTCCTTGAACTTTTCCTTTAATTATTAAGCGATAAGTTTTTATTTCATTTGTATTCATGAGATTAACAATATAAGTAATTTTTTATACATACAATCCTAATTTTTATTTAAAATATGTTGAATAAGCAAATAATATACTGTTCATCAGGAATAATTTGTGGCGGTTTATTTTTTGTTATTCATGATGCAATTATTGATCATTTATCTTATTTAAATTTTAAATTTTATCATCATGTTGTTTTTGGGAGTCCATTATTATTTATATTATTTATATATTTATTCTTTTCAGGAAATTTAAAAAAATATCTTTCATCATCAAATTACACAATCTTAATTATAAGAGGTACAATTTTTTTACCTATACCATTTATATTATTTGTAAGTTTACAAAATATTTCTTTAGCAGAATGGACAACATTAAATATGTTATCACCAATTTTAGGAATGATTTTGGCTATAATTTTTTTGAAAGAAAAAATTAATTTATTCACAGTAATTTCGATAACCTTAGGTTTTATAGGTGTTCTATTTATTCTTCAGCCAGGATTTAGTAATTTTAATATATATTACTTAGGTCCATTGTTTGGAGCTTTTACTTTGGCCTTACAAAGTTTCTTAGCCAACAAATTTTATAACATATGTTCTACTTTGGGTTTTTTTATATACGGAGTATTACCCGTTAACTTATTGTCCTTTATATTATTTTACTATGATCCTTTAATTGATTTTGAATTAATTAAATTATCTATGTTTGCTAATTTTATTGTATTTATTGGATTTTATTGTTTTACTTATGCTCTTCAAAATTCACAGAAACATTTTTCATCTGTTTTTGGTCTATTATATTTACAAATATTTTGGTCTTTTATAATTAGTATATTTATTTTTAATGAACATCAAAATATAATTGTAATTTTAGGAGCGTCATTCATTATTATTAGCGGTTTATTATCTCTTCAAGCTCAAAAGAAACAATTAAATGATTATTAATGATATTATCTAATTTAAATTATTAATGTAATGAAAAAAAGTATTGTTTATTCATCAATTTTATTATTTTTTGCAGGTATTTTTTTTGTAACAAATGATGCAATAATAAATTATTTATCTCAAACAGATGTAAAATTTTATCATTTCATTTTTTATGGAATACCTATTTTTTTATGTTTTCCGTTTTATTTTTTAATTAATGGATCTTTAAAAAAACATATAAAATGCACTAACTATTTTCCACCTATTATTAGAGGTTTTTTAAATATACCCCTACCGTTCATAGCTTTTATAACACTTGAACATATTAAACTTCCAGAATTTACAACCTTAAATATGACTGCGCCATTAATGGGAACAATATTTGCAATTTTTTTATTAAATGAAAAATTAAATTTTTTGACCTATCTGTCCTTGTTTATTGGTTTTTTAGGAGTTTTATTTGTTATCCAACCGGGATTTGAAAGTTTTAATATTTATTATACAATTGTCCTCATTGGAGTATTCTTAATCACAGTGACAACTTTTATTGTAAATAAATATAGTTACGTAACAACAAATATTGGTTATTTCTTGTATGGTGGTTTTTTTGTTCACTTTGTTTCAATACCTTTATTTTTAATGAAACCATTAAAAGTAACTTTTTTTGAGTTTTTTTTAATATCAACTGCCGCATTATTTATTAATTCTGCAATGTTTTTTGCAACAACTGCTTTTAAGATCGCTCAAAAACATTATGCGTCAGTATTTAGTTTAGTTTATCTTCAGGTATTGTGGTCATCATTAGTTGGAATATTTGTATTTAATGAATATATGAATTTATATGCTTATATAGGAGCAGTTTTTATTGTTTTTAGCGGAATTGTTTCATTACCTTCACAAATAAAACAACTAAAGGAAGCAAATTAATGTATAAAATTTTTCTATTTCTATTTCTTTTCTTTTTTAGTTATAAATCTTTTTCTACCGAAGTTAAGATCTTAAATGAAACCATTGGCAATGGTTTAGAAGTAAAAAATCATTCAAAATTATCTGTTCATTATATTGGTAGACTAGAAGACAATACTGTTTTTGATAGTTCATATGATAGGGGTCAATTTTTTGATTTTCAAATAGGTGTAAGAAAAGTAATCCTAGGTTGGGAAACTGGTTTACTTGGTATGAGAGAGGGTGGAAAAAGAACAATATTAATTCCTTATCAATTGGCTTATGGAGAAATTGGTGCAGGAAATTTAATTCCTCCAAAATCAAATCTTATTTTTGATATTGAAGTAATAAAAGTAATTCCACCTGGGTATAAGGAAATAGATGGTAACCAATTAAAACTAGCGATGACTGATGATTTTAAAATAATAGATATTAGAGATGAAGATCAAATAAATAATAAAAATAAAATACCAGGAGCAATACAGATAACAGCATTTGATAAATATGGGAATTTTTTTCCAGATTTTTTTGAAAAGTATAAAGAAAATGTTCAAATAGGAGAGAAAGTTATTTTTATAAGCCAAAAAGGAGAAATATCTTCAATTTTAGCTAATGGATTTGTTGAACAGCTAAATCAAGTAAATATTTATCACTTAAAGGACGGTGTATCAGGTTTAGAAAAAATAAAATTTAATTTTGAATAAATTAAAAATCTATTTTTTTATTATTCTCAGCCGCATAATTAATAATAAATTGCCATGCTGATCTACCTGTTCTATTACCCCTTTGTAAACTCCATTTAATTGCTTCTTTTTCAGTCTTTTCATTAAAAGGAAGTTTAAATTTACCACAATACTTAAAAATTATTTTAACAAAATCATTTTGAGAAATATTATGAAAGCCAATCCATAAACCAAAACGATCACTTAAACTTATTTTTTCTTCAACACTTTCATCTGTATGAATAGCAGAAGATCTTTCATTTTCTATCATATCTCTAGGCATTAAATGTCTTCTATTAGAAGTTACATAAAGAACAATATTTTTAGGCTGATTTTGTATACTTCCATCTAAAGTAGATTTAATTATTTTGTAATCACTATCTATCTTTTCAAATGACAAATCATCAATAAAAATTATAAAATTATAATTCTTTAAATTTGCATATTTTTCATAAATAATTTCAATATCAAAAATATTATTTTTATTTAATTGTATTAATTTTAAATTTTTATTTTTTTTATTTATCTCATAAAAAACTGATTTAATTAGTGAACTTTTACCATTACCCCTAGATCCCCATAATAAGGCATTATTTGTAAAATTTCCTTTTGCAAAATTTATCGTATTATCATACATTGTTTTCTTTTGTCTTTCTATTCCAATTAAAAGATCAAGATCTATAAATCTAAAATGAGTGATTATTTTAAGGTTTTTTATTTTGCTATCCCATATAAATGCATTTCCTCTTGAGAGTGTATAATTTGATAATAAATTGCTTAAAAACATGATAAATACTTTATTTGATTTTTCTTATTACACAGTATAATAAATCTCTCAAATTAAATTATCATAGGTACTATTATGGAAGCATTTGGAACATTTTTACCACTTATATTAATATTTGTAGTTTTTTATTTTTTACTAATTAGACCACAACAAAGAAAAGTTAAACAGCACAAAGAAATGCTATCAAATCTCAAAAGAGGAGATAAAATAGTAACTTCAGGTGGAATTATAGGAACTATAAATAAGGTAGCTGATAATAGGGAATTAACCTTAGAAGTTGCTGAAAATGTTGAAATAAAAATTGCATCAGGAATGGTAGCAGATTTATATTCAATGCCAGAAGTTCAAAAAAAAGAACCACTAAAAGAAGAGAATAAAAGTAAATCTGGCTTCTCTTTATTTTCTAAAAAAAAATAAAATTTTTTATTAATGAAAAATTATCCCATCTGGAAATCATTTACTGTAATATCATTAGTTTTATTAGGAATAATTTTTGCAATTCCTTCAATTATTTATGATGAAAATTCAGAAAATTGGTTTTTAAAAAATAAGATTAATTTAGGTTTAGATTTACAAGGTGGTTCATATTTATTATTAGAAGTTCAGCTTGATGTACTATATAAAGAAGAATTAGACAATTTTGCTGATAGTATTCGTTTAATTTCAAGAGATAAATCTACAAAAATTGAAAATATTTCATTGGAAGAAAATGGTTTAATTGTTTCTTTTAATGATAATAATAAAATAAAAGAAATTAGGGATAGTTTTTTTCAAATGTATAGAGGGTTATTTTTACAAATTAATAGCAATAAACTTATCATAAAACTAAATGATGATTATAAAAAAAATATACAAGATTCAGCAATTAAGCAATCACTTGAAATTGTGAGGAAAAGAATAGATGAAACTGGAACGAAAGAACCGCTAATACAAAGATCTGGTAAAAAAAGAATTCTTTTACAATTGCCAGGAGTCAAAGACCCTGAAAGAATAAAAGATTTATTAGGTAAAACAGCTAAACTTACGTTCCATATTGTTGATGATGAAAATACGTCAGCTTTACAAAATAATTTAGCTCCTTTTGGTAAAATTATTGTTTCTGATATGTATGATATCAATATCAAATATTTATTAGATAAAAAATCAGCTGTTGGCGGCGAAAACTTAATTGATGCAAAAGGATCGTTTGATCAAACTGAAGGTCATGCTGTATCATTTCGTTTTGATACTGAAGGTGCTCAAAAATTTGGAAAAGTAACAACAAATAATGTTGGAAAAAGAATGGCTGTAATCTTGGATGGAGTTGTGATTACTGCACCAAGAATTAATAGTGCAATTACGGGTGGGTCTGGAATTATAACAGGTGACTTTGATGCTCAAGAAGCGGCTGATCTTGCAGTATTATTAAGATCTGGTGCCTTACCTGCACCTTTAGAAATAGTTGAAGAAAGATCAGTTGGGGCTGGTTTGGGAGCTGACTCCATAGCTGCTGGTCAAATAGCTGCAATTATTGGTATGGTATTAGTATGCATATTTATGATACTCATATATGGAGCTTTTGGAGCTCTTGCTAATGTTTCATTAATAGTAAATTTATTTATTATTATCTCATTACTAGGAACAATTGGTGCAACATTAACATTGCCTGGTATAGCAGGAATTGTTTTAACAATTGGAATGGCAGTTGATGCAAATGTTCTAATATTTGAAAGAATTAAAGAAGAGAGCTTAAAACAAACAAAAGTTTTTCAGATTGTAAAAAATGGTTTCGATAGAGCTATGTCAACTATACTTGATGCAAATATCACTACATTAATTGCTGCAGTTTTACTGTTTGCTTTTGGCTCTGGCCCAATAAGAGGTTTTTCCATCACACTATCTTTGGGTGTAATAGCATCAATGTTCACCGCTTTAATGCTTACAAATTTTTTAGTATATATGTATTTATCATTTGCAAATAAAAAGGAATTAAAACTATAATGTTCGGTTTAAATAAAATTATTCCGTTTGAACCGAATATTAATTTTTTAGGTTTAAGAAGAAATTTCTTAATTTTTTCTATTTTAGCAATTTTAATTTCAATTTGTTTAATAAGTATAAAAGGTTTAAACCTTGGTATTGATTTCAAAGGAGGTACATTAATCGAAGTAAGTACAAAAAATACTTCAATTGGTGAATTAAGAGAAATTTTATCTTCTTCTTATAGCGATGTATCTTTACAAGAATTTGGTGATGAAAATATTATTTTAATTAGGCTTCAGAATAAAAGTAATCAAGAAAGTATTGAAACAGTAAATTCTGTTAAAAATTTAATTCAAGATAAAGTAGTTGAGTTTAGAAGGTCTGAATTTGTAGGCCCCACAATAAGTTCTGAGCTTTTGTATAGAGGATTTCAGGCCGTCTCTTTTGCATTAATTGCTATTTTAATTTATATTTGGTTGCGCTTTGAATGGCAATTTGGCTTTGGAGCAGTTGTTGCATTAACTCATGATGTATTGTTCACTCTTGGATTGCTCTCTATCTTAAATGTTGAATTTTCTCTCGCAACAATAGCAGCAATTCTTACAATTGCTGGTTATTCCATTAACGATACAGTAGTAATATTTGATAGGGTTCGTGAAAATTTAAGAAAATATAAAAAACTCGATTTAGTAGAATTATTTAACTTATCAATTAATAACACTTTATCTAGAACTATAATGACAAGTTTAACTACACTTCTTGCATTGGTATCTTTGTTTATATTTGGTGGAGAGGTTATTAGACCCTTTGCTTTAACAATGATTATTGGTGTAATAATTGGTACTTACTCATCAGTTTTCATTGCGGTCCCAACTTTATTAATTTTTAAGTTTAGACCGCAAGATGAAAATGACTAAACGTTGTTTAAATTCTCTGTAACTTTTTCCCAATTAACCAAATTATCAATAAAAGCTTTTAAATAATCAGGTCTTCTGTTTCTATAATCAACATAATATGAATGTTCCCAAACATCACATCCAAGTAGAGGAGTGTGACCATGTACAATTGGGTTTTCTCCATTAGGTGTTTTAGTAATTTCTAATTTTCCATTATTTAAAACTAACCAACACCAACCTGATCCAAATTGACCAATACCTGCATTTATAAAATCTTCTTTCATTTTTTCAACTGAACCAATATCTGAGACAATCTTATTTTCAAGCTCAGAGGGAATTTTACCATCTGGATTATTTTTCATTACTTCCCAAAAATGAACATGATTTATATGTTGTGCTACATTGTTGAAAACTGGAGCATTTTTTTGATAAGAGTTGATTACTATATCATTAACATTATCATCCGCTATGTTTTGTTCTTTAATAAACTTATTTCCATTAGTAATGTAAGCCATATGATGCTTATCATGATGCAACTCTAAAGTTTCAGCCGACATATACGGCATTAGAGCATCTTTACTGTAGGTTAGATCTGGTAACTCTAGATTTATCATTTTATTTCCTTTGATTTATAAAATTTTCTTTAAAAATTTACCTGTAAAGCTTTTTTTATTATTTGCAATATCTTCAGGTGTTCCAGTTCCAACAATTTTACCACCATTTACACCTCCTAGAGGACCCAGATCAATTATATGATCAGATGTTTTAATAACATCAAGATTATGCTCAATAACGATTACAGTATTACCTTCATCAACAAGTGTATGAAGTATCTTAAGTAATTTTTTGACATCATCAAAATGAAGACCGGTTGTTGGTTCATCTAGAATATACAATGTTTTTCCTGTTGATCTTTTTGATAATTCTTTGGATAATTTTATTCTTTGTGCTTCGCCACCTGACAAAGTAGTAGCTGATTGACCTATTTTTATATAATCTAATCCGACATCCATTAAAGTTTGTAATTTTTGTTTTATCGCAGGAATTTTATCGAAAAATTTATAACCTTCCTCGACTGTCATTTCTAAAACATCAGAAATAGATTTATCCTTATATTTTACTTCTAAAGTCTCTCTATTATACCTTTTACCTTTGCAAATATCACACTCGACATAAACATCAGCTAAAAAATGCATTTCTATTTTTTTTACACCATCCCCTTCGCATGACTCACATCTACCTCCCTTAACGTTGAATGAAAAACGACCTGGTTTATAACCTCTAGCACTAGACTCATTTAAGTTTGCAAACCAATCTCTTATTGGAGTAAAACATCCTGTATATGTTGCTGGGTTTGATCTTGGCGTTCTTCCAATAGGAGATTGATCAATATCAATTACTTTATCAATATGATTGATACCTTTAAAGTTAAAACGACCCTCATCTTTATTTAAAGATTTATTGAAATATTCATCTAATCTTTGATACAATGTATCAATAATTAATGAAGATTTACCACTTCCGGATACACCTGTCACAGAAATAAAATTACCTAAAGGTAAAGTGATATCAAGATTATCTAAATTGTTTGTTTTTATTTTATTAAGTTTGAAAACTTTATTTTTATTAAATTTTCTTCTATTTTTTGGAACTTCTATTTCTAAGGATTTATTTAAATATTTTGCTGTCAAACTTTTATTATTTTTAAGTATTTTTTTTAGTCCTCCCTCTGCAATTATATGACCTCCATTAACTCCTGCCTTAACACCAATATCAATAATATGATCTGATTGTCTAATTGCGTCTTCATCATGTTCAACAACAATTACTGTATTCCCCAAATCTCTTAATCTAAATAATGTTTCTATAAGTTGTTGATTATCTTTTTGATGTAATCCAATAGAAGGTTCATCCAAAACATACAAAACTCCTGTTAAACCAGAACCAATTTGACTTGCTAATCTAATTCTTTGACTTTCACCTCCAGATAAAGTTTTGCTAGCTCTTGCCAATGATAGATAATCTAAACCGACTCTATTTAAAAAAACTAATCTATCCTTAATTTCTTTAATTACTCCCTCTGCAATTTTTTTATTATTTTTGTCAAGTTTACCCTCAAGTGATGAAAACCAACTTAAACACTCACTAATTGATTTTTTTGTAATGTTACCAATATGATTTTCATCAATTCTTACAGCTAAAGCTTTCTCATTAAGGCGGTAACCTTTACAAACTTCACAGTCTCTTTCAGATAAATATTTTTCTAGTTCATATTGAAGCCACCATCTCTCAGTTTCTTCATATTTTCTATCAATAAAGTTAATTATACCCTCAAAATCAAATAAAAAATTTAATTCACTGTTCTCATCTCCATAAAGAATAATATTTTTTACTTTTTTTGGAATTTGACTCCATGGAACATTTCTTTTAACTTTAAATTGTTTTAAAATTTTATCTATTGTTTCAACAAAATATTTTTTTTGATAACCAAATACCTTCGTTTCCCATGGCTTAATAGCTCCATCGGATATTGATCTTGTTTCATCGGGCACAATTTTGTTTTCATCAAAATATTTTTCAACCCCTAGTCCATCACATTCAGAACAGGCACCTTGTGGAGCATTAAAACTAAATAACCTAGGTTCAATTTCTTCAATACTAAATCCAGATACAGGGCATGCAAATTTTGATGAAAATATCGATATTTTATTTGTATCTAGATTCTCTAAATACAATAAACCATCAGAGAGTGTTAACGCAACTTCTATACTTTCACTCAGTCTTTGTTGAATGTTTTTTTTTACAACAAGTCGATCAATTACAACATGAATATTGTGTTTGAAATTCTTTTTAAGTGAAGGTACTTCATCTATATCATAAACAACATTATCTACTTTGAGACGTTGATAACCTCTTTTTTTTAAATCTTCTATTTCTTTTCGATATTCACCTTTTCTATCTCTAACTATTGGAGATAAAATATAAATTCTTTTATCAATATTATTTTTAATTATGAGATCAGTCATTTCACTTACTGATTGTGATTTAATTGGTTTACCTGTTGTTGGAGAGTATGGAACGCCAACTCTAGCATATAAAACTCTAAGGTAGTCATAAATTTCAGTAACAGTTCCAACGGTGCTTCTTGGATTTTTTTGTGTTGTTTTTTGTTCAATAGAAATAGCTGGTGATAGACCGTCAATACTATCTACATCAGGCTTATTCATCATTTGAAGAAATTGTCTTGCATATGCAGAAAGACTTTCAACATATTTTCTTTGTCCCTCAGAATAAATTGTATCAAATGCTAACGTCGATTTTCCTGAGCCACTTACACCAGTTATTACTACGAGTTTATTCTTTGGTATTTCTAAGTTTATGTTTTTAAGATTGTGCTCTCTCGCACCTTTTATAACAATTTTATCTAAATTCATGAATATTAGTGTTATCTAATAACTTTAATATGTTATATGGATATATATAGTATTCTTATGGTTGGTAGTGTTAATAAAACAATTTTATTAGGAAACTTGGGAAGAGACCCTGAGATTAGATCTATGCAGTCTGGAGCTAAAATGGCTTCATTTTCAATAGCAACATCAAAAAGATGGAAAGATAGAAACACACAAGAACAAAAAGAAAAAACATCTTGGCATAACATAGTAGTATTTGGAGACGGGTTAGTTGATATAGTAGAAAAATATGTAAAAAAAGGATCTAAAATTTATATTGAAGGAGAGCTTCAAACAAGGAAATGGCAAGATAAAGATGGAAATGATAGATACACTACAGAAGTCATTTTACAGGGTTATAATTGTAATTTAACTCTCTTAGATAGCAGAAATAGTAATTCTCAGATATCTGATAATTCTCAAGAAATAGATCAATCTAAGCCAATTGAAGATAATTCTTTTGGAAATCAATCAGGTGATTCTGATGATTTAGATGAAGATATACCTTTTTAAATATTTATATTAGATACTATAATTTAATTACTGAATAATATAGTTTTTATTATATAATTTAATTTTTTATTTATATTGGTTTAAATTGTGCTTTTTGATATAAAAAATACTTAATTTTTCTTAGAAAACTTGGATTTTTTAGTGCCTGAAGATAAAGATACATCAAATAACGACAATCAAGAAACTACTAATATACCATCAGTAAGTTTAGAGCAAGAAATGCAAAAATCCTACCTGGATTATGCAATGTCTGTAATAGTTAGTAGGGCACTTCCAGACTGTAGAGATGGCTTAAAGCCAGTTCATAGGAGAATATTATACTCTATGAGCGAGTCAGGGTACAATTTTAATAAACCATATAAAAAATCTGCAAGAATAGTCGGTGATGTAATGGGTAAATATCATCCTCACGGAGACTCAGCTATTTACAATTCTATGGTTAGAATGGCACAAGATTTTTCTATGCGATTAGAGTTAGTTGATGGTCAAGGAAATTTTGGATCTTTAGACGGAGACCCTCCTGCAGCAATGAGATACACTGAAGCAAGACTTGCTAAGGTATCAGAAAAACTTGTTGAAGATATTGATAAAAATACCGTAACTTTTCAGCCTAATTATGATGACACAACAAAAGAACCCTCAGTTCTGCCATCTCAATTTCCAAATCTTTTAGTTAATGGTGCATCAGGAATTGCAGTTGGAATGGCGACAAATATTGCTCCACACAATTTAGGAGAAATAATAGATGCATCATTGTTTCTAATTAAAAATCCAAATTGTAATATAATTGATCTTCAAAAATATATTTTTGGTCCTGATTTTCCTACAGGAGGGCAAATAATTGGAAAAAAAGGCATAACTGAAGCATTTGAAACTGGAAAAGGTAGTTGTGTTGTAAGATCAAAAACTAGTATTGAAAATTTTAAAAAAGATCGAGAAGCAATAATTCTTCACGAGATTCCTTACCAAGTAAATAAATCAAAATTACTCGAAAGAATTGCGGAAATTGTAAAAAATGGAATTGTAGAAGGTATATCAGATTTAAGAGATGAGTCAGATAGAAATGGTGTTAGAGTAGTTATTGAATTAAAAAAAGATGTAGATTCAAAAATTATTCTCAATCAATTATATAAACATACATTAATCCAAACAACATTTAATTCTAATATGCTTGCTTTAAATAAAGGTAAGCCAGAACAAATGAATTTAAAAGAAATTTTATCTTCATTTTTAGATTTTAGAGAAGAAGTAATAATAAAAAGAACACTTTTTGATCTTAATAAAGCTAGAGAAAAGGCTCATATTTTAGTTGGATTAGTTGTTACTAATGAACATATTGATGAAATTATAGAATTAATAAAAAGTTCAAAAGATTCCAAAGAAGCAAAAGAAAAATTAATTAAAAAGAAATGGAAAGTATCTAAACAAAATCTTAATTTTATTAAATTAGTTGAGGATGATACAATAGAATTAAAAAGCAATATTTTCTATTTCTCTGATGCACAGGCTAAAGCTATTCTAGAATTAAGATTGCAAAAATTAACTGCTTTAGAAAGAGAAGATATACAAAAAGACTTAGAAGCTTTAATTTTAGAAATAAAAAATTACTTATCAATACTTAATTCAAGGGATATTCTTTTAAAAGAAATAGAGAATGAATTAACTGAAATAAAAAAAGAATTTGCCACTGATAGACGAAGTGAAATTATTGATCAAGAATATGAACAAGTAGATGATTTAAAATATATTCAACAAGAGGATATAGTTTTAACAATTTCCAATAATGGATATATCAAAAGATCACTTTTATCTAATTATCGTTCCCAAAATAGAGGAGGTAAAGGTAAAACTGGTATGTCAACAAGAGAAGAAGATTTTGTAAAAGAAATACACTTTGCAGATACTCATACTAAACTTTTAGTCTTTTCATCATTAGGTAAAGTATATTCACTTAAATCGCATGATGTTCCTGAGGCCAGCTTAAAGGCTAGGGGAAAGCCAATAGTAAATTTACTACCTTTTAAATCTAATGAAAAAATATCTACTTTTCTTCCATTGCCTTTGGATGAAAATCAATGGGATAAGTGCTATGTTATTTTTGCAACAAAAAATGGAATGGTAAGAAAAAATAAATTAATCGATGTTGCTAAAAGTGGAAAAAGAGAATTACGTGATTCAGGTAAGTTATCAATTAAGCTTGATGAAAAAGATGAATTAATTGGTGTCAAACTTTGTACTATAAATGATGATATTTTACTCTCTTCATCAAATGGAAAATGTTTACGTTTTCCAGTTGAAAAATTAAGATTATTTTCTGGTTTAAATTCTTCTGGTGTTAGAGGCATAAAGTTAGACAAGGGCAACGATATTATTTCTCTAGCAATTTTAAAACACTCATTAATTGATATGAGTATACGACAAGAATACTTAAGAGCAGCATCTGAAAGTAGAAAAGAAACATCTTCTCTTAAAAATGGTTTTGAAGAATTAAATAAAAATGAAGAATTTCTTTTAGCTATTACATCAAAAGGTTTTGGCAAAAGATCATCTGCTTATGAGTATAGAATTTCAAATAGAGGAGGTAAAGGAATTACGGGAATATTAACATCTAAAAAAAATGGTGAAGTTGTTGACTGTTTTGTCGTTAAAGATAATGATGAGATCATTCTTGTAAGTGATAAAGGTCAAATAATTAGAGTAAATGTAAATCAAATAAGAATAGCTGGAAGATCAACAAAGGGTGTAAGTATTTTTAAGATACCAGAAAGTGATAGAATTGTCTCAGTTTCTAGAATACAAGATTATGAAGACAATGAATAAAATTGGAATATATCCAGGCACATTTGACCCTATGACTGCTGGTCATATGGACATAATTAAAAGATCATTAAGAATAGTAGATAATTTAGTAATAGCTGTCGCTAATAATATTAATAAGCACTCATTATTTAATGTTCAAGAAAGAATAAATATTATTAAAAGTGATATCAGTTCTGTAAATGAATTAAATTTGAAAATTGATGTTATTGAATTATCAGGATTACTTACAACATTTGCTAAAGATCAAAATGCCACATGTATAATACGGGGCTTAAGAGCAGTATCCGATTTTGAGTATGAATTTCAAATGACAGGTATGAACTACCAACTTAATCCCGATATTGAGACAATATTTCTTATGACTTCTGAAAAAAACTCATTCATTTCATCTAATTTTGTCAAAGAAGTCCATAAACTAGGTGGAGATGTTTCAAATTTTGTTTCTAAAAATACTTTAGAACAACTTAATAAAAAAAACTCTTAGTTAATCACTTGCGCTTACAATATTTGAACTATATAGAATACAAATTTGATGGGCCCTTAGCTCAGTTGGTAGAGCAATTCCCTTTTAAGGAATGGGTCGCAGGTTCGAATCCTGCAGGGCTCACCATCCAAAATGAAGAAAGTAAAAATTAAAAATATTTCATCCGGTATTGAGAAAAATTGTGATATTTTAAGAATAAATGATAACATCCTTGAAGTAGTTCTTGAGGGAACAACAATAAAGATTTTACTCAAGAAAAAAACTAATAAATATATTGGATATTTTAAAGAAATGGAATTTGAATCTGACGGTTAATTTTTATTCTTAATATTTAATTCGTTTTCATGATCAATTTTTACTTGCTTTAAAATTTCTTTCTTTGTTCTTACTTTACCTTTACCTACACCAGGGCAATTTTTAGCAATATCGTTATTCCAAGTTTTTGTATTCATATTTTCAGGCCAAAAAGGCCAAGTTCTACATTGTATAGGTCTCGATTTATAAACAGTGCATTTGTTATCTTTCAAAAATATGCAATTTCCATTATTTTTTTTTAGTTCCTTTAAGTGAATAAAACCATCAGTTTTTTGACAATAGTTTTTTACAAATTTTTGTTCTGTTATTTTAAATCCATCTGACAATTTTTTAATATCTTTCTTACTTAAATAAACAAAACCATAGGCACCTCTTGAAACACAACAATTTCCAGAACTTTGGCATTCAAATCTAATACCTTTTTCTATATCCATAACTATTATCCCGCAGTAAGTGTTAAAATTGCTGCATCTCTTTCTTGAAGATACAATAAGTTGCGAAGATTTTCTCCTTCTATGTTTTCCAATTTTGGATTTTTAGATAATATATCTTCTACCATAATTTTAGCATCTTCTAATAGATCGTAATCACAACTAAGATCAGCTACATAAAAAGATGGGCTGCCAGATTGTTTTTTTCCTAAAATTTCTCCTGGACCTCTTATTTTTAGATCCTCTTCAGCGATTCTAAAACCATCATTTGTTTGCTTCATTATATCAATTCTTTGTTTCGAAATTTCCCCAATATTATCTTTATGTAAAAGTATACAATATGATTGAATGTCATTTCTACCAACACGACCTCTCAATTGATGAAGTTGAGCTAAACCGAATCTTTCTGCATGTTCAATTACAATTGTTGTTGCAGAAGGAATATCTACACCAACTTCAATAACAGTTGTTGAAACTAAAATTTTATAATCCTCATTTTTAAACTTTGTCATTATTTCTTCTTTTTCTATTTCACTTAAACGTCCATGCATTAAAAGAACTTTATTTTTAAAATATTTTTTTAAAATTTTGTATCTTTCTTCTGCAGCTTTTAGATCTAACTCTTCAGATTCCTCTATTAAAGGGCATACCCAGTAAAATTTGGATGATGAATTTTTTATTTTTTCTTTTATTCTATCAATAAGTTGATTTTCTTTTTTTAATGACAAAGAGCTAGTTATAATTGGTTTACGACCTAAAGGTTTTTCAATTAATTTACTTTCTTTCATATCTCCATATGCTGCTAAAGTTAATGTTCTTGGAATGGGAGTCGCACTCATAACTAAAATATTTGGTTTATGATTTTTATGGTTAAATACCATTCTTTGATAAACTCCAAATCTATGCTGTTCATCAATAACTGCTAAACCTAAATTATTAAATTTTACGGTATCTTGTATTAAAGCATGTGTCCCAATTATAATATCTGCTTTTCCCTTTGCAATTTCATCTAATTTTTCTTTCCTTTCCTTGCCCTTATCCTTTCCTGTAAGAACAAGCACATTTATTTTTGAATCTTTTAATAAATTGAGAATATTTTCATAATGCTGAAATGCAAGAATTGTAGTAGGCACCATTAAAGCAGATTGAAAATTACTTTCAAATACCTTTATCATTGATATTAAAGCTACAATAGTTTTTCCTGACCCAACATCTCCTTGCAACAATCTGATCATTTGATTAGAACTTTCTAGGTCCTGAAGTATTTCTTTGATTACATTATTTTGTGAATTTGTGAGTTGAAAATCTAAATTAATATAAAATTTATTTAATGTTTTATTTTCACTAGTAATTTTAAGACCTTTTTTCTTTTGATTAAAATTTCTCATAATTCCTATAGCTAATTGATGAGATAATAATTCATCAAATGCGAGTCTTCTTCTGAGCAAATTTTTATTTTTTATATTATTATCACCTGGATTATGAAGATTTTTAACTACTTCATTCCATTGTTTAAATTTATATTTATTTAATATTGAAGTTTCTATCCATTCATTAAAATTTGGTAAATTATTTAATATTTGATCGGTTAATTTATTCATTATTTTTTGATTGAGACCACTAGTTAAACTGTAAACTGCCTCTTTACTTTTGATTATTTTATTATTGTTTAAAGCACTTACATGACTAGGGTGCGTTATTTGAAATGTGTTTCTAAAATATTCTAATTTTCCAGATATTAATCTATTTTCATTTGTTGGAAGCATTTGTCTCAACATAGGATGTCTTGCATTAAAATATACTAAATCAATATTTGTATCTCCACAGATACATTTAATTTTGTATGGCTGTCTTTTAAACCTTGAAGGCTCATGTTTAATTATTTTTAAATTTAATGTTACTAAAGAATTAATTTCAGCATCATGAATATTTTCATAGAATTTTCTTTCAAGAATGTTATTTGGTATGTTCCAAACAAAATGAATATTCTTATATATACCTAATTTATTAATAATTTGTTCTAACTTTGGACCAACTCCTTTGAGAGAAGATATTGATGATAATATGTAATTTAATTTTTCTGGTCTCATAGATTTTTATAAAATTATAAACTATATTCTATATTCAATTTATATGTCATTCAATTCACTTAAAAAAACTGTAAAATATAGGGTTTCTTACTCTGGCACAAAAGAGACAGATATTTTATACAAAAGATATTTTATAAATCAGTTAGATAAATTTAGCGAAAAAGATCTTGAGGATATTAAATCGATATTTAATCAATTCTCCGATAATGAGATTTATGATTTGCTCACTTCTAAGGTAGCTATTCCATTAAAATTTAAGGGAATATTTAATAAAATACTTAATGAAGAATAAAAATACAATCGGTCCATCAATACACAATGTTGAACCCTTTTTCATTTCGCAGTTCTATCAAAATTCTAATAAATCAATTTTATACATTGGAAAGGATGAGAGAGAAATATCATCCATGGAACAAAAAATTAAATGGTTATTACCAGATGTTGAGATTTTATTATTTAAATCTTGGGATCAAATACCCTATGATAATGTCTCTCCTTCAAAAGAAGTTCAAATCGAAAGATTAAAAACACTTAAAAATTTATCAAATTCCAATTCAAAAAGAATAATACTAACTACAATTAATTCAATAACTCAAAAAATAATTCCTAAATCAATTATTAATTCACAACTTTTTAAAATTTCAAAAAATAAAAAATTTAAATTTGAAGATCTTATAAATAACCTGGTGCTTTTAGGCTTCCAAAGAACTTCTCTAGTGCGTGATAAATCAGAATTTTCTGTAAGAGGATCAATTTTAGATATTTTTCCAAATGATAGATCTAAACCAATAAGAATAGATTTTTTTGATGAAGAAATAGAGACGATTTTTGAATTTGATCCAATTACTCAAAAAAGATTAAAAGAAATTAATTGTGATTTAGAGTTTAACATTATTAATGAATTAATACTTAATGAATATAATTTAAATCTATTTAGAAAAAATTTTAGAGAAATATTTTCAGACTATAGGAATAGTCAAGTTTACAAAATCTTTTCTGACAAAATTATTCCATCTGGTGGTGAACAATTTTTGCCTTTATTTTACAATAATGTTGAAACATTGTTTGATTATATTGATGAATACACAATATTATTAAACGACGATTTTAAAAATTTATTTGAAAATAGATTAGAAAATATTAATGATTTTTATTTAGCAAGAAAAAATAACAAAGAAAGTTTCTTTCTATCACCTGAATATTTTTACCTGAATAGAGAAAATTTTAAAAAATATTTAGATAATAATGAGCATTTTTACTTTAATACTTTTGATAAAAATAACCATATTAATATAGATGTGAATATTATTCATAATTTATCATCTATTAAAAAAGAAATAGATTTTAGTTTTATAAATCAATTTTTTACAACAAATTCTAAAGATAATATAATTTATATATGTTGTCGTAGTAAAGGAAGTTTAGAGAGAGTATCTAAAATATTACAAAATAATTTAAACTTAAATTTAAATAATGTAACAAACTTTAATCATTTGCTTTCAGATAATATTTTTTTAACAATTCTTGATATTGAGGAGTCACTAAAATTTAATAAATATATTTTTATTAATGAAAAATCCTTATTTGGTTATTTTTTTAATACACAAATATCTAAATCACGTAAACAAACTATATTTTTTGAAGAATTAAATAAGTTATCAATTGATTCTATTCTGGTTCATTCTGAGTATGGCCTTTGTAAGTTTAATAATATAAGAAAAATTGAATTAAATGACTCAATTCATGAGTGTTTAGAACTAGAATTTTTTGAAAATCAAAAACTTTTTTTACCAGTTGAAAATTTAAGTTATGTATCAAAATACAGTGATGATACTGATGGAAATATTATTTTAGATAAACTCGGTGCTTCGCATTGGCAAAAAAGAAAAGCAGAAGCAAAAAAGAAAATTAGGGATGCTGCAAAAAAACTCATCTCAATAGCTTCTAAGAGACTTCAATCTCAATCTTATGAAATTAATATAAATATCCCTGAATACGATAAATTTGTTAGTACTTTCCCATATGTTGAAACTGATGATCAATTGAGTGCAATTCAAGATGTGATTAATGATTTTTCTAAAATGATACCATCTGATAGATTAATTGTAGGAGATGTAGCATTTGGTAAAACAGAAGTAATTTTGAGAGCTATTTTTCTTGCTGCAAAATCAAATTTACAATCTGTGGTTTTAGTTCCAACTACAATTTTATCTAGACAGCATTTTATTAATTTCAAAAAAAGATTATCTATATTTGGTATTAACATTGCACAAATTTCTAGATTAGTATCTTTAAAAGATAAAAAAGAAATTTTTGAAAAATGCAATAATGGTAATATAGATGTATTAGTTGGTACTCATGCTTTATTAAATGATAAGTTAAAATTTAGCAGACTTGGTCTTATTATTTACGATGAAGAGCAAAAACTAGGAACAATTCAAAAAGAAAAATTTAAAGAAATAGCTCCAAAAGCGCATTGTATCTCATTAAGTGCAACACCTATTCCAAGAACTTTAAGTATGTCTCTGTCAGGGATAAGAGATCTTAGTATAATACTTACAGCACCATTTGAAAGAATGGCAGTGAGGACTTATGTTTCACCTTTTGATTCTTTGACCATTACAGAAGCTATAAAAAGAGAGATATTTGGAAGAAAAAATGGTGTTTACTTTGTTGTCCCAAGAAAAAAAGATTTACCTTTTGTCGAACAATTTTTAAATGATAATTTACCAGAAATAAAATATGTAATTACTCACGGTCAACTTAGTCCTAAATTATTAGAAAGTAGAATATCAAAATTCTATAATCAAGAAGTCCCTTTAATGCTAAGTACAAATATTATTGAAAATGGTTTGGATTTACCTCATGTAAATACAATTATAGTTTACCGATCCAATATTTTCTCTTTAGCTGCTTTATATCAATTGAAAGGGAGGGTAGGTAGATCTTCTAAACGTGGATATGCGTACATTACATACAAAGAAAATGAATTAAAAGTTAATGGTAGAAAAAGATTATCTATTATTAATTCTTCTGATCATCTTGGGGCAGGTTTTAACATTGCATCTCAAGACTTAGATCTGCGAGGAGGTGGTTCTATCATAGGTGAAGAGCAAAGTGGTTTTATCAAAGAAATTGGAACTGAGCTTTACCATCAAATGCTTGAAGAAGAGATAAATTTACAAAAAAGTAAAATTAATTCTAACTTTGTAAAAAAAGATCGTTTTCAGCCAATTATAAAAATCCCTGTCGAAATTTATATACCTGAAGATTTTATAAATGATGTTGATCTAAGATTATCCATTTATAAAAGAATCTCAAATATAAATAATAATAAAGAAATTGTAGATATAAAAATAGAATTAATAGACAGATTTGGCAAATTACCTATTCAATTAATTAATTTATTAAAATTAGTAGAAATTAAAATCATTTGTTTAAAAAATAATATTGAAAAATTTGAGTTCAGTAGAAAAGGTATTTTAATTAGTTTTTTTCAAAATAAACCAAAAAATCCAGAAAAATTATTACAACTTTCATTATCTAATAAAAATTCTCTAATATTAAGACCGGATCAAAAAATATTTTATGATTTTGGTGGTAATTTAATTGGTGATAGATTTGAATTATCAAAAAAAATTATTAAATTAATAAAATGAGATTATTTATATCTTTATCTATTTTAATTATTTTCTTAATATTAAATAAAAATGTTTATTCATTAAGTAATGATTATAAATTATCAATATTAAAAAAAGATCTAGATCAACCTTGGAGTATTTCATTTATTAATAAAAATGAAATATTGATTAGTGAAAAAACAGGAAAAATTAAATTATTAAATCAAATCAATGGAAGTATTATTGAGATAAATCATAATTTAAGTTTTATTGAGGATAAAAACTCACAAGGTGGTTTGCTAGAAATTTTATATCACGATGATCATGTTTATATTAGCTACTCTGAGAAAAGAGGTAAATTTAAATTATATGGACCATCATCTACGTCAATTGCAAAAGCTAAATTCAATAGAGAAAAACTTAATTTTAATAATATATTTAGATCTGAACCTCCAATAAGATCACCTTATCATTTTGGTTCTAGAATAGTAATTAAAGATAGTTATTTATTTGCCTCTTTAGGTGAAAGAGGAAAAGGAATGATTGCTCAAGAAGTAGATAAACATCCTGGAAGTATTATTAGAATTAATTTAGATGGTTCAGTACCAAAAGATAATCCACATTTTAAAGATCAACCTTTATGGCTTCCTGAAATTTTTCAAATTGGCGTTAGAAATCCTCAAGGAATGGCAATCTCTTCTTTTGATAATAAATTATACATTAGTAATCACGGTGCTAAAGGTGGTGATTGGTTTGGTGAAGTAAAAAAAGGAGAAAACTACGGATGGAAAATACTTGGTTGGGGCGGTACAAATTATAATAATACAAAAATAGGACCTAAATGGTTACCAGGTTATACAAAAGCAATTCATTACTGGGTACCTTCAATTGCTGTTAGTGCAATCACAATATATGATGGAGAAGAATTTCCAGAATTTAAAGGATTAGCACTTGTAACATCTTTAAAAGATCAATCTTTACGCTCATTAGATTTTTCAAATTTAGATAATGTAGAAGAAGATATTATTTTTAAGAATGAAATAGGAAGAATAAGAGATATTAAAATTCATCCAGAAAGTGGTAAAATTTTCTTTTTAGCTCAAGATAAATTATGGAAATTTGAAAAAAAATAACATTTTCATGTGTTTGAGAAATATTCTTTTTGATTTATAGTAATTATATGTTTGAATTTTTAGCTTTTTTAGTTGGTGTTATGATAATGGGACCAATCGTATATATTTATTTTATAGTTCAAGATTTAAAAAAAAGAGTTGATAAACTTGAAGATAAAAATTAATTTTTATTAATTTTAAGATTTTTGAGGAATTTTGGCGGAGAGAGTGAGATTCGAACTCACGAACGAGTTGCCCCGTTGCCGGTTTTCAAGACCGGTGCTTTCAACCGCTCAGCCATCTCTCCGCTTAAATGCTTACTATAGTTTCAACATAAAAAAGTCAAAATATTAACTATATATTGTTTCCTAATTAACGATAGTTTTGGTAATTTTATATAATGATTTTTAGGTTTGTATTAATATTTTTATTTATATCATTTAACGCCTATTCAACTGATTGTGAAAAACCAAAAATGCCAACTGATTATGAGTGGAGTAGCTGGCTTTCAACTATTAAAAAAGAAGCTTTAGATATAGGTATAAGTCAAAATACTATCTCAAAGCATTTAAATAATGTTAAGCCACAAAGTAAAATTATTATGCGTGATCGTTGTCAGCCAACATCAACAATGACTTTAGATGAATATTTATTTTATACCATTACCAAAGATAAAATATTTGCTGGAAAAAATTTTTTTAAAAAACATAAAGATATATTAAAAGAAATTGGAGAGTATTTTAAAATACAACCCAGATTTATTGTAGCTGTATTAGGTATGGAAAGTTATTATGGAAGAAATCAAGGAAAAATAAATTCAATAATTGCAATCACAACTCTTGCATTTGATAGAAGAAGAAGTGATTTTTATAAAAAACAATTATTTGCAGCTCTTGAAATTTTAGATAAAAATCTTGCTCCTAGTGGGGAATTAAAAGGGAGTTGGGGTGGTGCAGTGGGTATGACCCAAATGATACCAACAACCTTTTTAGAAACTGCATATGACTGGGACGGTGATGGAATTGATATATGGAATAGTTATGCAGATGCTTTTGCAAGTACTGCAAATTATTTAACTTCTTTAGATAAAAATCCATGGTCTAATGATAGTACTTGGGGAAGAGAAGTACTCCCTACAAAAAATATTTCTTCATCATTTTTTGATTCTATAAAACAAATAAATCCCAAAGGTTGTGGTGCAGTTAAACGTAGATCAATTCCAAAAAAACTATCAGAATGGTCAAAATTAGGATTTACAAAAATCAATGGAGATCCTTTACCAATCAGGAATGATTTAGAAGCTAGATTAATAATGCCAGATGGGATAGATGGAAGAATGTTCATAGTATATCCTAATTATAAAAATATTCTTTATTATAATTGTTCATCATATTACGCTGTATCAGTAGGTCTTCTAAGTGATAAAATATCTAATTAGTTTAATTTTTCTTTTATTTGTATTTTCTTGTAATGAATTATATCTTGATAATGTTACTGATGTTGTAGAAAATAGTACTAATAAAATTGAAGAAATAATCGATAATAAAAAAGAAGTTAAAAAAGAAAAAAATCAATCAAACAATAAACAAACAAAAGATAATATTTTTTATTATGTTGGTGAACCCTATTTTATTGAAGGGGTTAGTTATACCCCAGAGGAAAATTATAATTACTCAGAAATTGGACTTTCTTCTTTTTATGGAAAGGAGTTACACAATATTAAAACTGTAAATAATGATTCAAATAAAGTTACAGAATTACTTGGTAGACATAAAACTCTTCCTATTCCAAGTATGGTCAAGGTCACTAACTTGGATAATGGACTTTCTTTAAATGTTAAAATAATAGATAGACATGATGATAATGCAGTTGTTATTCAGGTTTCAAGAAAAGTAGCTCAACTTCTTGGGTTTTATAAAGCTAAAATAGCTACAGTAAAAGTAGAAATACTTTTAGACGCCAGTAAGCAATGGAAGAGTGTTGCAAATTCATTGAATGAAGAAAATTTTGACGAAACCATCTCTTCTGCACCAACAGATATTGTATCTATTGAAGAAATTGAAGAAATTTTAGAAACTGATGATACTATCACAATTATAGAGAAACCAATTGAGTTAAAATCAGAAAAAATAACCGATTTTAAATTATATTTAAGAGTAATAGGGTTTGAAAATTATGAGAGTATTCGATCAGTATTACATAATTATGAAAATAATCTAAAATATACTTCTGAAAAAAATAATTCCAAATATGATGTAATTATTGGCCCTTTAGAAAATACAGAAGTAAATAATTTGGTTTCATACTTTATCTCAAAAGGTTATAAGGAAAATAAAATTCTTATTGAATAACAAATAAAGGTCATAATTAAGAATTATTAATATTTATGGTAAAAATCTCTAGCTTTCTTTTATTTTTTATAATTTCTTTGAAACTTTACGCTATTGATACAAAAGCAGAGCAGGCAGTTGTTATTGATTTTGATACAAATGAAGTTCTTTTTGACAAAAATTCTAATGCAAAAGTTATACCTGCTTCAATGACTAAGATCATGACTGTTTATGTTGCATTTGATAGAATAAATAATACCAATTTTTCAATTTCTAATGAATGTAGAGTTTCGCCTAAAGCATATAAAATGGGAGGTTCTAGAACATTTTTAGAGATAGATGATAATGTAACAGTTGATGATTTGTTAAAGGGTATAATTGTTCAATCTGGAAATGATGCTTCTATAGCTTTAGCAGAATGTTTAGGTGGTACTGAAGAAGATTTTGCTAAACTTATGAATGTTTATGCAAAGCGCTTAGGCATGACAAATACAAACTTTATTAATTCATCTGGATGGCCAGATGATAATCACTATTCCAGTGTTTATGATCTCGGAATTCTATCGAATGCACTAGTTAAAGATTTTCCTCAGCTCTATTCATATTTCAAAATGGAAGAATTTACTTATAACGACATTACTCAACCAAATAGAAATAAACTTTTATATCAAGTTCAAGGAGCTGATGGATTAAAAACAGGTTTTACAAAAGAATCTGGTTGGGGAATAGCTGCTTCAGCGTTAAGGGATGAAAGAAGGATTACAGTTGTTATAAATGGTACAAACAGTTCTAGATCAAGATTAAATGAATCTTCTAATTTAATAAATTGGGCTTTTAATCAAACTTCGCAACAAACTTTAGTTGAGAAAGACCAATTTATTAAAGAAGTAGATGTATGGCTGGGTAGTGAGAATAGTATTAATTTAGTAAGCGCACAAAAATTAGTATCAACATTATCATTTGATCAAATTCAATTAATGAACTCATCTATTACATATACAAAACCTATATCTGCTCCAATCAAAAAAGGTGATGTAATAGGAAAATTAACAATAAATATTGATGGAAAGCCAAAAATAGAAATACCGCTTATTTCCGAAAAAGATGTATCTGAAATAAATCCTTTATTTAAAATTTTTGCTGCAGCAAAATACTTAATTTTTGGAAGAAGTTTAGATGAAATCAAATAAAGGTTTATTTATCAGTTTTGAAGGACCAGAAGCTAGCGGAAAGTCATCTCAAATATTACTTTTATCTAAATATTTAAAAAAAAATAAAATTCCTTTTATTGTCTCTAGAGAACCTGGTGGAACTGATTTTGCAGAAAAATTAAGAAAATCAATTTTAGATAATAAATCTAAGATTAATAATTTAGAAGAATTACTTCTTCTTATGGCAGCTAGGTCAAATCATATTAATAAAGTAATTATTCCTAATCTCAATAAAGGTAAAATAGTTATTTCAGATAGATATGCAGATTCCTCTTTTGTTTATCAAGGATATGTAAATAAATTTGGCATTAAAAAAGCTCAAAAACTCCATAAGGAGCTCTTAAATAACTTCTTCCCTGATTATACTTTTATTTTCAAAATTGACCCAAAAGAAATAATAAAACGACTAAAACAAAGAAAAATTAAAAATAAATATGATAAATCTAACTTATTATTTCATCAAAGAGTAATTCAAGGCTACAAAAAAATTTCCAATGCAAAAAGATACATAACCGTCGATGCATCTTTATCTAAAGACATTATTCATAAAAATATTATTAAAAAATTAAATATATAATTAATGACTAAATTAATTGGTTTTGATAAAGAATATAACGATCTTATTAATAAATTTAGATCAAATAATCTTCCAAATTCAATTTTAATTCATGGATTGAGTGGTATTGGTAAAAGAACTTTTCTTAACAAATTAGTTAAAGATATTCTAAATTATGAATTTAAAAATAATAATTTTGATCATCATTTAAATTTATTTAAAAATAATACTCATCCAAATATAAAAATAATTGAGAAAGAAATTGATAACAAAAATGGAAAAATCAAATCTAATATAACTATTGACCAAATAAGAAAATTAAGAACATTTTTAAATTCAACATCAATAATAAAAAATTCCTCTAAAATAGTTATAGTTGATTCTGCTGATTATTTAAACATCAGTTCTGCAAATAGTATGCTTAAGATTCTAGAAGAACCAAAAGAAAATACATATATTTTTTTATTATCAAACCAAATTTCGTTACTTTTAGCAACAATCAGATCGAGATGTTTAAAAATTAAATTAAATAGCCATAATTTAACTAATTTTACTAATATCATTAAAGATAATATTGATGAATTATCTAATGAGGAAATAAATTTTTACTTTGAATTAACGTATGGATCACCAGGTACAACTATTCTTTATTATAATAATTATTTCTTAGATATTTTCCAATTATCAATTAAATGTCTTTTATCAAATGATCTAGATGATGATAAAATAAATTTATCAAATATTTTGTCAAAACTTACTAATGATGAATTTAGCAATTATTTATCAATGCTTAAATTTATCTTAATTCTTGCTAATAAATTGAAAACAAACAGAAATGATAAAAGCTTAATGAATATGCCAAATTATCAAGAACTAGAGTCTTTATCTTCAAATCTTACCAAAAAAAATCTTATTGATAGATTTGATTATTTAACTAATAACCAAAAAGAATTATTAAGTTTAAATCTTGATAAGAAAATATTTATATTAAATTTTTTAACTCAATAAAATGAATTTTTATATAACTACACCAATTTACTACACTAATGATATTCCTCATATAGGTCATGCTTATACAAGCATTGCTTGTGATATTTTTGCTCGATATAATAAATTATTAGGTAACAATGTATTTTTTTTAACAGGAACGGATGAACATGGGCAAAAAGTAGAAAAAGCAGCTATTAATTCAAACTTAAAACCTAAAGAATTTGTTGATAAACTTTCAGTTAATTTCATTAATTTAATTCCTTTCTTAGGATGTGAAATTGATGATTTTATAAGAACTACTGAAGAAAGACATATTAAATCTTCACAAGAACTTTGGAAGCAATTAGAAAAAAATAATCAAATATATCTTTCAAATTATGAAGGTTGGTACTCTGTTAGAGATGAAGCATTTTATTTAGAAAATGAATTAAAAAAGATTGATGGTAATTATGTTACCGATAATGGATCGCCTGTAGAGTGGGTTAAAGAGGAAAGTTATTTTTTTAAACTTTCAGAATGGCAAGATAAGCTAATAAATTATTATGAAAAAAATCCAGAATCAATTTTACCAAAAACAAGATATAACGAAGTCTTAAGTTTTATTAAAGGTGGATTAAAAGACCTGTCTATTTCAAGAACAACTTTTAACTGGGGAGTACCAGTTCCAAATAATTCTAAGCATGTTATGTATGTTTGGATTGATGCATTATGTAACTACTTAACTGCTATTGGTTATCCAGATATAAATAATAAAAATTATAAGCAATTTTGGCCAGCAACACACATTGTAGGAAAAGATATACTAAGATTTCATGCAGTGTATTGGCCAGCTTTTTTAATGGCTTCGGGTATCGAGCCACCTAAAAGAATATTTGCTCATGGTTGGTGGACCAATGAAGGGCAAAAAATTTCTAAATCACTTGGTAATGTCATCGATCCTTACGAAATTATTAATGAATATGGGTTGGATCAAATTAGGTTTTTTTTATTCAGAGAAGTACCATTTGGAAATGATGGAGATTTTTCAAAAAAAGCAATTGCAAATAGAATTAACGCAGATTTATCTAATAATTTTGGTAATTTAGTACAAAGGATTTCATCATTTGCTGTAAAAAATAATAATTCTTTACTAAAACCAGCAGAAAATTTAACTAATGAAGATCAGGCTTTAATTAATATTCTTCAAAATAAATTTGATGAATATTGTAAATTTATGGATAATCAACAAATTGATAGAGCAATTAAGTCTGTCTTGGAGTTAATATCTGCAGGTAACGTATATGTTGACACTCAAGCGCCTTGGTCACTTAAAAAAACAAATAAAATTAGAATGGAAGAAGTTTTATATATTGTTACAAACATAATTATTAAATCAGCTATTATGCTCTATCCAATAATACCAAATAGTTCTAAAAAAATTCTTAATATTTTTAACTACAATATGGACAAAAATAAATTTGAGAATTTTACTAAACTAATAAATCAAAATATAAAAATAAATAATCCAGAACCAATATTTCCAAGAATATTGAATGATTGACTCACATTGTCATTTAAATTTTAAAGAATTATCTGAAAATTTTCAGAATATAATTAATAACTCAAAACTAAATAATATAACTTCGATGTTAACTATTAATACTGATCCTAAAGACTTTGAAGATCATTTAAATTTAATAAAGAATTATAATTTTATCTACCTTTCATTTGGTCTACATCCTGATAAGGTTGAGTTATTTAATCAAATTCAATTACAAAATTTTGATATAGCTTGTAAAAATGAAAAAGTTATAGCAATAGGGGAGACAGGAATCGACTTATATCATAGTCATAATCAACTTAATGAACAAACACAAGTATTTGAAACTCATATTCAAGCATCAATAAAACATTCATTACCCTTAATCATCCACCAAAGAAATTCTGAAAAAGAAATAATAGATATTTTGAAACATTATAAATCAAATAATCTAAAACTTGTTTTTCATTGTTTTACTGGTTCACATCAATTATTAAATTTTTGTTTAGACAACAATTACTACATCTCACTTTCTGGGATAATTACATTTAAAAATGCATCAAATCTAAGAGATGTAATTAAGAATGCACCTTTAAAGTCTATTCTTATTGAAACTGATAGCCCATTTTTAGCCCCTGAACCTATGAGAGGTAAAATTAATGAACCCTCTTATGTCAAATATACAGCAGAGTATTTATCAAGTTTTTTTAATATATCCCTAGAAGAATTTGAAAAAATTACCGATAATAATTTTTTTAATTTGTTTACGAGAGCTAAAAGAGATAATTATTTATAATGAAAATAACTATCTTAGGTTGTGGAGGATCTTTTGGATCTCCTTTAGCATGGAATAGACATGGTAATATTGATCTTAATAATAAAAGAAATTTTAGAACTAGGTCATCAGTCCTCATTGAAGATAATAATAACAATATATTAATTGATACAAGTCCAGATTTAAGGCAACAACTCTATAATACTAAGTGCACAAATATAGATGCAGTTTTATATACTCATGAACATTCAGATCACACATCTGGTTTACCTGATATGCGTGCAATGTCTTTAATAAATCAAAAAATAATACCTGCCTACATGCCAGAAGAAATGAAATCCAAAATGGAAGTTTTTTATAAATATATATTTAAAGGTGATAAAGATTATTTGCCGTTTATGAAAATTGAAAACTTAGTAAATAATTTTTCTATTAAAGGAACTTATATAGAAACATTTAAACATAATCATGGTTCAATTGATGTTCAAACATACAAGATTGGAAATTTTGCTTACTCTACAGATTTAAAAAAATTTTATAATCAAGATATTGATAAATTAAAAAATCTAGATTTATGGATTGTTGGTTTATTAAGAGAAGATACTCATCCAGCTCATGCAGGATTTGAGCAAGTTTTGGAATTTGTAAATTATATTAAACCAAAAAAAACGGTTTTTACTCATATGACAGCACTTCTTGATGAAAAGCAACTGAAGGATAAATGCCCACCAAATGTTATGCCTGGATATGATGGTATGATTATTAACATATGAAATCAGAATCTATTGGTTTCATAGGAATTGGAAACGTTGGTTTTAACCTTGCAAATAATTTATTAAAATCAGATAATAATTTATTTGTTTATGATAAAAATAATAAATCTTATTCAAGATTAAAAAAATTAAAAAACAAACCCTGTAAAACTTTAAAAGAATTAGCGGAAAAAAGTAATATAATAATAACATGTCTGCCTTCTCCCATAGCAGTGAAAAATGTTGTAGAAACTTTATTAAAATATTTAACAAAAAAACATATTTGGATTGAAATGAGTACTACAGATAAAGATGAAATGATTAGGTTATCAAAAAAAGTAAATTCTAAAGGTGCTAGGGTATTAGAGTGTCCAATAACTGGAGGTGAACACAGAGCCAAATCAGGAAATATATCAATTTTTGTAGCAGGTAATAAATCAACTTTTAATAATTCATTCTCTATTTTATCATTACTTGGTCATGAAATTTTATATTGTGGAAAAATAGGAAATGCCTCAATATTAAAAGTAATTACAAATTATTTAGCATCATTACATTTATTAGGTATAGGCGAAGCTCTAAGCGTTGCAAAGAAAAATAAAATTAATTTAGGCTTAACATATAAAGCTATAAAAATAAGCTCTGGAAATAGTTTTGTTAATGAAACTGAAACAAAAGTAATACTAGGGGGTAGTTATGATGTGGGATTTACAATGGATCTAGTTAATAAAGATATTAATCTTTTTAATAAACTTGGAAAAAATATAAAATTAGAACTGGGAAATTATCTAAGTAAAAAATTTAAACTAGGTATGAAAATTTTAGGCGAAAGGTCATTTAGTACTGGTATTGTTAAATTAATTGAAAAAGATGCAAAAATTAAATTAAGAGCAAAAAATTTTCCTAGACAATTAATTGATGAACAAAAAAAACAAAAAGGTGTACAGGTATAATATGACAGATAAAAAATTATTACCTGCTGAATTAGATCCAAGAAATCCAAGTTTTGCTTACAAAAACAAATATAATGAACATGTAGAAAATACTGATCAATTTAATAATTATCTAAAGTCTACTGAACTTAAAAAAGTTTTTTCTGGAATGTTATGGGGAGAAGGACCAGCTTATATTCCTCATTTAGATACATTAGTTTGGAGCGATATACCAAATAACAGGATGCTAAAGTTGTCAAATGGTTTAGTATCTGAATATAAAAATCCCTCAAACTATTGTAATGGAAATACTATTGATAAAGAAGAAAATGTAATTTCTTGTTCACATGGAGGAAGATGTATCTATAAAACTAACGATAATTTAGAAGTAAAAGTCTTAGTTGATAGTTATAATGGTAAGAAACTTAACTCTCCAAACGACCTATTTGTTAAATCGGATGATACAATTTGGTTTACAGATCCACCTTACGGTATTTTATCAGATTATGAAGGATATCCTGGCGAGCAAGAATATGGTGGCTGTAATGTGTTTTCTTTTGATCCTAAATTAAATACTTTAAAAGTTATGATTGACGATCTTGATAGACCAAATGGTATAGCGATTTCCCCAGACGAAAAAAAATTATATGTTGCAGATACTGGAGAAAATATCAAACATTTGTATGTTTATGATATGATTGAAGGATTACCCATGAATAGAAAATTAATTTATGATTTTAAACCCTTTTTCTCCGATGGTTTCAGATGTGACAAGGATGGTAATGTTTGGACAAGTGCGGGAAAAGCAATTAAATGTTTTAATCCGCAAAAAGAATTAATTGGGCAACTTATTATCCCTGAATTAGTATCAAATTTAGAATTTGGAGGAGTGGAAGGAAGTATTTTGTACATAACAGCCACAACTAGTTTATATTCCATTGAACTCAATCAACAAGGTGCCAGATTTTATGAATAAACCTTTATTTTCTGAGAAGTGTGAACCATGTAATGGGAATACTCCTAAATTAGATTATCAAGAAATTAGTAAATTTTTATCTGAACTCAATGAATGGTCAGTAAATGATAATCAAGAAATGATTTTCAAAAAATTTAAATTTAGTAATTTCAATAAAGCAATATCATTTGCAAATAAAGTAGGAGAAATTGCAGAAACAGAAGGTCACCACCCTGATATATCTATTGGTTGGGGGTATTGTTTAATAATGGTTCATACACATGCTATAAATGGATTATCAATAAATGATTTTATTTTAGCTGCAAAAATAGATAATATTAAAAATAATGAAACATAGAGAGCAATTTAATAATTACAGTAAGTCCATTTTTAATTTGCTATTAAATACTGATGATAAATTATTTGGAAAATCAATTAATTTGATAAAAAAAACACAAAAGCAAAAAGGAAAAGTTTATATAGTTGGTAATGGTGGTAGCTCTTCAATAGCTAGTCATGTTAGCGTAGACTTTGCAAAAGTAGCTAGAGTTAATTCGTCTACTTTTAATAATGTAAATTTAATAACATGTTTTTCAAATGATTATGGTTATGAAAATTGGGTAGTAGAAGCAATAAAGGCTTACCTAAATAAAAATGATATGGTGATCTTAATTAGTAGTAGTGGAACTTCAAAAAATATTGTTAATGCAGCTAAATATTGTAAAAAAAATTCAATTCAATTGATTACTTTAAGTGGCTTCAGAAAAAATAATCCATTATCAAAATGTGGAAATGTCAATTTTCATATAAATTCTGATCAATATAATTTTATTGAAATGTCTCATCATATTATTTTAGTTTATCTTGTTGATATATTTGCTAAAAATAAACTTAGCTCTTAATTTTAATTAATGGATAAAAAAAAGATTTTCATTTGCGGGATAAGTACTGAATGTTGTTCTTACTCAAGCTTAATACAAAATGAAAACGATTTTGAAATTTTGAACGGTAAAAAACTTTTAAAATATATAAACTTTAATTTTTCAAAATATAAGAATATAACTTTTATATATAGTAAATTTTATCGTAGTTTACCTGGCGGACCAGTAGATAAAAAATTTTTTCTAAAAACTATTGAGAATATTTCAAATGATATAAAAAAACATACATCAATAGACGGTATTTTATTTTTAATGCATGGAGCAATGTATGTTAAAGGTATAAATGACCCTGAAGGTTATTTTATAAAAAAAATTCGTTCTAAGGTTTCTAAAGAATGTAAATTATCATTATCTTATGATCTGCACGGACAAATGACTGATACAATTGTAAAAAATATTAATTATTTTGCAGCCTATAAAACTGCGCCGCATATTGATGTTAAGCAAACTTATTCTAGAGCAATTAAAATGTTAATAAATGGAATATTAAATAATAAAAAAAATCATATTGTTTGGGAAAAAATACCAGTTTTAGTTTCAGGTGAAATGTCATCAACAATAGTTGAGCCATGTAAAAAAATTTATAAAAATCTTAATATATTTAATAAATTGAAAGAGATTAATGATTGTAATTTACTTATTGGATATGTTTGGGCCGATACTAAAAGAGCAACAGCTTCAGCAATTGTAAATTGTACTGATATTACTATTGGAAAAATAATTTGTAAGAAAATAGCGCTAAGTTATTGGAATAATAGGTTTAAATTAGTTTACGATTTGCAATCTTATAAGTTAAATAAGATTTTTAACGTAATTAATAATAAAAAATTTACTATTTTAGCCGATAGCGGAGATAATCCGACAGCTGGAGGAGTAGGTAGTAGAATTGATGTATTAGAGTACGTATTAAAAAAAAAAATACAAAATGTATTATTTGCAGGAATTTTTAATGAAGAAATTTTTAGAGAGCTAAAAAATAAAAAAAACAAAGTTATTATAAAAGATAGTATCTCAAAAAAACAAATTTCTATTCTGATTGATAAATTTTACTTAAAAAATGATAATGCGATTGTAACTTCAAACAATAATACAATAATTTTCACCAAATATAGAAAACCTTTTCATTATTTAAATGATTTTAAGGAATTAAATATCAATTTAAAAAAATATAAAATATTGATTGTGAAATCAGGATATCTTTCACCAGATCTTAAAAAACTTAAAGCAGATAATTTTATGATTTTGACTGATGGATTTGTTACCCAAGATTTTAAAAAAATTAAAAATTCGTTTAGGAAAAAGCCAATATATCCATTTCAAGGAAACTTTAGATACAATATTACTATTTAATTAAGTACCACAAAAAGTTTCAAAAACTTTTTCACTTTCTAAAGGCTGGGCAATATATTTTTTATTTTTTATTTTCTCGTAAGGATTTTTTAATATCTTTTCTAATTCATATAATTGACTGTAATTTCCACTATATACTTCATTGATTATTTGATCAATAATATGATTTCTAGGTATAATTTTAGGATTAATATTTTTAAAATTTCTAAATTTACTTTTTTTATATTTTTCCATCCAATTTTTAAAAATATTTTCATCAAGAATATTATTTTCTAAATCTAAAAATGTATTTGTATAATCCAGTTTATATATATGCATCAAATCTAAGAATTCTTTAATAACTTCTTCATTATTATAATTAGTATCTAAATTTAATTTCATAGACATCATTGTTAACCAAGATTGTTCAAATATTTTTTTATATTTATTTAATATATCTTCAATTTTTTTTATTGATATTTTTTCATTTTTATCAATTAAATGAAGAAAAGTTTCAGCAAATCTTGCTAAATTCCATAGTGTGATTTTAGATTGATTTTCAAAAGAGTATCTTCCCATTTTATCAATTGAGCTAAAAACTTTTTTTGGATTATATTCATCTAAATATGCTGCGGGTCCATAATCTATAGTTTCACCAGATAAAGACATATTATCAGTATTCATAACACCATGAATAAAACCAACTCTCATCCAATCTACGACTAACTTAATTTGTGAACTACAAATTGTCTCATAAAATTTTAAATATTTATTATTATTATTCTCTATATCAGGATACAGCCTTGAAATTGTATAAGATATAAAGTTGTGAAATTCCTCTCTATTTTTTAAAAGACTTCCAAATTGAAAGGTTCCTACTCTTATATGAGATTTCGCAACTCTAATTAAAATTGCTCCTGGCTCTAATTTATCACGTAATACATTTTCACCAGTAGTAATAACTGCAAGTGCTCTAGTTGATGATATACCAAGATTATGCATTGCTTCACTCAATATATATTCCCTTATCATTGGTCCTAAGGCAGCTTTTCCATCTCCATTTCTAGAGTAGGGTGTTTCACCTGAGCCTTTTAACTGTATATCTACCCTTTTATTATTTTTAGTAATATGCTCACCAATAATTACAGCTCGACCATCACCTAAAATTGTAAAATTTCCAAATTGATGTCCTGCATAAGCTTGAGAAAAGTAATTTTTATCTAATTTATTCTGGCCTAAAAGAATATTACACTTTTCATCATCATCATATTTATTAAAATCTAAATTTAATTCCTCTGCAAGATCATTATTAAATAAAACTAATTTTTTATTACTAAAATTTTCTGGGTTTACTTTGCTGTAAAAAATACTGGGTAATTTCGTATAACTATCTTGAAAATTCCAAACCATTTTTAACAAATATATATAAATTTTTTAAATTTTATATCTACAACTTTAGTGTATAAATACTAAATCAGGAATGAATAGAATAAATGATATAGTTAACCAGTCAAAACATCCAATAGATAGCGATGAATATATTCAACAATGCAACAATGAAATTAAGACAAATTCTATTTTAATATTAAATGATTTTTTAATCAATGACTGCTTGAGTGAATTAATTACTGAAGCACATAGATTGCAAGATCAAGCTTTTTATTGTTCTCAAAATCATACTATCTTACTTAATAAACAAGATAAATTAAAGGACATTAATGATCCTTTAAATATAGAGGTTATAAGTAATAAAGGTTGTGTTCCTCATGATTTGTTAAATGTAAAATCTAAATTAAATATTCTATATCAATCAAAAATTTTTAAAAAATTTTTAAAAGGTGTCTTGAATTTAAAAGAAATCTACCCCTATAGTGATAGTTTATCTTCTATAAATTATAATTATTATCAAAAATCTCAACAATTAGGATGGCACTTTGATAACGCATCATTTGCTATTACTTTAATGATACAATCATCAGATAAAGGTGGTGAATTTGAATATGTCAGTAAAGGTAGAAGTTTTTCAGAAAACTATATAGATAAATCATATATTAAAAATATTTTAGATAGAAAAATTTTACCACAAAAAGCAGATGTTGATGCTGGTACACTTATATTGTTTTATGGGAGAAACTATTTGCATAGAGTTACGCCAGTTAAATCAGAAAAACCAAGAATACTAGTAACATTAAATTATAATAAAGAAAAAGGTACTATGCTTTCAGAAAATGCTAGATTAACATTTTTTGGTAGAATTAACTAATTATGATTAAAGAAAAATAATTGTTTTCCATTCACTCGATAATTATTAATCAATTTTTTTGCCTCGTCTGATGTAATCCAATCAATATATTTTATAGCCTGTTCAATATTTAAATTATTATTTATCTTATTGCTTACTAAAATTATTCCATATTGATTGAATAATGGTGGTAAATTTTCACAGACAATTTGTAGATTTTCTTTTTTATTAAAGGCTATCCATGTGCTACGATCACTAAGAGTGTACGCATTCTTTTGATTAGCTATTAATAATGTCGATCCCATTCCCTGACCAACACTGAGATACCAATTTTCTTTAAATGATATATTTATATTTAATGATTCCCAAAGTTCTTTCTCTTTTTTGTGTGTGCCACTTTCATCACCTCTAGATACAAATAATAATTTTGATTTTTTTATTTCTACCATTTTATTTTCAATTGAAGAGCATATTTTTTTATCTTTTTTTGGTCCTATCAAGACAAAATCATTATACATCAAATCATGTCTTAAAATTCCGTAACCATTATTCATAAATTCTAGTTCTGATTTTTTATGATGAACTAATAATATTTCAACATTTCCATCCTTTGCAACTTTAATTGCCTGCCCTGTTCCAAGAGATAGAGCTCTAACTTTTGTATTATATTTATTTTCAAATTTTTTGTTAATATAATCTAATAAACCTGTATCGTGTGTAGAAGTTGTGCTTGCTATAGTTATATATTTACTATCAGCCAGAGCACTTTTTACAAAAAATATTAAAATAAATATTAGTAAAACTCTAATCATAAAACTTGATACATCATATAGTACTTACTAGATATATTTATATATTTTGAAAGGATAGTTATGAAAATTATTAAAGTTTTAGAAAATACTGAATTAGTGATAGTTGATTTAGAGGTAAATTTAGGTAAAGAAAAAAGAAATGGATTAACATTATGCGTTAAACATAATGATGAATTTTATCCATTAAATACAGCTCATGATGGAAGGCCAATTTTAATGAATAAAGAGAATGTAATTAAAAGCTAAAATTCAGTTTTTTAATTATAAACATGAAAATAGCATAAGCTATTGCAGTACTGATTATTGAAACAATTAGTGAAAAAACAAAATTTTGTTTTAGTTTCAAAAGAAGAGGTAAAACAATAAAAAAAACAAAAGAAGGAATACTCATAATTATTGTACTATAAGATAAGTCTATTACTTTTTGATAATCTTTTGTATCCCAATATAACCATATAAAAGCTAATAAAGATGTTAGTGGTAAAGAAACAATTATTGCTGCTGTCCAAGTATATTTTTTTGCTATTTCAGATACTGCAACAATAATAATAGCACTTATTATAGTTTTAAGAAAAAAATACATTATTTACTCACATTTGTTCTTGTAGCTATATAGACACCAAATGTGCAAATTAATAGCCCAATAATATCAATTATAAATAATTTTTCATCTAAAACAAACCAAGCCATTACAGCAGTGGTTGGAGGAACAAGGAAAAAAAGACTGCTAGTTTTAGAAGCTGTTCCATTTTTTATTAGATACATTAGTATTGCGTAAGCTCCAAAGGATACCATAATGATTTGCCAAGAAATTGATAAAATAAAACGTTTATCAAAATTAATAAATGATATTTCAAAAAACAGTGAAATTATAAATAAAAATATTCCAGCACTTAATGCTTGATAAAAATTATTAACTGAAAGACTTATTTCATGAGTAAATTTTTTTTGCCAAATAGTAGCTGATGTTGCTCCTAGAAGTGCAACAATAGATGCAATAAGACCTATTGTTGGTATTTCAGTTCCAATATCATAACCTATAACTAATATTGTTCCCAAAAAACCAAAAAAAATTCCCATCCATTGCGTTAGAGTAACATTTTCTTTCAGTATAGGGCCACTTAAAATATTTGTTAAAATAGGTTGGAGACAGACAATTAAAGCTGATAATGTTGCTGTTAGTCCCACAGAATAAGAAAAAAATACTCCACCTAAATAAAATCCATGAAAAAGAATTCCTGTAATCATAGCTTGAAAGATTAAATTTCGATTAATTTTTATTCTCTCTCTAAAAATAATAGAAAAAATTAAAAAAAATGCACTTACAATACAAAATCTAAAACATAATGCTGCAAAAGGACTAGCTGATTGAACTATAAATTGACCACTGATAAAAGCACTACTCCAAAAAAAAATAAATAGATATGAAAGATATAGGTTCATTATAAATAAATAATAATACTATTCTTTATTTATAAATGTTATGAAAATTTATTCATAGAATAAAATGCATAGCAATCAAATCAACTTTTTTTGCCCAAATTGTAGTTCAAATAAATATATTGGAAAAACCACTATAGGAAAAAATTATAAAGATGGACCATATAAGAATGTAACATCTGAAATTCAATGTGCTAAATGTTTTATGGATATTCCAACAATCATTTCAGAAAATATTTCGCTAGATAAGCAAAATAAAATGTCTAAACTGTGGGATGAAATATACAAACCATCACATAAAGAAAACGCTGCACAATGCTCCAAATGTTTTAGATATTATTGGGAAATAGAAAAATATTTATCTGAAAATAATATTTCTGCAAAAGACATTTTCTATCAAGCTTACAATCCTAAAAAATCTATTGGAGATTTAATTTGTAAGATTTGTGATCCATCATCTTTTAAATAAAATTAATGTTAGCATATATTCTTAACATATCAGGTTGGCTGTTATTACCTTTCATGGACGGTATTGCAAAATATCTATCTTCAGAAATTCATTTCATACAAGTTGTTTGGGGTAGATATTTTTTTATGCTTTTAGTTAGTTTTCCATTAGCATTTATATTTTTTAGAAAAGAAATTAGTTTTCCTAAAAAAATTTCAGTACAGCTATTCAGAAGTTTTTTTTTATTTTTATCTACAGTATTTTTCTTTTATGCAATTTCAGTTATAACTTTAGCAGAAGCTTTAACCCTTGCCTTTATCTCTCCAATAATAGTGACAATATTATCAATTTTTTATTTAAAAGAAAAAGTTGGAATTCATCGATGGACTGCAGTTTTGATTGGGTTTTTTGGTGTTATGATCATCATAAGACCAGGTTTTATAGAAATTAATTTAGCATCTTTCTCAGCTATTGCTGCTGGAATTTCATACGCTTTTTATATAATTTATACTCGAAAATTATCTTTTACAGATAGTGCTGTTGTTACTTTACTTTTTACAGGTATCGTAGGTTGTATTTTTATATCTCTTATTGTTCCTTTTTATTGGATAAATTTAGATTTAAGAAAATTATTATTACTCATATCATTAGCTTCAATAGGAACTTTAGGACATTTTTTAATAATTCTTTCTTTAAGACTTGGAGAAGCTTCTAAACTAGCTCCTTTAGGTTATTTTGAGATCTCCACAAATATACTTGTTGGATATGCCTTCTTTGGTGATTTGCCTGATATTTGGATTTATCTAGGATTATCTTTGATTGTTTTTAGTGGTATTTATATTTTTATTAGAGAAAGAAAAGAGATTAAAAAAACTAATTAGTTTTTCTAGTTGTTTGATAAATAAATATTATAACAGATCCAAGCAGTAGGGCTCCTCCTATAATTGTATTTAGAGGAGGTATTTCATTTATAACAAACCAAACCCAAGCAGTACCTAAAACACTTTCTAATAAAAATATTAGAGCCACTTCGTGTGCTGGAGCAAATTTAGGAGAAATTGTTAAAATCATAAATGGAATGGGTAGTATTAATAAGCACATTATAAAAAGAAATATTATTTGATCATTATTTAAATTAAAGTTAATACCAAAAGGTAGAGCGTAAAGAGCTGATATTAAACATCCTAATAAACACGCTGGTACCAAATCTTTATTTTTAAATAATCTAACAACAACCATACTAAAACCCATTCCTATTGCTACAATTAGAGCCATTATATCTCCGTACAATCCTGTACTTGTAAAGCTTCCTATTCCAATGATTATCATTGCAAGCATAGCTATTAAAATCACTATCCATGTAAAAAGACTTGGTATTTCTTTAAGTATAATAATTGAAAATAATGCAGCAAAAATGGGAGCTGATGCAATGAGAACCAATGTATTAGCTACAGCAGTATTTTGAATTGAATACACAAAACAAATATGAGTTATAGCATAGAGAATAGCATAGATTATACCTGGTACTCCAATTAGATAAAATGATTTAAGAAAAGATCTTTTGTAAGTATAAACAAGAAAAATTAATATTGTAACAATTGGTAGTGCGCTTCTATAAAATATTAAACTAAAATCATCTAAATTTACTAATCTAATAAATAAACTATCAGGGCTTAGAATTAATACCCCAACAAATGATAGTATAAGCCCCTTATTTCTTGTTTTCATAAATATTTGAAAATAAATAGATTATTAATATATCTATCAGTATCGTTCTTTAAATCACACTTGTTTTTATGAAAAAATTAATTTTTTTATGCTTTATTTTTTTATCACTTAATACTTACGCCTTAGATTCAAATAAATTAATAAAACTTGAAGATTTAAATATACTTTTTGATCTTCAAAAGAATGATTGGAATGAAAATGTTCTTTTCCTGATAAAAAAGAATTCATTTTCTAAAGTAGATAGTGACTCAGATGTATTTTATTTAAAATCAATATTTAATGATGGCGAAATAATTACAATGCCAATTTTTTCTAAAGATATGGTTGAAAAAATTAAATTTGAATATATTTTTTTAGATGTTAACAAAGAAAATTTAAAAATTATAAATAATCATTTTAATTTGTTTAAAAATTTTTGTTTTGAATACCTCGATAATGATAAGTCAATACAGGTAGTTATTTCTAAATGTAATTAATTGAAAATCATTGATGTAGCTTTAAAAATTAAACTATGTCTTTTAGCTAACTCTAACTTATCATTTGAATACCCACCTCCTATTACTGTAGCAATAGGGATTGATTTATTTTTAAAAAATTCTAGTACTGTAAGATCTCTTTTTAAAAGACCTTCTGATGTTATTTGTAAATTTCCTAATTTATCATTTTTATGAATATCAACTCCTGTATCAAAAATTACTAATTCAGGATTAAAATTTTTTAAACAACTATTAAGTGTTTGATTTAATATTTCTAAATACTCATCATCTTCTAAATTATCATCTAATTCAACATCCATATCACTTATTGATTTTCTAAAGGGAAAGTTATTTTTACAATGAATAGAACATGTAAATATTTTATCATTACTTTTAAGGATTGAAGCTGTACCATCACCTTGATGTACATCAGTGTCAAAAATTAATATTTTTTTTACTTGGTGCGTTCTTATTAAATTTAATGATGCATAAGCCAAATCGTTAAAAACACAATATCCTGAACCAAAATCTCTATGACTATGGTGTGTACCACCAGCTAAATGATTTGCTATACCGTTCTTAATCGCTTCTTTGCATGTTAATAGAGTTCCATTAATTGCTAAAAAGGAACGATTAGAAAGTGTTTCTGACCATTTAAAACCCAATCTTCTTATTTCTTTATCGGATAAAGTACCATTTTTAATTTTTAATACGTAATCTAAATCATGGCATATAGAAACCTCATCAACACTTGCTTTTTGAGGACTTAGAACGTTTGCACGATGATAAAAATCTGAAATTTTTAATTCATTATATAAATCTGAAAACTTACTGGCAGTAAATTTATGATTTTCAGGCAGAGGAATGTCATAATCTTCATGTGTTACCCAACTGATTTTTTTCATAAATTTGCCTCTTTTTAACTCAATTTTTGCCTAAATTAATTTGTACATAGATTATGTGGCACTAATCTATCAATATATATTTAGTGATTAAATGTATTCTATCCATAAAGAATTAGTGTCACAACCATTATGGAATTTGTTTTAATATTTGATTTATTAATTATTTGTTTAATTGGTTTTTTTATTGTCAATTTTTATTGAATTAATAATCAATTTTACTAATATTTTAGAATGAAAGAATTTTATCATCAAAATGGTTATTTTTCTCCATTAAAAATTTACAATGCAAAAGAAGCAAATTTTTTTAGAAATAGATTAGAAGAATCAGAAAAAAAACTAGGTAAACTTCATTATATTGTGAAAACTTATACAATATTGAAATGGGTGTATGAAATAGCAACTAATAAAATATTGCTTGATTTTGTCGAAGAAATAATTGGTAAAAATGTATTATTATATAATGCAACTTTTATAATAAAAGAACCAAATACAAAAACACATGTAAGTTGGCATCAAGATCTTACCTATTGGGGGTTTGATAATAATGAAAATCAAGTTAGTGCATGGCTTGCTTTATCAAAAGCTAATGATCAAAGTGGGTGTATGCAAATGATACCGGGCTCTCATAAAAATGGTTTTTTTGAACATCATTCAACTGAAGATAAAAATAATGTTTTATCTAAAGGTCAAACTGTAAAAGATATTGATATAAATAATGCAGTATCATGCCCACTAGAACCTGGCGAAGTTTCTTTTCATCATGGTCTAACATTACACGCATCTCAACCTAATTATAGTGATGACAGAAGAATAGGCTTGAATTTTCAATTTATTTCTACTGACATGAAACAATTAAAAAGCAAAAATGATAGTGCTATTTGTGTAAGGGGAAAAGATACCTATAATAATTTTAAAAAAGATAAAGTTGCAAAAGATAACTTTGATTATGAAGCTTATCAACATCTTCTTGAACTAAATAATCATTATAATGAAACAATAAGAAAAAATTAATATTTTTTTATTAGAATCTGAAATAATAGATCAAAAAAAAATCTTCTATTTAATCAAATCGTATGAATGTTTTATCTGGAATTAGTATCGGATTTATCGGTTATACTATATTTGTAATTTTAGATACAATAATTAAAAAATGCCTAGTTAATGAATATTCTGTTTTTCAAATAAATTTTTATATTTGTCTTTTTAGTTTTATACCAACATTATTAACTCTATATTTTTTAAACAAATGGAGCTCACTAAAAAATGATATTATTCATATACAGCTTCTTAGAGGATTATTCGGATTAATTTCAGGAGCTTTAGTAGTTTATTCATTTAGAGAACATGCATTCAGTGAAATTTACCCAATATTATTTAGTGCGCCATTAATGATAACAATGTTATCCCATTTTTTTTTAGGTGAAAAAGTTGGCATTAGGAGATGGTCTGCGGTAACAGTTGGATTTATCGGCGTATTAATAGTTAGCAGACCTGGAACTATTCATTTTTCATTAAGTTTATTTGGTTTGTTTTTTTCTGCATTACTAATGGCAATAAATATTACTTTAGTAAGAAAGTATTCAAATAATCAATCATCAATAGCATTTACTTTTTATGCTTTTTTATCAGCTACTATTTTAAATGGATTATTTAGTTTTAATAAACACATCCCACTTTCTTATAATGATTTAATGATTCTTATTTTTTGCGGTATTATTTGTGGAATAGGTGGTAATTGTTTAACAATCGCTTCAAAATTTTTAGAGTCTAGTGTTTTTGCTCCTATTCAATATACACAATTAATATCTGGAGCAATTTTAGGTTATTTATTTTTTGCTGATATTCCAGATATTTATGAAATTATAGGATCATTAATTATTGTTGGTAGTGGAATTTATATAATAATTAGAGAAACTAAAATAGGTGTTAGACCATATATTAAAGAAGATTCAAGATTTCGTGACCAATTTAATAGAGGTCATTAATATAATAGCTGGAAATTCCAGTTATTAATTTACTTTTTCCAAGGTCCAAAATCTTTTTGATCAGATGTAAATTCGTAAGATTGAAACTCTTTATCTCCTACAATCCACCCATCATGACCAGGGGCTAAATAATATGCATCACCAGCTTTAAAAGTTTCTTCATTTCCATCGTCATGCTTAACTTTCATTTCCCCTTTAATAACGACTCCTACATGTCCAGCCTGACAACTTTCAGTACCTACAAGTGGTTTAATACAAGAACTCCAACTCCATCCTGGTTGTAAAGTAACTTGACTCATTGATACATTACCTAAAGTTACTGTTGAAGAATGAACTTTATCAGGTGTTTTAATTTCTCCATCAGAAAAAGATTTTCTCATAATATTAGACATACATTTTATCCTTTTGTTAATTTATTATTTCATTTTTTTCATTATTAGTCGAGTGAAAGAATTTTTGTGCCATGTAATGTCTTTAAAATAATCTTTTAAATCAGTACCAAAATTTTCGTTTGTGGAAATCATATCTAATCCTTTTCCTAGTTTTTTCATTGATTGAAATCTAGCAGCAAATAAAAATTGACCCATACCATCACCTGACAGTTGATTTAAAATTTGACCTGAAGAACCTGCCTCTTTCCAATATTTTTCTCCTATTTCAAAACTTCCAATAACAGCATTAATATCTGGATGAGTAAATCTCCAATTTACAAAAACTGGCATTTCATTATCCGATAAATTTTCAGTAGTATCTTTTAAAGTCCTTGCATGAACGTTTTCGATAGGTTGCTGAGCCATCCAATTAGCTTTGAATTGTTTTGCCCAATCAGGATTTGAAACCCATTTATCATCAAAATCTCCATACATTTCAGAATTTTCAAAACTTCCAATCATTGAAAAACTATTATCATCTGATCCTGAATTAATTGCAAGACCAGCGAAATTAGCTCCATTATCAATTAATATTTTTGATCCCTTGTTAAAAAGATCTATAGCAACTTCGCTCTCAGATCTAAATTTCCAGTTAATTCTATACATATACGCCTCCTTTTTTAAAAATTACATTTTATTATTAAATAATTATTAAAATAATAGTGTAAGAATAGATAACTTTAATTTTATTATTAAAATCTGATATTTATTCATGAAGATATTCTTAAATAAAACTCCAATTACAATTCTTATATTATCTTCCATTGCAATGCCTATTGCTTTTAGTACTTGGATGGTTTTATTAAATAATTTCTCAGTTGAAAGAGCAAGTTTTACTGGAGTCGAAATCGGAATACTTCAAAGTATTAGAGAAATCCCAGGTTTTCTTGCATTTACTATTATTTTTTTATTGTTTTATTTTAAAGAACAATACTTTGCTATTTTTTCTTTAGCCTTAACTGGTTTTGGTGTTGCAATTACAGGTTTCTTACCAACTATTTATGGTTTGTATTTTACAACAATTATTATGAGCACTGGCTTTCATTATTGTGAAACAGCAAAAAATTCTTTGAGTTTGCAATGGCTTTCAAAAGAGGAAGCTCCACAAGTTTTGGGAAAATTAATAGCTGTTAGCTCAATTACATCCTTATTCTTGTATTGTATTATTTGGAGTTTATTAGAAATCTTTAATTTAGATTATAAGTATATATTTTTAATTGCAGGATTAATATGTATTTTAATTTCTATATACATGTTTGTTTCATTTCCTTTTTTTGAAATCAAAAACAAACAACATAAAAAAATAATTCTAAAAAAGGAATATATTCTTTATTATATCTTAATTTTCTTATCAGGTGCTAGAAGACAAATTTTTGTAGTTTTTGCCGCTTTTTTAATGGTAGAAAAATTTGGTTATTCAGCATCTCAAGTTACTTTACTGTTTTTGGTTAATTACATTTTTAATTGGTTTTTTGCAGAACGTATTGGAAAGTTAATTAATATATTTGGTGAGAAAAAATGTCTTATATTTGAATATATCGGACTCATAGTTGTTTTTACATCTTACGCATTTGTGACTAATGCTTACGTTGCAGCAGGGTTATATATTATTGATCATATGTTTTTTGCATTAGCTATAGCAATTAATACATATTTTCAAAAAATTGCTAATCCAAAAGATATTGCAAGTACTGCAGGTGTTTCATTTACTATCAATCATATAGCTGCAGTATTTATCCCAGTAATCTTAGGATTTGTTTGGATTAATTCTCATTCAATAGTTTTTTTAATAGGTTCTTTGTTTGCTCTACTATCTTTAATCGCTTCATTCTTTATACCTAATAATTTGTTAAAGATTAATTTAGATCAAAATACTTTAAGTAAAATAAGAGTATAATTTACTCACCTATATAACTTAGAATTATTTTTCTTTTGAATTTACTATACCTGTGTTCAATAAGATATATTCCTTGCCACATACCTAATTTTATTTCTTTATTGTTAATAGGAATTGTTAATGAAGTTTGAGTAAGCATAGATTTAATGTGGGCAGGCATATCATCATCTCCTTCATAACCGTGTTTATATAATGAAGAATCTTCAGGAACTATTTTTTTAAAAAAAAAATTAATATCCTCTAAAACATCAGAGCTAGCATTTTCCATTATTGTTAATGAAGCAGAAGTATGTTGTATAAATAAATTTAGCTGACCTTTAATAATATTATTTTTTACAATCCAGTCATTAACATTATGTGTAATTTCATACATTCCTTGTCCATTATTAGAAATTATCAATTCATCTTGTAAATTTATCATTTTCTAGTCTTAAAATGAAGTTGTGGCACCTACAAGGAGAATTATAATGAAAATTAATGTAATAAAAAAAAGAACTATTCTTTTGATAAGTGCCACAATTTTAAAATATAATCAAATTTTGTTTTAATAGAGATATAAATAAGGAAAAATTGTGTTATGATTATCCTAATTCTTTTTAGCTAGGAATATTATTTGTTAAACAATAATCAATTCGCAATTTTTTTAATTATTATATCAATTATTTTTGGTACTCTAATGGGTACATTTATAAAATTAGCTCAGGAAGAATTAAATGTATTTACAACTGGTTTTTTACGATTTTTCTTTGGTTTTTTAATCATTACCCCTTACATTCTAAAAACAAAATTTGAAGTATTTAGTACAAAAAATTTAAAAATTCATATTTTACGGTCAGCACTAAACTTACCTGCAATGCTACTTGGTTTTGCAGCTTTAGCTATGCTTCCATTAGAGAAAATGACAGCCATTCATTTTATAGTTCCTATAATTGTTACAATCTTAGCTGTGATATTTTTAAAAGAAAAAATCTATTTATATAGGTCAATTGCATTAGTGATGGGTTTTCTAGGAATGTTAATAATATTGAGACCTGGTATTATAGATATTTCTATTGGAATATATATGGCGCTTATTTCATCGCTAATTTGGTCAGTAGTTATAATTTTAACTAAAAAAGTATCTAAGGATGATAGTGCTATAACAATATTATCACACCAGTACGTTTATATGAGTCTTTTTTCATTTCCATTAGTTATATATTTTTGGGATCAACCAAGCTTAAAAACAATTATTTTTATAACATGTGCTGCAATGTCAGGAACGATCTTACATATTGCATTAAATCATGCATATAAATTAGTTGATGTAACTATGACTCAACCTTATTCTTTTTTAGGCTTAGTAGTTTCATCAATAATTGGATATTCTGTTTTTAGTGATAAACCTGATTTTTATACCTGGTTAGGTGCCTCTGTAATTTTTTGTGGTGTACTTCTAATTTCTTACAGGGAACTTCAATTAAATAAAGAAATTACAAGAAAAAGATTAAATATTAATTCATAATATAAATATTTAACATCATTAGATTATGTGTATTATTAGTAAATGCAAAATAATTATTTTTATAAATGGATAGATAGTAATAAAGATGATGAAATAAATAGTTTCAAAGAATGTATCGATTCATATATTTATTTTAAGAAAGATGCTTATTATAAAACTAACAAATTAATTAAAAAAAAACCAGAATTTAATGCTCCAAGATTATTAAAAATAGTTTTATTGCTTTTTTCTAGAGATGTACAAAAAATTTTATTAGCTAGAGAAACATTAAAATCGATTTCTACTGATAAAGTAAATGATTATTTTCATCAATATTTAGAGATAGTAAATCTCTGGATTGAAAATGATTTAAAAAATTTATTAAATAAATTGGAATTAATAATAAAAGATAATCCCAAAGATATTTTTGCAATCAGATTATTTCATTTTAATAATATTTTCTTGGGTATTGATAGTAAATTTTTAAATAAACATGAGGAAATACTAAGTCAGTGGTCTGAAAATGATCAGCATTATAATTTACTATTAGGGATGACTAGCTACGCTTTTGAAGAAAATAATATAATTGATAAAGCTAAGCTTTTAGCCTTAAATTCACTAAAACAATCATCCAATGATTTGTGGAGTTGGCACGCCCTTTTGCATGTACACGATAATGAGAATAACGACTCAATTAACAACAATGATAATTTCAATAAAATTAATTGGTCAATTTACGGACCAATAAAAAGACATATATGGTGGCACCAATCATTAATATTATTCTACAATCAAGAATATGAGAAAAGTTTAAAACTATTTGATAATTATTTCTCTTCTTCAGAAATTTTTTATTTAGATTTTTGTAATGCCTGTTCTTTTTTATTAAGACTTCATTACAAAGGAGTGGATGTTAAAGAAAGAATGGATAAATTAAAAGATTATGCTGAATATTTTAAAAATCAACACATACTTCCTTTCATTGATTATCATCTTATTTTTTATTACTTATACTATAATGATCAAGATTATTTTCAACAACTTGAAGAAAGGATGGAAGAAAATTATTTAAAAAATTCATTTAAAGAAAATTATATTAATTACTTAAAGCCAATCATTCACAGTATGAAAACAAATGAATTATTAAACGAAAATATAATTAAATCACAATTTAAATACCTTGGAGGTAGTTTTGCTCAACGAGAACTTATTTTTTTAAGTTTAATCCAAAATACAAAATATGAAAAAAATAAATCAGATTTAATATTAGAATATAATGATTATAAGTCAGTATCAAAATTATATGTATAACTCTAAATTGTTGGAAGAAAAATTTATAAAAAATTCAAATAATAATTTTACCTTATTAAAAGATAATCTTTTTTTTCGAAATATAACTTTTCAAAATTTTCAAATTTTAAAGATGATATCATTTTTGGTAAGAGATAAAAATTGGAATAACTATGATCCTAAAATTCTAAATTATGAAGAGAACTTTGATACATCCTTAGAATATATATTCAATTTAGAATATGGTATAGATGAAATTCTTAAAACAAGAAATGTTATATTATTTTCTGAAAATTCTATCACTCTATCCTCTGAAGGAGAATTTTTAACTGATTTTTGGACTAATAGAATAGGTTTTAATTTATTAATTCCATTACAAAATCATGTTGGTTCAAACATCATTGTAACAAAAGGAAACGATTTAAAAGAGAAAAAAAAATTTCCTGAAAATATAAAACCCGACCAACCATTTTTAAAATTTAAAAACCTTGCTTATACTTTAGACGATAGTTTGTTGGTTAATATTAATTTTGAGGGTATTTTATTTGAAATGGAGGATCAAAGAAACTGGGGTGATGCTTCTTACAAAATATATAGTGGTTCTTTATTAAATCCTTTTCCATACGTAGAAAAAGGGGGCTCTAATTTCTCTCAAACTGTTAAAATAGATGTAGAAAATAAAAAACAAAGATCATTTCCATCCATGAATATTGTAAAAATTGATCATAGTACTTCCTATAAATTCCCTAAAATTGGTATAAAAATTGATTCTACAATTCTTCCTGATGATAATTTAATAAACAACTTTGATTATTATTACTATCTTATTGATTTTACTGAAAATTTTAAGAGTGTAACTTCAAGATCTGACAAAAAAGTGTTTCTTGTAGCTTTAGTTGATCATTCTAATGATCCTGAAGAAGAATTAACAAAAATTTATAATTTTATAGCTGAAAATACTATTAATTTAGATAAAATTTTAATTTGTCCTAAAATATATTTGAATAGTTTTCAACCAGCTGGTGAATGGCCTAAAGTTCCAGAATTAAATGAATACTATAAAATTGCTAAAAAGTTTTTTTCTCATTGCCAAATTGTTTCTGGAATGGTCACTAATTTTACAGAATTAAATAGAAAGAGGCCAAAAATGTTTTATGATTTGGTTAGTTTTTCCTTCACTCCAATTGTTCATGATTCTAGTGATTTTGGTGTTTTAAATACACCTGAAAGTATACCTTATATTCTTAAAACTTTAAAAAATTTTTCTAATAGTACCGATGTTCATATTGGTCCAATTTCTATTGGTATGCATTTTAATCCGTATGGTGAAAGTCTTGTAAGTAATAAAAAGAAAATAAGATTAGAAATGGCTGATAGTGATCCTAGGCACGATCAATTATTTTCACTGACTTGGACACTTGCAATTTTTATTCAATCAATAAATAAAGAATCAAAATTTTTTACTTTTAATTCTATTTATGGGGATCACGGAATATTAAATAAAGATAATACCAAAAGACCATTGTATCATTTAAATAATTTTCTTATTTCATTATCAAATTCAGAAATTTTAAAATTTAATCCAGTTAACGAAGTGTATGGATTAAAAATCGTACTAAATGATAAAAATTATTATTTATTTGTAAATTCCTCAAAACAAAAAATAGAAATTAATATTCCTGAAATAAATTTTAGTAATCAATATAAGCTTAATTTAAAAAATTATACTAATATTTTTAATAATGATTTTTCTTTTTTTAACTTTAAAAAAGATACAAATCCATATGCGTTTGAGCCATTAGAAATTAAATTTATAGAAGATAAATGAAAAAATTAAAAGGAGCATTAATTGGTTGTGGGTTCTTTGCTGAAAATCACATTTTAGCTTGGAAAGAATTAAGAAATATAGAAATAATATGTGTTTGTGATTTAGATATAAAAAAAGCTAATAAATTTAAATCTAAATTTAACATTTTGCATTCTTATTCATCTATAGAATTGATGTTAAAAAAACATAAAATTGACTTTGTTGATGTTGTAACAACAATGGAGACACACTTAAATATTGGTAAAATTCTATCTAAGTATAAAATTCCAACTTCTATACAAAAGCCATTTGCTGAAAATTTATCAAATGCCAAAAAAATTGTTTCTTTATATAAAAAAAATAAGACACCACTTATGGTTCATGAGAATTTTAGATGGCAAAGTCCTCTTATAAAATTAAAAGAAATTATAAATAAAGAGAAGTTAACTAAACCACATTATGCCAAGATATCTTTTAGACATGCAAATCATGTTGGATATACCAATCAAACATATTTATATGATTTAAAAGAGTATTTAACCTTAGATGTAGGGATCCATTTATTTGATTTAAGCAGATTTTTTATGGGAGAAGCAAAAAGTATATATACAGTAAATCAAAATACAAATAATAAATTTAAAGGTGAAACAGATTTTATATCTTTAATAAGAAATAAAAATAAAAGTATTACTATTGTTGATGCATCTATTTCTTCAGTAAAAAAACCAGATAGATTTGCTCAAACACTAGTTAATTTAGAATTCTCTAACGGCTCAATTGATTTAGACTACAATTACAAAATTACTCTTCACAAAAATAATAAGAAGAAGATTTATGATGGAAAACCTAAGAAATATAAATGGATTTCCAAGCCTTGGGATCAAATTCAAGAAAGTGTAATTAATACGCACAAACATTTCATTGATTCACTAATAAATAATATTGAACACGACACTAGTGGTGAAGATAACATAAAGAGTTTATCATTAGTCTTCAATTCATATAAATCTGATATACTAAGAAAAGAAATTAAAATTTAATTTTTTATCTAAGTTTAAATTGTAAATTTCGAGATTTCATCTCTAATTAATTTACTTAAGAGACTGTAACCAAGTACATTCATGTGTAATGGATCTTCTGAATAAAATTTTTCAAATCCAGCATCAAGCATTGGAGAGCAAAGATCGATATAGCGCCATTGACTAAAATTCTCAATTTTGTTTTTTATTCGTTCATTTGCTTCTAAAATTGTATTTAAATAATTATTCCTGAATATACTTGGTTTTATGGATACAAAAAAACATAAAGTATGAGGTAATTTTTCATTAACTTCAGAAGCAAATAATAAAAATTCATTTTCTAAATTTTCAGCACTCATTCCGCTGCCTATATCATTATCACCAGCATAAAAAATCATCTTATCAGGATTATTTGGAACTACTATTCTATTAAAATAGGTGCGGCATGATACTAAAGTGGATCCACCAAATCCTAAATTTAATAAACGATCAAATGATAAATCTGTTTTTGCATTTTCCCAATCTCTAAATGTTGAACTTCCAAATAAGATTATTTGGTTATTTTTATATTGATCTGAATGTAATTTAATTTCTAATTCTCTCACATCTGCTTCAAATTCTTCTTCAATAGGGCTAACTAAATTTAAATTACTTACTACATCTTCATTATTAATTTTATTTTTGGACACAGATTTTGCTAACTCAACGGCTTCTTCAACATAAGTTTTAAAAGTTTTTCTATATTTAGATAAAAAATTTTCTAACTCTTTTTTATTTTTCATATCATTTACAAAATCTTTAATTTTAATTGGTTCCTTAATAACTGCAGAATAAATTGTATCAGAAATTGAATAATCAAAATTGGCTAATGCAATTGGAACAAGAAGAGGTTCTGGTTTTAATTGATCTGCTAATAAAAATGCCCCTGGCTTTAAAGGACCAGGGGAATTTGGAGTTAAATTATCTTCAGTTTCAGATGTGCCTTCTGGCGCAATAACTAAAGGTCTGTTTTGATCAAAAATATTTTGAGTTTCGATAAATAATTTACTTTTTCTCTTCTTTTTTTGGTCTTGAGTTTCATTTAAATAGTCTGACTCCGGTGTATGAACAAAAATATAATCTAAATTCTCATAATAATTATATCTCCAAAATTCTGTATTTCTAGAATATCTAGCAATTCTTTGACCACCATCACCATATTTTGGAAATAAAATTTTTGCACTTATGAAATGACTATCTATACTAAATTGATGTCCATTAGCTAAAGCATTTTCTTCAATGCTTGCTAAATGATTATAAAAAAATATGTTTGTAGGTTCATCTGGTAAATTCTCCATACCTTTAATAACATAAGGAACTTGGTCAAAAGCTTTTGTAAAATCTGCATTTGTTAATTTTTGTAATGCTTTTTTATTTATTGAATCATATGAAGTTGCTACTCTGTTGTATATTTTATTTAATTGTTTAAAAAATCTATTTTTTCTCTCTAAACCACTCAATGCATCTATCATAAGACTAGCTATAGATTTTTCATCATCATTACCTGTAACAATTAAATCATAAATCGTATCAAATGCTAAAGAATGAGTTAAATGATTTTCTAACAAATGAGGAATTGTGTAAAGTTTTGAATTGCTTGGTATTTTTGAAGAATTATCTTCTAGTAAATATTTAAAAAACTCTTTTTCATTTTTAGCAGGATATGTTGTCAAACCTGTTGAGCTTTGAATATAACGACTTAATTGCCATAATTGTCTTTTAAAAAATTTTATAGCTAATTTTGGATTAGTTTTAATTAGATTATCGATAAAATCGTTTGAAAATTTTAAAATTGTTGTATCTCGCGTAGATTTCAAAGAGTAGGGTGATTCTATATTATGCAATCCTGATGATAATGATAATGCCACTCCTGTTCTAGCTATTGATCTTGAATTATTTTCTAATTGATCATCTTTTTGATTTGTAAAAGAAGCTTCAACTTTCCCTTTTAACAAAATATTTATTCCGTCAGATTTTGAACCTTCTAGAGTTATATATTCACCGGCAGAAAATAACCTAATATTTGCATAATTTATCAGTTCATCTAAATCATCATCATCTAGAAAAGCTAAAAATGCTGAATTCTTTATTCTTTTAGTGTTTATAATATCTCCACCAGTTTTAACACCTTCCGCTAAATTAATATTTTTTTGCTTTACGGGTTTTTCTAAGTTACGAGATGACCAGATTAAGTTAACTGATTCATATAATAAAAAGGAATAAAAAAAACTAGCATAGTCAGGATCTATCTCTTCTAACTCTTTTAATTTTTCTATTTCGATAGAAATATATTCTGAATTACCTTTTATAAATATATCTGACATATATCTACCTGGTGCATTTAACCCTGAAACACCAAGGGGTGATCCAACATTTTTTAATGTTGCTAGCTTATAAAAAACATTATTATGATATTTTACGTATTCCGCCTCCCCTTTTAAAAGAATAAATATTTGATCTGCAATACCATGCTGCTCTACGATTTTGATGTCTTCAGTACTTTTGTGTAATTTTGTACCTGAATTGATTAAATCTTCAGTCTTTTTTTTTGGAGATAAAGAAAAACCTTTATCTACTAGTATTAAAGATATTTTTTCACTTAAATTCATTAATTATCTAACTTAATAAATTTTCCTTTTTATATAAAGAGAAAAATTTTATCTTCTTATAATTGACTTAAAAATATTGATAAAAGATAACAGTATTATTTTTAATCTAAATATGCTCACAATTGATTGAGCTAAATATGTTAATGCAGCAGCTCTTAAAACGGATTTACATTGTGACATATTCTCTTTAGGAACATATCTTTTGAGTATTGGCAAAGCTCTCTTAAAACTTGCATCAAACTCTACAGGAAGAGTAATCAAATGGATTAACACATTGGTAGATAAACATCCCATTATTATTATTGCAGCAATAAGGGTAATAAATGGACTTTTAGTGAAGGCAAATATCGATGGCAATCCTATAATTAGTAAAAATGAACCAATTCTCTGAAATATCATTGTTTTTTCAATTAATGATTGTCTAAGTATAAGTGGCTTATATTTTTCTTTATCTTGAATTGCATGACCAATTTCATGAGCAACAACGGCAATGCTTGTTATACTTTTTTTATCAAGTTTATCTGTAGCAATATGTATTTTTTTTTCTTTAGGATTGTAATGATCTAATTGTTGAATAGGATTAATAGATACATTGTTAATTTCTTCTTCTTCAAGTATTTTTTTCCCAAGTTCCCTACCTGTAAAGGGCATATCAGATAAAATTTTATTATATTTTTTTAAAACATAATTTACCCATAAACTTGGTAAAAAGAGTACAATAAATGGTAAAAAATAGTAAAATAATTTAATCACAATATAAAAATAGGAATAATATTATTAAAAATCAATTTTATTTAAACTAGTATTATTAACAATTATTAATTATTGCTTAAAAAGTGAAATCTAAATTTGAAAGAATTAATAGACTACCCCCATATATATTTGGGGAGATAAATTCATTAAAAATGAAACTAAGATCAGAGGGTAGGGATATTATTGATTTTGGCATGGGTAACCCTGATATGCCAACACCTCTACACATAAGACAGAAACTAAAAGAAGTTATAGATAAACCAGGTGTTGGACGTTATTCAGTTTCTAAAGGCATTAATGGATTAAGAAAAGCTCAAGCTAAATATTATAAAAAACGATTTAATGTTGATTTAAATCCATCAAGTGAAATTATTGTAACAATTGGTTCAAAGGAAGGACTAGCAAATTTAGCACAAGCTATAACTTCAAAAGGAGATAGAATATTATGTCCAGATCCATCATATCCTGTTCATCCATATGGTTTTATGATTGCCGGAGCTAAACTAACACCTTTGCAAACATTTTTTAATGGACAGTTCGATAAAAATAAATTTATATTAAATATAGTTAATAATTTAAAAAAATATTCTTCAATAAAAGTTATTATCGTTTCTTTTCCCTCAAATCCAACAGCTCAGATAGTTGATTTAGATTTTTATAAAGAATTAGTAAAAATTGCAAAAAAATATCAGGTTTATATTTTATCCGATTTAGCTTATTCTGAAATTTACTTTGGTAATAATCCGCCTCCATCAATATTAGAAATTAATGGAGCAAAGAACATAGCAGTTGAATTTACAACCTTATCCAAAACATATGCAATGGCAGGATGGAGAATAGGTTTTGCGGTTGGAAATAAAACTTTAATTGAAGCATTAACAAAAATTAAATCATATGTTGACTACGGTGCTTTTACACCTGTTCAGGTAGCAGCCACTGCTGCTTTAAATGGATCTCAAAAATGTGTTGAAGAAATAAGGGAAACTTATAAAAAAAGAAGAGATGTTTTAATAGAATCCTTTGAAAGGGCTGGTTGGGATAAAATTCCAGAACCTGAGGCATCAATGTTTGTATGGGCTCCTTTACCAAAAAAATATAAAAAAATGGGTTCTATGAAGTTTGCCAAAAATTTAATGATAAATGCCGACGTTGCAGTAGCTCCTGGGTTAGCTTTTGGAAAAGGAGGGGAGGGCTTTGTTCGTATTGGTTTAGTAGAAAATACTCAAAGAATACGACAAGCAGCTAAAAATATTAAAAGATATTTTAATACTTAATATCAAACTGATAAAATCTTAATATAATGTGATAATTTTTCACCTGCATCCCAGGCATCGCTTAGACTTTTTCCTAGCGCCCAGTCTCCACTTAAAAATATTTTATTATCTTTAGAATTAATCCAATTTTTTTTTGAAATAGTATTATAACTTACTTTTGTTTGCGCATATAACCACCTGTGTGATTTAATAAAACTTATTTCATTTTTTATATCAAATGTTTTTTCAAATATTGATTGAGCATATTTTTCTAGTGTATTTTTATCTATATCAATATTATTATTTGTATATTCAGAACTCATATTTAATACCCAACAATCATGAGATAATTCATTAAATTTGATATTTTGATTCATAAAAAAACTAATATCTTTATGAAGATTTAATCCGGCTTTGATATTAATATTGTTATTATCTTTATAGCTTAACATTACAGTTTGTATGGGATCATAAGATGGCTCGTTAACAATTTGAGTAAAATCAATTAAATCTTTTGAAAGTTCTTTTGATTGTAAATAAGGTATACAAATTAGAACATAATCAAAATCTTTAAATTCTTCCTTTTCAGAAAATAGTGAGAAGAAATCATTTCTATTTTTTGAAATTTTAATTATTTTTGAATTTAAATAACTTTTTACTTTAATATTATCAAAAATAGACTTTGGAATAGAATTCATTCCATTTTGACCAATAATAATTTTTTTTCTAGTCTTTTTATTTTTTAAATAATCTGTTGCAAAATCTATTTCTATTACTTGTCCCAAGTTATATCTTCTTATTACTTCATTTAATTGATTTACAGAATGATTTGTCGATAGATAATGTGCACCGTGATCAAAAAGATAATTATCATGCTTTCTAGTAGAGACCCTTCCTCCTACTCTCCATGATTTATCAAAAATTGTAATATTATGTTCTTGAAGATTATAAGCAAGAGACAAGCCAGTCATCCCAGCTCCAATTATAGCAATATTTTTCACTTAATTAATGTTAATTAATTGAAAATTTTTTTTACCTGAAGATTTAATTTTTTTTAAACCAAATTTACTGCATAGATTTTTGTATCTCTGTCTTGCAGGTAAGTTAATTGTTTTAAAATGTATGTTATCGTGACCAAACATCATTTGCTGACCATTAATTTCATATAATTTTTTATAAATACTAGATTTTCTTCTGATAACCATAATTTAATAGAAAAAATATATAGTTAAATTTAAAGCAGCAAAAATAAATACTATTGCAATACCTGCGTATAAATTTCTTTTGTTCATATCTATTTATAATTAAAATTATACTTAAAAGTCAAGATACTAAATTAATTTAGCATTAATGACTTTAGGAAATCTAAGTTTTCAATTAATCTTCTTAATTCTTCTGGATCTAGTCCTTTTAAATTTTCTTTAAATAAGTTTTGATAGTCTAATGTATCAATACGATCCGTATATATTTCTTTTAAAGAAATTGTATTTGAATTATCATAATCATAATTCCCAATTAATATTTTTGATAATGCAGGAAATATTAGTGATGTAGTTGTATAAGTTGCAAATCCTATGTCTCTGTCTTCGTCTTGTCTTTTGTCAATAAATGTAAAATAAATAGCTATTCTTGCTGCACGTGTCAATTCTGCTACAGATAATTCATCATCTTCAGATACATCTAAAAATGTAAAAGTTTCATTAATACAATTTGCAGGATTGCTATCATTATTACATGTTTCAATTAATTGAGAATTCATTAAGTTAATAATTTCACCATAAATAATTTGAAAGACACTTGGTATTGTTTCACATTTTTCATAAACAGAATAATCTGATGAATTTAAAAAAGAATAATCTATACCATCCCAATCATCGGGAGCAGTAACCTCAAGTAAATTATCACCATCTTTTTTTAAAAAATAATAATAACTTCCATCTATTTCACCCCATTTGTAAGCTGACCAATCTTTTACCTTTGATGTTTTTGATACATTAAATCCAACATATGTTTCGTCAATCCACATACTTGTGTTATTTGATATTATGAATACTTGATATTCTTCATCACAATCATCACTCCAAATACCTTGCATGTCCTCTGGAAAATTATCTTCAAAAATTAATTCTGCATTGAGGTTAAATGGTAACAATAAAATAATGCCAAAAATTAATTTTACTAAACTATTCTTCATAAGGCATAACTCTTATTACATCTCCGTAAATAATTACAACTCTTTGACCATTTGGTAGGGCATTATCATCTCCTTGCACAAAAGCTTTTTCTTGATCATTTTGGCAATTAGAAATGTCATTACCACATTCATCAATATTCACTATATATTGGAAACCATCATGATTACCAATTTTAGCTTGTATTACTGAGCCCATAGCAGCCCCTCCAATAGTTCCATATACTATCGCAATATCTTGACACTTAGTTCCTAAAATTTCTTCTTCTCCACATATTTGAGAAGCTAAAAGACCTCCTATCATTGCTCCTGCAGTTGCTCCAATCCAATCACTTTCACCTTCGATTTTGACTGGAAGAGAGGTTTTGATTGTTCCATATTCAATATTAGTTACTTTTTGTGCATCAGATTTTTTTACCTTATTTGGAGATGTGGTATTACAAGAGATTAGTACAAAACTAATTATAACAGGAATTACCGATAATTTTATTAATTTGGTCATTAATTTATAATTTATTATAGTTAAAAATTGTCTAAAATAAGCAATTAATTCTAATAAATCATATAAATTTTCTAATAACTTACTATTTAAGTATTGATGAAAAGTTTATTTATAATTCTCGGAAATCAACTGTTTCCAAATAAACATCTAAGTAAATATAAAGATTCAACAATTTTTATGTGTGAAAGCTTTG
>QBZY01000002.1 GCA_003282155.1 Pelagibacteraceae bacterium AG-337-I02 | reverse complement strand
GGACATATCTCCAAAAATTTAATGAAGCAAGAAGTTGTAAGATAAAAATTGAAAAAATAAATGGTAACTGCTTTTCTATTCCTTTAAAAAAAATAATGATAAAACCAATAACAAAAGTTAAAAAAATTATTCCTAATACTTCTGATAATCCAGCCACAGCGTGATTAAAAAAACCTAAATTATTTAAAGCAAATTCATCAGTAAAAATTAATAATTGAATAGAATAATAACTAAAAAATAGTAAATTTACTAGAATAATGGAAATATCTATTATTTTCATCATAAGTGTGTATCATATAATTGTAAGAATTTATCAATATGGAAATAACCCTATACTATTTTAAAATACCCTTTTGGAGGGCTGAGGTTGCACGTTTAGCCCTATTTATTGGTGATATTGCTTTCAAAGATTATCGCTTTGAAAGTCAAGATACGGAAGCACTAAAAAAAGATGGGAGACTTCCCAACGGACTAATAGCTCCATTTAAGCAGTTACCAGTTTTAGATGTTAATGGTAAAATTCTTGCACAAACTGGAGCGATTGCAAGATTTTGCGGGAAATTGTCTGGCCTATATCCTAAGAATAATGATTTTGAGGCTGCTAAAATTGATCAAATTATTGATGCAGCACAAGACATTAACTATCTAGTAACTCTGTCTGGTAGGGATAAAGAAAAGGAACGATTAGAATTAGCGAGAAAAATATTAGCAACAAAACATTTACCAAAGTGGTTTCAATTTCTTGAAAATTTACTTACTGAAAATAAAGACTCTAATTTTTTTGTTGGTAACAAAATTTCTATTGCTGATTTAGCAATTTGGAGATTACTTGGATGGTTAAGTTCAGGACTTTTGGATGGTGTGCCAACTAATATATTAGAGCCATACGAAAAAATTAATAGATTGAGAGAAGAAGTGTATAAGCATCCAAAAGTTAATGAATGGATGCTTAAAACATATGGAAAAATAATTTAAAGTAACTCTTAAGTTTTTTTATAAGTTCCAGAAGCTTCCGCAGCTTTTTTTACAGTACTAACCATATCAAATTTTGTATCTAAAATGATTAATTCATTTAACATTCCTGATTGTAAAGCTGTAACCTTCATAGCAAGCATTGATTCATAATCACCTTCTGCAGTAGCAATCATGTCAAAGTCACCTCTTACAAATTCTAAACTATGTAATTTACATCCTGCTTTTTCAGCAGCACTTCCAACAATTGTAGCTCTATCTTGATCTGGATTACTGATATAACCTTTAATGTATTCTGAACTTAATTTGCCAATTAAATAAAATTTATTCATATTACTCCTTTCTATTTGATGTTATTGATAATTAAAAATAATAAGTTAACTTTTAATAAAAAAATTAATAAATTATGACAGCTTTAAGCGTAAATGTGAATAAATTTGCTTTAGTGCGAAATGCAAGAGGTGCTAACTTACCAAATTTAATTGATATTAGTAACAAATGTTTAAACTTTGGTGCTGATGGAATTACAGTGCACCCTCGCCCAGATGAAAGACATGCAAAATTTTCTGACCTAGAGCCATTAAAAAATTTATTGGCAAAATTTGAAAATAAAGAGTTCAATATAGAAGGATATCCATCAGATTTTTTTGTTAAAAAAGTAATTGACGTTAAACCTGATCAAGTTACTTTAGTGCCAGATCCACCTGGTGCATTAACATCTTCATTTGGTTGGAATTGTCATGAAAATAAAGAATTTCTTCGAGATACAGTTAGTGAATTTAAAAAAAATAAAATTCGTGTTTCAATTTTTATAAATCCATCGATTAAAACGCTGGAAAATTTAGAAGTTATACAAACTGATAGAGTTGAACTTTATACATACGATTATGCTCATAATTTTAAAGAGAATAAAGATACTGCCATAAAGTCCTATATAAATGTATCAACATATTTAAAAAAAGAATTTCCTAAAATTAAATTAAATGCAGGTCATGATTTAAATTTGCAAAATTTAAAATTTTTCTTAGAAAATATTAATGATATCGAAGAGGTTTCTATAGGTCATGCTCTCATCTGTGATACCTTTGAATTTGGTTTAGAAAAAACAATTAAAAAATACTTGTCTCTAACAAAAAATTAAATGACTTTTATCTTTTGGCTTCAATTTGCCTTAGTATGTATTGCTGGAGCTATGTCTCCTGGGCCTAGTTTGGCATTAATTATCAGAAACAGTGTTACAATTAATAGATATGCTGGCATTCTGACTTCTATTGGTCACGGCATTGGTATGGGTGTGTACGCAATTTTTGCAGTAACTGGACTAATAATTGTTTTAACAACAAATGAAATACTATTTCAATTTATACAAATTATTGGAATTCTATTTTTATTATTTATAGGTTTCCAGTTTCTTTTTAAAAAAAATCAAGAAATTGAGCATATAAATAATCAAAAAAATTTTAATTCATTCTTACAGGGTTTTTCTATAGCAATTTTAAATCCTAAAATTCTCATTTGGTTTTCAGCAGTATTTTCACAATTTGTAAAAATAGATGCATCCTTTTTTTCACACTCAATTCTTGTCATTACTGCATCTGTAATAGATGGCATTTGGTATATTATAGTTACAGTTATAGTAACAAGTTATGGAATGGGCAATTTTTTTCAGAGAAGAAAATATTTTATTCAAAAAATATCAGGAATAATTTTAGTTTTAATTGGTATACTTCTAATTATAGATTTCTTCCAAAACTCTTAAGATATTTTTTCCCATTATTTTTTCAATTTCAGAATTTTTATATCCTCTTTTTTCTAAGCTTTCTTGAATTATCATGTGATCTAAACAATCATTCCATTGATTTGGGAGACAATCAAGACCATCATAGTCACTGCCTATTCCTACATAATCAATACCTATTTGCTTAGTTACGTACTCAATATGATCAACAAATATTTCAATACTAGGACATATATTTGCTAATTTTTTTTGAAGAAAATGTTGTTTTGCGATCCACTGAGAGATTTTGTTTGAATGCTTTCTTTCAATAGAATTTAATTCATCAATATATTTTTTTCTTTCTTTAGTTTCTTTTTCTTTGAAAGATTTATCAATAAAGAAAGGATAAGGGTTAAGGCCTATCAAACCTTTTGCTTTTTTAATAGCTGTGATTTGGTCATCTTTTAAATTACGAAAATGTGGGCACAAATTAAACACACTAGAATGCGAGGCTATAAAAGGTTTAGTACTTATCGATGCAATGTCCCAAAAACTTTTTTCTCCGATGTGAGATACATCAACTAGCACATTATTTTCTTGGCAAATAGAAATAACTTCTTTTCCAAATTTGTTCAAACCATGACTTTTGAGTTTAGAAGAATTGTATGTCTCATCATAATTTGATGACACCCAATCCAAAGAATGATTCCAAGTTGGGCCGAAATAGAAAAGACCTCTTTCAATAAAATGATATAAATTATTGATATCATTTTCTAAACCCTCTCCACCTTCCATTGAAATTGGAAGTATCAAGCTATTTTTTTCTATTGCTTCATTAATGTCCGAGGGTTTTTTTGGAATAACAATTTCTTCATGTGATGAAATTCTTTCAATTTCATCATACATTTTATCAGCTCTTTTAAAAAAATTTGGTTCTGTTGAATTACTTGAGACCCAAATAATTAAAATTTCTAAATCAATGTCAGATTTTAATAACCTTGGTATATCCGTATGCCCGTGCGATGTAAGTTTAGTAACATCTTCACCTTCAATAACTCTTTGCACAATATCATTATGCAAGTCAGCTACAAACATGTGATTATTTAATAATCTCCATTTTAATTATTTTATCTGGATCGGCAGGTGGTTCACCTCTTGTGATATTATCTACATATTCCATACCCTCGGTAACTTGAGCCCAAACTGTATATTGACCATCTAGAAAAGAGCAGTCATTAAAACAAATAAAAAATTGACTATTAGCACTATTTGGATTTTGGGCTCTGGCCATTGACACTGCCCCTCTTCCATGATTTTCTGAAGAGAATTCAGCTTCTATATCAGGAAGTTTTGATCCACCTGTACCAGCTCTTGAAAGATTAAAATCGTCATTAGTTGAATTTCCAAATTCTACATCTCCCGTCTGAGCCATAAAACCATCTATTACTCTATGAAAAACGACTCCATCATACTGTCCTTCTTCTATAAGTTGTTTGATTTGTTTAACATGTTTTGGCGCTACATCTGATTTTGTCTCTATTACAACAACACCGTCTTTAAGTGTCATATGTATAATATTTTTGTTTTCATCAGCCATTAAGATCTCTCCTTTTATAAATATTGAGAAAATGAAGATGAAAATAAATAGTTTTTTAAATTTAATCATATTTGTTTTCTTTACCTTCACCCAAATTGTTTTATATGTATGTAATGCACATCTTTGAAGAAAATATCAAGAAATTAGATTTAAATATTCCTGATATGCCTGCACCACTAGCAAATTACGTGCCTTACAAAGTTTCAGATAGTACTGTTTATGTATCAGGTCAAGGACCAGTAATAGATGGTAAAATTTTATATAGTGGAAAAGTTGGTGTAGATATTTCTGAAGAAGAAGGAATTAAAGCCGCTGAAATTTGCTGTATTAATATTATCGCAGCTCTAAAGACATCTATAAATGGTGATTGGGATAAATTAGACACCTTTTTAAAACTTGGGGGTTTTGTTAACTGTAATGACAACTTTACTGATCAACCTAAGATTATAAATGGAGCATCAGATTTATTAGTTAATATTTTTGGTGACAAAGGAAAACATTCGCGGTTCGCAGTTGGTTCAAATGCTCTTCCACTTAATATTTCTGTTGAAATAGACGCAATAATTAAAATTATATAATACTCAAAATGAGTGAACATTTTTTTTGCTCTTCGCTCAGTAACATCAAAAGTTCTGATTGGAACGAATGTGTTGGTAATGATCATCCATTTTTACAATATGAATTTCTTTACGCTTTAGAAAAAAGTAATAGTGCAAATACCAAAACAGGTTGGCAACCATATCATTATATTGAACAAGAAAATGATAAAATAATCTCATTATGTCCTCTTTACATAAAGAACCATTCTTTTGGAGAATATATTTTTGATCATTCTTGGGCAGATGCCTATCATCGATATGGAATAAACTATTATCCAAAACTTCAATCTGCAATACCATTTACACCAGTAACTGGTGATAGAATTGTTTTAAACAAATCAGTAAAAGATAAAAAGGGAAAGCAAGTTCAGATAATTAATAATATGATAGAAGAGGCAAAAAAAATAAATGTTTCTTCTCTACATTTTAATTTTGTCAATGATGCATTAAATTGGAATGAAATTGATAATATTATGGTTAGATCAGGAATACAATTTCATTGGAACAATAATGAATATAAAAATTTTAATGAATTCTTAAATAACCTATCTTCGAGAAAAAGAAAAATTATTAGACGAGAAAGAAAATGTATTGTAAATAATAATTTAACTGTAAAATTACTTAATGGTGATGATATTCAAGAAGAGCATATAAATTTTTTTTACGATTGTTATTTAGATACTACAGGAAGAAAATGGGGTTCTACTTATTTAACTAAAGAATTTTTCTTTGAAATATTACATAATTTTAGAAACAAAATATTACTTATAATGGCTTATCAAGAAGATAAAATGGTTGCCTCTGCAATCAATTTTATAAGTAAAACTCATTTGTATGGACGATTATGGGGATCAAAATATGAAGTCCCATTTTTACATTTTGAACTCTGTTATTATCAAGCAATTGAATACGCAATTCAAAATAAGATTCAAATTGTAGAAGCAGGCGCTCAAGGTGAACATAAATTGCAAAGAGGTTATGCACCTACAAAAACATGGAGTGTCCATTGGATAAAAGATCAAGAGTTTAGGAAAGCTATTCAAAATTTTCTTGATAATGAAAGTCAGCTTATTGATAATCAAAAAGAAAAATTAGAAGATTATCTTCCTTTCAAAAATTAGGCTAATTCTTTTTTTACTTCTTGTTTATTAGAAAATTCAAAGTTAATTTTTTTATCTTTGCATGTAATTTCAACATGACCACCTTTAGCAAGTTTACCAAAGATAAGTTCTTCAGCCATCGGTTTTTTAACTTTTTCTTGTATTACTCTACCTAGTTCTCTAGCACCATAAACTTCATCATAACCTTCTTCAGCTAAAAACTCTTTTGCCTCTTTATTAATCGATAATGAGACTCCTTTATCTTCGAGTTGTGCTTCAATTTCTATAATAAATTTATCTACTATCGAAAGTACAATATTTTTAGATAAATGATTAAAATGAATAATTGAGTCAATACGGTTTCTAAATTCTGGTGAAAAAATTCTATTTATTGCATCGCTACTATCATCGTTAGATCTTTTTGCATTAAAGCCAATTTTGTTTTTAGATACATCAATTGCACCAGCGTTAGTTGTCATAATTAATATAACATTTCTGAAATCTATCGTCTTACCATTGTGATCGGTTAGTTTTCCATAATCCATAACTTGTAAAAGAATATTGAATAAATCATAGTGGGCTTTTTCAATTTCATCTAATAACAATACGCAATGAGGATTTTGATCAACGCCATCGGTTAATAACCCTCCTTGATCAAAACCTACATAACCAGGTGGAGCTCCAATAAGTCTACTCACGGTATGACGCTCCATATATTCTGACATATCAAATCTAAGTAGTTTAATACCAAGTGTATTACTTAGCTGTTTAGCTACCTCAGTCTTCCCAACTCCTGTAGGCCCAGAAAATAGATATGAACCAATTGGCTTTCCATCTTCTCTTAGTCCAGCTCTTGCCAACTTAATAGAAGATGATAATTCTTCGATGGCTTTGTCTTGACCAAAGACGAAATTTTTCAAATCTCTCTCTAAATTTTTTAAACTGTTCTTATCGCTTTGATTAACAGATTTTGTTGGAATTCTTGCCATTAAAGCAACTACTGCTTCAATATCTTTAGAAAGAATAATTTTTTTTCTCTTTTCTTCTGGTAATAAATATTGAGATGCTCCTGCTTCATCGATTACATCAATAGCTTTATCTGGAAGCTTTCTATCACCTATATATTTATTTGATAGCTCAACCGCGCTAATAATTGCTTCTGGTGAATATTTAATATTATGATGTTCTTCATAGTAAGTTTTTAAACCCTCAAGAATTTTAACAGTTTCATCTTTTGATGGTTCCTTAACATCAATTTTTTGGAACCTTCTAACTAAAGCTCTATCTTTTTCAAAATAATTTTTAAATTCCTTATATGTTGTTGATCCAATACATTTAAGGGTGCCATTTCCTAGAGATGGTTTTAATAAATTACTTGCATCCATTGAGCCTCCACTCGTTGCCCCTGCCCCAATAACTGTGTGGATTTCATCAATAAATAAAACGGCTTTATCTTTTTTTTGTAATTCTTTAAGAACAGCTTTTAATCTTTCTTCAAAATCACCTCTGTATCTTGTGCCTGCTAGTAATGCACCCATATCTAAAGAATAAATTACTGCATCCTCCATAATTTTAGGAACTTTTTTTTCTGTAATTCTTTTCGCTAAACCTTCAGCAATAGCTGTTTTTCCAACACCAGGGTCTCCAACGAATAAAGGATTATTTTTTTGTCTTCTGCATAAAATTTGAATTGTTCTATCTAATTCTTTGCTTCTACCAATAAGCTTGTCAATTTTACCATCTTTAGATTTTTCATTTAGGTTTATACAAAATTGACCTAAAGCACTTTTGGGTTTTTGTTGTTCACTATTTTCATTTGTTTGACTATCTACAAATTCTTCATTCTCAAAATTTTCATTAGCTTTTGAAATTCCATGTGAGATATATTGAACAGCATCTAATCTGCTCATATTTTGTTGATGAAGAAAATATACTGCATGACTCTCTTTCTCTGAAAATAATGCTACAATCATGTTTGCTCCAGTAACACTTTCTCTTCCACTTGATTGAACATGTATAGCAGCTCTTTGTAAAACTCTTTGAAAGCCATTTGTTAATTTTGGTTCGCCAGTAAAGTTTTCTTTTAGATTTTCTAAATCATTAATAATAAACTTTTCAACACTATCTTTTAAGTTAGAAATATCAACTGCACATGCTTTGAGAACACTAACCGCATCTTGATCTTCTAAAAGTGAAAATAATAAATGTTCTAAAGTTACGAATTCATGTTTATAGGTGGTAGCTAGTTGATAAGCTTCTCTTAATGTTTTTTCTAAATTTTGTGATAACATTAACTTTTTTCCATTGTGCACTGAAGAGGGTGTTCATTTTTCTTCGCCATATCCATTACAGATTTACATTTAGATTCGGCCACTTCATAAGTAAATGTTCCACAAACGCCAATACCATTTTTATGAACATGTAACATTATTTGTGTTGCTTCCTCTTGTTTTTTATTAAATATTTTTTCTAATACCATAACAACGAATTCCATGGGTGTATAATCATCATTTAATAATAATACATTATACATTGAGGGTTTTTTTGTCTTTGGCTTTGTGTCTAGTAAAAGGCCTCTTTGAAAATCATCCTTATTATTGTTATTATTTTGATCTTCATTTGCCATATTTATTAAATAATATGTTTTGAAATATTTTAAAGTATTTTTCTGTTTGAAAGCATCGAAAATCATATGTTAATCAATAAAAAATGAAAAAAAGTTTATTATTAATCATATTTTTAAATAGTTTATTAATATTAGGTTTTACATCTAATCTATTTGCTAAAAAAGCAGCTATAGTAATAGATTTTGACTCAGAAGATGTATTATTTGAAGTCAACGCAGATACTAGAAATTATCCTGCATCTCTAACTAAAATAATGACTCTCTACATTGTTTTTGACTATATTAACAAAGGTAAACTGAATTATGATAGCCAATTAAGTGTGTCAAATATAGCAGCTTCAAGATCCCCTAGTAAACTATATTTAAAACCGGGATCAAGTATCAAAGTTCGAGATGCAATTAATGCACTTATTATTAAATCAGCAAATGATGTAGCAACAGTGATTTCAGAAAATATTTCAGGAAGTGAAAAAGAATTTGCTAAACTGATGACAAGCTATGCAAAAAAACTAGGAATGAATAACACGACATTTAAAAATGCTTCTGGTCTTCCAAATAGAGCTCAACTAACTACTGCAAGAGATATTGCAAAACTTTCACATGCACTAATTTCAAATTTTCCAAATGAATACAAATTGTTTAGTAATACAGAGTTTTCTTACGCAGGCAAAACTTATAAAACTCATAATAAATTAATGTTAAGTTATGAAGGCGCGGATGGAATTAAAACAGGTTATATAAAAGCTTCTGGTTTTCAATTAGCATTTTCAGCAGTAAGAGATAACAAAAGGCTCATAGGTGTTATTTTTGGTGGTGATACTGGTAGTCAAAGAAATAAATCACTAAAAATTATTATGGATAAAGAATTTACTGAATTAAATATTATTCCTAATGTTAGTGAAAAAAAAATAATAAAAAAGGAAACAAAAAAAATAGAAAAGGCAACATACTCAATAGTTGTTGGGACATTTAAATATAGAAACAATGCAGAAAAACAGATAAAATTAATAAAAAATAAATATCCGGTATCTACAAAAGACAAGGTATCAAACATAGTTCAAATAAAAGTTAGCGGTAAACAACTTTATGAATCGAGATTTGAAAACTTTTCTAAAAAAGAAGCATATACAGCTTGTAAAAGATTAAAAAAATATAACCGTGATTGTTTTGTTAGATTGTAAATTTGTAATTTATACCACTAAGAGATAACTGACTCTCAATTGTGCTAATTAAAGATTGAAGTCCTTCTTGAGAGGTTGATTCTGCACGGCAAGTTAATTGATTTTGAGTGTTACTAGCTCGCATTAGAAACCATCCCTCATCATTTTCAACTCGTATGCCATCAATATCAATTATTTTACCTTCTGATTTTTTTATTCGTTCTTTTATTTCATCAATTATTAAAAATTTTTTTGTCTCATCTACGTCAAACCTTGTTTCAGGTGTAGAAAAGGTTTTTGGATAAACATTTATTAATTCATTTAGGGATTTTTCTTGATTACATAGTATTCTAAGTAGTCGTAATGCTACATACATAGCATCATCATAACCATAAAAATCATCAGCATAGCAAACGTGACCACTCATTTCACCTGATAAAGGAGAGTTCAATTTTTTCATTTTTTCTTTTATAGGTGAGTGACCTGTTTTTGACATAATAGGATCGCAATTAATTTTTCTTGCTTCATCAAAAAAGACTTTGCTACACTTAACATCCATGATTATTTTTGGATTATCATATAAATTTGCAATTTCAGAACATAGTAATAACATATACTGATCTGCCCAAACTAAATTACCTAAATTGTCTACAACACCTAAACGATCTCCATCTCCATCAAAAGCTAGTCCAATGTTACAATTTTTATCTTTAACTACTTTTACTAATTGTTCCATATTCTTTGGCACTGTTGGGTCTGGATGATGGTTTGGAAAATTTCCATCAACTTCTTCATTAATTAAAATATTATCAGAGTTATTTAAGTTACTTGTAATCTCCTTAATCACTGCTCCCATTGCACCATTTCCAATATCCCAAGCAATTTTTATTTTTTTATTGAGATTAATATTTTGTAATAATCTATTGATATATTCCTTTTTAATATCTTGATTAACGATCTCTCCTTCTATTAATTTTAAATTATTTTGATCAATTAATTTTTGAAGGCTTTGAATGTCTTCAGCATAAAATGAATGCTTATTTAAGACCATTTTAAAGCCATTGTATTCCGAGGGATTGTGAGACCCTGTTACCATTATAACAGCGTCAGCTTTAAGGTGGAAATGGGCAAAGTAAGTCATTGGTGTAGGACCCATACCAATATTAATAACTTTAGCACCTGAGTCTTTTAAACCTTCACAAAGTGCTTTATGTAAATCTGGTGATGTTAATCTTCCATCAAAACCAGTAGCAATTATATTAGATTTTAATCGATAAATAACCGTATAGGCAAATGTTCTTCCAATAGTATAGGCGGTATTTTGATTAATATTGTTACCGACCACTCCTCGGATATCATATTCTCTCAAAACCTCTTTATCAAAATTTTCAATTTCCAATTTATTTACCTGTTCCATAATATTCAAATCCCATTTCTTTTAAATCTTCTGGAATATAAATATTTCTTAAATCAAAAATTATTTTTTCTTGTAACAAATTTGATATTTTTTTAAAATTTAAAGCTCTGAATTCATTCCATTCTGTTCCAATTATTATTGCAGAAGATCCTTCACAAGCTTCGTATGCAGAATTAAAAAAAATGAGATTAGTATTTTCTTTTTTTGCACTATTCATTGCTTCAGGATCATAACACTGTACTTTAAACCCTTGATCAAAAAGATTTGATGCAATTTTCATTGATGTGGAATCTCTTACATCATCTGTGTTAGGTTTAAAACTTAAACCAAGAAAAGTAATTGTAGAATTATTTTTTATTTTTGAAGTAATTTTATTGGAAATTTTAATTATACGATCTTGATTAGATTTATTCACCGCATTAATTATTGATAAATCAATACTTTTCTTTTTAGCTGTTGAATAGAATGCTTTTACATCTTTTGGAAAACATGATCCTCCAAATCCAGGTCCAGCATTTAAAAATTTAGAACCAATACGTTTGTCTATCCCCATTGCATGAGCAACTTGCTGAACGTCAGCTCCTACTACTTCACATAAATCAGCAACCTCATTGATAAAGGCTATTTTAGTTGCTAAAAAACTATTGGATGCATATTTAATTATTTCTGAAGTTTCTATTGATGTGGCCACAATTGGAGTTTCTTTGAGAAATAATGGTCTATAAAGTTCTTTCATTATATTTTCAGATTTTTGATTATCTGTTCCTATCACAACTCTATCTGGCCTAATGAAATCATCAATTGCAGAACCTTCACGCAAAAATTCAGGATTAGAAACTACATCAAAAAGTTTTTGATCAACTTTATTTGAAATAATTTTTTTTACTTCTCTTGTAGTTCCAACTGGTACTGTTGATTTAGTTACAACTAAACAATATTTTTTTATGTTTGCTGAAATTTCTTCTGCAACTTGCCATACAAAACTTAGATCAGCTTCATCCTCCAATCTTCTTGTGGGTGTTCCAACAGTTATAAATATTATATCTGTATTACCTAAATTACTTTTTACACTAGAAGCAAAGGATAATAATTTTGTTTTATTAATGTGCTTATTTAAAAGTTCATCCATTCCAGGTTCAAAAAATGGGCACTTACCAGATTTAAGCATTTCGAGACGCTCATTATCTTTATCGATACATGTTACAGAGTAACCAAATTCAGCAAAACATGCTCCTGTTACCAAACCAACGTAACCGGTACCAACGATTGTAAGATTCATCATATTGCAGAATTTATTAAAATTTCTGTCTCAATAACCTAAATATTTATAATTTGTTATAAAATAAATAAGAGATTTTTACTGGAAAAAAATCAAATTTTTATTATTTATAGCCTAATTATGTCTGAAACTAAAAAAATTAAAACAGGAATCAACAATATATCAGACGAATGGTTTAGGGCTAATATAGATAGAAAAACTCTAAAAAAACTTTCTAAAAGATCAGATTTTGAGGGCTGGAAACATATAATTATTTATTCACTATTATTAGGAGCTCTAGGTTTATTATCGATATATACATGGCATAGTCTATGGTTTTTACCTGTATACCTTGCTTATTGTACTATGTGGGGTGGAGCTGATGCTATATGGCATGAGTGTGGTCATGGAACTGCTTTCAAAAATAGAAGATTAAATAAATTCTTCTATAACATTGCTAGCTTTATGAATAATTTTGAACCTGTTAGATGGAAGTGGAGTCACTCTCTTCATCATAGCTATACTGCTTCAGTTGATCCTCATGACTACGAAGTTGATGGTAGTATTTTTGCTAAACATACATTTTTAAGTTTTATTTTAAATTTTATTCCTGGAATTGGTTTTTTTACAATTCATAAATCTCTTTATGTAGAAATTATTAAACATGCTTTAGGCATTAGGACTGACGTGATGGAAGATTGTATTCCAGAAGACAAAATAAAAGATTGTATTAATAGTTCTTTAATTTTTGTTTTACTATGGTTTACAATAATAGCTGTTTCAATTTACTTTGTTACACTTCTTCCAATATTTTTATTTTTAATTCCAAAGTTTTTTGGCATTAATGGTGTCTGGGGTGTGACACAACATATGGGTCTAAAAGAAAATGCAAAGGATCACCGTCTATCTACTAGATCAGTAAGATTAAACCCAATCTTTAGTTTTATATACTGGAAAATGGAATATCATATCGAACATCATATGTTTCCTATGGTGCCTTCCTACAACCTTCCAAAATTATACGAAGTAATAAAAGATCAAATGCCAGAACCAAAAACATTGTATTCTGCATATAAAGAAATTATACCTGCAGTTATAAAAAAATCTAAAAATCCTGACTATTTTATTCCTGTTCAAGTGCCAAATAATTAAACTATACTTGACACATCTTTACCTTTAGTTTTATCTGTGTTTTTATATGGAATTAAGAAATTTTATTAACGGAAAATTCATTGATTCACTCTCTAAGAAAAACATTCCTGTTTTAAATCCTGCAAACCAAAAAATTGTAGGTAATATTGATGAGGCTTTAGATGAAGAAATAGATTTAGCTTTTAAAGCTGCAAAAAAAGCATTCGATAAACGAATTTTAGTAGATATGGATGCAAAAGATAAATCAAATATGATGAGAGCAATTGCTCAAAAATTAAGAGAGCGAAAAGAAGAAGGGGGAAAACTTCTTAGCCAAGAAAATGGTAAAACAATTAAACAATGCATGGATGAATTCAAAGGAGCAGCAGATACTTTTGATTTTTATGCTGGGTTAACTGATAAAATTGAAAATAAGCTTATACCTTCTGGACATGATACTTTAAATTATGTTGTTCTTGAGCCTTTTGGTGTAGCTCTTCAAATCGTTCCTTGGAACTATCCTGTTTCCATTTTCTCAGGTATGGTTGCCCAAAACTGGATCGTTGGAAATACGATCGTAATAAAACCTCCAGAATTATGTCCTATATCTTCTAATTTCTATGGTCAAATTTTTGAAGAAGTTGGTGTACCAGAAGGAATCATAAATATCTTACATGGCTATGGCGAAACAACAGGACGTAAACTAGTTCAGCACCCTGGAAGTGACTACATTGTTTTTACAGGATCACCTGAAGTAGCATCAGAAATTTTAAAAGAAACAGCAGATAGAATAATACCTACACATTTTGAATTAGGTGGAAAATCTGCAGCAATTATATATGATGATGCTGATATTGATAAAGCTGTAGACAGTACAATTAGAGGAGTTTTCAAACCTAATGCTGGCCAAATCTGTGTGGCGATGTCTAGAGTATTGTTACATCCAAAAATTAAAGATGAGTATATGACAAAACTTGTCGCAAAAACTCAAAAATTAAAAGTTGGCGCTGGTGATGAAAATGATACTCAAGTAACACCACTTATTTCAAAGGATCAAATGCAAAGAGTTTCTAATTATGTAAAATCTGGAATTCAATCAGGAGCTACTATAGCTATAGGTGGTGAAAAAGCTGAAAGAGAAGACGGTAATTTTTATCAACCAACTATTTTTGATAATGTCAAAATTGATGCAACAATTGCTCAGGAAGAGATATTTGGTCCAGTTACATCAATATTTGATTTTGAAGACGAAGAAGAGGCAATAAGTATAGCAAATTCAACTAAGTATGGATTAGCCTCTGGAGTATTCACTTCAGACGATCAAAAAGCGAGATGGACAGCTGATCGAATACAAGCAGGAATTATTTGGCACAATGACTGGTCTGTTGATGGAACTAATCTTCCTGGTGGTGGTTATAAAAGATCAGGCTATGGAAGAGATGGGGGTGTTGATGGGGTTTATAGTCATGGACAAACTAAAAGGATCAGTAAAAGACTCTATTAGTTGACATTTCTCTAAATTCTAAGTTAATAATCTTCATAATTTTAAAAAACAATTTTCTGGGAGGAAAAATGAAATATTTAAAAATAATAATTTCTTCATTAATTTTAATATCATTTTCTTCACCATCTTTTTCAATTGAAAGAGATCTAGGTGATGGATGGTGTAAAGATGTAAGAATTCATTTCTTTGCCGGTGGTGCTGAGGGTGATGGATTTGCAGGTATTGTTCAAACTGGTGCAGAAAATGCAATCAGAGATACAGGTGCTGATGCTGAAATTTTATATTCAGAATGGCAGTCTGAAATAATGATACAACAACTTCGCCAAGCAATTGGTGCAGGTGTTGATGGTATTGCAATGATGGGTCATCCAGGTGATGAAGCAATTATGCCATTGGCTGAAGAAGCAAATAAAGCCGGAATATTAATGATGTATCAGAATGTCGATGTTCCAACTGTTAGAGCAAAATATGGTGGTGGATATGTTGGTGCTAATCTAGCAACACAAGGTTATGCTCTGGGACAAGAAGCAATAAGATTATTTGGTTTTGAAGCAGGTGACACTGCAATTGTTATGGTTCCTACTGGTGATTACTCTAGAGCACAACGTGAAGATAACACTAGAATTGCTTTTGAAGAACATGGGATGAAAGTTGTAGTTTTGGATGGAACTCCAGAAATGGCAACAGATCCAAACTCTGCTATTCCGGTAATTTCTGCTGCTTTAGCTGCAAATCCTGAAGCTAAAATCTTGGTTCATACAGGTGGTCAAATGTTAGGAAATGCAGAAACTTTTGCGGTGGCAGCTGGTTACGGACCAGATGAATTACTTCAAATAGGTTTTGATACTAGTCCTCAAGTTATGTCAGCATTTGTGAATGGATATGCACATTTAACATCTGATCAACAACCATTCCTTCAAGGATATCTTCCAATACTTTCATTATGTCAAATGAAGGTTCTAGGAACTGGTGCTATTAATCAAGATACTGGTGCAGGATTTGTAACTACAGATAATTATGAGTCTGTTATGGATCTTGCTAATGCTGGGTTAAGATAAATATTTTATTTCAGTGGCCCTAGAAATAGGGCCTCTGATATTGTTATTAGTATGGAACCTATAATCGAATTAAAAAATGTTAGTAAGAGATTTGGTGGAATTACCGCTCTTGACTCAGCATCTTTACATGTAGATGAAGGTGAAGTTGTTGGATTAATAGGTGATAATGGAGCTGGAAAATCAACTTTAATCAAAACTTTAGTTGGAGTGCATCCACCCGATAGCGGTGATATTATTATAAGAGGTGAAAAAGTACAAAATTGGAATACAAAAAAGGCTAGGCAAGCAAAAATTGAAACTGTTTTTCAAGATAGGGCTCTAACTCCTCAACAATCAATAGTTTGGAATATTTTTATGGGTAAGGAGTTAAGACACTCCTTTGGATTTATTAGGGTAAAAGAACAAGTAGAAGAAGCAAACAGAATAATTAGAGAAATTGGTTTTACTTCTAAATTAATTGATGCAAACTCTCCTGTAGGTAATCTATCTGGTGGTGAAAGGCAGGGAGTTGCAATAGCGAGAGCAATTTACAATGATGCTGAATTAATAATTTTAGATGAACCAACAACAGCATTATCATTAATAGAGACACAAAAAGTATTTGATTTTGTTAATAATGTTAAAGCAAAAGGAAGATCAGTTTTATTTATTGGTCATAATATTTTTCACGTATATGATATTTCTGATAGATTTATAATTTTAGATAGAGGAAAAGTAACACACAAACTAAATAAAGTAGATGTTGGAAGCCCTGAAAAATTAATTAAAATTATGAAAGAAACTGTAACAGGTAAAAAAGAATAATATGGAGAAAAAAGTTACATTGTGGTCTTATCTAGCTGATAACAGCAGACCAGTAAGCAGTTTATTTTATTTTGCTTTAATAATGACAATCTTTTTTGCCTCTGCACCTCAAGTTTTTTTTGCTCCTAAATTTCATCAAGCTGTTCTAACCGTAATTCCTATTATTATATTTTTAGTCATACCCCTTGTTTTTATTGTAACAATGGGTGAGATTGATCTCTCTTTTGCATCAACTTTTGGATTTGCGGCATGGGTTTTTGCAAGTTTAGTAAAGTATTTTAGCTTTGATCCCTTTCTTGGTTTTATTATAGGAATAATTGGTGGTGCAGTAATTGGTATTTTAATGGGTTGCTTAGTCGTTTACGGAAGGATTTCATCTCTAGTTGCATCTCTAGGGGCATTATTTTTAATTCGCGGCTTTTTATTTGTAGTAAGTGATAGTAAATCCATTACAGTAATAGAAGTACGCGATCACTGGATGCATGCTGCTTTTGTAGGTAAGTTTTATGGTTTTCCTATGCAATGTTTTTGGGCAGCAATTTTTATAATAATAGCATACTATTTATATCATAGACATGTGTTTGGTGTACATGTTCACCATGTTGGTGATAATCCTGATAGTGCTGCACAAATGGGTGTTAATGTTGATTTAACAAGAATTTATTGTTTTATGTTTTGTGGGATAGGTGCTGGATTTGCAGGTATATTTTCTACTCTAATCAATTTTACGTGGTGGCCAACTCAGGGCTTTGGATATCTGTTATTAGGACTAGCAGCTGTCTTTGTTGGAGGGACACCAACTTGGGGAGGTGTGGGAACAATATTTGGAGCTGTATTTGGTTCTGGTGTAATTGCATATATGGAAACAGGAATTGTTGCTATGGGATGGAGTGGTCTTTGGAGACAATTTTTTAATGGTCTAATTATTATTCTTGCATTGTTAGGGCATAGGTTCCATGGAAACAGGGTGCGATAATGGTTAACTTAGTTATTTGGAATGAATACGTTCATGAACAGGAAGATGATCATGTTAAATCAATTTACCCCAAAGGAATACATGGCTGTATAAAAGAATTTTTATCTGATGATAAAAGTTTAGAAATTAAAACTGCTACTCTAGAAGAAAAAGATCATGGTTTGAGTGAGGAATTATTAGAAAAAACAGATGTGCTTGTTTGGTGGGGTCATAAGGCACATAAATTAGTCGAAGATAAAATTGTTGATAGAATTCAACAAAGAGTTTTAGAAGGTATGGGTCTTTTAGTTTTACATTCTGGACATCACTCTAAAATATTCAAAAGAATGATGGGTACTACTGCAAATATTAGATGGGCCGAAAGAGGAGAGAAGGAAAGAGTATGGGTATGTAACCCAGGTCATCCCATTGCTGAAGGTTTGGGAGAATATTTTGAAATTGATATGACTGAAATGTACGGTGAGCCATTTCAAGTTCCAGCACCTGATGAAACAGTCTTTGTAAGTTGGTTTGAAGGTGGAGAAGTGTTTAGATCAGGTTTATGTTACAAAAGAGGGAATGGAAAAATCTTTTATTTTAGACCAGGACACGAATCTTATCCTGTTTATTATAATAAAGATGTTCAAAGAGTTATTAGAAACTCTATTCATTGGGTTTGCCCTGAAAAAACTTCTGGCATTTGGATTGATAGAATAGCTAAGGGTATAGATAATATGGAAAGAAAAGAACCTGTTCAGCCTATAGAAGTAAAAGGATATCAAGTAGATCATAATTATAAAAAATGATTAAAATAGGCATTGTTGGTACTGGTGGAATAGCAGAATGGCATGTATCTTCATTTAAAGAAAATAAATATTCAAAAGTTGTTGCAGCATGTGATGTAAATAAAGATAGACTTAATGAATTTTGTAATAAATTTAATATTGAAAATAGATATAATAGTGTTGATGAGCTTTTAGATGAATCAAATGTTGATGCAATCTCAAATACAACACCAGATGCTTTTCATAAAGAAATATCAATTAAAGCAATAGAAAAAAATAAGCATATTTTTTGCGAAAAACCGCTTGCTGAAAATCATGAAGACGCACAATTAATGTGTGAAGCACTTAAGGGAAAAAACCTAATTAACATGGTAAATTTTAGTTACCGTAATTCATCTGGCTATCAAGAACTCTGCAAAATGGTTCAAGAAGGTAAAATTGGAAATGTGATTCACATGGATGCCAATTATAATCAGTCTTGGTTAACTTCAAATTACTGGGGAAATTGGAAGGAGCAAGATAAATGGCTGTGGAGATTATCTACAAAACATGGCAGTAAGGGTACTTTAGGTGATATTGGTGTGCATATATTTGATTTTGCTTCTAGGCCTATTGGAAAAATCAAAAGACTCAATTCATATCTAAAAACTTTTCACTTAAAGGGTGAAAAAATTAAAGATTATGTATTAGATGCAAATGACACTTTCTTATCAATGGTAGAATTTGATAATGGAGCAATTGGCACGGTTAATGCTACTAGATTTGCAACTGGTTATTCAAATAGATTAGAATTAAGAATTTTTGGTGACAAAGGTGCTGTTAAAATTGAATTTGATGATCCAATTTCAGAAGGTAACAAATTTATGTATACAAAAGATATTGAAAGAGAATTTAATAGTAAAGATGATAAAATAATATGGGAGGAAATTAAATGCCCTCCTTCCTTAACTAATTTTGAGAGATTTATTGAATCTATAATTAATAATAATAATCACGAGCCTGATTTCAAACGAGGAGCAGAAATCCAAAAAGTCCTTGATAGTTGCTATGAAAGTAGTGAAAATGGATGTTGGGTAGAAGTATAGTGTGTCAAAATAGTAGATTTTTATCTTTATATTTTAATTAATTTTTTTTATATACTCCATATGTCCGAAAAATTAGATAACGTAGATACAAAATGGTTTAGAGCTGAAATAAGCAAAAAAGATTTAAAACTTTTATCTAAAAAAAGTGACTTTAAGGGTTTACAACATGTTGTCTTATATTTCATATTACTTTTTTTCTTTGGTTACATGTCAGTAGCAACTTGGGGAACATGGTGGACAGTATTATGGTTATGGTTGTACGGTGTTCTATTCTATGCAAGTAATCCTATTTGGCATGAATGTGGTCATAGAACAGCATTCAAATCAAAATATTTAAATGAAATCTTTTATCAAATAGGTTCTTTTATGACAGATTTTGAACCCACAAGGTGGACGTGGAGTCATTTTAGACATCATAGCAACACTGCTTCAGTGCAAGACCCTCATGATTACGAAGCTGCATTATTCCATCAATATCCAACTCTACAAAATTTTCTTTTTAGCTTTGTACCATTCGTAGAGTTAATAAAATTCAAAGACTCATGGAAATTTGAAACAATTAAACATGCTTTTGGGGTTACAACTGCTGTTATGAAAGATTGTATACCTCAAAATGAAATTTGGAAATGTAGACTTATTTCAAGAATTCATGTTTCAATATGGATAGCATCTTTTATAATTTCCATTTACTTAATGAATCCACTTCCAGCTCTACTAATTTTCTTTCCTAGGTATTGGGGAAATATTATTGAACTTTTTAATCAAACTCAACATATTGGTCTACCTGAAGATATTAAAGATCACAGATTTACAACTCGATCAGTGCGCTTAAATCCAATTTTTAGTTTTTTATATTGGCATATGGAATATCATGTTGAACACCACATGTTTCCATCTGTGCCATCTTACAATTTACCTAAATTAAGTAATTTAATTAAAAATCAATTACCAAAAGCAAATACTAGTTTATTTGATGCATATAAGGAAATTATTCCAGCAATAATCAAACAAAATAAGGATAATTCATTTTATATTTCAAAAATTGTGCAATCATAAGAATAGATATAAGATTTATATTTGAATTTTTTCTTGAGCAAAATCAACAAAATATAAAACTGTTACAAATTGACAGTAAATATCAACAATTAGAAAGTTATTATAAATTGACAATAATTAATGATGGGATAATTGTTTTTATAAATTAGGAGGATTAATGAAAAACTCAATTAAAAATCTAGTAGTATTTATTTCTTCATTATTTCTAAGTTTCTCTGCATTTGCTGGAGGACACGCATATACTGGTCCGGATCTAAGTGGACAAAAGGTAGTTATGTTTGGTCCTTGGTTATCTCCAGAACAAGAAACAATGAGAGAAGTCGGTGCTATATTTGAAAAAGCCACAGGAGCAACATTTGAATATGGAGGCTCAGATAGTTTTGAACAACAAGTTATGATCGATCTAAAAGCTGGAAGTGCTGCGGATCTAGTTGTATTTCCACAACCAGGTCTTGCTGCAAATGCTGCAGCTATGGGAGGATTGGTTCCTCTTGGAGATGATATTAAGCAAATGGTTTTAGACAACTATGCTGCCGGACAATCATGGATTGATCTTTCAACTTATGCTGATGAAAATGGTAATGAGCAATTTAATGCTATATTCTTTAGAACTAATGTAAAAAGTTTAGTTTGGTATTCACCTGATAACTTTGAAGATAATGGTTATGAAGTACCTTCATCTATGGAAGAGCTTATGACATTAACGGAACAAATGGCATCAGATGGAAATACTCCTTGGTGTATAGGTCTAGGTTCAGGAGCAGCTACAGGTTGGCCTGCAACTGATTGGATGGAAGACATAATGCTTAGAACTCATTCTCCAGATGTCTATGACATGTGGGTATCAAACGAAATGCCTTTCAATGACCCAAGAGTTCTTGAAGCAATGGATTTCTTTGGTTCAATAGCTCTAAACGATAGTTATGTTAATGGTGGATCAAAAGCAGTTGCTACAACTGATTTCAGAGATGCTCCAAATGGTCTATTTACTTCTCCTGCTGAGTGCATGATGCATCGTCAGGCAAGTTTTATTCCTGCGTTCTTTCCTGAAGGAGTTGAAGCTGGTGTAGATTATGACTTTTTCTATTTTCCTGCGTTTGCTGGAAAAGATTTAGGTACTCCAGTTTTAGGAGCAGGAACATTGGTAGCGGCTACAAATGACAATCCTGCAACTATAGAGTTCATGAAATTCTTAATGCATCCTGAGGCACACGAATATTGGATGGCTAAGGGAGGTTTCTTAACTCCTCACAAAGGTGTTGATGGCAGTAAATATGCTAGTGATACTTTTAGAAAACTTGGAGAAATATTAACTGGAGCAACAACTTTTAGATTTGATGCTTCTGATTTAATGCCAGGTGCTATTGGAGCTGGAACTTTCTGGACTGGTATGGTTGATTATACCAACGGAAAATCAGCAAAAGATGTTGCTGATGCAATCCAAGACAGTTGGGACGCAATTAAATAACTACCTCCTTCGAACAGGCGGACAATTAACTTGTTCGCCTGTTTTTTTTATATATTTAATCATTAATGACTATCCTAAATTTATTATTCATCGTTTTTTTAGGAATATTATTTTTTATCGCTTATTTTCATATCTCAAATTATCTTTTGGATAGTTATGGAGGTAAAAGCGTAAAAAGATATAATATTGAAAACTCCATAAGAGTAATCGTTTTTATAGCTCCAGCATTTATTGTTTTATTTGTATTTATTTTATATCCAGTTTTTGAAACTATTAGACTAAGTTTCTATGATAAATTTGGCAGAGAATTTGTTGGGCTATATAATTATAAATGGGCTGTAAATGATCCTGAATTTAGAAGAAGTATCTTAAATAATCTTGTATGGTTGCTTGTTGTCCCAACGTTAAGTACATTTTTTGGTTTAGTTATAGCTAACCTTGCAGATAGAATTTGGTGGGGCTCAATTGCAAAATCAATAATATTTATGCCTATGGCAATTTCATTTGTTGGAGCAGGAGTAATTTGGAAGTTTATTTATGAGTATAGAGGGCCAGATAATACACAAATTGGCTTACTTAATTCAATAATAGTTTCACTTGGTTATGAACCTCAGGCATGGTTAACAATTCCAATATGGAATAATTTTTTTTTAATGGCAATAATGATTTGGATACAGACTGGACTAGCTCTTGTAATATTTAGTGCTGCTTTAAGAAGTATACCGAAAGAAATGTTAGAAGCTGCAAGAATTGATGGAGCGAGTGAATTAAAAATTTTTTTTTCAATTATCATACCCTATTTAGAACAAACAATTCTTGTCATTTGGACTCTAATAACAATTATTGTTCTAAGAATTTTTGATATTATTTTTGCTATGACCAATGGGGAATGGCAAACGGGAGTCTTGGCTAACTTAATGTACGATTGGATGTTTAGGGGTGGTGGAGATTCTGGAAGAGGTAGTGTTTTAGCTATTGTTATTATGATAGGGGTAATACCAATCCTAGCTTGGAATTTATACAAACATAGACAGGAGCAAAAAATATAATGAAGAAAATTTCATTATCATCAATCTTATCACAATTATTGTTATTGTTTTTTGTAATTGTATGGCTCATTCCGACTTTTGGACTTTTTATAAGCTCTTTAAGAGATAAAGATTTACTAGCTATAAGTGGCTGGTGGACAGCTTTAACTACAACCGAAATAAATGAAATATATAGAATGTCAGGAATGGAAGCTCAAATTGAGGAAGATGGTTATTTTAAAATTAAAGGAACATTATTTGAAGAAAATTCTGGAAAAAAAATTGAAAGCTTTGGAATAAATTCAAAAAAAATAAATGAATTCATGATTGGTGATATTGCTATTTTTAAAAATGAAAGTGAAGTCATATTAGATCAAGATGGAAATTATGAATGGAGATCAAAAAGTGAATTTCAAAATAAAAAAGGGAAAAGATTATTTACTACATCATTAAGCCCACCATCATTTACTTTTGAAAATTATAGAGAAGTTTTATTTAAAGAGGGAATTGGAAGAGCATTTGTTAACACAATGGCTGTTGCTTTGCCTTCAACCTTAATTCCACTAATAATCTGTTCCTTTTTTGCTTACTCTCTTACTTGGATGAAATTTTTTGGAAGAGATACTCTATTGGCTATAATCATAGCATCATTAGTAGTACCTCTTCAAATGTCTCTAATACCAATTCTTTCAATCTATAATGACTTTGGTGCATTATTTGGAGTCGCGGCAAAATCATATCCTGGCGTCTGGATGGCACATACTGGTTTTGGATTAGCTTCAACTACTTTTTTACTAAGAAATTTTTTAAAATCCTTACCAAATGAAATGATGGAAGCTGCTAAAGTGGATGGTGCCTCACATTATGATATTTTCTTACGTATAATCATTCCTTTATCAATACCTGCTTTTGCTTCTATTTTTATATTACAATTTTTATGGTGTTGGAACGATTTGCTAGTTGGATTAGTTTTTCTTGACCAGGTACCGAGTGAAATAATTTTAACTGCTAAATTAAAAGAATTACTTGGGTCTAGAGGAGAAAATTGGGAAATCTTAACAACCGGAGCCTTTGTTTCAATGACAGTACCTTTATTTATCTTTTTTGCACTACAAAGGTATTTCATAAGAGGCTTAGTTGCAGGATCTGTAAAAGGTTAGATATTAAAAAGTATTGATTTTTAAGTAAATTTGACGTTAAATAATATTATATTTGTATGATGATGTATTCATACACTTGAAAGATCGCTCAAAGGAGGATGAAGTGGCAGATATAAATGTTAATACAGTAAATAAATATTTTGGAGATGTTCACGTAATTAAAGATATCTCTTTAGATATTAAGAGCCAATCATTTACAGTTTTAGTTGGACCTAGTGGTTGTGGAAAATCAACTATGCTGAGAATGATAGCTGGATTAGAAGACATTAATTCAGGTACAATTTCAATTGATGGCCAAGTAGTAAATGATTTACCACCAAAACAAAGAAATATTGCAATGGTGTTTCAGTCTTATGCATTATACCCGCATATGACTGTATTTGATAATATGGCATTTGGATTGAAATTAGAAAAAAGATCTAAAGATGAAATTAATGAGAGAGTTAATGAGGCAGCAAGAATTCTTCAAATTGAAGACTACTTACTAAGAAAACCAAAGCAATTATCTGGTGGTCAAAGACAGCGTGTTGCAATTGGTCGAGCAATTACTAGAAAACCGAAAGTTTTCTTATTTGATGAACCACTTTCAAACCTTGATGCTGCATTAAGAGTTCAAATGAGAGTTGAGTTAGCTAAACTTCATAATGAATTAGATGCAACAATGATATACGTAACACACGATCAAACTGAAGCAATGACTCTTGCTGACGATATTGTTGTTCTTGATACAGGTATTGTTTCTCAAAAAGGTTCTCCTTTAGAATTATATGATAAGCCAAATAATATGTTTGTTGGTGGATTTATAGGATCACCTAAAATGAACTTTATGCCTTCAAAAATATTAAGCAAAAGTGCTGACTCTACTGAAGTTGATATTATGGGAATGTCAAAAATATCAGTCCCTAAATTGTCAGCTTCATCTTCTGAGGGTGATGCAGTAACTTTAGGCATTAGACCTGAGCACTTAGTGGTAAATGGTGATTCAGATGGTTCTTGGGAAAGTAAAGTGTTCGTTGTCGAAAAACTTGGTGACGTCACTTATCTATACCTTGAAAAAGATGGAGAGCCATTAGTTGCTGAAGCTGAGGGACATTCAGATATCAAAGTTGGAGATACTGTAAAAGTTGGTTTCCCTGCTGGAAGATGCCAATTATTTGATAGTTCAAATCAGGCTTTTAAATAAATAGAATCGTATTTAATATTGCCTCTATTTTTAGGGGCAATTCATCCTTTTTTTATAAAATTTCTTATTAACAATTTAAATAAATTAAAATAGTTTTGGGCAGAGGGTTCATATTATTTCCTCCTATAAGAAGTATTCCTCTTATAAAACTTTTCTGCCCACCAACTTTTTGAAAAGTTGTTTAAGAGGGATACCAATTATAGTTTGTGATTAGCAGTCCATGAATTTTTATTATTTGCAGGAATATAATTATTGAGAGTTAGGAGAACATTTTCAGCTAATTTTCTATATGTTGTTAGTTTTCCACCATATATATTAAGTAATGGAGCTAGCGAATCATCTTCATTTAAATCAAATATGTAATCTCTAGTAACTTTTGAAGCTTCTTTAAAATCTTCGATAAGAGGTCTAATTCCAGAATAAGAACTTACCACATCATCTCTTGATATTTGTTTAATAAAATATTTATTTACTGAATTTAATAAATAATCAATTTCATTTAGATCAATTTTAGGATTTTCAGGAGAAAAAACCTCTTTTTCAGTTGTTCCAATAAGAGAATATTCATCTTTGTAAGGTAAGACAAAGATTATTCTATTGTCTTCATTTTGTAGAGTGAAAGCTTTTTTTTGATTGTAAAGACTTTTAGTGATTATATGACTACCTTTTACAAGTCGAATTGATTTGTTTGAGCTTAATTTTATTACGTTACTTAAAACATCATTTATCCATGGTCCGGCAGCATTAATAAGAATTTTAGACTTAAGTATCGTATCATCATCTAGAATTACTTCCCAAAATTTTTTATTTCTTTTTGCGTCTATAACTTTTCTATTTTCAATAATTGTAGCACCTTTCTTCTTTGCATCTTCAACATTTAGCTCAACAAGCTTTTTGTCATCCACCTGTAAATCATAATATTGAAATCCAACTTTAAATTGATCTTTTAGAATATTAGGAATTTCTTCCTTAATGTTAATAGTTGAAGATTTTGGAATAGTCATTTTACCACCAATATTGTCATATAGAAATAATCCTAATTTAATTAACCATTTAGGTCTTAAGGATTTTTGATGAGGTATAATAAAAGGCAATGGTATTGTGATATCACTTGCAATTGTTTTGATTACTTCTCTTTCCTTTAAAGATTCACGTACAAGGCGAAATTCATAATTTTCAAGATACCTTAATCCTCCATGTATTAATTTTGTTGACCATGATGAAGTTGCAGAACCTACAGTGTTTTTTTCTACCAAGCACACTTTCAAATTTCTTCCAGAAGCATCTCTAACAATTCCTGCACCATTAATGCCACCACCAATCACTAAAATATCAAATGTATCATGCATGTTTAAATTCAAATAAATGTATTAATTTCTTGAGTTATTATTTCAGGGTTAGTTAAATGTATAGTTAAAAAACCAAGTTTACTAGCAGCCTCAATATTTTCTTTTTTATCATCTATAAACACAGTTTCTTCTGGAATTAGTTTAAAACGATTCATTGCTAACTTATATATTTTTGTATCAGGTTTAATTAATTTTTCTTTTCCTGATATTATTAAATCATCAAATCTATTTAGGAATGGATATTTTACTTCCATACCCTGGAATGTTTCCCAAGACCAATTTGATAGTACGTAACATTCATATTTTTTATTTTTTAAATCATGCAAGACATCAACTGAATTTTGAAAAATTTTTCTGAACATTTTGTGATGATTTTTATAATATAATTTTATTTTATTTTCATATTTTGGAAATTTCTTTATAATATCAGCTTCTGCATCTTTTATGAGTCTTCCAGCATCTTGCTGAATATTCCATTCATCATTACAAATATTATTTAGAAAGTTTTCTCTTTCTTCTGTATCAGAAAATATGTCTTTGTAAAAAAAATTAGGATCCCAATCAAAAAATACTCCACCTAAATCAAAAAGAAATTTCATGTATAAATATTTTGTTTATAAATATATTTTAAATGAGTGCACTAATAGACTATATTCAAAAAGAAATACATAATACATATAATAAAAAATATTCTAAAAAATACATAAAAGATAAATTAGTCCCTATCATAAATTATATTTGCTCTAGTAAATCAAAAAAATTCCTATTTGGTGGTTCTCAAGGTATTGGAAAATCATCATTTATTAATATTATCTCTAAAACTATTGAAAGATTTTATAATAAAAGAATACTTATGCTTAGTTTAGATAATTATTATTTATCAAAAAAACAGCGGTTACTTTTATCAAAAAAAAAACATAAATTATTAATAACTAGAGGCGTTCCAGGGACACATAATATAAAAAAATTAGTAAAAAATATAAATCAATTCAGTAAAGGAAAACACACAATTACAATTCCCTTATTTGATAAGTTGACTGATGATAAATCTAAATCAATAATAATGAAAAATAAGTTTGATATTCTTTTCTTAGAGGGTTGGTGCTGTGGAAGCTCTGAAATTCCTAAAAAAATTCTTTATAAAAATATAAATAATTTAGAAAAAATTAAAGATCCAAAATATCAATGGAGGAATTTCTATAATAATCAATTAAAGATGGAATATAAAAAATTATTTAAACTATTTGATGAACTTATTTTTTTGAAAACATCCTCTTTTGATAATGTTTTTGAATGGCGGTTAAAACAAGAGAAATATAATCAATCAAAAAATAAAAAATCAAAAAGAATGTCTGCAGATGAAATTAAAATTTTTATTCAGCATTATGAGAAGTTAACTAAATGGATGCTAAAAGATCTAAACAAAAAAGCTCAAATTGTTATTAAATTTGAAAAAAATCATAAAATATCTTCAGTAAATTTTAATTAAAAGAAAATCCATCTTTTAACTGAATCACAATATCTATCAAATTCATCTCCAAATTTATCTTTTAAATATTTTTCTTCTTCATAAATTACAAAATTATTTAACCAAAAAAATAATCCTATGGCACAAAGAAAATACATTATGTTTTCAAATGTAAGAAACATACCAAAATGGAATAAAACAAAGCATAGATAAATGGGATTTCTAGAATAAGCATAAATACCAGTTTTTATAATTTTATTCGTTTCAGTCTGAGGAGGTAATTTCTCATCATGTGCATTAAATGCATTTCTTGACGAAAAAAATACTATTGGCATTAAAATAATAATTAATACTCCTAAAAGGTTAAGAATATATAAAAGCGGATATTTAGGAAAAAAAAATTCTCCTATCACATAAGAAACTATCAAAAGATAAACTGAAATATACAGTGGATTTCCTTTTACATCTGGCCCCATTTAAAGCTCCTCTATTGCCTTACCTAGACTTTTATAATCACTAAATACATTCAAAGCACCATTGTCAAATAATTCATTTGTATCTCTATTTGAAAGCCAATGTTTTCCTGCAGTAAGACCTAATACCCTGACTCCTGCTGCAGTAGCTGCTTTAACTCCTACTCCACTATCTTCAATAATGACTGTTTCTTCAATATTAAGTGAATTATCATTTACAACCTTCAAATATATATCTGGATCAGGTTTTGGTCTTTTAACCATATCAAATGAGTAAACCTGATCACTTAAAAAAAATTCATCTAAATCAACAAGCTTTAAACCATCCAGAATTCTATCCTTGTTACTATTAGATCCAATGAAATGATTTCTTTCTGATTTACTAATATAATCTTTTGCTCCATCAACTAGTGTTAAATCCTTAGAATAAACTTCTGAAACAATATCGAATATTTCGTTTGTAAATTTTTCTTTATTTTCAATCTTATATTTAGCAGATAATAAATCTATTACTTCAACTGTTTTTTTTCCAGCATATTTATAAAATTGCTCCTCTTTAATTGATTGATCAAATTTACTAAAATATTTTGAAAATGCCTTAGAAGCTAACACTTCACTATCAACTAGTACTCCATCAAAATCAAAAATTATGTTTTTAATCATTATTTTATATTTCCGTCTTTTTATATTCTGATTTCTCTAACCAATCAGGATTAATCTCGATACCCCAGCCAGGAGTATCTTCAATTTTAACCATTCCGTTAGATATTTTAAAAGGATCACCTAAAAATAAATTCTGTTGCCAAGGATAATAATCTTTACCCTCAATAGAAAATTCAAGATAGGGTCCTGAGTTGTTTATTGCTTTTAAAAAATGCATTGTGCAAATTGTTACTAAAGATAAATTAGCTGTATGTGGAGTACACTTAAAACCACCCTTTTCAATAATTTTAGCAACCTTCAAAGCTTTTGTTAATCCTCCCATATACATAACATCAGGTTGAAAAATATTTACAATTTTTCTGTTAACCATATCTCTCCAAATTCTCAGATCACAATCTTGCTCACCACCAGTTACGTCTATCTTCAAACTATCAGTAACTTTTTTGGTTTCTTCTGGTTTCCAGTAAGGACAAGGTTCTTCAAAATGAGTAACATCATTATCTTCTAAAAGTTTCCCAATTTCTATTGCTTGAATAGAGCTATAACAACTGTTTGCGTCAACCATTTTAATTACACTTTGATCTAAAGTCGAATTTATTGTTTTGACTATACTAGACGTTCTTCCTTGCCATTCATCAACTCCCCTTCCACATTCAGAACCAACTCTAAATTTAAAAGCATCGACACCCTTTTCATCAAAGAGTTTTTTAAATCTATTTGCTTCATCATTTGGTGTAATATCTCTTTTCATTGATGAGCCATAAATTCTTAAATTTCCTGGAGATCCTCCTATCAATGAAACTACAGGCTTGCCTTCGATTTTACCTTTCAAATCCCACAATGCCGTATCTAAACCTGCAATTGCACGTAAAAGATATGATCCTGGAAATTTATGTTCCCTTTCAAAAATAAAATCTTCTAAATCATCAAAATCAAAATATTCTTTTCCTAAAACCCAAGGCGCTACTTGTTTATGAAAAATTTGAGCTGTGATATCTGCATGATAAGTTGACATTTGACCATAACCAATTGAGCCATCCTCAACTGTTATTTTAACAAAACTTACATATGGTTTTGTGAATGTTTCAAGTTTTATTATTTTCATAAATTAAATCTTTTTTAAATCTTCAATAATAAATTTACTTCCAAGATTAGCAAGCATCATTACGGGGGCATTAATATTACCAGAAGTAATATTTGGAAATACCGATGCATCAGCAATCCAAAGATTCTCCATACCATGAACTTTTAATCTTTCAGAGACAACTCCCTTTTTAGGATCTTCATGCATTTTACAAGTACCACAAGGGTGGTAGATAGAAACTGCATTAGATTTAAAGTGACCAATCATTTCTTCTTCAGTAGCATTTAAAAGATTATGCGTAACACTTTCATTTCTTATTTTTTTTATACTATTTGTATTCGCCAAAACTTTAGAAAAATTAATTGCACATTTAACATCATATATATCTTCTTCATGTGATAGAAAATTTGGATCAATCAGTGGGGCTTCATCAAAATTAGGTGAGTTCAATGTAACTCTACCCAAACTTTTCGGTCGACAAGAATTATAACCAATAATAAAGCCATTAAATTTGTCAGTTTTTAGAAGAGGTCTCTTATTTTTATGAGTAATTGAATAAGTTAACGGATTAAAATATATCTGTAAGTTGGGATAATTATGTTTTGAATTCCAATTTACATATCCCCCAGACTGATTAATACTTAGAGATAATGGTCCTTTCCTATTATAAATATATCTTAATACAGAAGTAATTCTGCCTGACCAAGTTCCTAACGATTTATTTAGTGAATGATGATTAGTTTTAAATAAATAATCTAACCCAAGATGATCCTGAAGATTTCTTCCAACATTAGAATTATCAATTATTATTTCTTTATCAAATTGTTTTAAATGTTCTTTGTCACCAATACCAGAATGCATTAATAAGTAAGGCGTCATTATAGAGCCAGAACATAAAATTGCTCCATGAGATAGGTGTATTATTTGTTCTATTGATTTATTTTGAATTTTAATACCAGTAATTTTTTTATCTTTAATTATCAGATTTTTAACTTGAGTATTGTCTAATATAGTTAGTCTAGAGTTTTTTAACACAGGCTTTAAAAATACTTTTGATGATGAATGTCTAGTACCGTTGTAAGTATTAATATTATAATGACCTACTTGATTTTCAATTGATGTAGTTAAATTTGTATTTTTTTTAATACCAATTTCATGACTAGCATTAAAAAAATATTCTAAAATTGGATGATGATGCTTACTTACATTATTTACTGGGATCTTCTCTTTTGTGAGAAATTCTTTATCATCATTTATTTGTTGCTCCATAGAACTATATATTTTTTTTATATTTTCAAAACTCCATTCCTTCTTGCTCCCCCAATTCTCATAGTCTGTTTCTAATCCTCTTGCATAGACCATTGCATTTATCGAACCAGAACCACCTAAAACTTTACCTCTTGGATAATATATTTGCCTATTAAATAAATTATCTTGTTTTTCTGAATAGAAGTTCCAATTAATTTTTTTATTATAAAATGTCATTCCATAACCAAGAGGAACATCAATAATTGGATTGTTATCATTAGGCCCAGCCTCAATTAGCGCTATATTGAAATTGGTTTCTCTCAGAAGTTTATTTGCTATTATACTTCCCGCAGAACCTGCACCAATAATTGCTATATCAATATTATTCAAATTAGAATGTTTTTGTTACTTTAGTTAAATATCTAGGATTGTCTGGATCTAATCCCTTTTCAAAAGAGTAATTGACTATCCATGGATAAAATTTTGATAGTACTATAATTGGATCTAACTCTATTATTTCACTAGTGTCATATCTTAATTTTGTATTTGAGTTTTCATCATAGGTAATTTCATAGTGAAGATTAGTTAGTGAAATAATTTGACTAGAATCTTTTGCTACTATCATCCCACTCTTATCTCTAAGTGATATAGTAAATAACTTAAATGAGTTTTCTATCAAGCTTTTTGGTCCATGCATTACCTCAGCACTACTGAAAGGCTCTATCATTTCTTGACATAACTCTTTAAACTTTAAAGATATTTCATTAGAAATTGCGTATCCAACGCCCCTACTAATTATATATCCATTACTTATGGTTTTATCTAATATATTTGGATCCCATTGATTTTGATTATCTAAAATTAAATGATCACTTAACATTTCAATATGTTTATTAATATCTTTTTTATTAAGAGTGTTAAAAACGAGCTTTAAGATTATCAATAAAGATAAAACAAAAGTTTTTGTTGCTGCAACACTTTTTTCTTCTCCTGCATTTATATCAAAAAAATAATTGGATGTTTTTATTATGGGGCTACTTAAATTATTACTTATTAATATTGTCTTTGCTCCCATTTTTTGTACCATGTTATGACATTCAACTAAATCTTCACTTTTTCCAGATTGAGAAATAATAAAAACTAATGCTCTAGAAAAATCAAATTTTGATTTTTCTAAAGTTATTATAGATGGAGGCATGCTGTATGTTGGCAAACCAAGATATTTTGCAAACATATAAGACAAATAAAGAGCTGCACAATCTGAAGTACCTCTTGCCACAGTAACAACATAATCAATTTTTTTTTCTGATATTAAATTTGATATTTCCTGGTAATTATTTTTATCATTCAAGCTAAAATGATTGATTTTATTTGGAATTGAAAGTGCTTCGAATAAAACTTGAGAACTAGACATTAATTTTTTTTCCTCTTAAATAAACTTCTTTAAGATTAAATTCTTTATCTAAAATAAGAAAATTACTTAAAAAATTTTTTTGAATTATACCAACATTATCTAGATTCAAATATTTAGAAGCGTTATAACTAGTTAAAGCAACTGCTTCTTCTAATGAAAAGTCCATTGATATTAAATTTTTAAAAGTTTGATCCATAGTAACAATACTTCCTGCTAAAGTACCATCGGACTTAATTTTTACTGAATGATTTTCTTTTTTTATATTATTTTTTGCAAAAAAATATTCACCATCGTTCAGTCCACTAGCGTTAATAGAATCTGTTATTGCATATAGCCCAGTAATACATTTTTTTGCAATTTTGATTGCTTCTTTACTAACATGTATTTTATCACAAATTATTTCAGCATATTTTCCTTTTGAAAGAGCAGCTGATAAAACTCCTGGGAATCTATGATCATTACCAGACATAGCATTATACAAATGTGTAAAACCAATTTCATGATCTTTCATAATTTTTTCACAGCAATCGAAATCTGCCAAAGTGTGACCAAATTGAACCTTAATATTTAGCTCCACTAAATGATGTATAAATTCTTGCATTCCAACAATTTCTGGAGCTAAAGTGATGATTTTTACATCGGAGATTTCACGAATTTTTTTTATAAAATCTAAAGATGGTTTCTCAGTTAAATTTGGTTGGGCACCAAGTTTATTAGGATTAATAAAAGGTCCTTCCAAATGGATACCAAGAATATTTTGATTATCATTCTTTATTTCATTAAATCCTTTTAGTGCTGAAATAGTATTTTCAAGGGTATTAGTCCAAGTAGTAGGCATAATTGAAGTTGTTCCATGTCGTAAATGATACTTTGACATTTCTATGATTGATAGTGAGCCCTCCATTACATCAAAACCATTACCACCATGACAATGGAGATCAATAAAACCAGGAATTATAATATTATTATAATCATCAGAGTCCTTGATTTTTAACTCACTAATTTTTTCACTGAAATATACATCACCAATATAGGAAGAATTGTAATTGATAATTTTCCCACTAACTTTATTTTGATCAGTCATCTAAATTTAATATCTTATATAGTAATTTGTTAATTTTTAAAAAAATTAAAAATCTTATAAATGGGGATTAATTTTACTAAATTTTTTCTCTAATTTATCATTATTTTTTTTAGCATTTGGCATATTTACGCTGATGTAGAATGGAAACAATTTTTCATTTTTTAAGATATTTGCAACTTCAATTAAAATTGAATTTAAAATAAAAGATCCTGTAATTGTTGAAGCTGGCCCAACCATTTTATCTTTAATATTTATAATTGCATCACCTGGCTGTATCTTATTATCAATGAATATATCCGTTATTTCAAATAATCTTTTATTCAATTTAGATAGAGGAGCTTGTTTTGAGTATTCAACAGATGTTAGTGAAATAGTTTTTATTTTCTTTTTCTTAGCAATCAAAGCTGCTTCAACTGGTGCGTGATTGACACCTGAATTAGATACAATCATTAAAATATCTTTGCTGGTAATTTCATATTTAGCTAGAGCTTTTTTTGCAATGTTTGGAGTTCTTTCTAAAGCAGTAGCTTTTCTTGCTCCTTTTTTAAAACTGAGATCATCATCTCTTATTGGACAAGCAGCGGCAAAACCTCCTGCTCTGTGAAATGACTCTTCTCCTAGCAATCTAGAATGTCCAGTTCCAAAGATATATAACTGCCCACCTTTTTTATATGATTTGCTAATTAACTTGGCACACTTTAAGAATTTTTTTTCTTCTTCTTTTAAAATTTTCTTTAAAATTGAAGTAATTTTTGAAGAATAAGATCTTGTTAATTTACTCATTTGGATTTTATATTAGATGCTAGGGCAAATATTGCCCTAGCAAAATAATGTGATTATTTGTATTCTTCTAACTCTTCAGCTGCTTCAGCTACTAAATCAGCAGCATCTCCTTCACCAAGAATTGCACCCTGGATCATAGAGTTCATAACAGTTTGAAAAGCTTTATAGTCTACAAATAGTGGCTCTGGTCCACCATCGCCAATAGCATCAATAAACATCATCCAATAATCTTCATTGTATGGAGCTTCACTTCCAATTTGAGGATATTGCATAATTGGTGTTAGGCCCCAATCAGTATCAAGACTGTATTGAGAGTCACCTGATGTGATTATACTAGCTAATTCCATTGCTTCTTTTTCAACACCTGTGTTTGAGAAAACTGCAACACTATCAGTGATTAAAAGAGTACCTTGACTTCCTTGTGGTCCAGCCGGAATTCTTACTGTTTTAACATCTAGACCTTCCTTATGCTGACCTCTACCCCAAGGTCCATTAATATACATAGCAATTTTTTCATCATTAAATAGTTCTGTTAACTGAGATCTTTCCCAAGCTAAAGGACCTTCTTGAGAAACGTTCGCAAGCTTTCCATAAAATTCTAATGTCTCAACAGTATTAGATGAATCCAAAGTTATTTCATTTGACATTGGATCAATAACTTGTCCCCCATTACTATATAAGTAGTTTAGGAATTGATGCATGGTGTTATCAAAATCTTTACCAGCTAGTCCAATTCCTGACACTCCATCAACATTATTTGTTACTGCTTCAGCCATTGAATATAAATCATCCCAAGTATTAGGACCCTCACATGCAACACCTGCTTTTTCTAAAAGACCACAATTCATAAAAAGTGCTTTAGTTGAAAATGCGTGAGGAAAACCCCAAGTTTTACCCATGTGTGTTACTGTATTTAAGATACCAGGCTGGTACATTGATTTTTGTGAAGCAGGAATATTTGTTTCTAAAATATGTCCGTTTTCTGCAAGACCTTTTAGTGTTCTAGATCCAACATATGAAAAAGCAACAGGATCACCTGCAATAGCAAGATTAATTACTTTGTCCTGACATGTTCCCCAAGGAACAGCTTCTAAAGTTACGTTAACTCCAGGATTGTCTTCCATATACTTATCAGCTATTTCAACATAATTAGGTCGAAGTTCACTACCACAGAATACTCCGTGTACGTCAGCTGCATACGCTTTAAAACCAACTAGTGAAAGTATAGCAATTGTAAGAAATGAAGATAGTTTTTTGAAATTCATATTTCCTCCATTTAAATTATAGGGAAGAGATAACATTAACTGGCTCTATGAAGCAAGTTAGATTTTGTGTATTTCTCTAATTTTTAACAGCACCAGATGTCAATCCTGCAACAATATATTTCTGTAAGAAAAGAAATATAATTAATACAGGGGCTATTCCCACTAAAGATGCTGCCATCATTTCATTCCACTTTACAGTTGTATAACCAATAAATTCATAGAGCCCTGATGGTATAGGCATGTATTCTTTTTTTTGATTAAAGGTAATTGCAAATAAAAATTGTTGAGCGTACGATCCTATAAATGCATATATGCCCACAACAACTAATCCCGGGGTACTAAGTGGAGCTATAATGTGTCTTAAAATTTGAACCCTTGAAGCTCCATCAACGAAAGCAGCTTCTTCTAAATCAATTGGTATTTTTTCAAAGTATGATTTTAATAACCATATTGCTGTAGGTATTAAAAAGGCGACACCTGGTACAATCATTGCTTGGTATGTATTAAGAAGACCAAAAGTTCTTAAAACTTTATATAATGGAATTAAAAGTACAGCACCTGAAAACATATTTATTGCTAATAGAATATATAAAGATGAATTCTTAAAAGGAAATCTGAAACGAGCATAAGAATAAGCGGCAGGAATAACAAATAACAAAGTAATTAAAGATGTAACACTAGCAAGAAAAAAACTATTAAAAATATATCGCGGCAACATTGGAACAGTTTTCCACATTTCTCTATATGCCCAAAAAGATAAATCATCAGAATAAAATTGATATGGTGATCGAAATAAATGATCTAAAGGACGGAGAGATGCATAGAACATTTCTACAAACGGTAGAAGTATAAAAGTCATGAAAACTAGTATACCTAAATATAAGATTATCTTTTCGTGTAAATTATATTTATCCAATTTAGTTTTTTACTGCTCCTGCAGTAAGTCCTTCAACAATATATTTTTGTAAAAAAATAAAAACTAATAAAACAGGTGCTATCCCAACAAGAGAAGCTGCCATCATTTCATTCCATTTAACACTTTGATATCCTATAAATTCATAGAGCCCTGATGGTATAGGCATGTATTCTTTTTTTTGATTAAACGTTATTGCAAATAAGAACTGTTGTGCATATGCGCCAATAAATGCATATATTCCAACTACAACCAATCCAGGAGTACTAAGTGGAGCTATTATATGACGTAGGATCTGTACTCTTGAAGCCCCATCTACAAAAGCAGCTTCTTCTAAATCAATTGGTATTTTTTCAAAGTATGATTTTAATAACCATATTGCTGTAGGTATTAAAAAGGCGACACCTGGTACAATCATTGCTTGATAACTATTCAACAAACCAAAAGTTCTTAAAACTTTATATAAAGGAATTAAAAGTACAGCACCTGAGAACATATTTATTGCAAGCAATACATATAGACTTGTATTCTTTGCTGGAAATTTGAAACGAGCATAAGAATATGCTGCTGGGATTACAAAAATAAGTGTTATTACTGCAACTGAAGTCGCTAAAAAAAAACTATTAAATATATATCTTCCAAGCATTGGAACTGTATTCCACATTTCTCTATATGCCCAAAAAGATAAATCATCAGAATAAAATTGATATGGTGATCGAAATAAATGATCTAAAGGACGGAGAGATGCATAGAACATTTCTACAAAAGGCAAAAGTATAAAAGTCATAAAGACTAAAATACCTGAATAGATAAGTATTTTTTCTAACGTATTATATTTATTCATGAGAAATTTTCTTATTTATTCTTGCAAGAAGAGCTAGGTAGAAACCAGCAAATAAAGTTAATAAAATCATGACAACTACAGCTCTTGCTGCTCCTCTTCCAAATTTATAATTTCCTAAAGCTTGTTTGTATGTATCTATTATTAATGTTGTTGTTGCGCCTCTTGGCCCACCCTCGGTTAATATCCAAATTATTTCAAATGAATTGAAAGTCCAAATCGCAGACAGTAATGACATTGTAATTATTACTGGAGTTATTTGAGGAAGGGTAATTTTAAAAAATCTATCCCATCTTGAAGCACCATCGCAATAAGCTGCCTCGTATAAATCTCTTGGAACACCTTGCATTGCGGCGAGAAAAAAAACTGTTACCATTGGCGTTCCAACCCAAACATCCGCTATTATTGTCGAAATAAAAGCACTTTGCTTGTATGCAAGAAAACCAAATGGACCATCTAAAATACCAGTTCTCATACCAACACCAGCAATTATTCCAAAATATCCATTGTATAACCATAACCAACCCAACATTCCAATTGCAATAGGCACTACCCAAGGAGGCATAACTAGTACTCTAAATATTGATCTTCCTTTTAGATTAGCATTTAGTAAAACAGCACCAATTAATCCAATAATGAGTTTTAAAGACACTGAAAAAAACATCCAAACAAAAGTTCTAGTTACAATCCCATTAAATTTTTTACTTGAAAGCATTTTTTGATAATTTTCAAATCCAACATAATCTTCTCCAGCTAAACTTGAATTTGTGAATGAAAGTCTGATTGTTTCCAATAATGGCCATGCAACAATAAGAACTATGTAAAGTGCAGCTGGAGCAATTAAAGCATATGCTAAATACGTCTGGGAATTATATGATTTTAATTTTTGTTTCATATGCTAGTTTAATAAAGAGTCAAATTTATCCCAAGTGCTTTTTAAGTCAATTACTTTACCTGTATTTCTAGACTCATCAATTTTCATTGCTACAATTCCTGCTTCCATACACTCTATTACACCAACTGGTAATTCTTTATTATTTTTTAACAAATAATTATTAATGTCTTTAGCCATTAAACTGTCTGCACCATAATGACCTTTTATTTCTTTTCCAAAGGCTGCTCCATAATCTTCGTCAATAAGTACATTATTATTTTCATCATGAGCTTTTATAAATCCTCTAACAAAATCCCCTTCAATCATTCCTGCAGATCCAATAACAGCAAATCTTCTAAATTCGTCTGGAACTTTCATATTAGTGTGAAAAGATAATACTGCTTTATTTTCATATTCTATTATTGCTACTTGATGATCAACAATATCAGCATCACTATCAAAAACATTTGATTTTGACTCCCAACCTTTTAGTCTATCTTTTGTATATTGTTCATGAGAACCCTCTGGAAGATTATCTGGTATAAAAGATCTTCTCGAGCCAAAACTAGCAACTTTAATAGGTCTACTCTTCGTAATCATTGAATAGAAGTCAATATCATGGCAACATTTTTCCAGCATAAAGCCTCCTGAATATTTTTGTTTTCTTCTCCAATTTCTCATAAAAAAAGCACCGTGCGAAGGTACAATATGTTCTGAAGCTTCAATAGATATTATATTTCCTATAGCATTTTGGTCTAATAATTTTCTTACAGATCTTGCTTGCTGAGAATATCTTAGAACTAAGCCAACTATAATTCTTTCTTTGCCATATTCTTTTATTAATTTTGCTAACTCAAAAGTTTCTTGTTCATTTATTACTATTGGTTTTTCAGCAAAAATTTGTAATCCAGCTTTTAATCCAAGCTTGATATGATCTAAATGTAGATGATTAGGAGACCCAATCATTAACATATCTAGTTTCTCTCGATCCAACATTTCGTTTAAACTTGAATATGATTTATTTGGAAAAAAATTATTTTTCTCAGCAAAATCTTTACCTATTGGCTGAGGATCTACATATGCAACCATTTCAAAATTTGGATTAACTTTTGAAAATTCATTATAAACACCCGCTGTTCTACTTCCAAAACCTACTGCGCCTATTTTCATATTTATTTTACTTTAACATTAAAAATTGTGATATCGCCAGCCTAATTTTTTTAAGAGATTCATAGAATTTAGAAGTGCTGAACGAAATTCTATCCATTTTCTTGTAATTTTACCTTTCCATACAACTTCTGATAAAGTTGCTAATCTTGGATTAATCATTTGATCAAAAAATTTTTTATCTGTAATTGTCTCTGACCACAGTTGGCCTTGCAAACCTTTTATCAATTCTGTTTTTTTTATATCTTTTATTGGATCCCATTCATAAATATCTTTTACTTCAATAGTAGCAGCCCAACAAATCCCTCTTTCTTCAGTTGAATTATTATAAACCATATCAAAATATGTTTTTTGACCAGGACAAAGTATTGTTTCAAATCCCTTATTTGTTGTTTCTTTTGCAACATCTGAGTGCTCCCATGAAAAGATTAAACATGATTTATCAATTTTTCCAGCACTACCTCCGACGCCATGATTAATATGAGGTGACACTGCCGCCTCATTCCAAGCGGCAGTTCTTTTATTTTGTGATTTAAGAAAATCTATTAAAAAATTCATATAGTAATCTTGATATTCTTCTTGTGACTTAATATTATTTTTTTTCATAAAATCGATAATTGCTGGAGAGCCTTCCCAAGCATTACTTGGTCTTTCATCAACACCAACATGAATTACATTATATGAAAAAACTGAACTTACTTCACTCAACATATCTATTAAAAAAGTTATTGTTTTTTCTAAGGAAGGATTAATTGTATTGTTCCTATATGATCCAACGTCCTCACTAACTATATTTGAAGATTGCTCTCTAAGCTCAGGCATAATTTCTAGTAATGCCCAAGAATGTGCTGGCAAATCAATTTCAGGCATAATTTCAATATTTAGTTTTTTTGCATAAATAATTAATTCTTTGATATTTTCTTGAGAATAATATCCGCCGTATTTATCATAACCACTGCCATACAATGGTGGTATTTTAAAATTATAACCTCTGTAACCTCCATTTAATGCCAGATCTGGATATTTTTTAATCTCAATTCTCCAAGCTTCATTGTCTGTTAAATGCCAGTGAAATCTATTTAGCTTAAATAATACCATATAATCAAACAAACGTTTGATTTCATCAATAGTATAAAATTGTCTTGCACAATCGAGATGCATTCCTCTCCATTGATATTTTGGATTATCGTATATAGTGCAAATTGGAAGTTTTGTTTGATAGAAATCAATTAAATGAATTAAAGATATAATACCATAAAGCTTCCCACCATAATTATTGTATTTAATCTCAATATAATCTTTTGTTATTTGAATAGAATATTGATCTTCTAATAACTGATCATCATTTTGAAAGAAAATTGGGAATCCTTTTTCAGCAGTTAAATTAATATTCAATTTTGAAATAATATATTGCAAATTAGAAATAATTTCAGTTTCAACATTGAGATTAAATGTTTTATTTTCAATTATTATAAATTCATTTTGCAAATGAACTTTATCTGGCTCAGGAATAATAGGTATAAAATTTTTTGTTTCTAAATCTTCATAAATTTTCTTTTTAATTGGTTTTTCAAAAATCAAATCTGAAACATTTATATTTAATTTCCTATTGTTTAGTTGATCAATAATAAAAATACCCTCAGGTCCAGACGAAAGGTTGAAATTACCAATTCTTGGAATTTGTAAATCTAATAAAATTGTATTTTTTTCTAAGGATAACTCATAGTAACGTCCAATTTGTTTATTTATATGGGCTCCTGTTATAGATTTTATTGAATAAACTAATGAAAAACATAATTTAAAATTTGAATCTATTAATTTATCATCAAGAATAATTTTTAATTTATTTTCTTTTGTAAAAGATATATTAACTTGAGAAGTCATAACTAATAATTATATGAATTTTAAAGATATATTTAATATAGATGCAGAAGTAAAGGAAAGTGCTCATGCTAGAGTAAATTTAATTGGTGAACATACCGATTATACTGGTGGATATGTAATGCCTACACTTTTGTCTTTTAAAAATACAATTGAGATAACTGAAAATAACACTAATGAATTCATAGTTTATTCTCAATATTTTAAAGAAAAAAAAGAATTCAATGATTTCAAAAAATCAACCAATAATGAGTGGGTTGATTATATAAAAGGTTGTTTGCATATTTTTTTTGAAGAAAATAAAATTTCATCCAGATATTTAAACATTTATATTTCATCTGATATACCTTTAGAAAGAGGTATTTCATCGTCTTCAGCATTGTGTGTTGCTACACTAAAAGCACTTAATACTTTATTTGAAACAAAGATTAAAGATCCAGAAATTGCAAAATTAGCTAAAAAAGTAGAATTTAATTATATAGGTGTTTCTGGTGGAATAATGGATCAAATGGTTTCATCTATTGGCATTCATGGCAAAGCATTTTTTATGAATTGTAAGAATTTAGAATACGAACTTATTGATTTCCCAGAAAATTGGAAATTTTGTTTGGTTGACTCTGAAGTACAGCGAAATTTAAGAGATAGTTCTTATAATGAGAGATTTGCTGAACTCCAAGAAGCTGAAAAAAAACTTGGGATAGAATATTTGGGTAGTGTTAAAAAAGAAAATTTTCAGAAGGATAAATTTGACAGTAATACTATAGCAAAAAGAGCGAAGCATGTAGTTTTTGAAAATGACAGAGTGATTAATGCGAAAAAAAATTTAATAGAAAATAACATTTATGATTTTGGAAAATTAATGAATGAGAGTCACGAATCATATTCTAAAGATTTTGAAGCATCTACATTAGATGTTGATTTAATTATTCAGAGATCTGTTGAATGTGGTGCTCTAGGTGCTAGATTGACTGGTGGTGGGTTTGGTGGTTTTACAGTTTCATTAATTGAAAGAAATAATTTTATGAATTGGTACAATAAAATATTAAATTTTTATCCAGCTGAAAAGATATTCGAAGTCAATTAAGACTTTAATAACCTTCTAAGCTTACCCTCAGTTACATCATGATCAATATAACACCCTTGTAAATGTCTAAAACCAGTATTTGGATCAAATTTAGTTCTTCCATGTAACAGTCTCAAGTTATCAAACATTGCAATCATCCCTTTTGATAATCTAAATTTGATTTTAAAAGTATCAGAATTACAAAGTTTAAACATATATTTTCTAGCACTATAAAAAAGATCAAGTTTTTTTTCATCTAACAATGGAGCATAATCAAGTCTTCCACTAAAACGAATTTGTCTAAAGTTGTTATTATGATCTAATTCAATTAATTTTGCTTTATCAACTAAGATTGTATCAACATCGGTGAATTTAAAAGTAATATTCGTTTCAGTTAATACTTTGTAGAATTCTGTTTCATTTTGTTTTAGATAATTTGAGACACTAAAACCATCTATTAAACTTGAATCACCTCCTATACATTCATTTGAAATACAATGAAGTAATTGAATACCAGGTACAGGTCTTCGATATGGATTGTCTGAATGTGATGTTAATTCTAATGCAGTATAAGCAAGATCATTTGGATTTGGTTTTGACACTACATTAAATAATTTACCAAAATTTGTTGATCTTACTGGACCTAAATTTTCTGCAAAATTAATAACTTCGTTTTCTTCTGGTTTTGTATTTTCAATTATGACGTAACCATATTGATAAAATACCTCAAGCATTCTTGTAAGTTCTCTATCATTCTCAAATATTTGATTATTATCAAAAATTTTTAGATTATCTTTTTTTATATCCCATATTTTTTTTTGAGGTAAGATATCAATGTTTTTGATTTCATTATAAAGATCATCAATATTGAATGATCCTTTTGTTCCATCACTGAATTCAACATTTAATATATTTTTATTTATACTATGAGCATTAATTAATAAATTATCTTCTAAAAGACTTGGTTCATATAAACGTTGCAGATTATTTTGATCTAGAAATTCACTCCCGTTTATTCTTTCACGTAACCAAATACTATGTAGTTTAAATTCTGACAATTTTCCTTCTTTAATATTAATTACCTTTTTTCCCATTACTAGTTTTTTTTAATTAATAATTAAATTTGTGTAAATTATAAAGTTTGATGAAAAATAAGAAAATAGTTGAGAAATAAATGATTAATTATTCTCCTAATAGAGAATTATCCAAAACTCTAGTTTCATATGCTGAATAAGAATGCCAGCCATGTACCGTTTGATCAAAATCAATTACACTTCCTGTCATTATTCCAGATTCATCTGAACACATAAAAGCTAATCCTTTTGCTACATCGATAGGCTTAATCAATCTATTAAATGGCACTTTTTTTTCTTCATCTTGTAACCAATTAGGATTTTTTTTGTGAACTCTTGTTTGAATATCATGTTCAGCAGGAGTATCTGTCCATCCAATATTTAAGGCATTTACTCTTATTTGATAACTTGCGACAGAATTTGCAATATTTTTTGTCATTGTAGCTAAAGCAGCTTTTGAACCACTATAAGCAACAATAAATGGCATACCACTATACATTGCCATAGATAATACATTTGCAATTGTTCCTTTGTTCTTATCTCTAATCATTATTTTAATTGTCTCTTGCATTAATATGAAAGGTGCACGGGTATTAATATTATAATTATTTTCATAATTTTCTAGAGTAGCACTCAGAATTGTTCCTCTTTCTGTATATCCGGCAACATTAATTAAAGAATTTATCGTTCCAAATTTTTTATCAGTCTCAGAAACAATTTTTTTGCAATCATCAACATTTTTAAGGTCTGCTTTTATATACAAACACTCAGTGCCTAATTTTTCAATCTGATTTTTAACTTCAAGACCTTTATTTTCTTGTCTACCGCAAATTGTAATTGCTTTTGCACCTCTGATAGCTAATAATCTTGCTGTTTCAGCACCACTACCCTGTGTACTTCCTGTAACTATAATGACCTTATCTTTAAATTGTTCATTCATAAAATTTATCTATAGCTAAAATTTTGGTTTTACAACTTTATTTGATTTTACTGATTTAGTAGCTGAATTAGCAAGAATTAAAGCATTCTTTCCATCTTCAAAAGTGACTGAAGTATTTTTTTTATTTTTTATTGATTTAATAAATTGATCTAGTTGTATTTGATAAGCATCTTTGTATCTTTCGATAAAAAAATTTTTAATTGGTTTTTTTGCAAAGGATAAATTTTGATTATAGTAATTAATATCATTATTAGGTACATTATCAGAAATTAACATACCATTACTTCCAAATACTTCGAGTCTTTGATCATAACCATATACAGCTCTTCTAGAATTATTTATATGAACTAAAACCCCTTTTTTAGATTTCATAAAACACATCGTTGTATCATAATCATTCGTGACCTTAAAATCATTTGAGACATTTACAGAACCTTGTGCAAAAACTTCTACAATTGGATCATTATTAAGAATAAATCGTGCTAAATCAAAATCATGAATTGAACAATCTCTGAAAATTCCACCCGATTGTTTTAAATAATCAATACCAGGTGGAGAAGGATCCCTACTTGTGATTACAATCATTTCAATTTTCCCAATCTTTCCTGATAGAACCTCACTTTGAACTTTATTATGATTAGGATCAAATCTACGATTAAAACCAATTTGAACAGTTGGTTTATATTTTTTAATTTTTTGCCAACATTTATTTACTTTATTTATATCTAAATCAATTGGCTTTTCACATAATATAGATTTATTGCATTCTGCTCCTAGAGCAATATAATCTGTATGAGTCGGGGTGGCAGAAGCAATTAAAATAGCATTTATTTGATCTGAAGAAATTGCTTCTTTTGCAGTCTTTGCAACTTCACAACTATATTTTTTTGCAATTTTTTTAGCAGAGCTTGTATCAATATCGTAAACGTATTTAAGGCTCGATTCTGGATGAGCACTAATGATTGACGCATGTAATTTGCCAATTCTTCCTGTTCCCAATAAGGCAAAATTAATCATTTTAGATTTTTATCCACTTTGAATTTAAATTAGAAGATTTTTTTGCTGCATAAATAAATTTAATACCAGCTACACCATCATCAATTGTTGGAAATGAATATTTTTTATTTTTATTATGGATCTGATCAGCAAATTCTGAATAAATATTTGCAAAAGCTTCAAAAAAACCTTCAGGGTGACCAGCAGCAATTCTTGAAGATGATAGTGAAAATTTAGATACTAATTTACTTGCTCTTGTTATAACTTTCATTGGTTTATCTAGTTCTATAAACTTTAGATTATTTGGATCATCCTGTAACCACTCTATTGAACCTTTTGTTCCATACACTCTAATTTTTAGACCATTTTCTCCACCAGTAGCAGCAGACGATACCCAGATTATACCTCTTGCCTTATTTCGCATTCTTAATAATACAAAAGCATTATCATCAACTGAAATTTCTGAGGATAATGAATTTACTTCTGCAGATATTTCATTTGCTTCTAATCCAGTCACATATCTCAACAAATGATACGCGTGAGTTCCAATTTCAGATAATATCATTGAGGGCCCAGATTGTTTTTTATCTAGTCTCCATTTTAATGTTCTTTTTTCATCTTTCTTTTTTACTCCAACTGTATAACCTTGGGGGTACTCAACATTTATTAAATTGATTTTTCCTAATTTATGATTTGAAATAATATTTTTTGCCTCTCTTAGCATTGGATAACTTGAGTAATTGTGTGTTAATGCAAATACAATTTTATTTTTTAAAATGGCTTTTTTTAATTTAACGGCATCCTCAACTGTTGCGGTTAAAGGCTTGTCACAAATAATATGTATACCTTTTTCAATAAATGCTTTTGCTATTTTATAATGATCACCCGATGGAGTCATTATTCCAAGCGCTTGAATACCATCATTTCTTTTTGACTCAGCGGATGCCATAGACTTGTAATCACTGTAACAACGATCATCAGCTAAACCTAATGAAGAACCAAAAGATTTAGATTTTTTTTTATCTTTTGAAAATATTCCAGCAACAAACTCAAATTTATTATCAAATCTTGCTGATAACCTATGTGTGTATCCAATAAATGAATTAGGACCTCCACCAATAAAACCAATTCGAATTTTGTTTTTATTATTTAAAGTATCATTTCTAAGTGAATCTAATCTACCAAAAGCAATTTTGGATTTTTTTTTCATTAATTAACTATGCCGCCATCAATTACATAATTTTGTGCAGTACAACCCGAACTTTGATCAGATGCAAAAAACAAAACTGGCTTTGATATATCTTCAGGCATAAGCATTCTCTTAATACATTGTCTCTCAAGTTGAGTTTTTTTAATTTCTGGAGTAAGCCATAATTTTTTTTGCCTCTCCGTAATGATCCAGCCAGGAACAATACAATTAACTCTGATGTTATAGATACCTAAATCTCTTGCTAAAGTTCTTGTTAAACCCATAATAGCGGATTTTGCAGTGGTATATCCAGGCATACCGCCTTGAGAAATCATCCATGAAAAACTTCCTATATTTACAACAGAACCTTTACCTAAATCTTTCATATCTTTATAGACAGTTTGAGTTGCAAAAAAATAATGTCTCAAATTAATATTCATTCTGTCATCCCAATATTCAGGGGTGACACTATCTAGATCATGTCTCTCATCATTTGCTGCATTATTTACTAGAATTGAAATTGGACCAATCTCTTTTTTTACTTTTTCTAATGAACTTTTAAGTTGTTCTATATTTTTTAAATCACATTTTACAAATAGACTATCAATATCATATTTGTTTTTAATTTTTTTTGATAACTCATTACCTAACTCATCATTTATATCTAAAAATGCAACTTTTGATTTTTGAGAAGCAAACTGTTCGACAATACTTTCCCCAATTCCTGAAGCACCCCCTGTAATAAGCACTACTCTATCTTTTAGTGATGGATAAGTTGCGATTTCGTTCATGATTATTTATGGTATATAATTATCGATAATATGTTTAACATAATCAAATTAAATGAAAAAGATAATATTGGAATCGCTCCAATGGATATTCCTCAAAATATTAATATAAATTATGGAATTAGATCAATTAACAATATTCCTTATGGTCATAAAATGTCTTTAAAAAAAATTAAAAATGGTGATTTTATTTTTAAGTATGGACAAATAATTGGAATATCTAATCAAAATATAGAACCTGGTGAACATGTGCATTCACATAACATGGGATATAGTGATTTCAAAAGAGAATATACTCGTAAAAATTTTAAAAATGATATTATCAAAAATGAAAAATTAGAATACTTTAAAGGTTTCAAAAGAAATAATGGATCATCAGGTACTAGAAATTATATAGGTTTAATTAGTACAGTTAATTGTTCTGCAACTGTTGTTAAAAAAATATCAGATAAAATAAATAATTATTTAAAAGATAATAATTTTGAAAATATTGATGGAGCGGTTTGTTTAAAACATTCATCAGGTTGTGGGATGAATACTTCTGGATACGCTATGAATGTGTTTAACAGAACTATTGAAGGTTTTAAAATTCATCCAAACTTTGGAAAAGTTTTTGTTATCGGACTTGGATGCGAATGTGCCCAAATAAGTTTGTATAATAATGATCAAGAAAAAAGAAATATTGAATATTTAAATATTCAAGATGAAGGTGGAACAAGTGAAATTATAACGAAAGTAACTTCAAAAATTCTTAATCAACTTAATCAAATTAATAGTATTTCTAGGACAAATATTCCTGTTTCAAAACTAACAGTTGCTTTGCAATGTGGTGGTTCAGATTCGTATTCTGGGATAACTGCAAATCCTGCACTAGGCATTGCTTCAGATATGATTATTGATCATGGAGGAACAACATTACTATCAGAAACTCCAGAAATATATGGAGCAGAACATTTATTATTTGAAAAATCATCAAACGAAAAAAATATAGAAAAACTAAACAAACAAATTGAATGGTGGAAAGAATATGTTGCTAGCAACGATAGCACATTAGATAATAATCCAAGTCCTGGTAATAAAAAAGGTGGCTTAACTACAATTCTTGAAAAATCATTGGGCGCAGTATCCAAAGCTGGTAATAGAAATATGGTTGATGTCCTTGATTACGCTGAACAGGTAAAAACCAAAGGTTTGAACTTTATGAATTCTCCAGGTTACGACCCTGTATCTGTGACTGGTCAAGTTGCTTCTGGCGCTAATGTTATTTGTTTTACTACTGGTCGAGGTTCATGCTTTGGATTTAAACCCACTCCAAGTATTAAAATAGCAACAAATACGAATATGTATAATAAACTTAGTGAAGATATGGACATCAATGCAGGTACTATTATGGATAACATTGCAAGTGTTAATGAGGTTGGTAAAGAAATATTTGATAAGATAATTTCGGTTGCATCGGGTGAAAAATCAAAGAGTGAAATAAATGATTATGGGGATGATGAATTTAATCCTTGGATAATTGGAGCAACACTATAAATTTATAAATCACCTTTAAAGGCATTAATATACATTTTTAAAAAATCTTCTGCATTAACTGTTATAGGATTTGTACTTGTAGAGGGATCATTAAAAGCCATTGAACTCATTTTTTCTAAATTTTTATCATTATCAATTATTTCACTTAGAGTATGAGGAATATTTAAATTAGATCTAAGCTCTAAAATCCAATCCATAAAATTATTAAATGTAGCTGATTTTAAATTTATATATCTTGAAATATCAATAATTTTTTCTTCAATACCTTTTTTATTATATTGTAAAACATATGGCATAAATACTGCATTAGTTAATCCATGATGTGTATTATAAATTGCACCAACAGGATGACTTAAAGAATGAATAGCACCTAAACCCTTTTGGAAAGCTATTGAGCCCATAGATGAAGAAGCTAACATATGCGATCTAGCTTCTAAATTTAATCCATCATTAAAAGCAAGAACAAGATTATTTTTTACTAATCTAATGCCCTCTAATGCAATACCTTGAGAATAAGGATGAAAAATATTCGACAAATATGCTTCTAAGCAATGAGCTAGCGCATCCATGCCTGTAAAAGCAGTTAGATTTGCAGGAAGTGGAATTGTCAAATTTGGATCAAGGATAACAATTGATGGAAGCATTTTTGGATGGAAAATAATTTTTTTTTCTTGTGTTTTTTCATTAGTAAAAACTGATGCTCTCCCAGTTTCAGAACCGGTTCCAGCTGTAGTAGGTAAAGCAATTATAGGAAAAATTGTATCAGCATTAGCTCTAGTCCACCAGTCACCAACATCTTCAAAATCCCAGATTGGTCTTTCTTGCTTAGCCATGAATGCAATTGCCTTTCCAGTATCCATACCCGAGCCTCCCCCAACAGCTATTACTCCATCATGTTTATTTTCATTAAATACCTTAACACCATTTTCAACATTCTTACCTGTAGGATTTGATTTAACATCACTAAAAACAGATGCATCTTTATGTAAACAATCATTTAACTTATTAATAATGTTTGTTTTTAAAATTCCATTATCAGTTACTATTAATGGTTTTTGAATATTTAATTCTTCACAGGCTTTTTGTATTTCTATTATTCTATTAACACCAAACCAGATTGTAGTAGGATAATTCCAATTTATATTTTCCATAAGCTTAAATATTTCTTATATGATAACTTTTAGCTCTTGTTAAATGATCAAATCCTAAAACAGATAAGGTAACGCCAATTCCCGTATCTTTTACACCAGTCCATGCTAAGCCAGGATCTAAGTAATCACATCTATTCATAAAAAAAGTTCCTGTCTCAACATTTTTTCCAAAATTTTCTGCAAAAGACTTATCTTTTGTCCAAATACTTGCTGTTAATCCATAAGAACTATCATTCATTAAAGATAAAGCTTCATTTTCATTTTCTACTTTCATTATTCCAACCGAAGGGCCAAATATTTCTTCCATCATATATTTCATCGAATGATCGACATTGATGAGTGCACTTGGGCTTACATAACAATTATTACCATCATCTAAGTTAAATTTTTTATTATCTATAATATTTTTTCCACCTTGACTAATTGCGTTGTTAACTTCAGATCTAATATTATTTGCAGCAGCTTGCTTTACTACTGGGCCTAAATTTGTCTCCATCTCTAGTGGATTTCCTAAAACATATTTCTCAGTTACATCTTTAAATTTTTCTACAAATGTATTGTATATTTTTTTATCAACATAAATTCTCTCAATACCACAACAAGATTGACCAGAATTAAAATATGATCCATCTACTAAATTTTCAACAGCATGATCTAAGTCACAATCAGTTCTAACATAAGCAGGATCTTTTCCACCTAACTCTAAACCAGCTCCAATAAATCTGGTGCCTATAGATTTTTTTATTTGTTTTCCTCCACTTACAGAACCTGTAAATAAAACATGATTAATTCTTGAATCTGAAATAATTCTTGATGTTTGATCATGATCTAAATGTAAATACTGAAAAATATTTTTTGGTAATGAAGATTGTTTAGCTGCCTCATTTAATTCTTCAGCACAGAGTGGGGTTTGAGAAGAATGTTTTAATATAACTGCATTACCTGCAAGTAAACTTGGTACAATTGAATTAACAGAAGTGTTGAAAGGGTAATTCCACGGCGCAATTACGAATATAGTGCCTAGTGGTTCTTTTTTTATATAATTATCAAATTCATCATTTTTAATTGATACAACTCTTGACAGTGCTCTATCAGCATTTTCAATCATATAACGAGCTCTCTCTTCAAAACCTCGCATCTCTCCTGAACACTGTGCTATAGGTCTCCCTATTTGCTTACATAAATTAATAGAAACATCCTTATTTTTTAAAAATATTTCAACAAAATTTAAAACTGACTTTTTTCTTTCTTCTAGAGATATATTTTTCCAATACTCTCTTACAGAATAGGAATTGCTGAGACTTGTTTCAATATCTTCTTCTGTAGCATATTCTCTTTTAAGTAAGACGGAGTTGTCTATTGGAGTAATAGTCTCAAACATTTAGTAAAATTAGCCTCGTTCGAAATATCTTCGTAATTGCCAATCATTAACTGAACCATCATAATCTTTTTGCTCCCATTCAGCAGCATGGATATAATGATCTAGTACATCTTGTGGAAATATCTCTTTTAAAAATTTAGATTTTTTAGCAAGTTGAATTGCTTCGTTAAGTGTTTTAGGAACTTCATTTACTTTTTTCTCATAAATATTCCCTGAATAAGGTTTATCTAATTTAAGTTTATTTTTAATACCGTATAAACCAGCGCCAACTAAAGCAGCAAAAGAAAGATAAGGATTAGCATCCGCTCCTGGGACTCGACATTCAATTCTTATAGATGACCCATGACCAGCTAATCTAAACCCAGCAGTACGATTATCAATTCCCCAAACAGATTTTGTAGGAGCAAATGATCCATCTTGAAATCTTTTATAAGAATTAATATTTGGTGCTAAAAAAATTGATATATCTGGCAATAATTTAATTTGTCCCGCAAGATAACTTTTAAAAATATCAGACATTCCATACTTATCCTTAGAGTTATAAAAAATATTTTTCTTTGTTTTCTTATCGAATAAAGAGTTATGAATATGACATGAACTTCCACAAACTTCTTTGTTATATTTAGCCATAAAGGTTACGGCCTTGTTATGTTTATAAGCAATTTCTTTTGTCGCATTTTTAATTAAAATATGATTGTCAGCCATGTTTAATGCATCTGAAAAAACAACATTAATTTCTTCTTGTCCTGGAGCTGCTTCACCCTTTGAACATTCTACATAAATTCCGCTATCTAGAAGAGAATTTCTTAATTCCTGCATCACATCCTCTTCTTTAGTAGTTTGGAAAATCATGTAATCTTCAATATACCAAGAAGACTCTTTAAGTTTTGTATAATTATTATTATGAATTTCTTCATAAGTTTGATCGAAAAGAAAAAATTCTAATTCTGAGCCAATCATAGATTGAAATCCCATTTTGTCAGCCTTAGCTAAAACGTCTTTTAATATTTGTCTTGTTGAATGAATAAGTGGTTTTTTTTCTGAGTGCTCTAAACAATCACATAGCACTATGGCAGTTTTATTTAACCAATTGGCAATCTTTATCGTTTTGAGATCTGGAATTACAATCATATCTCCATAACCAGTTTCCCATGAAGAAGATTTGTATCCAGGTACAGTAAACATGTCCATATCAACCGTATAGAGATAGTCACACATATGTGTTTCTTTATAAACATAATCGATAAAGGCTTTTCCAGTAACCCTTTTACCATTTAGTCTACCTTGCATATCTGATACACAAACTAATACAGTATCTATTTCTTTTTTTGTTATTAATTTTTTTAATTGATTGAATGTGATACTCATGTTTCTTAAAATTAAATTTGTATCATTTTCATATCCTAAATGATAAAGAATGAAACAAAAATAATTAATTAAAAAACGCAGATAATGGAAAAATATAAGAATTTTATAAATAATAAATGGATTGAAAGTGAGTCCAAGGAAACAATAAAGGTTGATGATCCATCAAATGGTAAAATCATTGGTGAAATTTCATGTGCAAAAAAAAATGAAGTTGATCTTGCAGTAGAAGCAGCTAAAAATTCGTATAACAGTAGAGTGCTGGTAGATATGCCTTTAATCTCGAGAGCAAAACTTATGCGAAAGATTGCTGAAGAAACAAGAAAAGTTTCTAAAGAAGGAGGAGAACTTCTTTGTTATGAAAATGGAAAAAATATTGCTTCAGCAATTAAAGAGTTCAATGATGTAGCTGATATGTTTGATTATTACGCTGGCTTAACTGATAAACTTGAAGGTAAAACAATACCTGTAGCAAAAAATGTTTTTGATTACACAATTTTAGAACCTTTTGGTGTATCAGCACATGTTGTGCCTTGGAATTTCCCATTATCAATGATTGGAAGATCACTATCTTGTTCGTTTGCCACAGGAAATTCAACAATTATTAAAACTGCAGAATTAACTCCTTTGTCAGCAACAATTTTTGCAAAGGCAATACAAAATGCTGATGTACCAGAAGGATTAATCAATATAATTTGTGGATATGGCAATGAAGCAGGATCTTATCTTGTATCTCATGAAGATGTAAATCATGTAGTATTTACAGGCTCAGTTGCTACTGGAAAAAAAATACTTCATGCTTGTGCTGATAAAGCTATTCCTGCTGTAGTTGAATTAGGAGGTAAGTCAGCTGGTATTGTTTACCCTGACGCTGATCTAAATGAAGTTCTAGAAAGTGCTCGTTCAGGAATATTTAGTGTTGCAGGACAAATTTGTACAGCGATGTCTAGATTGGTAGTTCATAAGTCAATTAAAGATGAATTAGTAGATAAGCTTGTTGATATGAGTAAATCTCTAAAAATTGGACCTGGTATAGAAAAAGATACAGACCTAACTCCTGTAATATCAGAAAATCAACTACAAAAAGTTGAAGGTTATGCAAGATCAGGAATTCAAGAAGGAGCAGAAGCAGCATATGGTGGAAAAAGATTAGAGCGTGAAGGATATTTTATGGAACCAACTGTTCTAAACAATGTTAAACAAAATATGACTGTAGCTAGAGAAGAAATATTTGGTCCAGTACTCTCAGTTCTTGAATATGAAGATCAAGAGGAAGCCATAAATATTGCAAATGATACTGAGTACGGATTAGGCGCAGGAGTTTTTACTAAAGATCTTAAGAAAGCATCTTGGACTGCAAGCAAATTAGAAGCTGGTCAAGTATACGTAAATAAATGGTTCACTGGAAATCACGCAACACCTTTTGGAGGTTATAAACAATCAGGATATAGCCGTGAAAAAGGAGTAGATGGACTTAAATCTTATCTTCAAGTTAAGAATGTAGGTATTAGCTTAAGCTAATAATATTAACCCATAGTAAAAGGATCACTCATTGGTTTTCGAGAAGCATTAAACCAAGTAGTTTTTACTCTGGTATATTCTTTTATTGATTCTTGACCTGCCTCTTTGCCATATCCACTATCTTTCATACCTCCAAATGGTGCCATTGGAGAAATTAAACGGTAGGTGTTTACAAAAACTATTCCAGCTCTAATTGCTTTTGAAACTCTCATTCCTCTTCCCAAATCTTTTGTATAAACACCAGATGATAATCCATACTTATTATCATTCATAAGGTTTACTAATTCATCTTCTTTTTCAAATTTCATCACAGATAAAACTGGCCCAAACAATTCATTTTCTGCTGTAGGTAAATTATGATTTTCACATTCTATGATAGTTGCTGGAAAATAATATCCTTTATTAGATAAAGAGGATCTTTTTCCACCACACTTTATTACTCCGCCTTGTTGAGCAGTATCATTTATATTTTTTTCAATTACTTCAAGCTGTTTAAGACTATTCAAAGGTCCCATTTGTGTTTCATCTGACATAGGTGATCCTAATTTTATTTTTTTAGCTTTATCTATAAGTTTGTTTAGAAATATTTCGTAGATAGATGATTGAATGTATAATCTTGATCCTGCAATGCAACTCTGACCGCTAGCACCAAATATACCAGCAGTTATTCCATTAAGTGCATTTTCTTGATCAGCATCATCAAAGACTGCTACTGGACTTTTTCCTCCAAGTTCTAGACTTACTTGAGACAAATTATATGATGAATTTTTTACAATATGCCTTGCTGTTTCAGGTCCACCTGTAAAAGCAATTCTTTCGACTAAATGGTGTTGTGTTAATGCTTTGCCACAAGGATCCCCTAAACCAGTTATAATATTAACAACTCCTTTCGGCATTCCCGTTTTTTCAATAAGCTTTGCAAATTCTAATAGTGTTACTGGTGCTAATTCAGATGCTTTTATGACAACAGTATTTCCCATAGCTAGAGCTGGAGCCAATTTTACAGCTGTAAGAAGCATTTGAGAATTCCAAGGAATAATTGCAGCCACTACTCCTATTGGCACTCTAGTAGTTGTAACTTGCATATCTTCTTTATCAATAGGTATAACTGTTCCCTCAACTTTATCTGCAAGTCCTGCAAAGTAATCATAATACTCTGCAATATAATTAGCTTGTGTCTTTGTTTCACGAAATAATTTCCCTGTATCAATTGTTTCAATTTTACCAAGATGTTCAGCATTCTCTCGTAATTCATTTGCTATTAATCGTAAATACTTAGCTCTTTCACGCGGGTGTAATTTTGACCAAGAACTATCAAAAGCTTTTTGTGCACTTTGTACCGCAAAATCAACATCTTGATCATTTGCTTCTGGTACAGAAGCCCAAACTTCATTATTTTCTGGATTAAGTGTTTCTATTTTTTTATTCGCTGATGAATTAACCCATTCACCGTTAATAAACATTTTATATTCTTGTATCATATCAAGTATTTAGAAATTTTTTTATTATCATATTTACATTTGAGGAATACTCAATACTGCATAAGTGCTTAGCATTGGTAATTTTAAAAAATTGTGAGTTAATAAGTTCCTTTGATAAGTTTTGTGACATTTTTATGGTGGAACCTTGGTCTTTTGTACCAGTTATAACAAGAGAAGGTATTTTTATTTTTTTGATTTCTTTTGTGTTATCTTTGAAATAAGAAAATAGTTTGTATGATTTTAAAAAATTTAAGTAATCTTTATTTTTTTTATTAAGAGTAGTCAAAATATATTTTTTTATCTTTGGATTATTATTAATAAATTTACGACTTAACCATCTTTTTAGTGCCAAATTAGATATTGGTATTTTTTTCTTTGCTTTTTTATATCTTTCTCTAACGTTATATTTTTCTAAATTATCTCTTTTAAAAACAGTAGATATTAAAATTAATTTATTAACTTTTTTTTGATATTTTTTAGCAAAATTTAGAGCAACTAAAGAACCAAATGAAAAACCTACAAGATTTATTTTTTTTATATTTAAATTGTTTAGTAAATTATTTAATTGTTTTGAAAAATCATCAAAATTGACACTTTTTTTATGTAGTGGTGTTTTTCCATGGCCTAATAGATCGTAGACTAAAATTGAATTATTTTTAAAAGATCTAATTTGAGGAAACCACATTTCATGATCAAGACCAACACCATGAATAAAAACAATAGGAATATTTTTTCTTTTATAAAATTTATAATAATTTTGATTTTTATCAAAATTCATTAACATTTATTTTGGCTCTATACCCATTTCTTTCATATCTTGATATCTATCACCAGTCCTAGCATGAGCCCTACCTGTTGTTGCTCCTCCAATAGTGATTACAATTTCATTATCAAATGGAGCATCGTGAATTGTAAATTCATGTGTTAAATAATAAGGTCTTAGACCAGCATCTGTTTTGTGCATCATAGGAATTGAAATTTTTGATCCAGCAGGACCTCTAGTATTAGTAAAACTTAAATAAGAAGTTCCACCTACGGCATCTCTAAAAATGTTACCAAACCGTAGAGTGTGTATAAAAGCTGAAGCATGCTCAATTTCGCCTTTTAAACCTACTATGCCTGCTTTCCCATAAGCTAAAATTTTTTCTGGTGAACCTATTTCTTTTACAAGTTCAGGGACAAGAATAGAGCCTAATTTTGGTGCAAGATCTAAAATTATAGGTTTTAAATCTTCAACAAATTCCTTATCTTTCCATGGATTTTCAAAAACTGCTGCTACAGAAACTAGTAGCACTGGATCCTTAGCCTCTTTTCCTCCTTCGATGAAAGTTTTATCTACAAATTTATTAAATTTACGTAACTTCAATTCCATTATTAACTGGCAATTTGAATATTTGATTCATCAAGTTTTATTTTCGGCATTACTTCATTTGTAAATAATCTTATACTTCTCATACATGCTTCATGATCAATTCCTGGAAAGTTTGACCAAACTTGTAAATTTTGTAGATTTAATTCTGATTTTAATTCATTAATTTTATTAACCACGTATTCCGGTGTTCCAAAAAGTAAATTTCTTTTATGTAAAAAATCATAATTTAATAAATCTAATTTATGATCAGTTTCTGGAAGTATCTCACCTGGGTCCATATGATTACCTAAACCCCTCCAGTGACAAACCCAACGCATATAATTTACTATATGTTCTCCAGCAAGTTTTTCAGCTTCCTCCATTGTATCAGCTATAAACATATCTCTAACAAGACAGATGCCTTCTCCAAGAGGAACTTCTCGGTTTTCAGCTTTTGATTTTGCTTCCTTGTAGAGTAGAAATCTTTTCTTGAGTGCTTTAACAGTAGGTATCCACATTATAGTATTTATTCCATTTGCGGCTGCCCACTCTATTGATGAGGGGCTATCAACAACTTGCCAGATTGCTGGATGAGGTTTTTGAAATGGTTTTGGGACAATGCTAATTTTTTTTACTTCATTAGTATCTATGTCCAAGAACTCTTCACTTGGTGGACTCATATCATGTTGCCATTTAAAGTTTGGTGCAGGATAAGTGTAAAACTCTCCTTTGTGATTAAAGAATTTTTCTGTCCAAGCTTTTTTCATTATGCTTAATGTCTCTTCAAATAGTCTAAAGTTTTTTGATTGATCTTTGAGATCAGCCTCTTTATTCATATTTATTGCTTCTCTTCCGTATACACCTCTTCCAATTCCAATCTCTACTCTGCCTTCAGATAATTGATCTAAAAAAGCTATATCTTCAGCTAAACGGATAGGATTATGAAAAGTTATTACATTACATGCTTGTCCAATTTTTATTTTTTTTGTTCTTGCGGCAACATCTGTTCCCATCATCAGAGGATTAGTACAAGACTCCATGCCTTCATGATTGAAATGATGCTCTGTAAACCAAATTGAATCCCAATTATTTTCATCACAAAAAACTGATATTTCTCTTGCTTCTTCTAATAATTGATTAAATGGTTTGTGTTTCCAATTAGTCGTATTACAAAAATATCCAAATTTCATTTTAATAAAATTTATATTAAGTTACGACCGATCCCACTTTCGTAATGATTATACGCTGAGTTATGTATCGTTATTGATATAATATCACTATTACTACAATGGTTGCAATAGAATAAACTAAAATCTTGATGGAGAATAAGCAGTAATATCAATATTTGGCACTTGATCCTTTGATAAACTATCAATAATTTTTCCTGTCACAGCTCCTAACGTCCAGCCAACATGTTGATGTCCAAAGGCATAAATAAGATTATTATTCTGTTTAGATTTTCCAATAATTGGAAGTGAGTCAGGTAAAGTTGGTCTTCTACCCATCCATGTTGATTTAATATCTCCTAGTTGAGGTAAAACTTTTCTTGATTGTCTTTCTATCATTTTAAGACGTTTCTTATTAGGAGATTTATTTAATCCTGCAATTTCAACAGTTCCTGCGGCTCTGATACCATTATGAATTTGTATTAAATAAAATCCAGATTCAGACCAAGCAACTGGTCGATTAATCAATTTTTTATTTGTTTCAAATAAAATATGATATCCTCTTTCGGTATCGAGTGGAAATTTGTCACCAAGCATATTTGCAATTTGATTCGACCAAGCACCAGCACTTATAATTACTTTATCAAAGTTTATTTTTTTATCTTCTAAAAATAACTCTATGCTGTTTTCATTGTGAAATATATTTTTAACATTTTGCTTTATATAAATTCCACCTATTTCTAAAAATTTTTCAAAAATTTTTGTGCTAATAGCTAAAGGATTTGTTGTGTGTCTGGAACCAGTAAAAACTTGACCCGCATAATAAACATCAGCAATGTTTGGTTCTAATTCTTTAACCTCATTTTTAGTTAAATTTCTAACTTTAACCCTATTGTTTTTTCTAATTACATTTGCGTATTCATAATCTTCAAAAGATTTTTTAGTGTCAAATAAATATAAATTTTCTTCATTACTTATATACTCTTGCACATCTATATCTTTGAAAATTTCATCATAAGATAGCTGTGAATGCTTTAATAGATTTGTAAGTGAACTAGCAATCTCATCAACTTTTTCTTTTTTGCAATTTTTTAGAAAACTTAAAGCCCAAGGTAAATTTTTAAGAATATAAAAAAAATCAACAGCTAAAGGACCATCTTTTCTCAATAGCATTTTAGGTATGTCCCATATTAATCCAGGGTAATTTACAGGAACATTTGCATAGTCGGCAAAACTACATGCATGACCAAAACTGGTCATTGTACCGGGATCTTCTCTATCTATAAGAGTTACATTAAAACCAGATTTTTTTAGAAAATAAGCACTACAGATACCTACTATTCCAGCACCAATAACAGCAATATTCTTCACTATTCTATCGAGCTTTAATACCTCTGAGTTTTTCAGACCTTCTTCTAAGTAGCTCAACTGTAGTTAATAAAAAGATTGAGAGTAAAACTAAGCATGTTGCCATGCATAATATAACGGGACTTATTTCTTGACGTATTCCAGCCCACATTTGTTTAGGAATTGTTAATTGATCAATACTTGCCATAAACATAACTATAACTACTTCATCAAAAGAAGTTATAAAAGCAAACAAAGCTCCAGATATAATACCTGGTAAAATTAATGGCATTATAACTTTGAAAAATGTTCTAATTGGTTTTGCACCAAGACTTTGTGCTGCTTTTACCATGTTCATATCAAAACCAACTAATGTAGCAGTTACAGTTATTACAACAAAAGGTGTTGCAAGTGCTACATGAGCCAATATTACTCCTGTAAATGTATAAACTAGGTTTATTCTAGCATAAAAGAAAAACATTCCTGCAGCTGTAATAATTAATGGAACTATCATTGGTGAAATTAAGATTGCCATTATTAATCCTTTGTATGGCATATGAGGTCTACTCAAACCTAAAGCAGCTAATGTACCTAACGCTGTAGCAATAACAGTTGCTATGATACCAATGTAAAAACTATTTACTGTACCTTTCATCCATTTTGTTGAACAAGGAACAGTAGAAGAAACAACATCTGCACTGCAATCTCCAATCATGTTTTTGTACCATCTTAAAGACCACGCTTCTGGATCAGGAGGCCATGCAAGCATTCCTTCAGTAAAAACCATAAAGGGTGAAACACTGAAAGATATTGGAATAATAGCAAATAAAGGGGCAATTAAAAAAAAGAAGACTACTGCACAAAAAAATAAATAGGTGTAATAATAAGTTCTTTGTACTGGAGTTGCATAACTAGGGAGAGCCATAATTTATCCTAACTTAATATTATCTATGCCTACAATCTTATTATAAAGCCAATAAAATACTAACATTACACCAAGAAGTATTGCACCTAAGGCCGCGCATAAACCCCAGTTCAATGTTGTTTTAAGATGATAAGCAATCCAGTGACCAATTAATTTTCCATCTTTACCTCCTACCAATTCAGGGGTAATAAAATATCCAATTGCTAAAACGAAAACTAATAATCCACCCGCACTAATTCCAGGAATAGTTTGCGGTAGATATACTCTCCAAAAAGCAGTGGCAGGCTTAGCACCTAAATTTTGCGCTGCTCTCATATGACTTTTAGGAATTACTCTCATTACACTGTACAAAGGAAGTATCATAAATGGTAATAATATTTGGGTCATAGCAATTAAAGTTCCTGTTTCATTATAAACCAACTGTAATCGACCATCGTCACTCAAAATACCTAACCATACCAAAATTCCATTTATTACACCATTTTGTTGAAGCATAACAATCCACGCTGTAGTTCTTACTAAAAGTGAAGTCCAAAATGGAAGTAAAACAAAAATCATTAAAAGATTGCTATATCTTAAAGGTAAATTTGCGAGGAGATGGGCTACAGGGAAACCAAGGATTAAACAAAAAATTGTAACATAAACACTTATTTTTAAAGTCTTAATCCAAGTTTTTATATAAATTCGTCTATTTTCATCTTGCATCACTACATTTCGATCTTGATCATAAGTCCTATCAAGAGCATTCCAATAATAAATTGGTGTGGTAGTGTCTAACATTTGACCCATAGCATACCAAAAAGTTGGGTCAGCCCATCTTTCATTAGTAGTAATCAAAAATTCTTTATAATTATCTGGAAGTTCATCTTTTTTTACAGCTTTTTTGATTTGTCTAGATGTTTTTTTAATTAAACTTTTCCAACCTGACTTTGAGTAGTTCATTCGCGTTAGAGCTCTTCCAATTTGGATTTTTTCCCCGTATGCAAGTTCTTCAAAAAGAGACTTGTAAACTTCTTCTGGTGGTAGTTCGTCTTTATCTCTGTCCCATTTTTTGTATTCGCTGAATGTATTTGGAAATACAGTATTGATTTGACTATCATCAACACTTCTAAAAAGCATGTCACCAATTGGCATAACAAATGTAACGATTATAAAAAGTAATAGAGGAAAGACTAATAAAAAAGCTCTTATTTTATTTTTTCGCTCAGCCTTTTTTAAACTTTGCTTTAATGGAATTCCATCCGTTGTAAGTAATTCTGCAGTAGAAATAAAATCCTCCAAAAAAAAAAGGCGAGATTAATCTCGCCTTCATATTAAATTAGTAAGTTTAAATTATCAACCTTAGTTACCAATCCACGCTGAGTAACGTTCATTAATTTCTGCACCATTATCTGACCACCATACAGGGTCATTTACGATTGAAACTTTTAAACGCTCAGGAGTGTTAGGCATATGAGGCATAATATCTACTCCTCCAGGACCCCAAGGCTCATTCGCTTCAATGATAGGAATACCAGAAGCTCTCATTGGTCCGTAAGTAATATATTTTGCCTGCTCAGCTTGTGAAGCAGGGCTTGATGCATGCATCATAAAATCAAGAGCAGCATCTCTATTAGGAGCACCTGTTGTTAAACATAAATATTCTTGGTCTAGAACTTGTCCTTCCCAAATATATTCAAAGTTTTCTCCTTCAGCAAGGTTAGCTGCACCAACACGACCATTATAAGCAACAGACATTATAACTTCACCACTTTTTACTAATTCAAGTGGTTGTGAACCTGCAGACCAAAATACTACATGATCCTTAATTTTATCCATTACTTCAAATGCTCTGTCAATTGCACCAGTTTGATTTGCAAAAACCGTTGGTACTGCATTTGGAGCAACTCCATCTGCAACTAGAGCTTTCTGAATAATTCCATCAGCCCAAGTGTGGATACCTCTTTTACCTGGAAATTTTTCCACATCAAAGAAGTCAGCCATACTATCAGGTTTTTCTCCTGGGAAAGCATCTGGGTCATAGAATACTACGTAAGTCCAAAAAATTTGTGGTACACAGCAGTCCCAACCAGAATGGTAATTTAATCCATTAGCTTCCATATCTTCGGCAATTGATTCTCCGTCAGGTCCTGGTACACCCATTGATGCGATTTCACTTGAAATATCTTCAAATAATCCCTCATCACAACCAGTAATGGCATCAGCTGGTAATACGTCAACTAGGTCCCAAGTTACATTTCCACTTTCAACTTGCGCTCTTGTTTCACCCAAACCACCGTTATAGTTTTCAAAAACGATTGAACCTGGGTCAGAATACGTATCAGCATATGCTTTTTGTTGACTTTCTGTATAAGCACCACCCCATGAAGCGACTGTTACAGCATTAGCTGCAAAAGGCGCAAGAATAATAGATGCGAATAAGAAGGCTTTTGTAAGTTTAGACATATATATCCTCCTATTTTTATTAATTAATCTTAAGATTATGTCCGTAATGGGTAAGTAATAACATGTAGCTAAATTAAAAAAAAGGCTTAAAAATAAAAAAAAAGGCCTAAATCTATGGATATTTTATATCTAAATGTCGAGAGCCCTAACATCATCAGGATTCCAGCTTAAATTTAGTAAGTCTCCCTCTTTATGACTAAAACTTCCTTCGTTTGGAACTTTCACAATAAATTCATCATTTCCACAAACGTTTAATCTTGCTCTTATATGATCGCCTAAATATATTAATTCTTGAATCTTACCTTCAAAATTATTTGATTCTGGATTTGTACTGTCAATAGTAACTCTTTCTGGTCTTATTGAAAGTTGAGTTTTGTCACCTTTTTCATTTACATTTATTTTTAATGCTTTTACTTTTCCAAAACCATTATCAAGTTCAACTGTACATGATTCTCCATTAACATCTGTTACCACTCCGTTAAGAGTATTATTTTCTCCAATAAATTTGGCAACAAATGAGTTTTCAGGTTTTTCATATAAAATATCTGGTGTCGATAATTGTTGTACAACTCCATCATTAAAAACAGCTATTCTATTTGACATTGTTAGCGCTTCACTTTGATCATGTGTAACATATACTACTGTAATTCCTATTCTGTCATGGATATGTTTTATTTCATATTGCATTTGTTCACGTAAATTTTTATCAAGGGCGCCTAGAGGTTCATCCATTAATACCAAACGTGGTTCAAAGACAAGTGCTCTAGCTAAAGCAACTCTTTGCTGTTGACCTCCGGATAATTGTGCTGGAAATCTTGTACCAAAATTACCAAGCTCAACCATATCAAGTGCCTTCTGTACTTTTTCTTTTGTCTCAGGTTTTGGTATTTTTCTAACTTCTAAAGGAAAGGATAAATTTTCTTCAACTGTCATGTGAGGAAATAAAGCATAATTTTGAAATACCATTCCAATTTCTCTTTCATAAGGAGGTATTTTACTTATTGGTTTAGAATCTAAGAATATTTCACCATTTGTAGGTGTTTCAAATCCAGCTAACATCATCAAAGTTGTTGTTTTACCTGATCCTGATGGACCCAACATTGTTACAAATTCACCTTTAGCAATATCCAAGTTTAAGTTTTTTACTACCAGTACTTCTCCATCATAACTTTTATCAATCTTTTCAAATTTTACGAAACTTTGAGATGGATTATTCATATTAAATATTTGTATTGATGCTTGAATAACTGGACGAAACCAAATAGTCAAAAGTTAATTTAAAAAATGTTCATATTTGGAGTTATTTTTGCTTTAGTTGCTGGAATTTTATTTGGCCTAATTGGGCCTACTACTAAAATAGCTTATAATGCAGGTGCATCAGTAGGTTTAGCTATTTTTTTACGATATATAGTTGCTTCAATTATAATATTACCTTTTATACCTTATCAAAAAAATCTTCTTAGTAATTTTAAAAAAAATATAAATTACTTTTTATTGATTTCAGTTGGTTCAATATTTTTAACCCTAGGATTATTAACTTCAGTTATATTTATCGAGGTAAGTCTTACTATCCTTATATTTTGTCTTTATCCAATATATGTACTTTTATATTCAATTATTATTGATAAGGAAAAAATTTATTTGACTGTAAAAATTCTTTTTTTTTTAACATTTTTGGGAATTATTTTAGTTTTAGGACCATCTTTAAAAGTAATAAATTTTGTAGGTATTTTTTTAGCTTTTCTTGCTTCTCTTGGAGCTACAAGCATGATTGTAACAAATCAAAAAATGTCATTAAAGGGGATATCACCCATACCAATAAATATATTTATAAATATTTTTAATACTATTTTCTTTTTTGTAATATTAAAAATATTTTTTTCTTTAAATTTTAATTTTGATATCGGTATTTATCTTTTGATTTTAATTCCTTCAATTTGTTATAGTTTAGCACTGTTGTCTCAATTAATTGCTATTCCAAAAATTGGTCAATCATATACAGCTTTATTTTTATACTTAGAGCCCGTGGTGGGTGTACTTGGCGCTGTTTTTTTATTAAAGGAAAATTTAGAAACTTATCAAATAATTGGGGCTTCTATTGTAATATTAAGTTTATTATCTGCTTCTTTTATTAGTAGTAGAAATTAAAATTGATTTTTCATAAAGTTAAACCAATTCTGACCAATGATTTTTGTGGAAACTTTTTCTGGAATATTATTTTTACACATTAAATTAAATAAATTATTTAAATCACTTGGTTGTGTATACCAACTGGGTAACTTTGGCCATTTAGGGTTTTTATCTTTAGATTCACCGTAATCAATATCTTTTGTCCACTTCCCATTTCTCATCCACATAACTACATCGTCAGACCAATTTAAACAAAGATCAGACCCTATTCCAATATTATCTTCACCAATTAAGTTTACTAACTCATTAATCATTTCACAAAAATCTTCTATGGTGCAATCACCTAAATTTTTAAGATGGTAAGGATATAAACTTAAACCAATAAAACCATTTTTTTTAACAAGTTTTTTTAAAATATCTGTATCAATGTTTCTTTTCGATTTGTGAAAGAAGCTTGGATTAGCATGAGAAATTGCCACTGGTTTTTTTGAAGTTTCAATTGCATCAAGACAAGTTTGCTTACCTGCATGACTTAAGTCTACAATCATTCCAAGACGATTCATTTCTTCAATAACAGCTTTTCCAAATCGTGAAACACCCGAATCTTTTGGCTCAAAACATCCTCCAGCAAGTGGAGTTTGATTATTATAAGTTAGTTGCATGAATCTTACACCTGCTTCAAAAAATTTTTCAATCAAAAATATATCATTAGCAATGGGGGCAGAATTTTGAAAACCAAAAATAATCGCTACTTTATTATTTTGTTTAGCATTTATAATATCATCTGTAGATTTTGCGTGAGCAATAATATCATGGTGCTCTTTGAAAAGACGGTGCCAATAATTAATTTTTTCAAATGACTCTTCGGTATTTTCCCAATAAACTAATGTTACATGGATTGCAGTTAATCCAGCTTGGTTGGCATTTTCAAATAATTCCCTATTCCAATTACAATACTCGAGACCATCAATTAAAAGTATATCTTCACTTATTTTTGACATAGATTAATACTTCTATTAATGAAAAAACTAAAATTAACTATACATATTTAATAAATGTTACAAAAAGTAAGAGATAACGATAGCTTCATGAAACTATCAAGAATGGGATCACGTTATCCCTCACGCTTAAGCTTTTCTAGAAGCATGTTAAGAAGATTAATTAATGACAACTGGGAAATACATAAATCAAAATTTGATTTAGATAAAGATGGTTATGGTACAGTTGTTTATGAAATTATTATTAATAAAGATACTTATTCACTTGTATGCTTCTCTGCGTTTCTAGATGATAAAGAAAGAAGTGATAGAGTTATTGCTGATAAATGGGATACAGCCTATACTTTACATATAGGTAAATTATCAAACGAAGACCTAAACAGATTAAAAAAAACTATTCCTCTTCAAGAATCGGGACGAAACTCTCCAGACGAGTTGATTCTTAGCAGAGCAAATAAAAGTGTTAGATTGTTTCAGTATGTTGTTGATTGTCTTTCAAAAGGTAATCAGCCAGATATAAATGAAATAAATAAAGTTGGGTATTTATTAAGAACTACTGCTGTTTATGGTAGCGGTAAATTTGGTTTATCAGATTTTACTAATACAAAAAATACAACTGTTTTCAATCAACCTTTTAGGGCAGAAATGTTGTCGGTATATTTAATCAGAGAATTTAGTGTAGAATTAGTTGAACATGTTGCAAAGCAAATTAATCCAGAAAAGGCTGTAAAATTAGATAGAAATATTAAACAACATTTTGGTATTGGTAATTCAACAGGTTTAGGCATGGCACCTTTTATTATTAAACATCCAAAGTTGATTAATAAATGGATGATTCAATACACAAAGACATTACAGGAAATTGCTCAAATTAATTTAGATAATATAGTTTTTGAAAAGTATAAAAAACTTTTGAATAAAGCTTTAAATTATCTTGAAGAAGTAAGCACAAGTGATCAATTCCAAATTAATAAAAATAAATTAACTACTGAGGATTTAAAAAAATATATTTTTTATATTAATGACCTAGATCTTTCTCAAAAATTTAAATGGTTAGATATCTTAGATTATTGTGATTCGAATTTTAATAATGATACTCAAGAAATTGCGAGAGTACAACTAATTGAATTGTATCCTCAAGTATCAGAGAAACTAGCAGAAGATATGGCAGATGAGGAGATAATGGATATTAATGGAAATCAATCTATTGGAGATTTGAATAAAATAATCATTGAAAAATATTCTTGGATAAAAAATATTAATTTTAATAACAAAAATAGCAATTATTTATTTTGGTATGTTTCAGCAGCAAAGTTAGAACCTAGATTAGGTGAAAGATATAATGAACAAGGAAGTGAATTAGAGCAAAATTTAGGAATTGCAAAAATGGTTAATGATTTATTTAAGCAAATTAAAAATATAGATGAAAATCAATTAATTTGTGAATTTTTATTAACATATCCTCAATACAGAGGAATTGTTAAAAGAATACAATCTTTAAAAAATTATCCTTATTCGGAAGTTCAAGATAATATTCTCGATAAAAAAACAATACCGATTGATATGTTAAGATTTAAATTATCTTTTTTTGGTGCCAATCGATATGATCCTAAGTCAGATAGATGGTTAAGAGTAAGTTTTTTTTCTGGAGCTCCTTATTTATCAGATCTAAATAATAAAAATGTTGATGAATGGGGTTTTGCAACAATGAATTCATATTAATATCTGTGAGTTACTCTTACTATGAAGTCTACACTAATTCACAGCGAGCTTTTTCAGGATTAGGGTTCACGTATGGATCAGATGAAGATGCTGCATTTATTACAACTTGGCTTGAAATACATGGTTTAGACGGAATTAAATTATTAACATTAAAAATTAAAGAATTAGATAACACTTTTAATGCCAGCATAGATCCATCAAATATAAATGATGAGTTTGATTGTAATAATAAGTCTTCATTAATGATAGGGCCAGGATTAATTGATTATTTAATATCAAAAGTAGATAAAAAAGAAAATTTAAAATTAACTTTAAAAAATTGCAATGATCCCATATTCCTAATACCTTTGCTTTATAAGTATGCAAAAAAAAATATCAATTCACAGTTTTTGTTAGATCAAAAAGTTGATGCTCAAATAACAAATAAAAATATTAGTATTAATAGAGATATTATCTCTACAAATTATCAAAGAAATTTTGATCTTTTACTTACAAAAAATATTTTAAATGAACAAAAGTTAGATATTAATATTCCATCATCAAATATAAATAATTTGCTGTCTGAAGGCATAAATCCTGATAAAAAATCTTGGGATCAAATATCTAAGATAGCTTTTAGAACTTTTGTACCTGAATCAGAGGAATCTAGAGCCAAAGGTGCTGGAGGTGGTGATGCAAATGATTAATTTATTATATGCAAATCTCTAGGGACTTGAGTAAGTAATTCGTAACCTGACTCTGTCACCCTAACTGATTCACTTAGTTCTAATCCCCATGTATCCATCCACATTCCACACATAAGATGATAGGTAACATTAGGCTCTAAAAGTGTCTTTTCATTTTTTCGAATACTAAGTGTGTGTTCTCCCCAATCAGGAGGATAACCAATACCAATTGAGTAACCAGCTCTTGACTCTTTTTCTAATCCATATTTTTCTAATACTGACCAAAAAGCAACAGCAACATTATGACAACTATTACCTGGATTTGTTTGTTCTAAAGCTTTCTCAATACCTTCATTTGTTATTTTTAATGTATCCGATATCTTTGGATCAGGTTTACCAATATACACAGTTCTGGATAAAGCACAGTGATAACGATGTTTCACACCACCTAATTCAATAATTGTTCCTTCATTATTTTCAAATTTTTTATCACTAGGAGTTAAGTGTGACGCTGATGCTGATCTCCCACTTGCAAGTATTATACCTAAACCTGAATATTCTCCTCCCATTTGTGTTAAATCATTTCCAGCAATGAGAGTATTTTGAATTTTTCCTGCAACTGTACTTTGTTTTACACCTTCTTTTATTGAATCAAATGCTGTTGTCATTCCTGCTTTCACAAGTATGCCAGCATCTTTCATAAATTTTATTTCATTTTCAGATTTTACATATCTGACCCAATTAATTAGAAGATGTGCATTAATAAATTTAGCATTCGTTAAATTATCTTTTAATCTCCTATGATTTTCTGCAGTATAATAATAGCTATCCATTTCGACACCAATATTTTTACTTGACCAATTTTTGTCTTTAAATAATTTAACTACATAATCATATGGATGTAATGGTGGTGATTGAATAAGTCGCTCAGGATAACCAAATATATTTTCTTCATTTAAAAAAGTTGTAATCCTTGCTCCATTCGAATCTTGCTTTCTTCCAAACCAAAATGGTTGATCTTCATCTATAGAAATTATTACTCCTTGTGGAACATAAAATGACCATCCATCATAACCAGTTAGATAATTCATATTAGAGGGATCAGTAGTAAATAGAATATCAACACCTATTTTATTCATAGACTGTTTTACTTTTGCAATTCTTGAATTAAATTCTTCTTGTGAAAATATCATAATTGTTTAGGTAATCTTTCTATCTCTATAATACTTCATATCCAAACTGATTTGCTGTTTCAAGAAGGATCTCCCAAATTGATAAAGCAAAACCTCTCGGTATATATAGACAGTAGTTTTTTGAGGATATTTTAAATAGCTTAACACTTACATGATGAATAGCCGAACTAGCGGAGGATAGGTCTGGAAAATTCTTAGATCTTAAATCAATTGGAAGATGTCTATTTAAAAATAATGACGAATTATCTCCTTTAATTTCAATACCTGTGAAAGCATGAGAAATATCTAAAGTATTTGCTATTTGCTCACTTACTTCAATTTCTTTATTAAATAACCACCATTTCAAAGGTTCCATTCTCCATAATGATTTATTCTCAAAAACAATTCCTTTATTGAAACCGGGAATATGTTTAATTTTTAACTTTTTTATTAATAAATTATTTATTTCTTCAATTTTATCAGGCCAACAAGCAATTTGCATAATTTCCAAACTTTTTAATTCTTTAAATGTTAAAGATTGTTTCTCGCTTGTTGAGAATTTTCCAATTTTATAAAGTGCTTCTAGTGCAGAATGTCTATGCATACATTCGTTCTCCTTTAGGATCAATCATATGTGGTGAAACAACTTTTAAATTCATTTGTTTATTTCTTACAGGATCTGCTCCAACTAAAATGGTATCTTTCCATTTATCTAACCCACCTTTCACAAAACCTATTCCAATCCAATGTCTAAGTTCTGGAGAATAAGTGACTGAAGTTATTCTTCCAATACCCTGTCCTTTAATATTATTTTGTTCACACACAATAGTTCCAGCATTAAAAGTTTCCCTTAAGTTTGCAGGAAAGAAACCTACTAGAATTTCTCTATCATTATTTTTTAATACTCCTCGTTTTCTCATTGCACTTCCAATATATGATTTTTTTGTAGAAGCCATTTTGCTTAAACCTGCATCATCGATTGTTACTCTTCCATCAAGCTCTGCAGCTGTCACATGACCTTTTTCTACTCTAAGTGCACCTAAAGCCTCTAATCCATATAAACACCCATCATATTTTTTTGTATTTTCCCAAAGTAAGTCCATCATTGTATTAGCAAAATCTGATTTAACATAAACTTCAAAAGCTAATTCACCAGAGAAACTAATTCTTGCAATTCTACAAGGCATTTTACCTTTAAGAAAAGTTGAGGTAACACCCATAAAAGGTAAGTGATTATTAGTTATAACTAAAGAATCTTGGACACAATTATTAAGAACTTCTCTCGATTTAGGTCCTGCTACTGATACGCCTGCCCATTGTTCAGAAATACTAGTCACATTAACATTAAGATCTGTCCATCTAGTTTGAAGTAATTCTTCTAACCATGACATTACTTTTGCAGCTTCACCTGTAGATGTCGTCATAAAATATTCATTTTCTGCTAATCTCCAAGATGTGCCATCATCCATTACAATACCGTCATCACGCAACATGATACCGTATCTAGCTTTTCCAACTTGTAGTTTTGAAAAACCATTCGAATAAATTCTATTTAAAAATTCGGTAGAGTCCGGTCCTTGAATAGCAATCTTACCTAGTGAGGTTACATCACAAACACCAACTGTTCTTCTTACTGTTGTTGCTTCTCTTATATAAGAGTCACTTAAAGTTTCATTTTCTTTTGGATAATACCAAGGTCTTTGGTACAAACCTACTTCAATCATTTTAGCACCATGATCAATATTCCATTGATGCATTGGCGTAACTCTTAATGGTCTAAAATGTTTTCCAACATTTCTTCCACTTAAAGCTCCAATAGAAATTGGAGTATAAGGAGGTCTGAATACTGTCGTTCCAACTTCCGGAATTTCTTTATTTAAAAGATCAGCCATTAAGGATAATCCAATAATGTTTCCCATCTTTCCCTGATCGTTAGCCATACCCAAAGTTGTATATCTTTTAAGATGCTCTACTGAAATGAAACCCTCACGGTGTGCCAGTCTTACATCATCTGAAGTTACATCGTGTTGATAATCAACAAAACTTTTTGATCTAGATTTATTATACTTAACTTCGTAAAGTGGTTTTATTGGATTTTTCCATCCACCAGGTTTTGGAAAAAAATAATTTGTTTTGGAAATTCCTAAACGATTTAATGCATCAGTAGCGCCTGCAACTCCAGAAGCAATACAATCATTTTTATTCCATAATCCTCTCGAAGAACCTATCATTGTGATATTCTCTTTGGTATCACTTGGTAAAAAACATGCATTTTCATAATCCCATTTAGGCTTTACACCTCTATGCGATAACAAATGTACTGCAGGAGACCAACCACCTGATAATAAGACTTGATCACAATTTATTGTTTCAGATTTATTAATATTTTCACTTTTTGATATATCTAAACTATCAATTTTTTTTGAACCATTAATATTATAAGGCACATACCCTCTTCTAATTTCAAAAGTATTGTTCGTTTCAATTTCAAAATTGGTTCGTGAGTCAAGAACAGTAACATTTGCTCCAGCTTCAGATAATAGTTCTGCAGTTTCATAAACAGAGTCATTATTTGTAGTAATTACAATTTTTTTACCTGTTAGTACTCCATATCTATTTAAATAATGCTTTGAAGCATTCACCGTCATTACGCCAGGAATATCATTATTATTAAATGCAATATGTCTTTCTATTGCTCCCGCACCAACAATTATATGTTTAGCTCTAATAGTCCAAAATCTTTGACGTGGTAATGTTTTATCTGGTAACGATAAATGATCTGTTACTCTTTCCAGTAAACCAACAACACAATTATCGTATAATCCAAATGCTGTTGTCCTAGTCATTACTTTTATACCAAGGTTTTTAATTTGATTTTCAATATGTGAGCTATCAAATTCATTATCTGAAAGTTGATCTCCTCCAATAAGACTGTCTTGCTCTACTAAAATAACATCTAATTTTTTCTCCGCTGCCTCAATTGCAGCTGCAATACCGGATGGCCCTGAACCTACAATAATTACATCACAAAAATCGTGTGCGTGTTCATAAGAATCTGGATCAGGTAACGTAGAAGCACTTCCCATTCCAGCAGCTTTCCTAATAAACTTTTCAAAAAACATCCATATAGCTGTACCTTTTCCCCATTCAAAAGGTGGTATTCCCATAAAAGTTTTATAATAAAAACCAGATGCAAAAAACCTACCTAGATAATTATTAATTCCAGCAAGATCAAAATTTACATTGGGGAAAGCATTTTGACCACTTGCTTTTAAACCATCATATAATTCTTGAGTAGTTGCCCTTACATTAGGGTCTCTTCTATCTTTTAATCCTACAGTTACTAAAGCACCAGATTCCTCAACCCCACTTGAAAATATTCCTCTTGGTCTATGATATTTAAAACTTCTTCCAACAACTCCAATATTATTAGCTAGCAATGCTGATGCTAATGTATCACCTTCAAAACCTTTGAATTTTTTATTATCCCAAGTAAAAGATAAAACATTATTTCTATTAATTTTTCCATAATTTTTTAATCTACTTGTTTTCATTTATTATTTTCTACAACTTTCTTTAAATCTGGATGACAGGGTTTCACACTTCTAATTTCATGAGTTACTGTTGAGCGTTCAATCTCTAACCACATTCTACATCCATTAGTATGATGCCATGTTTCTAATTGAAAACCTTTTATATTTTTTCTAAAAAATATTGCTTCAGTCCATTCTTTTTCAGAGGAGTCTAAAGATGGATATTTTATTGTAGCATCTCCACCATAACTAAATTCACTATGATCTCTTTCACCACAATAAGGACAATTGATTCTAATCATTTAACCATGCAATTTAGGATCAGGTCCAGCACCACGTTCATCTATGTTGATACCTTTTTCAAATCTCTCTAAATTATGATTCTGTACATAATTGTGTGGGCTCTCATTTGCAATTAAGTCAGCAAAATACCAGCCTGATGCGGGACTAGCCTTAAAACCTCCATAGTTCCAACCTGCATTTAAATAGAGATTAGATATCGGCGTTTTACAAATAAAAAATGATCCATCCATTGTCATATCCATAACTCCCGCCCAATGACGGAGTAATCTAATTCTACCAAGTGATGGAAATATTGCCATAGCTGCTTCAGCAACATCTTGAACCATAGGCAGATTTCCTCTTTGCGCATATGATTTATACCAATCAAGATCCCCACCAAACACCATACTTCCTTTATCAGACTGAGATATATAGAAATGTGCACCACCCACGCCGTAAACAACAACCTGATCTAGAAGTGGTTTTACTGCTTCGGATACAAATGCTTGTAATTTATGAGACTCAATTGGTAGGTTACCTAATTCTGCCATTTGCCATAATACCGAAGTATTACCAGCAACAGCAAATCCTATTTTCTTTCCTTTTATAATTCCTCTTGAAGTTTGAATACTTTCAATATTTCCATTCTTTCTTGTAAAACCTGTAACTTCACAATTTTGAAATATATCTACACCTAATGTATCAGCAGCCCTTGCATAACCCCATGCAACTGCATCGTGTCTTGCATTACCAGCTCTTTTTTGAACTGCAGCCCCAAGTATTGGAAATCTAGAATTATGATAATTTAAATGTGGAATTTTTTTCTTTAAAGTTTTTAAATCCCAAAGTTCTGCATCAGTTCCATGGAGTCGCATAATATTATAAATCCGTGAAACTGAATCTTTAGCACCAGGGCTATGAAATAACGAAACATGAGCTCGTTGGCTAAACATTACATTATAATTTAATTCGTGACTTAAATTTTCCCATAACTTTAAAGAATGTTCGTAAAATTCGTGGTTGCCTGGCATCATATAATTTGATCTTACAATAGTTGTATTACGTCCAGCGTTTCCTCCACCAATCCAGCCTTTTTCTAAGACAGCTACATTTTTTATATTATGATTCTTTGCTAAATAATATGCTGTGGCAAGACCGTGTAAACCTCCCCCAATTATTACTACATCATAACTACTTTTTGGTTCTGGATCACGCCATTGTCTAGTCCAATAAGACTGACCGTTTAAACCGTTCTTAATTACATTCCAGGCATTAAATTTTGTCATTTGTTTTATTAATTATTAGAATACTTGATGAAAGTAAAATGAATTAACTTGCCATACTAGTGTTATTTAAGCACAGTTATCTTGATGAATCTGGCCATGTATCATTTAATCTATAACCTTCTGGGAAAGGATCATCCTTATCTATATATAAACTTTGTTTACCCGTGATAAATGCACTACCTGTTATTTTTGGAATAATACAATTTTTGTTATTAATTTGAATTTCCTTTTCAATACTTGCTTTAAATGAAGATCCTATAATAGACTTTGATATAAATTCTTCATTTATTTGTATTTCGTTTTTTTCTTTCATTACTGCTAATCTTGCTGAAGTGCCTGTACCACAAGGTGAACGATCAAGTTTTCCAGGTCGTATAACAACTGTGTTTATTCCTGTAAGTAATGATTGATTATTTTTTTTTAACGGTTCAACAAATTGGCAAAAGGAAAGATAGTCTAATCGTTTAATTGTGGGATGTTCAAATCCAATAGATGCATTTGCTTCAATCAATAATTCTTTAGCAACATTTACAAATTTAATTGCATTTTGTGGTTCAATTTTGAGATTAAAATCACTAGCTTTACAGATCAAAAAACTGTCACCGCCAAAAGCAGTACTTACTTTAATTGTACCATAATTTTTAGTCTTTAAATCTACATCTATTTTATCAGCAAAGCAGGCAAGATTAGTTAAAGTGACACTTTTAACTTTCTTATTTTCACAATCAGCAACAACTTTTATTAAACCACCAGGAGCTTCAAGTGTAAGCATTGTTTTAGGATATTTCATTTGAACAATATTTTTTTCTAATAAGACTGTTGTTACACAAATTGTATTTGATCCGCTCATTGGAGGATTATCTTCTGGTTCCATAATGACAAATCCAGCATCTGCATTTTTATTTGAAGGTTCTAAAATAATATTACAATGTTTAAAGATCCCTCCTCGAGGTTCATTTAAAAAAAAATTTCTCCATTTTTTATCTAAAAAAAGTTTTTTAGAGGCTTCCTCAGGTGAATTAAACTTCAAACCTTTAATTCCAGTCACTACATCTCCAATTTCACCACAGCAGTGTGTATTAAATACAGTTACTTCATCCATGTGGAATTATTAGATCATCAAAATTTTTAGAATGATGTGTAATTTGTTCGTATCCTTCTTTTGTAATAATAAAACTATCACCAACCTGTGATCTAAAATTATTTGCACTTGCTCCTCCATCAACTGCAAATACCATTCCAGGTTCAAGTACTGTTTTGTTACCTACTACTAATTGTGGCTCCTCTAAAAAACTAAAACCTGTACCTCTTCCACATCGAAAAGTAGGATACGGGTATCCTTCAGACTGTATAGTATCTGCATAAGCAGCATGAACTTCTTCAGCTGTAACTCCAGGACCAAGAATTTCAAGAGCCGCTTTTTGAGATTTAACTGCAGTCTCAAAAGCTTTTATTTGCTCATCGGATTGAATTTCTTCTACCCAAAATATTCTGTCAAAACCTAATTTAAACCTATGAAAATTTGTAGAACCACAATAACATACGAATACGGGATCACCTTTTTTTATAATTTTGGTTGAAGCACGATGGTGAGTTTTAGGTAAATCATGACCTGATGTCATAACTGGTAAAAAGTGAATATTTGGAGACATATTAATATTATCAGGATAAAATTTTTTTAAAAGCTCTGCAGCTTTTCTTGTTCCAGCTTGTGATTGCGCAAGTGCAACCTCATACTCAGGAACATTATGACCAATTGTTTTTTTTGCTGCTTCCATCATAGCCATTCCAACTTCACCAGCATGACGAGCTATATTCAATTCAAGATTAGATTTAATCATTCTTATATTATCAATTAATTTAGTTAAATCCTCAGGATGATCTTGAAGTATTTCGTCTAAATAACTTTTAACCATTGGGTTGATTTTAAATTTTTCAATAAAAATATTTTTATGCTGATTAATGATTTGAGGTAATAATTCTCTCCATTCATTTCCAATACCGTCATTCCATGTTTCAACTGCATCTACAGGACAATCCTCTGGTACTAATAAAACATCAAGAAGTGGTGTTATTAAATAAGTTTTATGATCATTTGAAACAACTAATAATGTTGGTCGATAAAAATCCATATGAAGGAAGTCGTGATATCCAGTAAAATAATATATAGAGTCATCATCAGTTATAATTGAGAGATCAATATTATTCTCGGACATTTTTTTCTTTAATTTATTCAAGTTTTCAGAAAACATTTATTTTAATTGTTGTTCTACCAATTCAGTCCAATATGAAGAACCTATGACTAATAACTCGTCATTAAAATCATAATTATCAGCATGTAAAGGTCTGGAATGCTGCTCTGATGTACCATTACCCATTAAAACAAAGCAGCCAGGTTTTTCATTTGCCATTACTGAAAAATCTTCTGAGAATAAACACGGCTCAATATCACCATTACATTTATCGCTTCCAAGAAGTGAAACTGCAGCATTTGTTGCAGACTCAGTTTGGTTTTTTGAATTAAAAGTTACAGGACAGGTTGTTTCATATTTGACACTACCATTAACACCATGAGCATTGCAAATACCCTCAACAATTTGTAACATTTTTGATGCAATTTTTTCATTTGTTTCTTTTGATAAAGCTCTTGCATCACCAGTCATTTTTACCCTACCTGGCAGAACATTTTTTTTACCATCGGTTATAAATTCAGTAATAGACACTATACCATTATCTGCAGGATTTAATTTTCTAGACACTATTGATTGAAGTGCTACAGCTATTTGAGAGCCAACAGTTATTGCATCAACGCCCATATGAGGTAATGCAGCATGCCCACCTTTGGCTTTTATTTCAATTTCAAATAAATTTTCACTTGCTGTAATAGGTCCTTTTCTTGTACCAAATGTTCCAATCTCCATATTAGGAATATTGTGCATAGCGTAAACTTCATCAATGTTAAATTTATCAAACAAACCTTCATCTATCATTGTTCTTGCGCCAAAAGTATTCTCTTCATCAGGCTGAAAAATAAAGTATACTGTTCCATTAAAGTTACCTTTTTCTGATAAATATTTTGCTGCACCTAATAACATTGTGGTGTGACCATCATGTCCACATGCGTGCATTCTGTTATCAAACTTTGACTTATAACTAAAATTATTAGTTTCATGTATAGGAAGAGCATCCATGTCAGCCCTTATACCTATTGATTTAGAACTATTTCCTTTTTTTAAAATTCCAACTACTCCAGTTCTCGCAATACCAGAATGAACTTCTATTCCAAAATCTTTTAGAAGCGTTGACACTTTTGCAGCAGCATATTCTTCTTCAAAACTTATTTGAGGGTGCATATGAAGATCATGACGCCATTCTACTAATTGGTTATGTAATGACTGAGTTTTCATAACCTACATATTATTAAATTCTTTAATCTGATTGTCTAGAGAAAGTATGTAATCATAATGTGAATTCCAAAATTTTTGATCTTTTCTTTTTTCAAATTCTTCAAGACTAACACCTTGTTGCTCTACCCAAGTAAAGTAACCTAAATTAAATATTCTTTTCTTATCCATGTGAGAGAGTTCAAGCATATTATCAGTAGATACTCCTGATAAGTGTTGTCCAAATAATTCAGCACAAACTATTTCATCATAATTATTTTTAAAATCAGCAATGGTCTTATTTAACTCCGACATATATAAATCTGCACCATCAGTAGCAACCGTTATAATTGCGTCATCACTATTTAAATCCATATATTTAGCTAACTTTATTGATGCCAATATATTTGCTATTGCTGAAAAACCAAACTCAGGAAGACGAGAAACAAGATCAGGGTCAAAATTTTTTTTCTCAATTAAAAAATTTTTTCCTATTTCAGTATTAAAAATCATATTTAGATTATTGGTAGCTTGATCAGAAACATCGACTACAAAATCTGTATTCATTACATTATGAATAAGGGGAACATGTTTGTCACCAATTCCTTGTATATTATGTTCACCATAACCTCCATGAAGTAATGTTGGACACTCCAAAGCTTCAACTACTGCAATCTTCGTTTGTAATTTATCTTTAAGATAATCTCCTGCTGCTAGTGTACCACTTGATCCTGAAGCGCTTACGTAAAACTTAGGAGTTAAATTACTGTTACCTTTAACTTTAAGAAATGATTTTTCGAAAGATGGACCGGTTACAGAACGATGGATGCCATAGTTATAATACTCATCAAATTGATTTATGATATCATTTTGATTATCTTTTTTTAATTCATTACAAGCATCATAAATTTCTTTGACATTACTTTCTGTACCTTTTGTCTTGATTATATTTTTTTTATTTTCAACCCAATTATTCAACCATTCAAATCTCTCATTACTCATTCCTTCAGGAAGTATTGCAATACTATTAAGACCCATTATCCGAGATATTGCCACTCCACCCCTACAATAATTTCCTGTAGAAGGCCAAACTGCTTTATGTTTTTCATAATCAAAAGTGCCATTCAGTATTCTTGGAAGCAAACAACCATAAGCTGCCAAAACTTTATGAGCTGTTATTAAGGGAAAATATCGTCCCATATTTACAATTATCTTTGCCTTTACACCTGTAAATTCTGTTGGAAGCACGATATATTCAGGCTCATTTCCAAAACCTGATTGGTCTCTTTTATTAAACCAATGAACTCTAAAAAGGTTAAGAGGATTAATATCATTATTATTTATTTTTTTTAGAGAATTTTTAATATCATCATTAATAATTTGAGGGTCTTGGAGTTCACTTATACTTGGTAAGATAACTCCTTTTGATTTGAAGTAATCAGACGTTTTTTTTATTATTGCTTGACTCATAAATTAAATATTGATGCCTAAATTATTTGTTTTACAAAGATTATAAGCAAATCTTGCTATTGCAGTATCTTGTACGCCAGTTCCTGTCAAATCACATATGGTTATATCTTCTTTATTTTTTCTTCCTAAGCTTGGATCATTAATAATATCGCCAAGTTCATTAAATTTCTCTTTGGGTGTAATTATATTTTGTTTTAAAGCATGATGTAATTCACCCAAAACACTTGTTTGTAATTGATTATCAGGCACATATTGATCGCAATGTTTTAACAAGTGGGGATCTAATTCATTTTTTTGTTCTGCATCTGATCCCATTGCTGTTATGTGAGTTCCTTTATTTATCCAATCAAATTCCAAAAGCGGTTTTTTACTAGGAGTTGTTGTAACGATTATTTCTGATAAGCTTGCCAATTCTTTGCAAGAAGAAGCTATATGCAAATCTATATCTAAATTTTTGAAACTTTCTATAAATTGGTTTGCTTTTGTCTCATCTCTTGTCCAGACTATTACTTTATTTATTTTTCTTACTAACATTATTGCTTGAAGTTGTAATTTGGCTTGAATTCCAGCACCAATAATACCAACAGAATTAGCATTTTGATTTGATAAATATTTTGTAGCTATTGCTCCTGCTATAGCTGTTCTAGTATCTGTAAGATAACCTTCATCTAATAAAACGGATTTTACAACTCCAGTTTTTGAGTCTAATAAAACCATGAGTCCATTACTAGATGGCAAACCAAGTTTTGGATTATCAAAAAAACCTGAAGCGATTTTTATTGCAAAACTATCAAGACCCTCAACGTATGCAGCTTTAACATCTGATTCACCATGATATTTTTCAATATCTATTCTCATTATAGGTGGCATCATTACCAAACCCTTTGATAAACTTTTAAATGCTTCCTCTATTATTGGTATGAGATTTTTATTCAAATTTACATGTTGAATAATATCATTTTTATTAAGGATGAGCATGACTTAAAACTTTGTTAAACAATTCCGAGTCAATATTTCCACCACAAATTAAACAGATTATATTCTTTCCTAAGTGTGATGTTAGTTTTTCTTTAACAACCATTACACTTGTTGCTGCAGCGCCTTCAGATACAATTTTATGTTCTAAAAAGTTTATTCTAATTCCCTCAGCTATTTTTTCTTCACTTACTAACACAAAGTCATCAACATATTGTTTTACAATATTAAATGTGAATTTATTATCTAAACCAATACTACCCCCTAAACAATCAGCTAAAGTTTCAGTTTCCTCTACATCAACAGGTCTACCTTTTTTTAGACTTTCATACATTGAAGGGCCTCTTTCCATTGATACAGCAATAATTTTTGTGTCAGGTTTTTGAAGTTTAATAGCTTGTGCTATTCCAGATATAAGACCGCCACCAGATGTTGGTATAATTACTGTATCAACTTCAGGAAATTCAGTAAGCATTTCAAGTCCAACTGTACCTTGGCCTATAATAATGTCTTCATCATCAAAGGGATGAATTAATGGGATATTTTTTTCTTTCGCAATTTGTTTAGCATACAAATCAGCTTCATCACTATTCTTTCCAATAATTTCTACTTTTGCTCCTAATTTTTCAATAGCCTCTTTTCTATATTCTGGAACCATTGAAGACATGTATATTGTTGATTGAATGCCCAATACCTTTGAAGCATAAGCAACACCTTTGCCATGGTTGCCTGTAGAAACTGCGATGACTCCTTTGCTTTTGTCATCTTCACTTAAAGAAAGAAGCTTATTAACCGCACCTCTTAACTTAAATGAACCAGTGATTTGAAAATTTTCTAACTTTAGTTTTACTTTATTACTTTTTGATAAGAAATTAGAATTAATTAATGGTGTATAATTAACATAAGGTAAAATTTTCTTATGTGCATCTTGTATTTGTTGAAGTGTAATCAATTTAAACCCTTTTTAATGTAATTTAAATAGGTTACCAAAACCATCAATTTTTTGATTAATATTAGATAATCTTAATGAATCCCAAATAATAGCTTGATTACTTGAAATGATATCTGTGTTTAATTTTGATTCTAATGTTTCGATAATATCAATTACTTTTAATGCGGTACAAGAAACAAAAATACTATCAACATTTGTTAAATCAATTGAGGAAATTGTTTGCATTAAACTATCATGAGTAACTTTGGCAATTTCCGAATCAAAATTTAAATTAAACGAACTAAATGATTTAATTTCAAATCCACTATAAATTAAATATTCGTAAACTTTAACATTAACATCTTTTGGATAAGGAGTAAGAACAGCAATTTTTTTATGGTTAAGCAATTTAAGTGCTTTGACAGCTGCCGTAATAGGTGTCGTAATTAAAGCATCAGGTTTAGCTTTGAAAATTTCAGATCTTATTCTTTTTTCACCAATTTCAATAGTACCCGAAGTACATCCATAAGCTACAACTTGTATTTTTTCATTGGGTAATATTTGGTTTGTTGTTTCTGTAAGATGATCAGCCATCCTCATATAATTTTCATGAGTTAGAGGATTTAAAAAAGGTATCCTATTAAAAAATAGATCAACAGGTAAATTATGGCAAATTTTTCTAAAATCCTGCTCTATGGTAGAATCAGTTGATAATGTAATTATACCAATTCTAGAAAAGTTTGTATCATATAAATTGGCTTTAACGTTATTTTGATTAAAACTATCCATTATTGATTTGGAAAATAATCCTCACAATCACCTTCTCTATAAACATCAGTTGTTGCACAATGCAAACTACCGCCAAACGCATAAACGTCTCTAAAAGGAACTGGAATAACATCTAATCCAAAACTTTCCATTTGTTTAATCATTTTTTCTTCCGTTGCCTCGACACATATAGTATTAGGATTAATTATCAAAACGTTCATTGATAACCAGATTGATGAATAACACATAGGTGGTGGACTATTATGAATAGAAGGTGCTGCCTCATGAATTTCCCATTTATTATCATCAAAAATTTTTCTTTGCTCTGATGATATTTTTCTATTAGGATTAATGATTATAATACCTGGTTTAATAGGAGTAAAACATGCATCAATGTGAGTTGGAATTAAATCACCTGGTAAATTAATTTGATGAACGCGATGATTTGGATAATGTCTTCTTAACCAATCTAGACCACTTAAATTTGATGTAAAATTGTTATGATAAAATAGATCTTTTCCAAAGCGTAAAATTTCTGCTGCATCAAAAAGTGGTTCTTTTTCTGTCAATATCATGTCTCTATTTTCGATTTTTTTATATCGTTGTTCTTCCGTTATTCCTTCAGGAAGATAATTAGACTTATAAGATTGATTTGTTAATCTTGGTTTAGGTGCCGACTCCCATCTCATATTTTTATCTTCTGAATAATATTTTTCAAGTAGTGGTCTATAAGCAAGATACTCAAACCATCTACATCTGTAAGACATGGGCGCTTCTAGCATTTCATTTCCTACAGTGAGAATAACATCTCTAGGAGGCATACAGCCAAACATACCATCATTAGACCAATCGGGTGTCTCGATACTCTGAGAAAAGTCAATAGGTGTTGGTCTATCAACTTTTATATTTAGGGAATTTAAAATTTTAACAAAGTTTTCTAATTGTATATTTGCTTTATCAATTGACTCCTTTGAACGTGGTCCGTGAGATCCTGCCATACCACTATCTTTACTAATTTTCGGTTCAAGTGCTTGTTCCATTGGAGGTATGTTGGCATTTTCAACTGTTCCGACTATAACATGTTTTAATGAATCCCATTCATTCCAAGAATTAACTATTGTCATTATATTTACCTTAATTTAAGACTATGCATTATAATTAAAACATATGGAATTAAATAACAAATCACTCTTTAAACAAAAATGTTTTATAAATGGGGAATGGGTTGACAGTTCTTCAGGTAAAACTCTTGAGGTCAATAATCCAGCCTCTCTTGAAATTATTGGCAATGTCCCAAAATGCTCAGTTTCAGAAACTAAAAAAGCTATAGATGATGCTAATACTGCTTTCCAAACTTGGAAAGAAACTACAGCGAAAGAGAGATCAGTTATTTTAAAAAAATGGGGGGAGCTAATTACAGAAAATGCAGATGATTTAGCTAAAATCATGACTATTGAGCAAGGTAAACCTCTTACTGAAGCAAAGGGTGAAATACTAATGGGGGCTTCATATATTGAGTTCTATGCTGAAGAAGCAAAAAGAGTATATGGTGATATAGTTCCTGATCCAAGACCTGGAAAAAGGATTGTAATAATTAAACAACCTGTTGGTGTTGTGGGAGCAATAACTCCATGGAATTTTCCAAATTCAATGATAACAAGAAAATGTGCAGCCGCCTTAGCAGTTGGTTGTACTACTGTAGTTAAACCAGCAAGCCAAACACCGTATTCAGCATTAGCTGTAGCAGTACTTGCTAAAGAAGCTGGTTTTCCAGATGGAGTATTTAATGTAATCACTGGATCGGCAAGTGAGATTGGTAAAGAATTAACAAGTAACCCAATTGTAAGAAAAATTTCTTTTACAGGATCTACGGAGGTTGGAAAAATACTTTTAGAGCAAAGTGCCTCAACAGTAAAAAAAGTTTCTATGGAACTTGGTGGTCATGCACCCTTTATTGTTTTCGATGATGCAGATATGGATGAAGCTGTTGCAGGAGCACTTCAAAGTAAATTTAGAAATAGTGGTCAAACATGTATTTGTTCAAATAGAATATTCGTGCATGAAAATGTTTATGATGAATTCCTAGAGAAATTTACAAATGAAGTTAGTAAAATAACAGTGGGTAACGGACTTGAAGATGGAATTGTATCTGGTCCTTTAATTGATCAATCCTCTTTAGAAAAAGTAATTGATCATGTTCAAGATGCCGTAAATACAGGAGCTAAAATAGCAATTGGTGGGGATGTGCATTCACTTGGTGGGAATTTCTATCAACCAACCGTTCTCTCAAATGTATCTACAAAGGCAAAAATAACTTTTGAAGAAACATTTGGACCCGTTGCTCCTCTCTATAAATTTTCCAGTGATGATGAAGTGATTAAGATGGCTAATGATACACCGTACGGATTAGCTTCATATTTCTATTCAAGAGATATAGGAAGAATTTGGAGAGTTGCTGAAGCACTTGAATATGGAATTGTATCTATCAACAATGGTTTACCAACAATTGCAGAAGTTCCTTTTGGAGGTGTAAAAGAATCAGGAATGGGAAGAGAAGGTTCTCGATATGGTCTTGATGACTATTTAACTATAAAATATATTTCAATGGGCGGTATTTAAGAAAGCCAAGCAGCTCCTCTTACACCACTTGAATCTCCATAAATATTTTTAACAACTTTAGTTTCTAAAGTGTCAGTAAAGACATACTTTTTTAGAGTATCATTTATATTTTCATAAATAAAATCTATATTAGACATGCCGCCACCCAAAACTATTACATCTGGATCAAGAATATTACACACAACAGATAAGCCTCTAGCTAGATGATCAATGTATTGATTTAGTGCAAAAATACTATTTTCTTCATTATTAATAAAACCCTCTAATATTTGATGTGAATTATATTTTTTCTTAAAACGCAAATTATAAGCCGAAGAAAATCCTGGGCCAGATATGTAAGTTTCTAAACAACCATTTTTCCCACAATAACATTTTTTTACATATTTTTTTTCTTCTTCAGTCCTACCTGGCAGCACTATATGACCCCACTCTCCGCTTATACTATTTCGCCCTCTTATAACTTTTTGATTAATGCTAATTCCACCACCTACACCAGTGCCAATAATTACTCCAAATACAACTTGGTGACCTTTGCCTGCTCCATCTACTGCTTCAGAGAGTGTAAAACAATTAGCATCATTTTCTATATTAATATTTCTATTAAGAATTTTATCTAAATCTTGCTTAAATGGTTTACCATTTAACCATATAGAATTAGCATTTTTAATTAAAGCTGTATCATTTGATATGGCTCCTGGCATTCCCATGCCAACAGATTCTGCTTTGCCATGCTTATCTTCAAAATGATTTATAATGGAAAGTATTCCACTAATAGTTCCATCATAACTTTTTTCAGTATTAATTCTTTTTCTATCTATTTCAGTTCCATTTGGATCTAGTAGAATGCCCTCAGTTTTGGTACCCCCTACATCAATACCGATTTTCATTAATTATTACTTAGTAATAATTTTATGTAAAGTTGGGATTAAAGCAACTGCTAATGCTATTTTAAATAACTCACTTGGAATAAATGGCAAAAGACCAGCTGCTAAAGCTTTTTCGTAACCAATAATATAACCAAGATACATGATACCGAATGAAAATATAATAGCAGAACCAATTAATAGAGATAACGTAGCTTTAAAATATGTTTTGCTAAAACCTAAATTTGCAAAATAACTAATAACGATAGATGCAAATAACATACCATAAAGATATCCTGCTGTTGGACCAACTAAATAAGCAATTCCTCCACCTGCGGCAAAGACAGGAAGTCCTATAGCTCCTTGGCAAAGGTAAAATGCAACTGTGGCAAAAGATAATCTTACACTATATGTCATTCCTATCAAGAATATGACAAACGTCTGCATAGTCATTGGTACTGGCCAAAATGGTACTTGAACTTTAGCAGAAATCGCTAGTAAAATTGAACCAAATAACATCAATGTTATTATAAGAAAATTTGAATTTATATTTTCAAAATTTTTTAGTTTGTGTATTAAAATTCTATTTTCGTACATATGTTTTCCTTTAAATTGTATAATTAAACTAATTTATATTTTGCTTCAAGCTTATCCCAAAAATCTTTCTCTAATTTTACATTGTTTAATGCATTTATTTGCTTCAATCCTGTAGGTGAGGTTACGTTTATTTCTGTTAGATAATTTCCAATTATATCAATTCCAACAAAAAAGAGATTGTGCTCTTTTAGTTTTGATCCCAAATTTTCAATAATTTCTTTGTCTCTATAAACTAGGTCAGTTTTACATGCCTTACCACCAGCATGAAAATTTGCCTTTAAATTACCTTCTTGTGGTATTCTAGCAACTGAACCAAAATATTCACCATCGAAAAAAACGACTCTCCTGTCACCATACTCTATCTCATTGATAAATTTTTGAACCATTATTGGCAGGTGTAAATATTCTTCTAATATTTTAGTATCGAAATTACTTTTATCAAATCTGTGTATACCCTCCCCTCCATTACCATAAAGTGGTTTAGTTATAATATCTTCTTCTTTATCTAAAAATTCTTCAATAATTTTTAAATCTTTTGTTACCAAAGTAGGTGGCATGAATTCTTTAAAATTAAATGTAAATAATTTTTCAGTAGAATTTCTAACTGCTGTTGGATCATTCACAACAATTGTTGAAGATGGAAGTAAATCCAAAATATAAGTCGATGTGATATAATTCATATCGAAAGGAGGGTCCTGTCTTAAAAATACAAATTGAAAATCTTCTAATTTGGCAATTATTTTATTTGATTTAAAACTGAAATAATTTTTTTCATTTAGCAGTAACTTTAAATAATATCCAGATGCTTGAATAGTATTCTCTTTTATGAATAAATCTTTTGGATTGTAATAAAAAATATCATAGCCTCTCTCTTGTGCCTCATAACCTATTAAAAAAGATGTATCGAATTCATAATCAATTTTTTTAATATTATCCATTTGGATTGCTATACTTTTTTTCATTAGAAAATTTCTTCCTCATATATTTTTTGAATATTTTTTTTCCATTTACCATTATATTTACTGATTAATAAATCAGCTGGCGAATAACCATTTGATAGATTTTGTTCTAAATCTTTTAGATAATATGTTTCATTATATTTTTCACTTTTTACTAGAACATTTCTTTTCTCTAAACCAAATTTTGAAATTTCAAACAATTTTTGTGCAATATCTAACAGATCACCATTTTTGAATTTTGTTTGTAAACCATCTACTGGTGCTAAAATATTTATTAAATTTCTATCATTTTGAGTCCAACCTTCAACAATTTCATTTGCTTTATCAATAGCTTCATCATTATATAAAATACCAATCCAAAAAGCAGGCTGAGAACATATTAAATCCCATGAACATGCGTCCATAGAACGTATTTCTAAGAATTGCTTTAATCTAACTTGAGGAAATAAAGTTGATAAATGATTTATCCAATCTTCAATATCAGGTTCAATGTTTAAATTTTTAGAAATATTATTTTTCATAAAATCTCTAAAAGTATACTTGGTCATATCTATATATTTATGATTTTTAATTACAAAATACATTGGCACATCAAGAGCATATTCCACATATTTTTCAAAATTAAAATCTTTATCAAATACAAATGGTAATAAGCCTGTTCTATTTTTGTCTGTGTGATGCCAAAAATGAGATCTTAAACTCTTATATTTGGAAACTTCTTTTTGATCAAAAGGTGAGTTAGCAAAAATTGCAGTTGCAATTCCTTCAAGATTTAGCATTAATCGATACTTAGTAATCATATCTTCTTCGGAATGATAATCCAAATTTACTTGGTTTGTGCATGTGCGTTTCATCATATGATGTCCAAGAGTACCAACTTTAGGCATATATTTTTTCATTATTGAATATCTTTGTTTTGGCATCCAAGGAAAATTATCAAGAGATAAACTTGGTTCAACACCTAATCCTAATAATATGAAACCAAATTCATCACCAATGTCTTTTAATTCATTTAAATGTCTATTAGTTTCAGTACAGGTTTGATGGATATTTTTTAATTGTGCTCCAGATAATTCGATCTGACCGCCTGGTTCTAAAGTTATACTTTCACCAAATCTTTCTAGGGCAATTATTGTGGTATTTTTATCATCATACTTTGGTTTCCATCCCTTATTTACAAATTTTAAAAGTATCTCTTTTATACCATTGGGCTCTTCATAAGATAATTGATGTAAACTGTCTTGTTTTAGAACAAATTTCTCGTGTTCTACTCCTATACGTAAATCATTTTTATTTTTGATTCCTTTATAAAAGTAATCTATTAAATCATTTTTTATTAGCATTGTTTAAAGTCAAATAGGCCAAATCATATTAAAAATAAAGTTGCTAATCCAAGAAATGAAAGAAAGCCAAATACGTCTGTTATTGTGGTCAAAATTACTGCAGATGCTAAAGCAGGATCAATTTTAAGCCTATCTAAAACTAACGGTATTACAATTCCTGAAAAACCAGCAATCAACAAGTTTAGTATCATAGCAAGACCAATAATTAAACCCAATAGCAAATTATCGAACCAAAAAATAGAAATTAAAGATATTATAATAGCAAATATTATTCCATTTATACCACCAATTAGAGTTTCTTTGGTAATTATTTTTATAGCATTACTAGTTGTTAGTTCTTTGACTGCAATGGCTCGAACTGCAACTGTTAAAGTTTGAGTACCAGCATTAGCGCCCATAGAGGCTACTATTGGCATTAAAATTGCTAAGGCTACTACTTTTTCTATAGCAGCTTCAAACAAACCTATAACTATTGAAGCTACAACAGCTGTCATTAAATTTACAATTAACCATGAAATTCTAGATTTTGTTGTACTAATAACTGACTCATATAAATCTGTATGATCTACACCCCCAAGCTTTAGAATATCTTCTTCTCTTTCTTCCTCAATAACTTCAACAACATCATCAACTGTAATTGAGCCAATAATTTCTTTTTGATCATTAATAACAGGAGCACTTACTAATCCATATTTATTAAATAATAGAGCTACATCTTCTTGATCTGTATTTACATCAATTAATCTTAATTCTTTACTTATTATTGAATTTAATTTTATTTCTCTTTTTGATCCCATTAATCTTCCTAATGGAACTATACCTTTTGCTTCTTTATTTTGATTGATTAAATAAATATCGTAGAAATCTTCCGGTAAATTACCTTTATTATTTCTCAAATAATCAATTGCTTGACCAACATTCCATGATTGATCGATAGCAACAAATTGTCTTTGCATTAATCTTCCAGCAGAATCTTCAGGGTAATTTAAACCTTCTTCAACTAAAGTTCTTTCTTTTTTGTCTAAGTTTTCTAGAAAGATATTTTGTTTTTTTTCTTCTAAATCTTCTGCTAAATCTACAGCATCATCTATGTCTAAACTTTTTGCGTTATTAGCTAACTGTTTTATATCCAAAGTTTGAATTATTTCTTCTCTAAGACTATCATTCAAATAAGTTAAAATTTCAGGATCAAAATTTTTACCCATTATATTAAGAAGACTTAATCTTAAAACTGGATCTAAATTTTGAAGAATCTCTGCTATATCTGCGTTATGAACATTTTTCAAAAAAGATGAAATTTTATCATATTTATAATTATCTAGATAATCAGTTACCAATCGAATTGATTTATTAGAATTGTCATCATCTTTTTTAATTATAATTTCTTCCATATTAATTGGTGCGGCTGAGAAGACTCGAACTTCCACAGGATAAATCCCACAGCGACCTCAACGCTGCGCGTATACCAATTCCGCCACAGCCGCATATATAGTAGAATTAAATATCAGATAGGATATTAACTATCAATAAAGTAAATGAATGACATGAACCAGATTGAAATTAAAATATCTAATGGAGAAATTAATTATAAGCAGGCGATGCTGTTTATGGAGTCTAAAGTAATAGAAATAAGTAAAAATCACTCCAAAGAATTACTTTGGTTTCTTAGTCATAATCATATATTCACTCAAGGAACAAGTGCTTCAAATGATGAAATTTTGGATCCAAATGTTATAGAAGTTTTAAAGACCAATCGTGGTGGAAAAACAACTTATCATGGACCTGGACAAAGAATTGTTTATTTTATGTTAAACTTAAACAATAAAAAAAGGGATATAAGAAAGTTTATTTCTGTAATTGAAAATTCTGTTATTGATTTTTTAAAAAATTATAATGTTGAAGCAAGGGCATTTAAAGATAGAGTGGGTATTTGGGTAATTAAGAATAACAAAATAACATTTGATAAGGAAAAAAAAATCGGTGCTATAGGTCTCAGAATAAAAAAATGGGTAACATATCATGGAATGAGTTTTAATATTAATCCTAATTTAGAATATTATAATTTTATTCACTCATGTGGTTTAAAAGAGTACTCAAATACTTCATTATACGAATTAGGAATAAAAATAGATCAGAATGAATTTGATGAAAATTTCAAAAAAATTTTTTTAAAGAAACTAAAAATTATTTAATTCTTTTTCTAAATTGTTTGTAAATTTTAATTTGTTTTTTTGCATGAAATTTTGAAAATAATTTGGTATTTCTGAAGTAAATCTAAATTTTTTTCTATTAATTGTAAAGTTAAGAGCAAAGGCGTGCAGCATTAGATTTTCATGAGAGTACCTAGAATTAATATTATATTTATTATCACCTATTATTGAGCAACCAAGATTTTTAGAAACTTTTCGTAATTGATGGGTTTTGCCAGTCTTGGGGTTATATAGAATTAGCGTAATGTTATTTTTGGTACCAATAACAGAGTAATTAGTTATAGTTTTTACAATTTCCTGATTTTTATTTTTTATATTTAAATTAACCTTAGAATTTTTATTTTTAGGACTTCCTTCACATAAAGCAATGTAAAACTTTGTAATTAGTTTCTGCTTAAAAAAGTTTGAAAAATATCTTGCATATTTTAAATTTTTCGAAATTAAAAGCAAACCTGATGTCTCTTTATCAAGTCTATGAACAAGTCTATAATCGGAGTCAATATTTTTTATTATATGGTCGATTGAAACATTTACTTTACTACCTCCTTGTGTTGCAATCTCTGCCCACTTGTTGATAACTAAAAAATCATTATTTTGAAAAATAATTGATTCGTTAAATTTTTTAAGATCTTTATCTGAGATTTTAATATTTTTTTTAAAAACTATTTTATTTTTATAAAGTTCTTCATGGAAATTTAATATGATTAAATTATCGTTAAATTTTACAATATAATTTGCTTTAGTACGAGAATTATTAATTAAAATATTTTTTTTTCTTATATTTTTTTCGATAAAACTTTGTGTAAGGGAGGTAAATAAGTTTTTTAAATACTTATCAAGCCTAACTTCGTAATCTTCTTTAATATTTATTTTCTTTATCAAATCAAAATTTATTAATTAACATTCCTAAATATGTAAATAAAATGCAAACAAATACAGAAATTGAAATATAAATAAATGCTATAAAAATTTTTCTTGAAAAAATTAAATTAACAATCTCAAAAGAAAATGCTGAAAAAGTAGTAAAAGATCCAAGTAAACCTATAATTAAAAAAAATTTAATAAAATTTTCGTTTATGTTTTTTGACAAATCTGAGGTTATTAGATAACCTATCAAAAAACAGCCTAAAATATTTACTGTAAGAGTTCCATAAATACTTGAAGTAAATAAAGTTTTACTAAAGTTTGTTAGAATAAATCTTAGCATTGCTCCAGCTGCTCCGCCAGTAGTTACTAGAAGTATATTAAACAATTTTTTTTATATTTGAGGTTGTTGTTCTACTTCTTCAGTAGATTTTTTTTCAATAACCGGGCCACTATCTAATCCTTTAGCTGACTCGTCTCTATCTACAAATTCGATAGCAGCGGTCGGGGCATTATCACCAAACCTGTTACCTAACTTTACAATTCTGGTATATCCACCAGCTCTATCTTTGAATCTTTGAGCTAGTACATCAAAAACTTTTTTCGACATTTTTTGATCTTGAAGAATAGATACAGCTTTTCTTCTTGATAATAAGTCACCTTTTTTTCCTAAAGTAACGATTTTTTCTACAAATCTACGAAGTTCTTTGGCTTTAGCTAAAGTTGTAATTATTTGCTCATGTTTAATAAGCGCGTTAGACATATTCATAAACATAGCTTTTCTATGTGAAGAATTCTTGTTAAGTTTTTTATTTTTAATATTATGTTTCATAAAAGTTATTTATTAAATGGATCTTCATATTTTTTTGCAAGTTCATCAATATTTTCTGGCGGCCAATCTGGAACTGACATACCCAAATTAAGCTCCATTTGCTGTAAAACTTCTTTAATTTCATTTAATGATTTTCTTCCAAAATTTGGAGTTCTAAGCATTTCTGATTCTGATTTTTGAACGAGATCTCCAATATATATAATATTGTCATTTTTCAAACAATTCGCTGATCTTACAGAAAGTTCAAGTTCTTCAACTTTCTTAAGTAAGTTTGAATTAAAAGACAAGGCCTCAACTTTAGACTGATCAGGAAGATCTTCAGGTTCATCAAAGTTAATGAAAGGTTGCAGCTGATCTTGTAAAATCCTTGCTGCTAAAGCAATTGCATCATCTGGGGAAATGGCTCCATTTGTTTCTATATCAAAAACTAGTTTATCAAAATCTGTTACTTGACCAACTCTACTATTTTCAACTTTGTATGACGCCCTTACCACCGGACTAAACATAGCATCTAATTTAATTTCACCTATTATCTTGTTTTCATCATCTGCAACTTCAGCTGAAACATATCCTTTGCCAGTCTCAACATTAGCTTCAATTTCTATATCTGCATTAGAATCAAGAGTCATGATTAATTGATCAGGATTCATAATTTCAGTTTCAGAATCAGTTTCAAAATTTCCAGCTCTCAACTCTCCTGATCCAGAAGATTTAAGATACATTTTTTTTAATCCAGAAGAATGTACTTTAACTGCAATTGATTTTAGATTGAGAAGTATGTCTGTTAGATCTTCCTTAACACCAGGAATTGTCGAAAATTCATGGACAACACCTTTTATTTTAACTGATGTAATAGCCGCACCCTGTAGAGATGACAAAAGAATTCTTCTTATTGAATTTCCTAAAGTTAATCCAAACCCTCGTTCTAAAGGCTCAGCAGTAAGTTTTCCAATTCTGCCATTACTTTCATCTACATTAACTTCCATCTTCGTGGGTTTAATCAATTCACTCCAGTTTTTTTGTAACACTTAAATACTCCTTTTTTAAACTCTTCTTCTTTTTCTTGGTCTACAACCATTGTGAGGTATAGGCGTAACATCCTTAATTGAGGTTATTACATAACCTATTGATTGCAATGATCTAAGAGCAGATTCTCTACCTGAGCCTGGACCAGAAACTTCAACTTTTAAATTTTTCAATCCATAATCTTTAGCTTTATTTCCAACATCCTCTGCAGCTATTTGAGCTGCATATGGTGTTGATTTTCTTGATCCTTTGAAACCTTTGTGTCCTGAGGATGACCATGCTAAGGCATTACCTTTTTCATCAGTAATTGTAATTATAGTATTATTAAAAGAAGAAACTATGTGAGCAATTCCTGAAGAAAATTTTTTTTTAATTTTAGATTTTTTTTTATCAACCATCTTAACCTTTTGTTACTTTTTTCTTACCAGCAATAGCCACGGCCTTACCTTTTCTTGTTCTGGCATTAGTATGAGTCCTCTGCCCTCTTACAGGCAATTTTTTTCTATGCCTTAAACCTCTATAGCAACCTAAATCATTTAATCTTTTTATATCTAATGATATTTTTCTTCTTAAATCTCCTTCAACTGAAAAGTCTTTATCAATTAAATCTCTAATTTTATTTATTTCATCTTCATTAAGTTCGCTGACTCTTTTCGTAACATCAATTGAAGCGACATTACAAATATCTAGTGCTATTTTTCTTCCTATCCCAAATATGTAAGTAAGAGCAATGTTTACTTTTTTATTTGTCGGAATGTTAACACCTGATATTCTAGCCATAAAGAAATCCAAAAAAAATGAATGAGGGTGAATACATGATAACTGCACAAGTAGTCAAGAAGAGATATATTGAATTTTGGCCGTTTTTCATGATTTTTTTAAAAATTTTTTGATTTTTTTAGTAATTTCTTCAATTTGTAATGATCCATCAATTTCATAGAAGATGGAGGAGTATTTTTCTTTATAAAAGTTAGAAACTTTTTCCGTAGAATTTAGATATTCAGTATATCTAGTCTCAATAACATCGATATTGTCATCTTCTCTATTTTCTTCTGAAGACCTGATTAATATTCTATTTTTTAAAATTTCAAAACTTATTTTTATATTAAAAATATAATTTATAGAGTTTGATCTAGAGGAAAGAAAATCATTAAGAAATTCTGACTGATTTAAAGTTCTGGGATAACCATCTAAAATAAAACCTTTACTTGTTTCTTTTCTTAATCTTGAAGAAACAATTTGATTCAAAATATCATCAGAAACCAAGTTACCTGATGCCATGATTTTTTTTAATTTATTTGCCAAATTGTCATTTTCTAATAATTTTTTTCTCAAAATATCTCCAGTTGAAAGATGAGAAACATTTAAATATTTGGAAATTATTTTAGCTTGAGTGCCCTTGCCCGCTCCCGGTGGGCCAAAAAAAATAATGTTACTCAAATTATCTTCTGCCTTTTAACTTTGTCTTTTTAAGCAAACCTTCGTATTGATGTTGGAACAAATGAGATTGTACTTGAGTAATAAAGTCAATCATAACAACAACTACAATAAGTAAAGCTGTACCTCCAAGGTAAAACGGTATTGATGTTCTAGATAATAGAAATTCAGGAAGTAAAGCAACAAAAGTTAAGTATATTGTTCCAATTGTGGTTAATCTAACCAAAACAAATTCAATATATTTTGCAGTATTTTCACCAGGTCTAATACCCGGAATAAAACCGCCATACTTTCTAAGATTTTCAGCTTGTTCGTCGGGATTAAATACTATTGAGGTATAAAAGAAGCCAAAAAATATAATCATTGCTGCATAAAATGCTAAATATAGTGGTTGTCCTCTGCCTAAATAACTAGAAATTAAAATAAATATATCACTTGAAGATCCTGCACCAAATCCAGACATTGTATTCGGCAAAAGAAGAATCGATGATGCAAATATAACAGGAATAACCCCTGCTGTATTTATTTTTAATGGTAGGTGTGAACTTTGACCGCCATATATTTTATTTCCGACTTGCCTTTTAGGGTATTGAACTGGAAGTCTCCTTTGAGCTTTTTCAACAAAAACAATAAAAATAATTAATAACAATACAAGAATCAAAATACCAAGAATAAACGCAATACTTAATTCACCAGTTCGACCTAATTGTAGAGTGCTCACAAATGCACTCGGTAAATTTGCTATAATACCTGCTGTAATAATTAATGAAATTCCATTTCCTACACCTCGTGATGATATTTGTTCACCTAACCACATCAAAAAGATTGTGCCCCCCACAAGTGTAATTACTGTTGTAAGTCTAAAAAATAATCCTGGCTCAAAAACAATATTCCCATAAGTTGTTTGCATAGACTCTAAACCTATTGAAACTCCATATCCTTGAACTGCAGCAATAAGTACGGTTACATATCGAGTATATTGAAGTAGCTGTCTTCTACCCTTTGAGCCTTGTTCTTTTAATGATTTAAGTAAAGGTATTGCTGATTGCATTAATGTCATAATAATTGAAGATGATATGTATGGCATTACACCTAATGCAAAAATTCCCATTCTTCCTAAAGCTCCACCAGAAAATGTATCAAATATGCCTAAAATTCCTGAAGATTGCTGTTCAAAAAATTGCTGTAAAGCTAAAGGGTTAATACCAGGTATAGGTAAAAAAGTTCCTAACCGAAAAACAATTAATGCACCTAAAGTAAACAATAACCGTTGTCTAAGTTCAGTAGCTTTTCCTAAAGCGCCAAAATTTAAATTATTTGCTAATCTGTCTGCAGCTGTAGCCATTTATTTCTTAGTTAGTTTAATTTTACCACCCAATTTTTCGATAAGTTCAATTGCTTTTTTTGAAGCAAAAGAAATCTCTAAGTTGGTGATATTATCAGGTTTACCTACACTTAGTAGTTTCAAACTGCCCTTAGACCTTTTGAAGATTTTCTTATTAAAAAGCTCATCTTCTTTTATTTGAGTTGGATCGAGATTATATTTTTTTATAATATTATTTATCATTGTGAAGTTAATACTTTGTGTTTTAGTTTTAAATGGGTTGTTAAAGCCTCTTTTTGGTAGTCTACGATAGATTGGCATTTGCCCACCTTCAAATCCGTTAATAGAAACACCTGATCTTGATTTTTGACCTTTAACACCTCTTCCAGCTGTTTTTCCTAAACCAGAGCCTGATCCTCTTCCTCTTCTTTTAGTTTTTTTACTAGATATTAGAGTCGATTTTAGTTCATTAATTTTCATAATTAGTTATTTTTATAGTTGTTTATCTCATTAATTTTTTTTGATCTTTTGCTTGCAACTGATTTTGGAGATTCTGACATTTTAAAAGCGTTTAATGTTGCTTTTAACATATTATGAGGGTTAGAAGTTCCTGTTGATTTAGCTACAACATCTTTTATACCAAGAGACTCAAATAATGCCCTCATTGGACCTCCAGCTATTATGCCTGTACCAGGTGCAGCAGTTCTTAAAATTACTTTTCCAGCACCAAAACGACCGATAGTATCATGGTGAATAGTTCTGTTTTCTTTTAAATGAACTCTAATCATGTTTACTTTAGCATTTTCTGTTGCTTTTCTTACAGCCTCAGGAACTTCTTTTGCTTTTCCAGTTCCTATCCCAACTCTTCCTTTATTATCACCAACTATCATTATAGCTGCAAATCCAAATCTTCTTCCACCTTTCACAACTTTTGCTACTCTATTAATCGTAACTAAATGTTCACTGAATTCATTTTTATCATTTTCAAACATATTTACCTCTAAAAATTAAGACCTTCTACTCGAGCAGCTTCAGCTAGAATTTTAATTAAACCATGATATCTATATTTACCTCTATCAAAAGCAACTTTATCTATACCTTTTGAAATTATTTTTTTGGCAATATTTTTACCAATAAGCTCTGCAATTTCTTTTTTTGATAATTGTTTATCTTTTATTGACTTTTCTATAGAGGAAGCGCTAGCCAAAGTAGTTCCGCTAGAATCATCAATCAGTTGAGCATATATATGATTGTTAGATCTAAAAACTGTCAGCCTCTTTCTGTCTGATATTTTTTTTACTTTATATCTAACCCTTTGTTTTCTATCAATCATGACTTATTTCTTCTTTCCTTCTTTTCTGAAAATATATTCATCTATGTATTTTATTCCCTTACCTTTGAAAGGCTCAGGTTTTCTAAAAGATCTTATTTTTGCAGCAGCCGCTCCTAGTTTTTCTTTGTTAATACTAGTTAGTTTAATTATGTTTTGTTTAGGACACTCTATTTTAATGCCTTCTGGAATATCAAAATTAATATCATGACTATATCCTAATTCTAACTTTAATTTTGTACCAGAGACACTTGCTCTATAACCAGTGCCATTTAATTCCAATGTTTTACTAAATCCTGTAGTAACACCATTGATAGTGTTTGCAATTATTGCTCTAGTTGTTCCCCAATTAGGATCTTTATCTTTTTCATTTATGGGAATAACTTTTACTTCATTATCATTAATATTAACTTTATAATTTGTATTTATGAATATTTCAGATTGACCTAATTTTCCTTTAGCATAAAAAACGCCTTCTTTAAAAGAACATTCAACGTCGTTAGAAATTTTTATTGCATTTTTAGCTACTCTAGACATTAAAAAACCTCACATAAAATTTCACCACCAACATTATTTTTTTTTGCTTGTTGATCAGACATAACACCCTTTGGAGTTGATAAAATTGATATTCCTAAACCTCCATATGGTTTATTTAAATCACTTATCTTAGAATATTTTCTGATTCCAGGTTTAGAAACTCTCTTAATTTTTTTTATTACTGGGGTTCCATTATAATACTTTAGGTCAATTTTTATTGAATTAATCCCTTTTCTTTCTTCAATATCTTTATAATCTCTAATATAACCTTCATTTTTTAATACATTAAGAACATTCATATTAAGTTTGGATTTAAAACATATTGTTGAAACTTTATTTGCCTGATGCGCGTTTTTTATTCTTGCTAACATATCAGAAAGTGAGTCATTAAAAGCCATAGTTTTCCCCTACCAACTAGATTTTACAACTCCCGGTAAATCACCAGTCATTGAAAGTTCTCTTAATTTAATTCTTGATAAACCAAATTTTCTATAATTACCTCTTGGTCGTCCAGTTATTTCACATCTGTTTCTATGTCTAATAGATGAACCATTTCTTGGAAGATCATTTAGTTTATTTTGAAATTTTATTCTTTCTTCCAAAGAGAGATTCTTATCTTTAATTTTTGATTTAAGATAATCTCTTTTAGATTTATATTTTTGTATAAGTTTGGATCTAAATAAATTTTTTTGAATTGAACTTAACTTAGCCATTTTCCTCCTAATTAGTCTTGTTATCTTTGAAAGGCATATTAAAACTTTTTAAAAGCTCTAAAGCTTCATTATTATTTTTTGCTGAAGTACAGATCGTAATATCCATACCTCTAATTTTTTCAACTTTATCAAAATTAATTTCAGGGAATATTACATGTTCTTTAATACCCATAGAATAATTACCATTACCATCAAAACTTTTTAAATTTAGCCCTCTAAAATCTCTTATTCTTGGAATTGCAATATTAACAAGTCTGTCAAGGAACTCATACATAATTTTATTTCTTAGAGTAACTTTAACACCTAAAGACATACCAGCTCTAATTTTAAAACCAGAAATTGCCTTCTTTGAATTTGTTTTTATTGCCTTTTGTCCAGCTATCAAGGTCAAATCTTCTAGAGCTTTATCTATAAGTTTTGCATCATCCTTAGCTTCACCAATGCCCATGTTAAGAATAATCTTCTTCAACTTAGGTACTGCAAATATATTATTAAGGCCAAGCTTAGATTTTAAATCTTTCCTAATTTCATTATTATATTCTACTAATAGCCTACTCATTTAAATTTCCTTATTTGACTTTTTATTAAACCTACTTTTTTTCTTATCATTTATCTTAAAACCAATTTTAACCCCTTTTTTAATTTCTGGATCATAAAATGAAAGGTTAGATATGTGTAATGGCATCTCTTTATCTATTATTCCGCCAGGTTGATTATTGTCAGGTTTTTGGTTTTTTTTGACTTTATTAATATCTGAAACAATGGCTTTCATTTGTTTAGGAAACATCTTGACAATCTTCCCAGTTTTGCCTTTGTCTTTACCAGCTAAAACCACAACCTCATCACCTTTTTTTAGTTTTAACTTGGTAGACATTATAGTACCTCCGGAGCAAGACTAATAATTTTCATAAATTTTTTACTTCTTAGCTCTCTAGTTACAGGGCCAAATATTCTTGTTGCTATTGGTTCTTCTTGTTTATCTAAAAGAACAGCTGCATTTTTATCAAATCTTATTGCTGTTCCATCTCTTCTTTTGAAATCTTTAGATGTTCTTACAACAACTGCTTTGTATACATCACCTTTTTTTACTTTTGCCCTTGGTATTGCATCTTTAATAGAAACGACAATAATATCCCCTATTGAAGCTGATCTTCTTTTTGAGCCTCCTAATACTTTAATGCACTGAATTTTCCTTGCTCCAGAATTATCAGCAACAAAAAGATTAGATTGCATCTGTATCATGATTGGTCCCCTGCGCTAGAAATTACTTTCCATTTTTTTAATTTAGAAATAGGTTTTGATTCAATTATTGAAACGTTATCGCCAGTTTTAAATTGATTATTTTCATCATGAGCTTGATATTTTTTGGTTTGTCTTATAATTTTTTTATATAACTTATGCTTAATTCTTCTTGTAACGCTTACTGTTATGGTTTTATTTGAATTAGAGGAAACAACTACACCTGACAAAATTCTTTTAGGCATTTTCTTCTCCATTTTTTTTTGATAGCTTTGTTTTAATTCTAGCTATTTGTTTTCTTGTAATTTTAATTTGAGATGTTTTTTCAAGTTGACCTGAAAATTTCTGAAAACTAAGATTTAAAAGTGTTTTCTTTAAGGAAATAATCTCCTCTTGGAGTTTTTTACTATCAAAGTTTGTTTTTTTATTCATTATACGTTTCTCTCAACAAACTTACATTTTATTGGTAATTTTGCAGCTGCAAGTGTCATAGCTTTTCTTGCATCATTCACATTAACTCCATCAACCTCAAACATTATTCTTCCAGGCTTAACTCGACAAGCCCAATGTTCAATTGAACCCTTTCCTTTACCCATTCTTACTTCTGCAGGTTTTTTTGAAACTGGTACATCAGGGAATATTCTTATCCACATCCTTCCAGCTCTTTTTAAATATCTCGTAATTGCTTTTCTTGCGGCCTCAATTTGTCTAGATGTGACTCTTTCAGGCTCAATGGCTTTTAAACCAAAGCTTCCATAATTTAATGCATAATTCCCTTTTGAATTCCCATGGATCCTACCTTTAAATTGTTTTCTAAATTTCGTTTTCTTTGGAGATAACATATTCATTATCTAACACTCCCTTGATCAATTTGTCTTTTTTCACTAGCAAATGGATCTTTTGAAAGAATTTCTCCTTTATTTATCCAAACTTTTATACCACAAATTCCATAAGTAGTTTCAGCTTCGGCTGTTGAATAATCTATATCACCCCTTAATGTGTGAAGAGGAACACTTCCTTCATGATATTTTTCAGTTCTAGCTATTTCTGCGCCTCCCAACCTTCCACTACAGACAACTTTTACACCTTTAGCACCTAGTCTCATTGCTGATTGTACAGCTTTTTTCATAGCCCTTCTAAAAGAAATACGTTTTTCAAGTTGTGAGGCAATATTTTCAGCAACCAACTTAGCTTCTACCTCAGGTTTTCTAACTTCTTTAATATCTAAGAAAACTTCAAGATTTGACATTTTTGATAAATCTTTTTTTAAGGTTTCGATATCTGCACCTTTTTTTCCAATAATAATACCTGGTCTTGAGCTATAAATTGAAAGTCTTAATTTTTTTGCTGCTCTTTCAATATTTATCTTAGAAATGCTTGCATTTTTTAATTTTTTTTCAACATAATTTTTAATCCTCAAATCTTCATGCAATAGCTTTGTGTATTGATTTTTTGAAAACCATCTTGATGACCATGTTTTATTAATACCTAGTCTTATTCCATATGGATTAACTTTTTGTCCCATTATTTTTTTTCCTTTTTTAATTCAGATCTTTCCTCAACAATTATAGTCATGTTGCTAAAAGGTTTTATTATTGAAGCTGCTCTTCCCTTAGCTCTTGGTCTCCATCTTTTCATTCTTAGACTTTTACCAACATAAACCTCTTTAACAAAAAGTTTATCAATATCTAGCTGCTTATTATTTTCTGCGTTTGCAATAGCAGCGTTTAATACCTTAAGAATAGTTTTAGAAATTCTTTTTTGAGAAAATTTTAACTGATTAACTGCAGAACTAACTTTTAAGTTAACAATACTATTGACCATTAAATTTAATTTAATTGGGCTAATTCTAATCATATTATCTTTAGCTATTGCTGTAAGATTTTGTGTCATTTTTGCTCCGCTTTTTTATCAGCAGCAGTATGGCCTTTAAAAGTTCTAGTTGGAGAAAATTCACCTAATTTATGCCCTACCATTTGTTCATTTATAGTAACAGGAACAAATTTTTGACCATTATAAACGCCAAAAGTAAGGCCAACAAATTCAGGAAGTATAGTAGATCTTCTTGACCATGTTTTTATTACCTCTTTTCTTCCAGATTGGGAAGATTTCTCTGCCTTTTTCATAAGTGTGATATCAACAAATGGTCCTTTCCAAACTGATCTAGTCATTATTTTTTCTTCCTTCTAATAATAAATACATCTGTTTTTTTATTATTTCTTGTTTTCTTTCCTTTGGTTGAAACTCCCCATGGAGTTACTGGATCTCTTCCGCCAGATGTTCTACCCTCTCCACCACCATGTGGATGATCAACAGGATTCATTACAACACCTCGTACTTTAGGTCTAAATCCCAAGTATCTTTTTCTGCCTGCTTTACCTAGCTTAATATTTTTTTGGTCTGAATTAGAAACTTCCCCAATAGTTGCTTTGCAGTCTTTGTTAATATGTCTTATTTCACCTGAAATAAGTTTAATTTGAACGTAAGGTTGTTCTTTTGAAACTATTTGCGCTAAAGATCCTGCAGATCTTATAAGTTGTGCTCCAGCACCAGGTTTAAGTTCGATATTGTGAATATTAGTTCCTATTGGAATATTTTTTAATGGAAGACAATTACCATTTTTTATAGCTACGTTTTCACCAGATATTATTTTTTCTCCTATTTTAATATTTTTTGGAGATATTATATATTTAAAATCACCGTCATCGTATCTAACTAGAGAAATAAATGCAGATCTATTTGGGTCATATTCGTTTCTAATAACTTCTGCAGTTACATCATTTTTTGATCTTTTAAAGTCTATTAATCTGTATTTTCTTTTTACACCTCCACCCATTCGTCTTGATGTAATCCTACCTTGATTATTTCTACCTCCTGTTGAAGAAAGTTTTGTAACTAATGATTTATGAGGTTTATCTCTAGAAAGTTGTTTTTTTGAAACTAAAACAGTACCTCTTAGACCTGGTGTAGTTGGTTTAAACTTAATAAGCATTACTTAATCTCCAAAGAAGGATCTATTGTGTTTCCCTCATCTAAGGTTACAATAGCTCTTTTGGTGTCTTTTCTAAAACCGTACTGACCTTTAAATGTCTTACCTTTACCTCGCAAAATAGAGGTATTAACTTTATTAACTTTGACCTTGAAAATCGCCTCAATAGCATATTTAATCTCAATTGAATTTGATTTTTTAGAAACAATAAATGAGTATTGGTTAAATTGCTGTAGATTAGTAGATTTTTCTGTTGTGAGTGGTTTTTTAATAATATCGTAGGCTTTATCTAAAGAAATATTTATTTTTTTTCTCATGAAAGCCTCTTTGTTATTTCTAATACAGATTTTTGTTCTATAAAAATTTTGTCGTATGTAATAAGGTCTCTAACATTAACACCCTTTTGATTTAATGTTGATACTTTAGGAATATTTGACGAAGCTAGTTTAAAATTTTTATTTAAACCATCACTTGAATAAATAAATAAAGCAGAATTACAATCAAATTGTTTCAGGTCTGAAATTAATTCCTTTGTTTTGAAACTTTTAATCTCAAAAGAATCAATAATAAATATTTTATCTTCGTTAAGCTTTACGGATAGAGCAGATTTTAGAGCAAGTTTTTTTTCTTTTTTATTAAGACTGAATGAATGATCTCTATTAACTGGTCCCATTGAAACTGCACCACCTCTGAAATTTGGTGGTTTATTACTTCCTTGCCTTGCATTACCTGTACCTTTCTGAGAAAAAGGTTTTTTACTTCTACCTCTAACCTCTGATCGTGATTTAGTTTTGTGAGAGCCTTGTCTGGATTTAGCATTTTGATATCTAATGTACTGGTGTATTAAATCAGGAAGTTTTTTAACTCCAAATATGCTAATGTCTAAATCAATATCACCTACTGACTTATTTTTTAAATTTAAAACTATTTTCTTCATGATGTTTTTTTAACTGAGTCTTTAAGTAAAATAATTGAATTTTTTTTTCCGGGAACTGATCCTTTAATTATAAGAAGATTATTAGACTCATTGATTGAAATTATCTTCAAATTTTGTTTGGTAACTTTTTTATTTCCCATTCTTCCAGCCATTTTTTTTCCTTTAAAAACTCTTCCAGGATCTTGATTTTGTCCTGTTGATCCGTGTGATCTATGTGATATCGAAACCCCATGCGATGCTCTAAGTCCACCAAAGTTGTGCCTTTTCATAACTCCAGCAAAACCTTTGCCAATAGAGAAGCCACTTGCATCTACAAACTGATCAACTTTAAAGTGATTAACATTCAACTTTGTACCAGGCTCGAGTAAGTTCTCACTATCAACTTTAAATTCTTTAAGTATTTTTTTAGGTTTAATTTTTATAGAAGAAAATATTTTTCTTTGAGGTTTGTTGAGATGTGAAATATCTTTTTCAGTATCTATTGACGCAAGTTGGACTGCGTTATAACCATTTTTTTCTTGAGTTTTAACATTAGTTACAATGCATTCATCAACTTTTAAAACTGTTACGTGCGTAGATGTTCCATCTTCATGATAATAAGAACTATTCCCAATTTTAGTTGCTATTAATCCTGACCTAAGCATATTATATCTTTATATCAACCTCAACACCTGCAGATAAATCGAGTTTCATCAATGCATCTACAGTTTGTGGTGTAGGATCGATTATATCTATGAGACGGTTGTGTGTTCTAATTTCAAGTTGATCTCTACTTTTTTTATCAATGTGTGGTGACTTATTAACTGTAAATCTTTCAAAACGAGTTGGTAAAGGTATTGGTCCTTTAATTCGAGCGCCTGTTCTTTTAGCTGTATTTATTATGTCTTGAGTGCTTGTGTCAAGCAGACCGTTATCGTAACCTCTTAGTCTAATTCTTATATTTTGGTTATCCATTATGCTAACTTAGCCTTTAATTCCTCTGCAACATTTGAAGGCACTGCTTCATAATGATCAAATTGCATTGTATAATTTGCTCTACCTTGAGATAATGATCTGAGATTATTTACATATCCAAACATATTAGCAAGAGGTACCATTGCATCAACAACATTGGCATTACCTCTTGTTGACATTTCTTGAACTTGACCCCTTCTACTATTCAAATCGCCAATAACATCGCCCATATAATCTTCAGGTGTAACAACCTCAACTTTCATCATAGGCTCAAGTAAAACAGGACTGGCTTTTGCAATACCTTCTCTAAAGGCTGCTCTTGCTGCAATTTCAAAAGCTAGAACACTTGAGTCAACATCATGATAAGCACCATCATGTAGTGTAGCTTTAAAATCAATACAAGGGAACCCTGCTATAACACCAGTTTGTTGTTGGGCTATTAAACCTTTTTCTACACCTGGTATATGTTCAGTAGGAATATTTCCACCTTTAATTTGATTAATAAACTGATAACCACTACCTGCTTCTCCAGGTTCAAATTTGATTTTTACTCTTGCGAATTGTCCTGCACCACCTGATTGTTTTTTATGAGTATAATCTACATCAAAAGAGTTTGAAATTGTTTCTCTATATGCAACCTGAGGAGCTCCAACATTTGCTTCAACTTTAAATTCTCTTTTCATCCTATCAACTAGTATTTCTAAGTGTAATTCGCCCATACCTTTTATAATAGTTTGTCCACTCTCATGATCTGTTGTAACTCTAAAGCTTGGATCTTCTTGAGCTAATCTACCTAAAGCTTGACCCATTTTTTCATGATCAATCTTAGTTTTAGGTTCTACTGCAACTTCAATAACTGGATCTGGAAAATCCATTTTTTCTAAAATAATTGGTTTGTCAGATGAGCATAAGGTTTCTCCAGTGGTAACATCTTTTAATCCAACTAATGCAACTATATCACCAGCATTTGCAGTTTTTATTTCTTCTCTATTATTTGCATGCATTAATAGCATTCTGCCAATATTTTCTTTTTTCCCAGAATTAGAATTTAAAACTGAATCTTTAGTATTAATTGAACCAGAGTAGATTCTAGCGAATGTTAGACTTCCAACAAATGGATCTGTCATAATTTTAAAAGCTAAAGCACTAAACGGTTCATCGTCCTCACATTTACGCGTTATCTCTTTTGAGTCGTCATTAACATCTACACCTTTTACGTTAGCAACATCAGTCGGTGCAGGCATATAATCAATTACAGCGTCCAAAAGAGGTTGAACGCCTTTATTTTTAAATGCAGATCCTGTTAAAACAGGAACAAAAGAGCCTTTCAAAGTACCTTTACGAATACAGGATTTTAGCTCATCTGTTGTAGGCTCACTACCTTCCAAATATTTTTCCATTATAGAATCATCTTCTTCAACAGCTTTTTCAATTAGCTTTAGTCTATATTCTGAAGATTGATCTTTCAAATCATCGGGTATATCAACAACATCAAATTTAGCACCGAGGCTTTCGTCTTGCCAAATTATGGCTTTGTTAGATACTAGATCGACAACACCTTTTAGATTGCTTTCAATACCGATTGGTAATTGTGTTACTAAAGGATATGAGCCTAGTCTTTCTGAAATCATATCTACACACATGAAGAAATTAGCTCCAGTTCTATCTAATTTATTTACAAAACACATTCTAGGAACATTATATTTATCTGCTTGTCTCCAAACAGTTTCAGATTGTGGTTCTACACCAGCTACACCATCAAATACTGCAACAGCTCCATCTAATACTTTTAAAGATCTTTCAACCTCAATTGTAAAATCTACATGTCCAGGAGTGTCAATAATATTTATTCGATGATCGTTCCAAAAACATGTTGTAGCAGCAGACGTAATGGTTATACCTCTTTCTTGTTCTTGTTCCATCCAATCCATTGTTGCTGCACCATCATGAACTTCACCAATTTTATGAGATTTTCCTGTGTAATATAAGATTCTTTCAGTTGTTGTTGTTTTGCCGGCATCAATATGTGCCATGATACCAATATTTCTATATTTTGATAATGGATGTGATCTTGTCATATTATTACTACCATCTAAAGTGGGAGAATGCTCTGTTAGCATCTGCCATTTTATGAGTTTCTTCTCTTTTTTTTACTGCATTACCTTTATTATTAAACGCATCTAATATTTCATTAGCAACTCTTTCACGCATAGTTTTTTCGTTTCTTTTCGTAGCGCTATCAACAATCCATTTCATAGCAAGGGTTTGTGCTCTTTTAGGACGAACTTCCATAGGAACTTGATATGTTGCACCCCCAACTCTTCTTGATCTTACTTCTAGAGCTGGTTTCACATTATTCAAAGCTTCGTGAAAAAATTCAATAGGCGTTTTATCAGTTTTTTTTGAAACTATTTCAAAAGCTCCATAAACTATTTTTTCTGAAGTAGATTTCTTGCCATCAAGCATAATTCTGTTCATAAACTTTGCTAGAACTAGATCTTTATACTTATGATCTGGTAATATTGTTCTTTTTTCTGCTGCTCTTCTACGTGACATAATTATTTTGGACGTTTAGCACCGTAAAGAGATCTTCTTTGTTTTCTAGTTGAAACTCCTTGTGTATCAAGAGTTCCTCTGAGGATATGATATCTTACACCTGGTAAGTCTTTTACTCTTCCACCTCTTATTAAAACAACAGAATGTTCTTGTAAATTATGACCTTCACCTGGAATATAGGCAGATACCTCTTGTCCATTGGTTAATTTAACCCTTGCTACTTTTCTTAATGCTGAATTTGGTTTTTTTGGAGTTGTAGTATACACTCTTGTACAAACTCCTCTTTTTTGAGGACTTTTATCTAAAGCAGGAACTTTGTTCCTTTTTTTCACAGTAGATCTACCTTTTCTAACAAGTTGATTAATAGTTGGCATTTTATCCTCAAGTTAAGTGTTTGGAAGTTAATCCACGACCTTTAACAAATCGTAGGGGTCTTTATTAATTGATTACAAAAAAGTCAAGCAGTTATCCAAAAAATTAATCATTTTCAGCTTTTTCAGGGTTATTTTTATTCATTATTTCCATGTCTCTTTCAAAAGCTATATTTTCATAATCCGTCGTCATTTTTCCAGTTCCAGCTGGGATAAGCCTTCCAACTATAACGTTTTCTTTCAGACCGTTTAAGGAATCAACCTTGCCTAGAGTGGCGGCATCTGTCAAAACTTTGGTTGTTTCTTGAAATGAGGCTGCAGAAATGAAGGAACTAGTTTGTAAACTAGCTTTTGTTATACCTAATAAAACTGGCTCAAAAGAGACAGCTTTTTTATCTTCACTAATTAACATTTTATTTAACTTTAAAATATCCTTTCTTTGAATTTGCTCTCCAACTATAAGATTAGAATCTCCAGAATCTTTTATGAGAACTTTTTGAAGCATTTGTCTTGCAATTGTTTCAATATGTTTATCATTTATATAAACACCTTGAAGTTTATAAACTGATTGAACTTCTCTTACTAAGTATCTTGCTAATTCTTCAATTCCTAAAATTCTTAGTATGTCATGTGGCACAGGTGTACCTTCCACAAGAATATCACCCTTCTTTACAAAATCACCTTCTTGTACGTTGAGATATTTTGATCTTGGTATTAATGTTTCAAAGGTATCAATTTCATCCGGTGATGTGATTATAACTCTTCTTTTATTCTTATAATCTTTTCCAAAAGAAATTCTTCCATCAATTTCGCACATTATTGCAGGATCTTTAGGTTTTCTTGCTTCAAATAGCTCAGCTACTCTTGGTAAGCCACCAGTAATATCTTTGGTTTTTGATGATTCTTTTGGTATCCTTGCAATAACTTGCCCGGCAGAAACTTCTTGCCCATCTTCAACACTTAATATTGAATCAATTGACATAGGATAATTAGGAATATCTTTATTTTCCTCTCCATCCTCTAATAAGCTGTTAGCTATGTTAATGGCCGGTTTAAAGTTTTTACTTTTTTGATTTTGACTCCAGTCAATAACAATTTTACTTGAAATACCAGTTGTATCATCAATTGATTCTCTAAAAGACACACCTTGCTTTAGATCAACATATTTTACGTAACCTGTTTTCTCAGCAATTATTGGTAGTGTGTAAGGATCCCATTCTGCGAGAGTTTGATTATTTTTGACTTCGTCATCCTCATTAACTAATAACTTTGATCCAAAAGGTATATTGATAGAGTATTTTTCTTTTTTATCATCCAAGATTTTTATTTTAGAGTTCCTACTTAAAACAATTTTATTTTTAAAACGATCTTCAATAATTTTAAAATTCTCAAGTTTAATTTTACCTTCTACAGGCGCATTGGCATTTGACTGCTCAACAGACGAGCTAGCTGCACCTCCAATATGGAAAGTTCTCATTGTAAGTTGAGTACCAGGTTCTCCAATAGATTGTGCTGCTATAATTCCAACGGCTTCTCCAATGTTTACTGGAGTACCTCGTGCTAGATCTCTACCATAACACTTTGAACAAATACCATCTTCTGTTTCACACGTTAAAACTGATCTTATCTTAAGAGATCGTATCCCCAATTTAGAAATAGTGTCTAGATGCATTTCGGAAATTATTTCCCCAGCATTAACAACCACATTATTATTTTGATCAATAATATCCTCTACTGGAGTTCTTCCAAGGACTCTTTCTGTTAATGGAGAAGTAATATTACCTGATTCAACAATTTCTTCTACGACAACACCGTTAGTAGTTTTGCAATCCAGTTCTCGAATAACTGCATCTTGTGCTACATCAACTAATCTTCTGGTTAAGTATCCACTACTTGCAGTTTTTAAGGCAGTATCTGCTAGCCCCTTACGAGCTCCATGAGTGGAAGTGAAGTATTCCAAAACTGATAATCCTTCTTTAAAATTAGATTTAATAGGATTTTCAATTATTTCTCCGGAAGGCTTAGCCATTAGACCCCTCATTCCTGATAGTTGCTTTAATTGTGCAGCAGATCCTCTAGCTCCAGAATGCGCCATCATGTAAACCGAATTTATTGGTTGATCATTAGATGGATTTGAGATTACATCCAACATTTTGTCTGCAACTTTATTTGTACATTCAGACCATGCATCCACCACCTTATTGTACTTTTCACCCTGTGTTATAAGACCATCTTGATATTGATCTTCGTACTCTTGAACTTTTTTTTGAGTAGCGTTTAAAAGTAAATCTTTTTCAGAAGGAATTATTAAATCGTCTTTTCCAAATGATATTCCTGCGATAGCAGCATATTTAAAACCTATTTGCATAATATGATCAGCAAATAAGACTGTTTGTTTTTGACCACAGAATCTATAAACAGAGTCTATAATGTTACTTACTTCTTTTTTTGTAAGTACTCTATTAATCATTTCAAAATTGATATTTTTATTGTTAGGTAAAATATCACCTAAAATCATTCTACCAGGTGTAGTATCAACTTTAATTGTTTGACCATCATAATTTTTAATTCTAGCTCGTATTTTTGAGTGAAGATTAACGTCACCATTTTCTAAAGCTTTATGAATTTCATTTAAATCTAGAAAATATCTTCCATGACCAACCTGATTATCTCTTTCTATTGATAGATAATAAATACCAAGCACTATATCTTGAGATGGAACAATGATTGGTTTACCACTTGAAGGGGATAAAATGTTGTTAGTACTCATCATCAAAACTCTAGCTTCAAGTTGAGCCTCTAAACTTAGTGGTACGTGAACAGCCATCTGGTCTCCATCAAAGTCAGCATTAAATGCAGTACATACAAGAGGGTGTAGTTGAATTGATTTACCTTCAATCAATGTAGGCTCAAATGCTTGGATACCTAATCTATGCAAGGTTGGCGCTCTATTTAGAAGTATTGGATGTTCTCTAATAACTTCTTCTAGGATATCCCATACTCTTGGATCTTCTTTTTCTACTAGTTTTTTTGCCGCTTTAATAGTATTCGCCCATCCATATATATCAAGTTTATGAAAAATAAACGGTTTGAAAAGCTCGAGAGCCATTTTTTTTGGGATTCCACATTGATGTAATTTAAGATTAGGTCCGACGACGATAACTGATCTACCTGAATAATCAACTCTCTTACCTAAAAGATTTTGTCTAAATCTTCCCTGTTTTCCTTTTAACATATCAGAAAGAGATTTAAGTGGCCTTTTATTGGTTGAAGTTATTACTCTACCTCTTCTTCCATTATCAAACAATGCGTCAACAGATTCTTGAAGCATTCTTTTTTCATTTCTAATTATAATATCTGGAGCTCTCAGATCTATCAATCGTTTAAGTCTGTTATTTCTATTTATAACTCTTCTATAAAGATCATTTAAATCACTAGTAGCAAATCTTCCACCATCTAATGGAACAAGTGGTCTCAGTTCAGGAGGTATAACTGGTAAAACTTTCAATATCATCCATTCTGGTTTATTTTTTGAGGTGATAAAAGATTCTATTAATTTAAGTCTTTTTGTAATTTTAGTTTTTTTTAATTCAGATTTTGTTTCAGTAAGATCAATTTTTAATTGATTGTAGTCAGTTTCTAGATCTATATTTAATAACATTTGTTCAATAGCTTCTGCTCCAATAGCAGCACTAAAAGAATCCTCTCCATATTCGTCTTGATATTCAATATATTGTTCTTCTGAGATTATTTCGCCCTTTTTGAGGTCTGTTAAACCAGGCTCTACAACTATAAACTGTTCGAAATAAAGAACCTTTTCTAAGTTTTTAATAGTCATATCTAGGAGAGTTGCAATTCTACTAGGTAAAGATTTCATAAACCAAATATGTGAAACGGGAGCAGCTAATTCTATGTGACCCATTCTATCTCTTCTTACTTTAGAAAGTGTTACTTCAACACCACATTTTTCACATATAATTCCTCTAAATTTCATTCTTTTGTATTTACCACAAAGGCATTCATAGTCTTTAACAGGTCCAAAAATTCTTGAACAAAAAAGACCGTCTTTTTCAGGTTTAAAAGTTCTATAGTTAATTGTTTCTGGTTTTTTTATTTCACCAAATGACCAAGATCTAATATCCTCTGGGCTAGCAATAGAAATTTTAAGACTATTAAAATTTTGAACACCTAAATTCTGATTAAAAATATTTGTAAGCTCTTTATTCATTTGTTCCTATTAAGTTTGTTAAGTTATTTTCTTTTAGATTTTCTTTAAAATCTAAGTTTAATCCAAGAGACCTTAATTCTTTAACCATTACATTAAAGGACTCAGGAGTACCGGATTCAAAATTGTTATCACCTTTAACAATTGATTCATAAACTTTTGTTCTGCCAGCAACATCATCAGATTTAATTGTTAAAATTTCTTGAAGAGTATAAGCAGCGCCGTAAGCTTCTAATGCCCATACTTCCATTTCACCAAATCTTTGACCACCAAATTGCGCTTTACCTCCAAGAGGTTGTTGAGTAACTAAACTATATGGACCTATTGATCTAGCATGTATTTTTTCATCAACAAGATGATGTAGTTTTAACATATACATGTATCCAACTGTTACTGGCCTTTCAAATTTTTGACCAGTAATACCATCATATAGAATTTCTTGTCCAGTATTCGAAACACCCGATTGTTCAAGTAGACTAGTGATGTCTTTTTCTTTAGCACCATCAAAAACAGGAGTTGCAAAAGGAATACCATCTTTTAGATTATTTCCAAGCTCTAGAATCTCATCATCATTCATGTTTTTGATTATTTTTTGATGATTATCTAAGTTGTAAATATCTAATAGTTTATTTCTTAAATCAGTTGTTTGTCCTTGAGATTGAATTTTGTTAATCATTTCATTTACTTGTCTACCTAAAGAAGCAGAAGCCCAACCTAAATGTGTTTCTAAAATTTGACCGATATTCATTCTACTAGGTACTCCCAAAGGATTTAAAACAATATCAACTGGTGTTCCATCTTGAAGATAAGGCATATCTTCTACGGGACAAATCTTAGAAATTACCCCTTTGTTACCATGTCTACCAGCCATTTTGTCTCCTGGTTGAAGTTTACGTTTAACAGAAATAAATACTTTGATTAATTTTAAAACACCAGGCAGTAATTCATCCCCACTTTGAATTTTATCAATTTTATTCTCAAATTTTTGATTAATATTTCCAAGTTGATTTTCATAATTTTTTACTAAAGAGTCAATTTCGTTGCTTCTTTTTTCGTTTGAAATATTTATTTTAAGTAAATCACTTAAAGGTAAATTTTCAATTTGTTCAAATTTTATTTCTGTATTTTTTGTTAAACTATCAATGCCTGATAAATATACTTGATTACTCAATAGTTCTTTCAGATGATTACCAAAACTTTTCTCAAGGATTATTAGTTCATCATCTCTATCTCTAGCAATTACTTCAATTTGATGGTTTTCTATACTAATAGCACGCTCATCTTTTTCTATACCTCTTCTAGAAAAAACTCTTATTTCTACAATAGTTCCTTTTACTCCAGGAGGTACTCTTAGACTAGTGTCTTTTACATCTGCAGCCTTTTCACCAAATATTGCTCTTAGTAACTTTTCTTCAGGTGTCATGGGAGATTCTCCTTTTGGAGTAACCTTACCAACCAATATATCTCCAGAATTAACTTCAGCACCTACGTAAACAATACCTGTTTCATCTAGATTTACTAACATTTCCTCGCTAGCGTTAGGAATATCTCTAGTAATTTCTTCAGGACCAAGTTTTGTATCCCTGGACATTACTTCAAATTCCTCGACATGTATTGAAGTAAAAACATCATCCTGAACAACTTTTTCAGAAATCAAAATAGAGTCCTCAAAGTTATATCCATTCCAAGGCATAAAAGCTGCAAGTACGTTCCTTCCTAAAGCAAGCTCTCCTAAATCTGTAGCAGGACCGTCTGCTATTACTTGATTTTTAGAAACTTTATCTCCAACACTTACAAGTGGACGCTGCGTTATACATGTATTCTGATTAGATCTTTGAAATTTAGCTAAGTTATAAATGTCAATTTTATTTAGAGTTTTATCATTTTTATCAGTTATTCTAATTACTATTCTATTAGCATCAAGTTGATCTACTATACCTTCTCTTTTTGCGACTATTGTAGATCCACTATCATTAGCGACTGTATACTCCATGCCTGTTCCGACTAGGGGAGCCTTGGGTTTAATTAATGGTACTGCTTGTCTCATCATATTTGATCCCATAAGAGCTCTATTAGCGTCATCATTTTCTAAAAAGGGTATTAGAGAAGAAGCTACGGAAACTAGTTGTTGAGGTGAAACATCCATAAGATCTATAGCTTCAATATCTACATTTATAAATTCACCATTTTTTCTACAACTAACTATTTGATTCTCAAATTTACCTTTTGAGTCTATTTCAGCATTTGCTTGAGCGATTACGAAATCTTCTTCATCAATTGCGCTCAGATAAACTACCTTATTAGTTACTTTGCCTGAATTTACAATCCTATAAGGAGTTTCAATAAAACCATATTTATTTATTCTAGAATAAGATGCAAGGCTATTAATCAAACCTATGTTCGCACCCTCAGGCGTTTCAATCGGACATATTCTTCCATAATGAGTTTGATGAACATCTCGCACTTCAAAACCTGCTCTTTCCCTGTTTAGACCGCCTGGTCCCAATGCTGAAACTCTTCTTTTATGAGTAATTTCACTTAATGGATTTGTTTGATCCATAAATTGACTGAGTTGACTAAGTCCAAAAAATTCCTTAATAGATGCTACAACTGGCTTAGCATTTATAATGTCTTGTGGCATTATATTGTCAACCTCAAGAGAACTTAATCTCTCTTTAATTGCTCTATCCATTTTTAATAAACCAATTCGATATTGGTTTTCAAGAAGCTCGCCTACCGACCTTACTCTTCTATTAGCTAAATGGTCAATATCATCAATTTCTCCTTTTCCATCAATGAGATTGTGCATGTGTTTTACAACATCAACTATGTCACTTTTATCAAGATTTCGTTGACTAATAGATGTTTGTTTTTTAAATTTTGAGTTTATTTTCAATCTACCTACTGAGGATAAGTCGTACCTATCTGGATTAAAGAACAGGTTGTTAAATAAGTTTTCTGCAGTTTCTATTGTAGGTGGCTCACCTGGTCTTAATATTTTAAATACTTCAAATAAGGCTTCCTCTCTAGATCTCGCTTTATCAAGTTGTACAGTATTTCTAATATATGATCCAATTTCAATATTATCGGCCTTGAGAATATCAATTTTATTAATTTTCTTATCATTAATAAATTCAATAAACAGCTCATCAATTTCATATCCAGCTTCGAAAAATATTTTACCAGTTTTCTCATCGATTATATCAGAAGCTAAGTATAAACCTGTCAATGACTCTTCGTTTATAGACAGATTTTTTATATTTTTCTTGTTTAAATCGTTAATCATTTTTTGATTAACTTTTGTTCCTTTTGATAAAATTATTTTTCCATTTTTGCTATCAAGTATGTCATAGTTTAGAATTTTAGCTTTAAAGAATAATAGGTCATGTTTGAAACCCCAGCCATAATCATTTTTTTTATATTGTATATTATCATAAAATAATGATAAAATTTCCTCACCTGTCATACCTTGTATTTTTTTTGAATCAGGCTCTATTTTATTTTCTTCGCATTCTTTGATATATTTTTCTGATGCATTGCTAAGCAAACATTTGAATAGGGTTGAGACAGGAAATTTTCTTTTTCTATCGATTCTGGCATGAATATTGTTTTTTGCATCATGTTCAAAATCTAGCCAAGACCCACGATAGGGAATTATTCTTGCATTAAAAAGAAATTTTCCACTCGTGTGAGTTTTTCCAAAATCATGGTCAAAAAAAACACCTGGAGAACGGTGCATTTGACTAACAACTACTCGCTCAGTACCATTAACAACAAAAGTAGCATTTTTTGTCATTAGAGGGATATCTCCCATGTATACCTCTTGTTCCTTAATATCTCTTACAGATTTAGTGCCTGCAATTTCATCTATATCCCAAATAATTAATCTAAAGTTAACAAGTAAAGGTGTTCCATATGTCATTCCTCTTTGAGAACATTCATCTACATCATATTTCGGAACACCTAGATTATAACTTACATAATCTACCGTAGCTCTTTCTGCATAATCATGAATAGGAAAAACAGATTTAAATATTGAGTGAAGACCAATATCTTCTCTTTTTTCTGGATCAGTTTTAAGCTGTAAAAAACTATCAAATGATCTTTTTTGTACCTCTACTAAGTTGGGAAGTGAAGTAACTAAAGGAATTTTTCCAAAAGATTTTCTTATTTTCTTAATGTTAATATGGTCTAGACTCAATTTTTTCTCCTTTTTTTCATATTTTAAAATGAAGGCCTTAAAAGGCCTTCAAATTTATTTAAGTGTAACTTTAGCACCAGCCGCTTCCAAAGTTTTTTTCATTTCTTCAGCTTCCTCTTTTTTAACACCTTGTTTAAGAGGTTTAGGTGCACCTTCAACTAAATCTTTCGCCTCTTTTAAGCCAAGACCAGTAATAGTTCTAACCTCTTTAATAACAGCAATTTTATTTGATCCAGCTTCTGACAATTCAATATCAAATTCTGTTTTCTCTTCTGCAGCGGCTTCTCCTCCACCAGCAGCTGGAGCTGCTGCAACTGCTACTGGAGCAGCGGCGGATACACCCCATTTCTCTTCCAACAATTTACTTAATTCAGCTGCCTCAAGAACTGTTAAGGAAGAAAGATCTTCTACAATTTTATTTAAATCAGCCATTTACTTCTCCTTATTTACCTAGTTCGACTCTTGTTTATTGCTACTATTAGAACTAATTAATCTTGCAATTTGTGCTCCAGGTTCAGCTGTAATTGAAGCTATCTTTTGAGCAGGTGCAGAAATTAATCCTATAATTTTTCCTCTTAACTCATCTAAAGAAGGTAATTTTGCAAGAAAATCAATTTTTTCTTTATCAATTTTCTCACCATTATAACCCCCACCAATAATCTTAAACTTTTCAAATTTTTTCTCAAAATTAACCGCTACTTTAGCTGGTGCTACTGCATCATCAGAGTAAGCAATTGCTGTTGGACCTTTAAAAAGTTCTGAAATATCTTTGAATTGAGTTTCAGATATAGCAAGTTTAGTGAGTCTGTTCTTAGTTACTTTAAATTTTGCACCGTTATCTCTCATTTCTTTTCTAAGTTGCTCTGTTTCATTAACTGTTAACCCAGAATATTCAGCCACAATTACAGAAGTAGCATTTGAAAAGTCTTCTTTGAGATTACTTACAAAATCTTTTTTTTCAGAACGTTTCACGTCAACCTCGGTTTTAATTGGATCTAGAAGATCCAATGTTAGCTAAAATTAGTTTGCCCACCAAACTAATTTAAAGCCTGTCAAGAAGCAAATCAATGACTCGCTTCAGTCTATGCAGGAAATTAAGCTAAAAGCTCCTGCAGTCTTTGACAGGTGATGATCAAAGATCATCTTTTGGATTAATTAACGCAAGCTAGCTTTGTTAATGTTTAATCCAACTCCCATAGTTGAAGCTATGGTAATCTTTTTTATAAAAGAACCCTTAACGGCTTCAGGTTTACTTTTACTAACTGAAGAATAAAATATTTTAATATTTTCTAACAATTCTTCTTCACTAAAATCTAGTTTACCAACACCAGCATGAACGATACCAGATTTATCATTTTTGAATTTAACTTGACCTGATTTAGCGTTTTTTACTGATTGAGAAATTTCATTAGTTACAGTTCCAAGTTTAGGATTTGGCATTAATCCTTTTGGACCTAATATTTTTGCTACTTTACCTAATTTAGGCATCATATCTGGAGTCGCAATTAGAACATCAAATTCTATTTTCGATTTAGAAATTGTTTCAATTAAATCATCGCTTCCTACCAAATCTGCACCATTACTTTTTGCATCATTATGTTTGTCCTCATTTGCAATCACTGCAACCTTAACAGTTTTTCCTGTACCATTAGGAAGATTTACGACACCCTTAATATTTTGATCAGTTTTGTTTATGTCAATTCCAAGGTTAATTGAAATATCAATTGTTTCTCTAAAATTTACGTAAGATTTTTCTTTTAAAATCTTGATAGCTTCTAGTGGCTCGTAAACCTTTGTAGTGTCAAAATTATTTAACATTTTCTTTCTATGTTTTGTCATTTTCATTAACCCACCACCTCCATACCCATTGAAACAGCAGAACCTTTAACCATATTCACAGCTCCATTAAGATCTACAGCATTTAAATCTTGCATTTTTTCTTTTGCTATTTTTTCAATATCTTGAACTGAAACTTTACCTACTAAAGATCTTCCAGGAGTTGAATTTCCTTTTTTTATTTTTGCTGCTTTTTTAAGATAAAAGCTTACTGGTGGTAATTTTGTGGTAAAGTCAAAACTCCTATCTTTATATGCCGTGATAATTACTGGAATTGGAGCACCTTTTTCTAGGTCTTTAGTTTTATCGTTAAATGCTTTACAAAAATCCATTATGTTTAGACCTCTTTGCCCAAGTGCAGGACCAACAGGAGGTGAAGGATTGGCTCCTCCAGCTGGAATTTGTAATTTAATTAATCCTAAAATTTCTTTTGCCATACTTTATACCTTTTCTACTTGAGAGTACTCTAAATCTACAGGTGTTGATCTGCCAAAAATTAAAACTGCAACTCTTAATCTTGCTTTATCCTCATCAATCTGTTCTATCTCACCATTAAATGATGCAAAAGGACCATCAATTACTTTTACTTGTTCACCAATGTCATACATAATTGCAGGTCTAGATTTTTCTACGCCATCTATTACTTGTTCTGATATTCTTTTTGCTTCTGCATTACTAATTGGAACTGGCTTACCCTTATTACCTAAAAAACCACTTAATTTAGGTGTTGTTTTAATTATATGCCAGGTATCATCATTTAAACTCATTTTTATAAGTATATACCCAGGGAAAATTTTTCTTTCTGTGTTAATTCTAACTCCTCTTTTAACTTCAACAAGATTCTGAACAGGAACTGAAATTTCTTCGATGTGTTCTTTAACACCAAGTTTTATTGCTTGATCTAAGATGCTATCAGCTACTTTTTTTTCATAACCTGAATAGGCATGAAGAACGTACCATCTTGCTTTACTCATTAAAAACCTGATCCTATTTCAATTATTTTTCTTATTGAAAAAGACCAGATTTGATCAGTTAACAAAAAGAATAATGAGAATAATATTATCAATAAAATGACTATTGCTGAAGAAATAAAAGTATCTCTTCTTTGAGGCCATGTTACTTTTTGAAGTTCTTGTCTAACTTGTCTTACAAAAAGTGCTGGCGATGTTTTCTTTTTTTCAATATTCATTTTTTCATTTCTCTTGGCAGGAGTGGCAGGACTTGAACCCGCAGCCCCCGGTTTTGGAGACCGGTGCTCTACCAGTTGAGCTACACTCCTAATAAGTATTGGCTAACTGATAAAGCAGTCTCTAAAACTATTCAATAATTTCAGCAACAACTCCAGCGCCAACTGTTCTTCCACCTTCTCTAATTGCAAATTTTAAACCTTTATCCATTGCAATTGGAGACAAAAGAGTAACTTCCATAGCAATATTATCACCGGGCATTACCATTTCCGTTCCTTCTGGTAATTTAATAGTACCAGTTACATCAGTTGTTCTAAAGTAAAATTGAGGTCTATAGTTAGAAAAGAATGGGGTATGTCTTCCACCCTCTTCTTTTTTTAATACATATGCTTCTGCTTTGAATTTTGTATGAGGTTTAATTGAACCAGGTTTTGCTAAAACTTGACCACGTTCAACTTCTTCTCTTTTTGTTCCACGAAGAAGAACACCAACATTATCTCCAGCCTCACCAGAGTCTAGAAGTTTTCTAAACATTTCAACTCCAGTACAAGTAGTTTTTTGAGGTTCTCTTATTCCTAGGATTTCAATTTCCTCTCCAACTTTAACTTGACCTTGTTCAATTCTACCAGTTACTACTGTACCTCTACCTGAAATTGAAAATACATCCTCAACTGGCATTAAGAAAGGCTGATCTACAGGTCGACTAGGTTGTGGTATATGTTCATCAACTGCTTTCATTAATTCCATAATTGAATTTTTTCCAATTTCATCGTCTCTACCTTCAAGAGCAGCTAGAGCTGAACCCTTGATGATTGGGATAGTATCACCAGGGAATTCATATGAAGTAAGAAGTTCTCTAATTTCCATTTCAACTAGATCGATTAGTTCTTTATCATCTACTTGATCAACTTTGTTCATGTATACAACAAGAGCAGGTACACCTACCTGTCTAGCTAAAAGTATGTGTTCTCTTGTTTGAGGCATTGGTCCATCAGCTGCATTAACAACTAAGATACCGCCATCCATTTGAGCTGCGCCAGTAATCATGTTCTTAACATAATCTGCGTGTCCAGGACAATCTACGTGAGCATAATGTCTTGCTTCAGTTTCATATTCAACGTGTGCAGTAGATATTGTAATACCACGCTCTCTTTCTTCAGGTGCTTTGTCAATGTTTGCATAATCTGTAAATTCTGCTCCACCTGTCTCAGCTAATATTTTTGTTATAGCAGCAGTTAATGTTGTTTTACCATGGTCAACGTGACCAACAGTACCTATGTTACAATGCGGTTTGTTTCTTTCGAATTTTGCTTTAGCCATTTTTTTACCCCAATAAAATTTTGTTATGGAGCGGGTGAAGGGAATCGAACCCTCGTAGCCAGCTTGGAAGGCTGGAGCTTTACCACTAAGCTACACCCGCAACTAAACTGACTGCTTCACACACTCACTTTAATGCTTTCATCCCATTACCTCCATAATGGTGGAGGGGGTAGGATTCGAACCTACGTACGCTCACGCGGGCGGATTTACAGTCCGCTGCCTTTAACCACTCGACCACCCCTCCGTTTGAAGAAATTGGCCAATACTAATAAATTAGTATATATGTCAATCTAAAACAGCAACTTCACCCTTGCAAAATACGTATACTCATAAAAGCAACGGCCTTTTAGACAAAAAATGCTATTTTGTATATATCTAGATTGTATTAATTAGACAAATTTTTGATATAAAACTATGAGTAAGTTTAAAAATAAAAAAACTAATAAAAACCAAGGAATTCATACAATTTTTGGTCAACATTCTGTTAAAGCAGCCATTCAAAATGAAAAGAGAGAGCAAATTGAGCTTATAATTAGTAAAAATCATTTCAATTTAGCTAAAAAGTATGAATCTAAGGTAAAAAAAATTACTATTTTACCTCAAAATGAGTTCACAAAAAGATTTGGTAATGAGAACACAACACAGGGCATAGTTCTTAAAACTAAAGATTATTCTAGGCCAAATTTAGAAGAATTTGTAAAAATAGAGAGCAAAAAATCAAAGTCAGTAATATTAATTTTAGATCAAGTAACTGATCCTCAAAATATCGGCTCAATAATGAGATCATGTGCATTATTTGATTGTGCAGGAATTATAATTGGGAAAAATAATTCTCCAGAATTAACATCATCATTATATAAATCAGCATCAGGTGCTGCAGAAATTGTAAATTATATTAGAGTAACAAATATTAGAAGATCAATTTCTTTTCTTAAAAAAAATAATTATTGGATTTATGGCTTTAACAGTTCAAAAAATGCAAATTCAAAATTAAATTTTTCAGAAAAATCAGTTTTAGTTTTTGGTTCAGAAGGAAAAGGCATAAGAGAATTAGTTAAAAAAGAATGTGATGAAATCGTACAAATTAATATTAAGAATAATTTAAAATTTGATATTGATAGTTTAAATGTTTCTAATGCAACATCAATAGCTTTATATCAATTTTATTCAAGCTAAACATTTTTTAAGATGGTGCCGCGTGTCGGAATCGAACTGACTACCTGATGATTACAAATCAACTGCTCTACCAAATGAGCTAACGCGGCACATAATATCTTCTGAACTTTTTTCAGTATTCAGAAATTAAAAAAAATTTGAGTACTATATAAATACAACAAATTAAAATTTATTTTAACACATTACAAAAAATTTTTAAAAGAAATATTTTATTTAAGTTATTGGATACCTCCTTCCAACAACTCTATTGAATATTATTGCATAAATTATAATTAAGGTCGAACCAATTATTATCGGTGTAAATATAAAAAGAAATGACTCGCCAGTAAATATAACTATAAGTGGATTCCCACCTGCTGGAGGATGGATTGTTTTTGTTATCATCATCAAAAATATTGCTAGTCCAACACCCAGACCTAAACAAAATATATTATTTCCAAATATTTTCAAAACTATTAATCCAGATAATGCAGACAATAAATGTCCAAAGAAAATATTTTTAGGTTGTGCTAAAGGACTATCATGCATTGACATAATCAAAACCATTGTTGCTCCAAATGGAGGTATCAACCAAATATAAACTTCTGAAAAATTATTTAAAAAAGACATTAACGATACACACAAAAAACCTCCAAATCCAGCAATTAGAGGATTTTTCAAAAATTTCATAAATAAACAATTTTTTAAAATTTATTTACTATATTTTGTAGCTTCTTCTGAACCTCCCGTAGCCGTTCCTTTGCTATAAGAGTGAGCTCCCATACCAGCAAGCTCACCATCCTTCACAATCAGATATTGCTCTCTAATATTTGTTTTATCAAAAAAACATTCAAGAATTTCTCTAACTCCTGCAGCATATCTTGCCTGTGCTGATAGAGATGTACCCGATGTATGAGGTGTCATTCCATTATTAGGCATATCTCTCCATACGTGATCGTTTGGTGCAGGTTGGGGAAACCACACATCCCCTGCATAACCACTTAATTGACCTGATTCTATTGCTCTTGCTATGGCATCTTTATCACAAATTTTTCCTCTAGCAGTATTGACAATGTAAGCACCTTTTTTCATTTTACTAATTAACTCATCATTGAAAAGATGTTCTGTTTCTGGATGTAGTGGACAATTAATAGTCACCACATCACAAACTTTAACCATAGATTCTAATGATTCATGAAAAGTTAAATTTAATTCTTTTTCAATAGAGTCTGGAAGTCGATGTCTATCAAAATAATGAAGGTGTGTATCGAAAGGTTTCATTTTTCTTAATGCATCAAGTCCAATTCTACCAGCTGCAACTGTTCCAATATGCATTCCTTCTACGTCGTAAGATCTTTGAACAGCATCAGCTATATTCCAACCACCTGATTTAGCGATAGCATGTTGGTTATGATAGTCTCTAACCATAGAAATAATCATCATTACAATATGTTCTGCTACAGATCTTGAATTACAATATGTTACTTCGACTACATCAACTTTATGATCCATTGCTGCCTGAAGATCAACGTGATCTGAGCCAATACCCGCTGTTATAGCCATTTTTAAATTTGGAGCACTTTCTATTCTTTTCCTAGTTAAATAATAGGGCCAAAATGGTTGTGAAATAACGATATCAGCATCGATCAATTCTTTATCTGCGGCGCAACCATCAGAATCTTTATCTGAGGTAACAACTAAAGTATGACCTAAATCTTCAAGAAATTTTCTAAGTCCTAATTCTCCAGAAACACAACCTAAAAGTTCACCTGGATTAAAATCTATACTTTTTGGTGAAGGAAGTGTCATACCATCAGGATATTGATTAATAGTTGGAATATTAGATAATGGATAATTTTTTGGCATACCATTAGTTGGATCATCATAAAGAACACATAGAATTTTCATTTTTTACCTTTTTTACTATTTATATTTATTAATAATTAATACTTTAATCTTCAATTTTTATAAAGAAAAAAATATAATGTTATTTATAAAGCTGTGAAGTTAGAATTAATCAAACTTATTTTTAAAGATAAAATAAATATCTATGATCAAGATACTGTTTAAAGATCCTATTAAAAATTCAATAATCTATATAAAGAGCTTTCTCAAAGTAAAAGTTTATTTACTTATAAATTAAAACTCAAAAAAAAATTTTAATATTTAAATTCCAGGAATATATGGAACTCCATCACCTTTTACTCTTTCATTAATTTCACTCAATGTAGTACAGGCGGTTAAAGGACTAAATACAAGAAATAAAATAATTATTAATTTTTTTATCATATGTTATTTATAACTTCTCAAAATTCCTACACAATATTAAAAATCAATTAATTTAATAATTATAAATAAATATATGGATAAAAGATGGGCTATAAACAATATAATTTCAAGAATTTCGTGGATAAATTATAATTAAATAAAAAATTATTTTTTTATTAAAAAATTTAAGCCCTATTAAAAATACATATTATGATATATTTAAATTAATAAATTTTATGAAAGATATTAATGAAAAAAATGAAATAATTCTTGATACTAGTGGCACAGAGTGTCCTATACCAGTCCTTAAAGCCAGAAAATTAGCTTCAGAATTAAAAAAAGATGTAATTATTAAAATTATTGCAACAGATCCTCTTGCTGAACCAGATTTTGAACACTATTGTAGTCAATCTAAATTTGAATACTTAGGCTGCTATAAAGAAATTAATAAAATTATAATCAAATACAAATTTAAAATAAGTACTTAGAATAAATTTTCAAAATCATAGAAATCAAAAATATCGCCCTTCTTTATTTGAGTTATTTCTTCATCTATTTCTATAATACCATCTGAGTAAGAAACTGAGCTTATCATGCCAGATCCCTGCTTTGGATATTTAATAGCTATATTTTGATTATTTAATGTTTTTTTTATTATTCTTAACCATTCCATTCTTCTAGTATTTTTTTTCATATTAAAATGAGAAACAATCTTACTAGATTTTGGTAAATTAAAATTCCCCCCTGATAATTTTCTGATTAATGGATTTATTAACATGACAAATAATAATTGCACAGATACAGGATTTCCTGGTAGACAAATCACATAACAATTATTTAGTTTTCCTACTGCAATGGGTTTTCCTGGTTTAATTGCAGCTTTCCAAAAGAACACATTTCCTAAATCTAATAATGCATTAATTAAATGATCTTCATCCCCTACTGAAGCACCACCAGAAGTTATAATTATATTATTATTTTTTGAAGCTTTAAAAATTTTATTTTTTACTATTTTTAAATCATCCTTTAAATTACCTAAATATTTTTTTGAAATATAACCTTGATTTAATAATGAATTAAGCGCAAAAAAATTAGAATTATTAATTTCTGATTTTTTTAAATTTTTTGTTGGTTGTTTCAGTTCATTACCACTGGTAAAAAACCCAATTTTGATTTTTTTAAAAACCTTAACTTTTTTGATACCTGCAGCAGCTATTAAATTAATATTTTGTTTATTTATTTGAGACCCTTTGAATAAAATTTTTTGTTTTTTTTTAATATCTTCACCTTTAAGTCTATAGTTCTCACCTAATTTAGGAAATTTTGAAATTTTAATTTTATTATTATTTTGAATTGTATTTTCTTGCATAACTATAGTTGAAGAATTTAAAGGCATTTTTGCTCCTGTAAAAACTCTAATTGCTTCTCCCGATTTTATTCTGAAATTTTTTTTACTACCTGCTGATATTTTTCTATGACAATAAAATAAATTTTTTTTGTTTAAATCTTTTTTTAATAAAGCATATCCATCAACAGCTGAATTATTAAATGGAGGTATATCTATCTTGCTTTTTAAATCTTCATATAAAAATCTGCCTTGCGAATTCTGTAAATTTATTAATTCTGTCTTCACAACTAAACTTTTTTGTTTTTTAAATAATTTTATTATTTGTTTTTTTGTAAGAGGAAACTTATTCATTTATTAAATTTAAGATTATTATTTAATATATATACAAAAGAATAAATAATAATTGTTATTGATATTAGAACTATTCCTAAAGCCATAGCATATTCGAGATTTCCCATCCTAGTTTCTAAAGAAATAGCTGTTGTCATTACTCTTGTATAATGATCAATGTTACCTCCCACAATCATTACTGCACCAACTTCAGAAATAGCTCTTCCAAAGGCTGATAATAAAGTTGTTATTAGTAAAAAATAACTATGACTAAAAAGAAGTTTGACTGAACCTAAAAAAGGAATATTTAGCGATCTTATTTGATCTTTAAATTCAATCCAATTTTTCGAAAATATTTCATGTGATAAAGAAACAATAATTGGAAATATAATTATTGTTTGAGCTATAATCATTGCAGATGGGGTATATAATAATTGCAAAACTCCCAAAGGACCGCCAGAAGCAAAAATAAAATAAACTATTAAACCCACTACCACTGGAGGAATACCCATTAAAGAATTCAAAAAAATTAACAAAATTTTTTTTAAAAAAAAATTATAGAGAGCCAAATAATAACCTATAAAAAAACCAAAGACTGAAGCAAAAATAAGTGCAGTAAAACTTACATATAATGATAAGATTATGATATCCCATAATTCTGGATCTAGTCTTACAATTAATAATATAGAATTTGTAAATATTTCGAATATGTCCATTGTATTTGTAAGAATATTAACAAGATAATATTTATAATAAATATTAAATTATGTATTTGAATAATTATTTTATTCTATAATGGGATTAAAGAATGCAATTTTCAATATATAGAATTTTTCCTGGTGTTTTATTTAGTTTTATAATTGCATATACTGGTATATTTTTAAGTCATTTTATCGGGAGTGAATTATTAAACTTAAATAAAAGTCCAATTTCTCCTATTATGCTCTCGATAATAATTGGCCTAATAATTGGAAACATTATTAAAATTCCTTTTATTTTTTCTGAAGGAATAAATTTTTCTTTAAAGATTATTCTTAGATTAGGAATAATTTGCCTTGGAATTAGATTAGGACTCTTGGATATTTTAAAGGTAGGATTAATTGGTATACCCTTGATTATAACTTGTATTATTATATCAATTTTGTTTGTAAATTATTTTTGCAAGTTATTAAACGTTCCTTCAAAAATAGGTTCTCTAATTGCAGTTGGAACTAGTATCTGTGGTGCTTCTGCTATAGTTGCTACCAGCCCTGCAATTAACGCTAATAAAGAAGAAGTTACATATGCAATTGCTAACATTACTATATTTGGAATAATAGCTATGTTTGTATATCCATTTTTAGCACACTTTCTATTTAGCGGTAATGAGTTATCAATAGGATTATTTTTAGGCACATCAATTCATGAAACTGCTCAAGTAGCTGGCGCAGGATTAATTTATTCTGAGCAATATAATTCTCAAATTACAATGGACATTGCAACTGTTACAAAACTTGTAAGAAATATTAGTATGATAGTTGTAATTCCATTGATTAGTTTTTTATACCTAAAAAATAATATTGATAAGAAAAATACTAAACCATCAATTCTATCAATGTTTCCATTATTTATTATCGGGTTTATATTTATGGGATTAATAAGATCAATTGGCGACTATGGTATACAAAGTTCAGATGAAGCTTTTGGGATATTTTTAATTTATCAATGGGAATTAACAATTCATTATATAAAATCAATAGCTGAATATAGTTTAGCTATAGCAATGGCTGCGGTTGGTTTAAGTACAAACTTGATATCTTTACGAAGCTTAGGAATAAGGCCATTTTATGTAGGTTTCACAGCTGCATTGAGTGTTGGTTTTGTAAGTTATATTGGAATTATTTTTTTAAATTATTTTATTTAATTTTCTAAAATCAAATATAATTTGTACTTAAGTAGTATTAATTATATAAAAAATTAGAGCATAAAATGTCAATATACCTCCCAATAGCTGAAATGAACGTGAATATTTTTCTCATTATCTTTATTGGTATGAGTATAGGAATACTTTCAGGAATTTTTGGTGTTGGTGGTGGATTTTTAATGACACCACTATTAATTTTTTTAGGCATACCTCCAGTTGTAGCAGTTGGTTCTGAAGCTCCGCACGTTTTAGCAACTTCAGTTTCAGGTTTTATTGCTCACTGGAGAAAAAGAAATGTTGATATAAAGATGGGTATATTCCTTTTAATAGGAGGTTTAATTGGGTCCACTGTTGGTGTAAATATTTTCAGTTATCTAAAAAACTTTGGGCAAATAGATTTAGTTATTCAGTTATTATTTCTTTTCTTTTTAGGTTTTATTGGCTTTAGTATGGCTTTTGAAAGCGCAAGAACCACAATAAAACAATACAGAGCAAGAAACACTAAAAGAACAAAACTGCATCAACATTCTTGGTTTCACGGACTTCCATTCAAAGTTCGATTTCATAGATCAAAACTTTATATAAGTGCGATACCGGCTGTACTGATAGGGTTCGCAGTTGGAATAATGTCCGCAATGATGGGAGTTGGAGGAGGATTTATAATGATACCTGCAATGGTATATATACTTGGAATGCCGACAAGTATAGTAGTTGGGACATCTTTATTTCAAATCATTTTTGTTACTGCTAATGCAACATTCTTTCAATCCTACATAAATTATAATGTAGATATTGTGCTGTCTGCACTAATGATATTTGGAGGAGTAATTGGTGCACAAATTGGTGTAATTTTTGGATCTAAATTAAAAGCAGAATATTTGAGAGGTATTTTGGCTATATTAGTACTGGGTGTCTGTGGTAAAATTTTTACAGATCTAGTTTTAAGACCTAATGATTTATTTTCATTGGTAATGATATGATATCAATATTTAATTTTTCAATTAATTTTTTGATCGTAGTTTGTCTCTTCATATATTTTATTTTTACAACTATTGATTTTAATCTGGAGAATATTGAGTATTTTTTAATTCTAATAATTGTTATAAATTCATTTAACAAAATTTATATTTGGGCAAATTTCAGAGTATTTATTAAAAAAGATCTTAATAAAAAATTTACAGAAATATTATTTAATGTTTCATTTGCAAAACTAAGTATTATTATTTTATCCACTGTAATTCCAATTTATATGCTTTTGCAAAAAGATATATTAGTGATTGATATATTGATTGAGAAAGCATCTTTTTTATTAGTATCAATTTTTGCATTAATTGGATTTTATTTAGAATTTTATATTTTAGAAGTGACAAAAATAGATGATTAAAAATTTATATATAAGGTTTGCTTTTAAACTAACAATTTTATTGACTGTAATTTTTTTTTATAACTTTCTTCATGCTGAAGAAATTTACTTTGACTTATCTGAGGATAGTATTGAATTAAAAACAGATTTTAATGGAAAGGAAATTATTATTTTTGGATTACTAAAAGATGATCATGAGACACTTTTGACAATAAAAGGACCACCATCAAAAATGAGAATACAAAAAAAAGAGAGGTATTTTGGAATATGGATAAATAATCAATACGTTACCTATAGCAACATTCCATCTTTATTCTTTTTATCCTCCTCAAAAGAAATTAACGAAATCTTGCCTGAATCGATATTAATTAATGAGGATCTTAGTTTTGAAAAAATTTTAAATAATAAGACTTTTAATCAAAATTTTATTTTCAAAAATGACCAAAAAAATTGGAATGAAAATTTTGTTAGATTAAAAAAAGAACAATCATTTTATAAAAGTTTTGAAATGAAAAAGGTCAAAGATAAATTGTTTCAAACTAGCGTTTTTTTTCCAACAAACACAATACCAGGGATTTATAATGTTGATATTTACTATATAAGAAATAATACAATTATGAGTACTGATCAGAAAAATATAGTTATAAAAAAAACTGGTATAGGAAGTCAAATATTTGACTTTGCTAATGAAAATGCAGCTACATACGGAGTTTTTGTAATTATCTTTTCAATATTTTCAGGTTTTATTGCTGCTGCTTTATTTAGGAGAAGTAAATGAGTGATGATAGATATATTCTAGTTGTTGCAGATAATTCAGAAGAAATGGATACAGCTCTTGAATATGCTTGTGCAAGATCAAAAAAAACGGGAAGAAAAATTATTATTGCAACATTCATAGAACCGTTGGATGTTCTAACTACCAAAGGTGTTACAGACATTATGAAAGAGGAAGCTAGAGAAGAAGCAGAAACAATTCTTAAAAAAGCTGCCTCATTTGTCCAAGAAAGAACAGGCGACTATCCTGCTCTCTCTTTAAGAGAAGGGGATACTATATCTGAATTAAAACAATTATTAGATGAGGAAAAAAATATTAATGTTCTTGTTTTAGCTGCCAATACTGATCCAAATAGTAAAAACCCTGGTCCAATAATAACTTCTCTGGTGAGTAATGAAATAACAAACCTAAGAATACCAATAATGATTGTGCCTGGAAATTTATCATTTGAACATATTGCGCAAATAACTTAAAAAAATGTCTAAAGAGATAGCTAAAATATTAGTAGATATAAAATCTATTAATTTTTCATTTGATAAATATTTTACTCTTACATCAGGCTTGGCTAGTCCTGTCTATGTGGATTGTAGAAAAATTATTTCTTTTACAAAAGAAAGAAATTTTATAATTGATAAAGCCATAAATTATTTAACTAAAAATAATATTGATACAGAAATTATTGCTGGTGGAGAGACCGCAGGAATTCCCTATGCTGCTTTTATTTCTCAAAAATTAGATAAAAAAATGATTTACATTAGAAAAAAAACGAAAGGTTTTGGAAAAAACAAACAAATTGAAGGTGAATTTGAAAATAATCAAAAAGCTCTTTTAGTTGAAGATCTAGCTACTGATGGAGGTAGTAAAATAATTTTTATTAACGCAATGCGTGAAGCAGGATTAAAAGTTAAAGATATATTTGTAATATTTTATTATGATATTTTTAATTTCAAAGAATCAGAATTATTTAAATTAAATGTAAATATGCACTCACTGTGTACTTGGAAAGATATAATAAATTATATTGAAAGTGAAAAAATATATTCTGAAGATAAGGTTTCAAACTTAAAAGAATTTTTAGAAGATCCAGAAAAATGGAGAAGCAAGTATGCGTGAAATAGTTGTTGTCAGTGGAGGTTTTGACCCAATTCACAGTGGTCATATAAAATTAATTAAAGAAGCTGCTAAACATGGTGAAGTTGTAGTTTTGCTAAATTCTGATTTATGGCTTCAAAAAAAGAAAGGTAAGGAATTTCTTCCTTTTATTGAAAGAACTATAATTATGAATGAGTTAAAAAATGTTATTGATGTTATAGAATTTGATGACGGAGATAAGACGTGCATCGATGGTCTTAAAAAAGTAAAAAATAAATATCCAAAATCAATTATTAAATTTGCAAATGGAGGTGATAGAAATAATAGTACAACACCAGAATCAATATTCTGTGAAAAAAACAATATACAGTTACTTTGGGGTATAGGTGGTGACAATAAATCAAATTCTAGTTCATGGATTTTACAAAAATGGAAAGAAGATAATTAAGGATATAATTTTCTTGTAACCCAACCATCATTTTCCATACGGAATTCAAGTCTGTCATGCAGTCTGAATGGCATATCTTGCCAAAATTCAATTAACATAGGTTCGACTAAGTAACCATTCCAATGTGAAGGTCTTGGTACATCATTATCTGAAAATTTTTTTTCAAACTCTTCTACTCTTTTAGTTAATGTCGATCTATCATCTAGTTCTTCTGACTGTAATGAAGCCCAAGCTCCTATTCTACTTCCTAGTGGCCTTGAATTATAATATTCATCAGCTTCAGCATTTGAAATTTGTGAAACATTACCTTCTATTCTTATTTGTCTTTGAAGTGTTTTCCAATGAAAATTTAAAGCTACACAATCGTTGTTTTTAATTGCTCTACCTTTTTTGCTATTTGAATTTGTGTAAAAAACAAACCCTTTATCATCATATGATTTAAGTAAAACAATTCGTGAGCTGGGTTTGCCTTCAGAAGATATAGTAGCAAGGTTCATAGCATTTGGATCATTGATTTCACTTTTCTTTGCCTCTTCAAACCATTCTTGAAAAAGTTCAATTGGTTTTTTATCAGAACTTATTAATTTTTGATTTGATTGCATATTATAGATATGAATATTATTTTATAAGTATATATATCTATATTTATAAAAAAACACTGATTTACAATATGTTGATGCAAAATAAAAAAGGTCTGATTATGGGAGTGGCAAATGACAGATCTATTGCCTGGGGTATTGCAAAAAAATTAGCAGAACAGGGAGCAGAAATTGCACTTACTTATCAAGGAGAAGCTCTTAAAAAAAGAGTTCAGCCACTTGCAGAAGAAATAGGTTCTAACACTATTATTCCTTGTGATGTTTCAGACTCACAAAGTATGAATAATGTTTTTGAGACACTTAAAAATAAATGGGGTGAATTAGATTTTCTTGTTCATGGAATTGGTTTTTCCAACAAAGATGAATTAAGAGGTAAATATTACAATACCTCTTCTGATAATTTTAAACAAACTATGCATATATCATGTTATTCTTTTACAGAGGCTTGTAGGCTTGCAGAACCTTTAATGAATGATGGTGGATCAATTTTAACTTTAACATATTATGGATCAGAACAAGTTATGCCTCATTATAATGTTATGGGAGTTGCAAAAGCAGCTTTAGAGGCAAGTGTTAGATATTTAGCAGTTGATTTGGGAGAAAAAAATATAAGAGTTAATGCCATTAGTGCTGGCCCAATTAAAACGTTAGCAGCATCAGGAATAGGTGATTTTAGATTTATTCTAAAATGGAACGAGCTTAATGCTCCTCTTAAAAGAAATGTAAATCAGCAAGATGTTGGAAATTCTGCTTTGTATCTCTTAAGTGATCTTGGGAGTGCCGTTACTGGTGAGATACAACATGTTGATTGCGGCTATCATACTGTAGGAATGGTTGCAGTTGATGAGAGTGAAAGTGTTTCTGAATTATTAGGTGAATTTACAAATTCTAAAAAATGACTTCTAATTCAATAGGAAAAATTTTTAATTTTACTACTTGGGGAGAAAGCCATGGGAAAGCTATTGGTTGCGTTGTCGATGGAGTTCCATCAAACATAAATTTAACTGAAAAAGATATTCAACCTTATTTAGATAAAAGAAAACCTGGTCAGTCGAAATTTACAACTCAAAGAAAAGAAAAAGATCAAGTTGAAATACTATCTGGAACTTTTGAAGGAAAAACAACAGGTCATCCTATTTCTCTAATTATTTATAATCAAGATCAGAGATCAAAAGATTATGGTGATATCAAAAGTAAATTTAGACCAGGTCATGCAGATTACACATATTGGAAAAAATATGGCATAAGAGATTATAGGGGTGGTGGTAGATCTAGTGCTAGAGAAACTGCGATGAGAGTAGCAGCAGGTGCAATAGCAAGAAAAATCATAAAAAATAAAATTCAAAATCAAGTTGTAATAACAGGTGCATTAATTCAAATAGGTAATCATAAAATTAATTATGATAATTGGAATAATAATTTTATTTCAAAAAATAATTTTTGGAGTCCCGATAAAGAAATTATTGAAACATGGAAAAACGAAATACAAACTGCAAGAAAATCTGGTTCCTCTTTAGGTGCCATAATAGAAATTAGAGTAAAAGGTTTGCCAGCTGGATTAGGAGAGCCTATTTATGAAAAAATAGACTCCGATATAGCTAAGGCATTGATGTCTATTAATGCTGTTAAGGGTGTAGAAATGGGAAATGGGTTTAGCAGTGTTAATGAAACTGGAATTTCTAATGTTGATGAAATGAGAATTAAAAATAAAAAACCTTTATTTCTTTCAAATAATAATGGTGGAGTTCTTGGAGGTATTACAACTGGCCAAGAATTAATTACTAGATTTGTAGTAAAACCGACAAGTTCAATATTATCAATAAAAAAAACAATTAATACAAAATTAAAAGAAACAACGATATCTACTAAAGGTCGTCATGATCCATGTGTTGGTATAAGAGCTGTTCCTGTTGGTGAAGCAATGGTTGCCACAACTATAGCTGATCACTGTTTAAGATTTCTTTAAAACACTATAAATCAAAAACTCTTTATTCCCTTTTGGTCCAGTTATTGGACTTTCAACTAAACCTACAACTTCAGCCTTAATTGATTTTTTAAACCAATTAGATATATCATTGCATACTTGTTCATGAATCAATGGATCTTTCACAATACCTTTTTTCAAATTTATTTTATTAGTTTCAAATTGTGGTTTAATTAGTGAAATAATCTCAGCTTTACTTGATAAAAGCTTCAAACTAGGTTCTATAACCTTCGTTAGACTTATGAAACTAACATCACAGACTACCAAGTTAATTTTTTCATGAATTATTGAGTTATCTAAATATTTAGCGTTAAAATTTTCTACACTGATAATTTTTTTTTCTTTTTTTAATTTTTCATGAAGTTGATTTGTACCTACATCAATAGAATATATTTTTTTGGCATTTTGTTTTAAAAGAACTTCTGTGAAGCCACCAGTTGATGAACCAATATCTAAACAAATTTTATTTTCAATATCAATTTTAAAATGATCAATCGCTTTCAGTAATTTGAATGCACCTCTTGATACCCACGGAGGATGAAGTTGTTTAATTTGTATTTTTGAATTTTCATTAAAACTGTTACCACTTTTGGTAATAATTTTATCATTCACATTAACTTGGCCGG
>QBZY01000001.1 GCA_003282155.1 Pelagibacteraceae bacterium AG-337-I02 | reverse complement strand
GAGATTACTTAAATCCTGATCCAAAACTTCCATCACTTATTGAAAATGATAATTATTTTATTGATACAAATTTTGGTGCAATTTTAGCTTCTGTTTATAATATTAATTCTAATTACAAAGATGATTTTCTTGCTTGGCCATATTGGGCAGATGAAATAAATTTAAAAAACTTGAAACCTCACGTTATTTCAGTAAATGAACTTGACCCACTACGAGATGAAGGATTAGCTTATTATAGGAAGCTTAGTAAAGTAGGAGTAGAAGTTTATAGTAGGACAGTTAATGGTACTTTTCACGCTGCAGATGTATTATGTTTAAAAGCTATACCGGAAATATGCCATTCAACTTTAAATGATATTTCAACATTTGCTTATAATGTTTGAATAGGTATTAATAAGATAATTTAAAATAGTTGAAAAATGAGTGAATATAAACCTCACAATCTTCCTAAGCTAATGGTTGCACCAAATGGTTCAAGAAGAATGAAAAAAGATCACAAGCATATCCCGATGTCAATAAAAGAAATATGCATTACAGCTAGAAAATGTTTTTTAGCTGGTGCGGGTGCAATTCATTTTCATGTTAGAAATGAGAAAGGTTTTCATGTTTTGGATTCTGGACTTTATAAAGAAGCTTTAACAGAGCTTAGTTTAATTGTTCCAAAAATGCATTTACAAATTACAACTGAGGCAATAGGAATTTACTCTCCAGAACAGATGCGAAATTTAATTTATAATGTTGATACTCCAGGCATTTCAATAGGCATAAAAGAAATGATACCTTCTGGTGATCCTTCAAATGAAGATATTAAAGTCTATAAATATTTAGTTGAAAAAGAGACTAAAATTCAACATATTTGCTACTTCCCTGAAGAATTAGAAATACTTTCAAAATTAATAAAAGTAGCAGAACTTCCAAATGAAAATACGTGGTGTATGTTTACAATTGGACATTACACAGGACGTAAAAGTGATCCAAACCTAATCCCTATATTTTTAGACTCTAAGAAAAAAAATCAGATAAATGGTGATTGGGCTATTTGTGCTTTTAGTGATGAAGAAAAAGAATGTATTAAAAAAGCAATTAGCCTGAATGGTAACATAAGAGTAGGTTTTGAAAACTCTATTCATATGTTTGATGGCAGTGTAGCTCTTAATAATGAATCAAAAGTAAAAGAAGTAATAGAATTTATTAATTAAAATTTTTTAGATTAGTTTTAATTAAGTTATCTAAAGAGTTTTTTTTCTTAAAAGTCTGTAATATAAATCTATCAGGTCTAACTAGGATTGCATCTACATTAAATTTTTTTAAAATTTTAGATAATTCCTTGTATGAACTTTCTTTAACGATTTTAATTTTGTTTGACAATTTTTTTAATTTTAACTTTTTTGAAACTATTAATATTGGTTCAAATGAAAATAACTCGTCAAAAGATTTAGTTTTAGAAATATTAAATTTAGGAAAAATTCTGCCTCTATTTTTATCAGATTTAGATCCTAAACCAGGGCCTAGTTCTGGTTTTATAGATTTCATACTTTTAGACCCATCACTCTGATCAAATACAGTATTTGAAATTTTATAAGATCTTACTGCATTGATAAACTCGCCCATTTTCATTGTGGTTTCAATATATTCTTTTACATTTGAAAATCGTTCTTTTTGATAGGAATTAAGTAGTATTTCATTATGTTTTTTTTTAACACAATGAATAATTTTCCAGCTTAGATTTGATACGTCTCTTACTCCAGCACACATTCCTTGTCCCATAAAAGGAGGCATGAGATGCGCTGCATCTCCTGCTATAAAAACTCTTCCTTTTTGCCATTTATTTGCAATTGCTGACTGAAATGTATAGATTGCTTTTCTTTCTATTATGGCTTCAGTTGGCTTTAACCAAGGTTTCAAAAATTTCCAAATAAAATCATCTGTAACAACTTTTTTTTCATTCTCTTTTTTTTTGAGAGCAAATTCCCACCTTCTTCTTTTTCCAACATTTCTACAGTATGTTGCTGGTCTTTTTGGGTTGGAATATTGAATTGTTCTATCAGGAAGATTTATATTTTTTTTAAGAATAAGATCTATTACTGCCCATTTTTGGGTAAAACCTAAATTTTTGAATTTAGAGTTTATTGATTGTCTAGTAATTGAATTAGCACCATCACACCCAATCAAATACTTACTTTTTACTGTTTTACTTTTTAACGTTTCTGTATCTTGGAAACTTACTTCTACAAAATCTTTTAAGTTTTTAATTTTTGTAACATTTGCATTTTGTATAGATTTAAATTTTTTGTATGACTTTAAATGATAGCGAACTACACGTTCGAAGTCTGGTTGATGAAATCTATAACTTGGATAACATCCATTTTCAGTTACTTCTTTTGGTCTTGGCCAATCTAGTAAAACATTATTATTTTCATCAACAAATTTAGTTCCTTTATTTATTATGGTATATTTTCTAAACTTTTCCTTAATACCAATTGTCTCAAATACTCTCATAATTTCATCGTCAAAATGAACTGCACGAGGCAAAGGATATAAACTTTTTTCCTTCTCCAACATGAGAACCGACAAATTACTCTTTGCAAGCAAACTAGCTAATGTTCCGCCTGTTGGTCCAAAACCTATGATAATTACATCAAAGAAATTATTCATTTATTTTAATTATTTTTTATTTTGAATATTCGAGTAAAGCCAAGGACAGTCAATAAATAATGGGGCTTGCTTTCCTTGTGAGGCTGTATCTAATCTTTTTTCTCTAAATTTAAGTCTATCTTCATCTGTCATATAAAGTCTTTCATGACCCCAAAAGCTAGGGCCTTCAAATGTCTCTATTGGTTTCCATGTTTTGGGATCTATAATTCTACCTCCCCAGCCATTTTCAATAAAAAAACCTGAAGGTGTATGAGAATAAAATGAGGTCATATAATCATTTGTATGTCTACCTAAAGTATAAGCGATCGTATCATCTTTATATTGCAAAAGATCATATCCCTGGCCAACATCATCAAGGCTATTATATTCAACCATGAAGTGATGAAAACCTTCTCTGCCAGATCCAAAAAAAGCAAAACTGTGATGCCTACCGTTTACGTGAAAAAAACAAAGTGAGATTGGTGTATTGCTGTAATCACTAATTTTAAAATCTAATATATCTGTATAAAAAGGTATGAGAGATTTTACATCTTTGACATGGATTACAATATGCCCCATTCCATAAGGACCGGTTTTAAAACCTGATATTGGGCGCCCAGGTATAAACGGATCTTCATCTTTCATCGGTCCATAAACAATTTCTATTCTGTTACCTTGAGGATCGTTAAAGAAAATTAATTCCTCTACAAATCTTTTATCACATAAATTTTTATCAGCATAAATAACATCAATGTTATTTTTCTGGAGTCTAGTTGCATACATTTCAATGTCGTCTTTGGACTCAACTTCCCAACCCATAAATGCCATGTTGTCTCCTGTTTCACCAGTAATAGCAAGTCGCTGTTTGTGATCATCCATTCTAAAACTAAGTGTACCTTTAGCACGATCAACCTGCTGCATACCCAAACATTTCTGGGTGTATTCAGACCAGTCTTCTATTTTGTCTGAATTAACACCTATGTAACTTAAAGAATTTATTGCCATTTTTTTGAGCCTATAAAAATATTTATAGACTCACAATATATTGTTTTTAACTAGCCATCAATATCTGCGATTACTTCTCTCGCTCTATTTAATACTGCTTGCCCGTCTAATCCTTTACCTTGCATTTCATCAAGCCACTCTGACTCAACTGGAGCTAGTAAAGATTTATATTCGGCTAAAACATCATCAGATGCAATGGTAATTACATGACCGTCTAATCCCATTACTTCATCTTTCATTTTAGCATTTTGAGCATCAATTAAGCTTGCAGCCCAATCACCAAAAGCATGACCACTATTATTATCAATTACTTTTTTTAGATTATCTGGAAGGCTGTTATATTTATCTTCATTCATTATTAATCCAAATGTAGCATTACTAATATTTAACTCAGTATGATACTTTGTTACATCCTGTAATCTAAATGACCCAATTGCAGTATAAGGAAATGGTGTTCCATCAAGAACTCCTTTTTGAAGAGCTTCTTGAGTACCAGGCGCAGGAACTTTTACTCCAGTAGCTCCAAGTTTTGCAAGAATATCAGCTACCATTTTACTAGGAACCCTGATTTTTTTACCAGCAAAGTCAGATGGATTTACAACATTATCTTCTTTCATATGAATATGGTAACCAGGATTAGAGTGAAGGCCTATTAATTTAATACCTTCCATTTCTTTATCTAGATAACCCTCATCATATAAAATATTTAATGCTTTTGATCCTGCTGCTGAGGTCTTGGTTAAAAATGGTAATTCAATTACTGAGCTTAAAGGAAATTGTCCTCCAATATAACCAAGAACAGTCCAGGAAATATCTGCTACTCCTCCTTTAACAATATCATATTGTTTAGGTGGTCCACCTAACACTCCTCCAGCAAAAACTTTTACATCAAGTTCTCCACCAGATTCCATGTTTACTTTCTCTGCCCAAGCAGCCAAAATTTTATCAGCTATAAATGCTTTAGGTGGTTCAAATGTTGCTAATTTAAGTTCTATTGAGTCTGCCGATGCAGAAGAAATAGAACCAAAAGTAAAAAGTCCAAACAAAAAAGCTATTAAAGTTTTTTTCATTTTGCGTCCTCCCTTAAAAAATGTCTGAAGCTAACTGGTATGAAAAAAAATGTCTATATTTTATTTATTTAATTTATTGTCAGTATTAAATAACTTCATTTTGAAGAGTATTGGATAAGGTTCCAATTTCAGAAATAGAAATATCTACTTTGTCACCCTCTTTAAGATAAATCGGTGGATTTCTTTTAAATCCTACACCACCAGGAGTACCAGTTACTAAAACATCTCCTGCTCTCCACGGAAGTGCTTTTGATACATAAGAAATTAAAAAGGGAAGATCGAAAATTAACTGACTCAAAGAAGCGCTCTGCATTACTTCACCGTTTAAGAATGTTTCAATTGTTAATTTTTTATAATCATCTATGTCTTCAGCCATCACCATATGAGGTCCAAAACTTCCAGTTTTTTTAAAATTTTTTCCCATTCCAAAGGTTGATTTTGTGTGACGTTGCCAATCTCTAACTGATCCATCATTGTAGCAAGAATAGCCAGCGATACAATCTAAGGCATTGTCTTCATTGATATGACTCCCTGTATCTTTCATTATTAGAGCCATTTCACCTTCAAAATCAAGTTTGTCTGATGCTTTAGGTATTATCATATTCTGCAAATGAGCAGTTTGACTGTCATTAAATCGTTGAAAAGTTACTGGATTATCTGCAACTGTTTTTTCTGTTTCTTTAACGTGTTCATGATAATTTAAACCAACACATATAATTTTGCTGGGATCAGGAATTACAGGTAAAAGTTTTATGGAATTAAGATCAATTTCTCCAGGATTGTTCTTTGCATAATTTCTTCCTTCTTGAAGGCCATTTGATTTAATTAATTCTTTAAGAGAATTTGTATTATTAATTTTTCCTGTTAGATCGTTAACTTTATTGTCAGAAACTATTCCGAATCTTTCTTCATTATTCATTAAAAAGGAAATATAATTCATAGTTTTGTATATTATTGTTATATACTGATAATTCTATATGCAAGTGAAAATAGATAAGATATTCAATTATTCTGCAATTGGTGCTTGTATAGTTTTATTTTTTTTAGCGATATTAACATTTTGTGATGTCTTTGGAAGACGATTCCTAAACTCACCTGTAATGGGAACAATTGAAATAGTTGAAGTGGGAATGGCTTTAGTTGCTTTTTTAGCTATGCCAAGAGCATTTTTTTTAAATTCTCATGTATCAGCTGATTTTATAAATCAAATTGACAATAATTTATTAAAAAAAATTATTATAATTTTAAAATTTATTTTCATGATTTTTATTATGTCTATGATGGCGTATGCAACTACTTTAAGTGCATTGGAATTTACTAAAAATGGAAGAGTAACACTTGAGCTCGAATTATATTTTTATCCTTTCTTTTATGTAATTGCAGTAGCAATGTGGATTAGCGTCTTAGCTATAATTTTATGGTTCATTAAAAGTGTATTTGAACAATTCAGCAAAGAGATGTAATGGATTACGATCCAATCATAAATGGTGGTTTAGCATTTGCTGCAGTCTTAGCTTTGATGGCATTAAATATTCCTATTGGAATTTCAATGTTAGTTGTAGGATTTATAGGTTTTGCTTTCATTTCAGGTTTTGATCCAGCAATTCTTGTTTTAGGTTTTGCGCCATATGAAGCAGTATCAAAATATTCACTTTCTGTTATGCCATTATTTGTACTTATGGGTAACTTGGCTAATAGTGCTAATTTATCAAGAAACTTATATGATGCTGCTTATGCTGTAGTTGGTCATTATAAAGGTGGATTGGCTATGTCTACTGTGGGAGCTTGTGGTGGTTTTGGAATGATCTGTGGTTCATCGATTGCAACAGCGGCAACTATGGCTCAAATGGCGGGGCCAGAGATGAAAAGGCATGGTTACAGTGAAGCTCTTATAAGTGGTTCAATAGCTTCTGGGGGAACTTTGGGAATTATAATTCCTCCAAGTGTTATGTTAGTTATTTATGCATATTTAACTGAACAATCAGTTCAAGAACTTTTCTTTGCAGCCCTAATTCCAGGAGCAATTGCAGTGGTGCTATATATGATAACAATTAGAGTTTTTCTATATTTCTATCCATCACATGGTGGTCATGGAAAAAAAATGCCTATCAATGAAAGACTTGCTGCAATATGGAAAGTTATTCCAATTTTTTTTATTTTTGTTGTTATCATGGCAGGCTTATACTTAGGATTTTTTACGGCAACAGAAAGTGCTGCAGTTGGAGTAATATTAGTTATCATTCTCATTTTTCTTAAAGGTGATTTAACACTTAAGATGTTAACTGACGCAACCTGGTCTACTATAAGAACAGTTGGCTCATTATATCTAATAGTTGTTGGCGCTAGTATGTTCAATTTTCTTATTACAGTCACTCAAATGCCTTTTACTGTTGTTGATTTTATAGATAGTCTAGCACTAACACCACTTGGTATAATTTTAGTTATTTGTGCAATTTATATTGTTCTTGGAACTTTAATGGACTCACTAGCAATGTTATTTTTAACTATTCCAGTTTTCTATCCAGTGATTGTTGACGCCGGTATTGATCCAGTATGGTTTGGAATTTTTGCTGTTATTGTTGTTGAGCTTGGTCTTGTATCACCTCCAGTTGGAATGAATCTTTTTGTGATTAAAGGTGTAATGCAATCTACTCCCTTAAAAACAATTTGGTTTGGAACTGTACCTTTTTTATTTGCAGATATGATAAGAGTAGCACTAATAATTATTTTTCCTGCAATATGTCTTTATTTACCAAGTTTGATGAATTGATTACCAAACACCTATCATCACACCACCTTCACTTTCGACATCCTGACCTTTAAAAACGAATTTTTCTTCAACCGTAAGTAAGTTTTTTCTATTAATTAGTCTTTTTAATAATAAGTCTTTTAATTCTGCTCTAATTTTTTCATTTTCCTGATCTTGTCCTAAATCTTCAAATTCATTAGGGTCTCTTTCGAGGTTGAAGAGTTGTGGACTAAAACCTTTGTAATAAATATATTTCCATTTTTCAGTTCTTATCATAAATGCTCTTGCTTCATGTGGACCTAATTCTAATTCATCTCTAGCTGAATGAAGTCCATAGTCAATCTCACTAAATACAGAATTACGCCAATCATTTAATTGAGTACCTCTTATTATGGGCAATAGTGATCTTCCTTCAAGTCTATGAGTGCTTGTTGAACTATTAAGTGCCTCTAAAAAAGTTGGTAAAAGATCAATAGACTCAACAAGTTTCTTTTCTCTTTGACCTCTAGTAGAATCAGCGTTCTCTGATGGGTCATATATAATAAGAGGAACTCTTACACTTTGTTCATGAAATAGTTCTTTTTCTCCAAGCCAATGATCTCCAAGATAATCGCCATGATCAGAAGTAAAAACGATCATAGTGTTTTGAAACAATTTATTTTGTTCCATGAATTCAAATAATCTTCCAAGATTGTCATCAATTTGTTTAATTAAGCCCATATATCCAGTTATTACAGCCTCTCTAACTTCGATTTTTGAAAAGACCTTAGATACACGAGCATTTGTAAAAGCTCGATAAACTTCATGTTGAATATCTTCTTCTTTTTCATCTCTTACAACTTCATAAAATTGATTTGGTGAATACATATTGTGGTATGGAGAAGGAGCAATATAAGGCCAATGTGGTTTTATAAAAGATAAATGAAGCATCCATTGCTCATCTTTATTTTCATTCATAAAATCTATAGCTCTATTTGTCATGTATGCCGTTTCAGAATGCTTTTCTTGTATTCTTGCTTTTTTATTTGAGTTTCTTAATTTCCACCCACTTAGTAACTCACCATTTGGTCCTACAGCAGAATTAGCCCAAGTTTCCCAAGGATTATCTCCTTCATAACCAAGACTATTTAACCATTTATTATAAGTTAGTGCTGTAGAGTAATTTTTAACCCAGTTGTTTGGATGTAATCCATCATCTCTTTCATAGGGATCAAAACCAGGTTCACTTACTATCATGCCAATATCTGTTTCTTTAGTTAAACCTAGTCTTTCCATTCCATCTTTATCAGGCTTCATGTGAGTTTTACCAACAACTGCTGTTTTGATGTTATCTTTTCTTAGATAATCACCAATAGTTAGCTCACCAATTGGGAGCGGAACTTGATTAAGGGTTGCTCCATGACTAAAGACTGTTCTGCCAGTATAAAAAGAGGCTCGTGAAGGGCCACAAATTGGAGATTGCACAAAAGCGGATTCAAACAAAAGACCTTCTCTTGCAAGCTTATCAATATTTGGAGTTTTAAGATAGGGATGTCCATAACATGACAGATAATCCCATCTAAGTTGATCGGCCATGATAAATAAAATATTTTTAGTTTTAGTCATTGTTTAATTTTTAGTTTAATATTTTTTTAGTCAAAACCTTCTGCAATATTTAAAGAACGATCACATACTTCTGAATTAAGATACTTTAGAGCACCAGCATATTCATCAGAATTATAGAATTTTTCTGCATCTTTTAATGATGGAAACTCTGCTATTACTAACCTGTTAATCATTTTTCCTTCAAGATTTTTTATTTCCCCCCCTCTACTAAGAATTCTTGCTCCAGCTTTTAAAAGAGCTGGTCCTGCTAAATCTGCATATTTTTTGTACTCATCTTGATTTTTTACATCGACCATTCCAACCCAATATGCTTTTGGCATTATAACCTCCTGTAGTTATATTATAATGTTATAAAAAAAATCATGATGAAATTTTTGTATTAACAAATTTATTTTTAACAATTATTGAAAATATTAACATAAATAAAAATTTATACTTGCTAAAAAGGACTAGCAACTAAGTACTTTAATGTTGTGCACTGATATTGTTGATATTTTTTTAATTTAAAAACGTTGACCTATACTTGACTGAAGTGTTTATTTATCAATTTACTTAATAGACTTAGCTTTAAAAACCAAGTAGTATTAAAAAAAATAATTTGGGAGTATGGCGGAACTGGTAGACGCGCCGGATTCAAAATCAGTAGTACATCAGTAAAACACTAGAGTTTTCATATCAAATCTTGGGATTGGGTTGTGTAGAACAAGTCGTACACAAATCAATACACTCGGTCAGAGGTTTGTGTTATAGTATTCGTACACAAAAATTATTATGAGTTGGTATAGAACAGGATTTTACTTCACTTCAAAAGAGGGAAGATTACATATTTACAAAAAAAAGGCGAAGTACAAAGGTAAGTACAAATCAAATAATTGGTATGGTCGAACTTTCATACAAGATAAGCAAGTAGAGAAATCATCAGGAACTGAAGCAAAATCTACTGCAAAGAAAATACTTGATACTTGGTATGATGAATTGCAGTTCAAGAATAAGCATAAAATGAATGTTCATGTAAAAACAATGGACGAATGTTTTAAGGAATTTGTAAATCAGTTAACAGGTGATAATTCAAAATCACAATCTACTAAAAGAACTCTGGCACAAAGAATTGATATAATAAGAGGAAACAAGGACTTCTTAAAATTAAATGTCAATCAAGTTTCTTTAGATGACATCAATAAACATATTTCTTGGTACACAAATAAATTAAAGAAATCTGGTCGAGGTCTAGATAAGGTTAGAGGTGCAACATTGTTAGGTAGTTTGAATACTATTTCTAATGTAATGAATTGGGCACATAGACAAGGTTATCGTTCTAACAAACTTGAAGGAATAACAACAAAGACATTATCTAAAAAATTAAAACATCAAAAAACAAGTCGTACTCAATTCACTATGGACGAATACAAGCACATGATGAATGTAAGCACTAACAGAATAAAGCAATCAACTAATCAAAGGTTAAAATTTGAAAGACAAAAACTTCATTACTTTTGTATCGTGATGATGGGAACTGGATTAAGGGTTGATGAATGTATGGGTATGGATTGGGAAGATGTAAAGTTTGAGAGCAGAGATAGAGAAAAGAGAAGAGGTGACTATTACTCTGATATTGAAAATAACTATTTAAGAATGAGGGTAGTTAATTCTAAAACTGGCGAAAGAGAAGGATATGGTATGGGTAGTGCATACTTTGGACTTCAAAGGTTAATGAAAGTTTACAAGGACAATAACATCAAGATTACAGGCAATATTTGGTTAGGTCAGAAATCATTTAGAGAAGGATTGAATAGTCTACTTGAAGAAAGTGGTCTGAAAATAGAGAAGTCTGGGGATCGTGAATTAACTAGAGATAGCAAGAGTTTTAGGCATTCTTTCATTCAAGTTCTTTTAGATAAAGGTGTGAACTCAACAATAATCGCAAAGATGTTAGGAACATCTACAACAATGATTGATAAGAATTACACAGCAAACATGAAGGTCGATAGTCTTATTGAACAGATTAATAAGATTGAAAGACAAAGCAAAATTGCAAAAGGTAATTTAAGATTGGTAAAATAATTTCTCTGATGTTAAAAGATAATCATCTGGCGATGTGTTGGAATTGGTAGACAAGACGGATTCAAAATCCGTTGTCAGCAATGGCGTGTGGGTTCGAGTCCCACCATCGCTACCAGAAGTAAAAAAATTCTCAAAAAAAAATTTACAAAAAAAGATACTAAACACTTTTAGTATATCTCTAACAACTTTAGAAACTGATTATAGATTTAAAAAATAATAATTCTTTTTTATTTAAAGGTCGTTCAGTTTTGACGGGGGGTACTTTGTAAGGCGAAGTATCTAAATCGTAATAGATTACTTATGAGAGGTTTATTTTTGAGTTTTGATGTATGACACTTAATTTCAGAATTTCATTATTGAGAGTTCGTTTAAATCAAAATATCAAGTGAAACATATTTTAGATAAAAGTCTAAAGTGAGTATCAAACTAGGGAGACTAGAAAATGATACTCACTTACGCAAAAGTTCTATGCTGATTGTAAGTTAAAATTCTTAACTCGTTCAATTTGAGAATTCATCTTTTGGTGTTGTTCAGAAATCACTTTTCTTAGATATTGTGATTTAGATGTAAATTCACTTTTAGATAAATCATCTAATTGTTTTTGGGTCACTTCGTTTAAAATTATATTAGTTCTAATTGATGGATATTTTGTCATTGGTTTCTCTTATCTTCTTTTCTTGGTTAATTGGTCAAATTTCTTTGCAACATCTCTAGTCAAAATACTATTGGAAACAGATGATATGGTATTACTTCTACTTAGTGCAGTAGAGGACATCAACATATCTGATAATAATAAAATGGCGTTAGACATCTTTTTGAGTATTTGTTGAGCACTATCATTCTGGTCGATACTGGATATTGAGGATTTTAATTGGTTATATTTTGTATTCACATTGGATAAGGATTGTTTGGATTTATTTAACTGAGCAATCTGTGTTGAGATGTTCAGAAATCGTCTAATTTCAGTCAAATTCTGAGATTTCAAAGTATCAAACTCAGAAGAAACTTTGTTCACTACATCAACTACTTCTTTAGTAGGTAATTGGTTGTAGGTCTGGTTATTATGGATTTGGTTTATTCTCTCATTCAATCTTACTCGTTGTTCTTGTCTTTTCTTACTCTGAGATAATGTATCTAATTGTTGTCTAAACATTCTTTTACTTTCTTTGGACAATAGAGTTCTAATCAAGGTTAGAACTATCTAACATTGTCTTGGTTTAAATATTTATGATTACTTAATTTAATAATGCACTTACAGATACTTCGAGAGCATCACTTCAAAGAGCAGGTCTTACATATAAATTACTGAAATCAATTGTACTGAATAACTTATCGTTATTCTTATATCGTCTAATATTGTTTGAGTATTCTTTGGTATTGTAATTCAAACAAATAAATTTCTCTGTCGTATTCTTAATCGTTTTGAAGAACTTGGATAATGTTGGGTCAATCTGTTTGAGATTAAACATTCTCAACTTTTGTAAAACTTTAATTACTTTGGTCTTGATGAAATCATCAACTTCATCATTATCAAGTTCTCTTATCTTCTTGCAATCTGGTCTATCAATTAAAATGTGAACATGAGAATTATTTTCATAGGTTGCATATCTTTGGATTTGATAAATTCGTTTCTTAGATTTCTTATCAATTCGTTTCAATTCTTTTCTAGTGAAGATTAATTTTTCTAGGAGAGATACGAAGTCTTTAATCTTTTTCTCATAAGTGTCAGAAGTATAATTCATGTGATGACATGGAATGGTAATCTGATAATTAAAGTCAGCATCATCTAAGAAATCGACTAACTCACTTCTCTCTGAATATTGTTTCATCAACTTCATCAGATTGTGGGATTTCTTATCAAGGAAATGTTTGAAGTTTCTGGTCATAGGAGTTTGATAATCATTCTCACAATCTGAATAAGTGTTTTGAATTTGAGTTCAGCAGAAGGTTGTCTTTCAATCTGTTTAAGCAAATTCTCTATTTGTTGTTTCTCTGTCATATTTTTTCTGTCGATATATTGCAGACTAAGAACAGCACGACATATGGTTTATTTGACTATTTTTAAGTCATGCGTTCTGTGTCATAATTATTTATAAGAGATGTACTCTCTACATCACAATTTTATCAATATTTCTGGGGATAAGTCTAAAACTGCGTAATTTTACGCAAACTGAGGGTAATTCTTGTGTACGATTTACGCAATCTGGGGGATTTAGTCGTATACTAGCGGAAAACTACGCATACTTAGGGTGGTTTTAGTGTACGAATATTGGAAAATGTTGTATCATCTATGAACATTAATGAAACAAGGAGTTTAATAATGACAGAAATAAAGAGAAAAACATTTATCTATACTCGTAATTCTGATTTGGACTCATTTAATAAAGAAAGTTCATCAGATACGCAGATTGACAAATGTTATTCATATGCAGAATTACATGACTTAGATATCAAGGATATTTACAAAGAGCATGTGTCTGGTGGAGTATCTCTTTTAAAAAGGAAGATATTTAAACAACTATTTTCTCAATGTTCTAGGGGTAGTGTAATTCTATTCTCTCGTTTGGATAGAATGTCTAGGTCTATCAAAGATACTCTAGATTTCTTAGAGATATGTAAATCAAAGGGTATTGAAGTTCATACAACAGACTTAGGTCATATCAATGGCGAGGGTATTGGCAGAATAGTATTTCTAATAATGTCAGTCTTTGCAGAAACAGAAAGACTAATGGTTTCTGAAAGAGTTAAATCAACAAAGACTAGAATGAGAAAGTCTGGTCGTTATCTTGGGGGTAAAAACATTCTGTTTGGTAAGAAATTATCAGCAGACGGGAAAACTTATGTAGATGACGAAAAGGAACAATCTATTCTTAATAGGATATTTGAACTTAAGGATAGTAAGACAGGGTTTAGAGATATCTCTAAATTAATAGAAACTGAGTATGGCAGAAAACTGCACTTCTCACATATCAATAAAATCTACAATAGAGAAAAGGACAACTTCGTTAGGGTTGCATGATTAAGGTATTCTTATTCTTAGTCTTTGGATTGTCTATTTGGGTTTGTTCTCTAACTCACGCAAATGGTCTGAAATCTAATGACTATTATGGTGCAGTTCTGGGGCATTTCATTCAGACTGGTTTACATGGTCAAAATGTTGATACTGATGAAGTATTGAAAAACGAAGTGTTAGGTAGTATTTTCTCGTTCATAAGATTTCAGATTGATGATTTGCAGAAATCACTATTAATCAATGAACAGAAGTCGTATACAAGTCGTACACTAAAATGAGAGGTAAAAGAGAGCAGTAGAAACAAGGGAAACTCTAGGGGTTTTGCAGACTGAGGGTACTCAAAATCTGTACTCGTTGTATTCAAAATCCGGTCACTTCGGTGGTGTGGGTTCGATTCCCTCTACTCCTACCACTGTATTATTTTTTATAGCCGTTAATAATAAAAACGAAATACCTAAAAAAATAAAACCTAGTGCATACATATTAAAAGTTAATCCAAAGATTGATGCAGAAAAACCAACAATTGCTGGACCAAATAAAGCTCCTGCTTGACCTATGCTAGTTATATGAGAGATAGTCTTAGGCATAGGCTCTTTAGAGATTTTAACAGCTAATCTAATTACTATAGGTAATAAATTTGATGTAAAAAATCCAAAAATTATCATAGCTAAAAGAATTATATATAAGTTCATTGTTGTAATACTGACTATCAGAATTATTGATCCTATTATGGAAAAGTAAGGGCCTACAACTTTTTCATTAAACAGATTGATAAGATTTGATGCCAAAAAATTGCTAATTATTCCTCCAATATTAAAAAAAAGTACTATTGAGCCGGCCATAAAAATAGCTGCGTTAAGATCATTAAGCAGCCACAATGATGACCATTGTGCAATTATTCCCATGGAAGCAAAGATAAGCATATTTATGAGTCCAAATATAAAAACACCTTTACTTGGTAGAGTAAATTTTGAACCTTTGTTTACAATGTCATATTTCCTTGGTAATCCCAAAAAATAAATTGTTATCGCTGAAAGGATAAAAATAAAGCCAAAAAAAATAAATATATTAATGGGATTAATATTATACCCAAGTGCAATACTGGCAGTTATTGAACCGCATATTACACCTATTGAAAATGCTGATTTAAATATAGGGTTTAAAATTTCAGAAGTTTCTTTTTCAATAATACTAACTTGCAACAAAACATTTGGTACCTGTATACCCATGGCTAAACCCCAAATAGATGATACAATTAAGAAAACAAAATAACTTTCTGAAAAAAAAACTATTAGAGGTAAAAAAGATATAATAGTTCTTGAAATGACAATACAGTTTTTTGTTCCAATCTTTGGAGTCAAAAAAAGTGTAGTTGCTTGATTAGAAATTATACTGCATAAACCAAATAATGTTAATCCAAATGAGAATTCTACTTTTGTAATTTTTAGTATATCTAGTAAAAGTGGAACATGAACCATATAAACGGTTAATAGAAAAATATTTAGTGCGCCTACTGAGTAAGCGATATAAAAAGATCTTTTTAATACTTTATATTCAGTCACAATATTTAATCTCTCTAAAATATTAGTTTTAAGACTACTCTTAATTTTGCGATGTTCGTATTTTATTATCTATTTTTTTTTTACTTTTGAACATGATTAAATACATTAATAGAGAAATCAGAAACATTATTGCGCCTAAAGCATACATATTAAAAGTTAAGCCAAATGTTTCAGCAGAAATACCAACAACTGCAGGCCCAAATATAGCTCCTACGAAAGCTATGCTTGATATATGAGAAATTGTTATAGGTATTGGATTATCTGAGTGCCTTACAGCCTGCCTAAATACGATAGGCATAACATTCGAAATTAAGAAACCAAATATTGTTATTGATAAAAATATAGTAGTAATATTTTGAGTAATTATACTCAATAATAATATTATTGATCCTACCATTGCAAAACAAGGGCCTACAATTAGTTCATTAAATTTTTTAATTAATTTAGAAGCAAAAATATTACCAATGATCTCACCGGCATTAAAAAAAATTACAATTGATCCAACTAGATATATTGGGGCTGACAAATCGGTAACAAGCCACAGAGGCGACCATTGAACAATTATTCCCATGAAAGCAATAATAAACATATTAATAGATGCAAATAAAATGATGTTGAAGTTTGGAACTGCAAATCTTGGATTCTCATTCACTACATCATATTTTTTTTCTAAACCAAAAAAATACATTGATAGTGATGAAATAAATACAAATAACCCAATGAAAAAAGTTGTGTAAATAGGATCAATGTCAAAACCCAGACAAATACTTGATATTGCTGCACCACTTAAAAAACCAAAATTAAAAGAAGATTTAAAAATTGGATTAAGAATTTTTTTAGTTCTTTCTTCTATAATGGCAACTTGTGTGAAAATATTTGGCGCTTGTATTCCAATAGAAATTCCCCAGAATATAGAAACTAAAATAAAAATATTATAGTTTGAAAAATAAAAAATATAAAATGGAATAAAGGAATACATTACTCTTGCTATTATTAAGCAATTTGTACTTCCAATTTTTGGTAATAAAAAGCGTGTTGTCAATTGATTAGTAATTACATTAAAGATACCAAATAATACTAAAGGTATTGAGAATTCAGTTTTTGTCATTTCTATTAACTCAAAAAGAATTGGAGTGTTAACCATAAATGTACTAAAAATGAGTGTTGCAAATAATCCTTGAGAAAAAGTTGCAATAAAAGCTGTTTTTAATTCTTTAGTTTCTGTCGTTTCCATTTAAAAATATTGAGAAGATAAATTTTTTAGATTTAAAATCGTTATTAGTATAAGTCAAAATTATTTATATTGTAATAATTAATGAATTTTCTTAGAAATATTTACATTTGGACTTTAAAAAAAGCAGAACATAAAAATGCAAAATGGTATTTAAGCTTTATATCATTTGCTGAGAGTTCGTTTTTTCCAATTCCACCAGATATACTTTTGATACCAATGGCATTGGCTTCAAAAACAAAAGCTTTATTTTATGCTTTTATCTGTACTTTGTCTTCAGTTCTAGGAGGGATATTTGGATATGCAATTGGATATTTTTTTTTCAATTCAATTGGTTTGTATATAGTTGAATTTTATCATTTAGAAAATTCGTTTAGTATTTTTGAAAATTATTACAAAGAATTGGGTATTTTGATTGTTTTGGGTGCTGGTATAACTCCATTTCCATATAAGTTTATTACAATTGCAAGTGGTGTATTTGGATTAAATATTTACTTATTTGTTATAGTTTCTATAATTGGTAGAGGCCTTAGATTTTATTTAATTGCAATTCTGTTGTATTTTTTTGGTGAAAAAATAAAACTATTTATTGATAAATATTTTAATATCTTATCTATTACATTTTTTATTTTACTTGTTGGCAGTGTGTTTATAATTAGATTTTTATGATCATTCGTAATTGGACTTTACTTTTATTTATTATTGCGCTTATTTCAATATCATCCGCATTAATTGCAGAGCACTTCTTTAATCTGCAACCATGTGAGTTGTGTTTAAAACAAAGACATCCATATTATTTAATTTTAGTAAGTTTAGTTTTTATTTTTATTATTAAAAATTTTAATAAAGTTGTGTTTTATTTGTTGATTCAATTAGCTGCAGTTTACGGTCTATTTTATTCTATATGGCATGTTGGAGTTGAAAATAAAATTCTTAAAGGTCCTTCAGGCTGTTCAGTAATGTTAACGAATAGTGAGAGCGCTTCCGACCTTAAAGCGCAAATATTATCAAAGCAAGTTATCAGTTGTGATGAAGTTATTTGGAGTTTTTTTGGTATTTCAGCTGCTTCAATTAATACGCTTGTTTTACTAGTTATTTTTATTTTAAATGCTATTTATTTATTTAAGAACTATGGCACTAAAAAAGAAAAAAACGTCTAAAAAAAATTCTTCATCAGGTAGAACTACTCATAGGGAAGTTTTAGAAGAAATTATAAGAGTCGATCATGCTGGTGAATATGGTGCAACCAAAATATATGATGGTCAAATAGCAATATTTGGCAAAAGTTCAAAGCTTGGTAAAACAATTCAACATATGGCAGATCAAGAACAAGAACATATTGATAAATTCAATGAACTTATCGTGGAACATAGAGTTAGACCAACTGCTCTCCTTCCTTTGTGGAATGTTGCGGGTTATGCGCTTGGTGCGTCCACAGCATTAATGGGAGAAAAGGCTGCCATGGCGTGCACTGTTGCTGTTGAAAAAGTAATAGGTGAACACTACCAAGAACAACTGGATCTCTTAGGAGATGATCATAAAGATTTAAAAAAAACAATTTCAAAATTTAGAGATGATGAACTTGAACATCACGATATTGGTATAGAACATGATGCTGAAAGTGCACCAGGATTTAAAATTATGTCAAAAGTAATAGAACTAGGTTGTAAAACAGCAATTGCAATTTCGAAAAAAATTTAATTTTCTAATTCAGTATCCCAGTATAAATAGTCTCTCCAAGTTTCATGTAAAAAATTAGGAGGGAAATTTCTTCCATTATTTTGAAGTTGAATTGAAGACGGTCGTAGAGGTTTTTTGAAAAGTTTCATATCAGTGTTCTGAATAAGTTTTCTTCCCTTTTTTAAATTACATGAAGTGCATGCTGAGACAACATTTTCCCAAGTAGTTTTTCCATGCAGACATTTTGGTACTAAATGATCAAATGTTAATTCATTAGCTGGAAAACGATTGGTGCAGTATTGGCAAGTAAAGTTATCTCTCAAAAAAACATTAAAACGTGTAAAAGCAGGCCTTCGTTGTGGAGTTACATAATCTTTTAAGGCAATTACACTTGGTAACTTAAAAGTAAGATTTGGAGAATGAACTTCATGCTCGTAATTTTCTATCACTGAAACTCTTTCAAGAAAAACAGCTTTGATAGCATCTTGCCATGAGCACAGGGAAAGTGGGTAATAAGATAGCGGCCGAAAATCAGCATTAAGGACCAAAGCTGGATTTTCTGTTGTGCTCATTTTAGTTTCTACTTACCCATGTCATAATATTAAAATAGTAATATAATATAAAGTTTCGATTACTTTAAATATTTTTTTTAATAAAATTTTGAAATAAAGTTATTGTTTCTTGCGACATAGTGTGCTCGTCATTTTCAATAAGATGATGTTCAAAATTAAATTTACTCTCTTTTAAAATTTCTAATGATCTTTCATAATTGTTAAGTGGAATAACACTATCCTTTCCACCGTGGGAGATAAATACTGGTGTTTTTTCGAATAATTCATTTGTATAATCTTTAGTTATAATTCTTGAAGAAATAATTCCTAAACCAGCCAAGGTATTCTTTAGTGACCTACCTAATTCAAAAGTCATTGTTCCACCTTGTGAAAAACCCATAACAAAACAATCTTTCATTTCTAAATTTAATTTTTTTAATATCTCAGAAATGGATGTTACAATTTTATCGATATTAATATTAATTACTTTTCTTATAACTTCATATTCTTTTGGACCAGCATTTGAAATATGAACACCACTGATATTCAAATCAAACCATTGAAAACCTATGGGATAACCAGGGATTGAGTTTGGTGCGTTAAGAGCGGCATAATACATACCCCAATTTTCTTGATCTAATACTTGTGCAAGAGGAATTAAATTTGAAGCAGTATCACCATAACCGTGAAGAAGTATCATTAATTTCCTTGGTTTTGAGTGGTTACTATAAGAAGAGGTTTCTAGTATTTTACTCATCAATTACAGGCTTTACTTATAGTTTCTTGTTTCAAACAAGAAAAGTTTTATATAGAAATAGTATATGAGTACAATGCAAATAGTCCTAGTATTATTTATGGCAGCAACGCTTGCAGTAGTTGTGATTGGAGTAATAGCAATGGCTGTTAATGGAAAACTTAATAAAAATCACAGCAATAAACTAATGCGTTTAAGGGTGCTTTTCCAAGCAATTGCTATATTTGTTTTCGTATTGATTGTCTGGTTAGCAAGAAATTAGTATTTAGGCTCTAGAAAAATTTTATAAATTTTAGTATATAGACGCAGGGTTTATATGGGCATTCATTTTAATCATAAATCAAAAGCGGGAGACCGTAAAATGCAAAAAGAGCTTAAGCTTAAACAGAAAGCTGAAGAACGTAAAAAGAAACGTGAAGAGCAAGAAAAACTTAAAATGGAAGAGGAAATGCGTAAACTCGAAGAACTTACAAGACCTGATAATGAAGAAATTAAGTAGTCTTTGATTTAATTTTTAAAATTATCTAATTAGGTAAAGGGTAATGTTCAGCTATGAACTTCTTTAAAATTTCTAATGTTTGATCTGCTTCTTCTAAGAGCATCATATGACCACAATCTTCAATAATCTTTACTTCTGATCCTTTAATATAATCAGCAAGAATTTTTCCATCTTTTAAACGGCACATTCTATCTTGTGCACCTAATATAGAAAGAGTTGGTAAATCTAATTTTTTTGCAATCTCAGGTCCGTTTTTATAATTATCACATGCTCTAAAATCCACACCTAGGGTATCTTTGATTTCTTTATTTTGAACAATCATTGAACCAACATTCAAGTGGTATAAACCTGGAACAGGATGACCTCCAAAATGTCCTGCCGGGCCATGCGCAAAATCCATCATAAGATCAACAGCCTTAGGATTACTCTCTTCAGCTAGCTTTAATAATTCTGGGTTCATCGGAATAGCAGACGCACCGCCCATAAGAGTTAAGGTTTTAATTTTTTCTCGGTGTTGTGCAACACATTCCATTGTTACAAGACATCCTTGAGAATGTCCAACTAGCGAAGCTTCTTTGCATCCAGCTGCTCCAATTACATCACCAACCCAGTTTCCCATTTCTTCAATAGTTTTTAAACTTTCGCCAGAAGATAATCCGTGACCTGGTAAATCAACTGCTAAAACACTGTATCCACGAAATGCAAAGTAACGTGTTTGTAAGACCCAGACCATATGACTTAGTCCACTGCCGTGAACAAAAATAATAAGAGGTTTATTTTTATCAAAAGGTCTGCCTCCAGTGGAGGCAAACGTATCGATACCACGAACTTTAAACTTCATTTATTTGTTTGCAACTAAACGAGGTTTTTTTGCAGCTCTAAATCCGTCTTCAAAATCGTTTACGATATCTTCAAAATCTTCTAAACCAACAGATAATCTAATCATATCATGAGATAATCCAGCAAATTTTAAAGTTGCCTCATCCATTTGTGAGTGAGTTGCTGATGCCGGATGAATAACTAATGTTCTTGCATCACCTACATTTGCTAAATGTGATGCAAGCTTAACATTATTAATAAACGCAGCACCTGCTTCTTTCCCACCTTTAATTCCAAAGGCAATCATAGATCCAGTCCCCTTAGGTAGAATTTTTTCTGCTAGTTCCTTATCAGGATGTCCTGGTGCACTTGCATGAGATACCCATGCGACACTTTCATGGTTTGATAAATACTCAACCATCTTCAAAGCATTAGAACAATGTTTTTCCATACGCAGTGAAAGAGTTTCAAGTCCATGTAGAATGTTCCAAGCATTTTGAGGTGCTAAGCAAGGTCCCATATCTCTCATTCCTTCAGCTCTTGCCATCATTGTAAATGCTGTTGGACCAAATTCTTCTGCGAATGATAATCCATGATAACCTTCGTACGGCTCAGTCATAGATGGAAACTTATCATTTTGCATCCAATCAAATGTTCCGCCTTCAACTAAAATACCTGCCATAGATGAACCATTACCACTCATCCATTTAGTTAGTGAGTGAACTACAAGATCTGCACCGTGTTCGAAAGGTCGGCATAGATAAGGAGTTTGGTAGGTACTATCAATAATAAGTGGTATACCTGCTTCTTTAGCAATGTTTGATACTTCCGGCATATTCATTAATTCATTACCTGGATTACCGACAAGCTCACCAAATATACCTTTAGTATTTGGTTGAATAGCTTTTTTAAAACCTTCTGTATCTCTTGGTTTTACAAAAGTTGTTTTAATACCAAACTTAGGAAGTGTTAATCTAAATAAGTTTACTGTTCCTCCGTAAAGTTGAGAAGAAACAACCATGTGATCACCAGCATTGCAAAGAGTCATGATCGTTAAAAATATTGCACTCATTCCAGATGCAGTTGCAAGAGCAGCTGTTCCACCTTCCAATGCACAAACTCTTTCTTCTAAGACTTGTACTGTTGGGTTGGACATACGACTATAAATATGACCACCTCTCTCTAGATTAAAAAGTGCTGCCGCATGATCAACATCATCAAACATATATGAAGTTGTTTGATAGATTGGTACTTGTCTTGAGCCAGCGTTTTTGCTTGGCTGATAACCTGCGTGAAGACTTAGTGTGTCAAATTTATAAGTTTTTGGGTCCATTTATAACTCCTTTGCTTTTGTTCTTAATTCGAATTTTTGTATCTTCCCTGTGGAAGTTTTTGGTAATTCACCAAAGATTACATGCTTTGGTCTCTTAAATCCAGCCATATTTTCTTTACAAAACTGTATAATTTCCTCCTCTGTGGCATTTTTTCCAGGTGCTAATTCAACAAATGCACAAGGAGTTTCACCCCACTTTTCATCTGGCTTTGCTACAACGGCAACAAGAGAAACAGAATCATGTTTTGCTACAATATTTTCTACCTCTACTGATGAAATATTTTCTCCGCCTGAAATTATAATATCTTTAGAGCGATCCTTTATTTGAATATAACCATCAGGATAAACAACTGCTAAATCTCCAGAGTGAAACCAGCCATTCTTCATAGATGTTTCAGTTGCTTCTTTATTTTTATAATATCCTTTCATTACAACATTACCTCTTATAAGTATTTCTCCCATTGTCTTACCATCCCTTGGAACGCGTTTATGACTCTCTGGATCAGCAACAATAACTTCTTCTGTATTAGGATAACGAACACCTTGCCTAGAATTAATATCTGCTTTTTCTGTTTTAGGAAGTTCATTCCATTCTTCATTCCATGCACATTGTAATATGTGCCCATATGTTTCTGTTAATCCGTATACATGCATTACCTCAAAACCTAGGTTATCCATTTTCTCAAGGATAGCACTTGTAGGTGGCGCACCAGCAGTTAGAACAAATACCTTATGGTTGATTACTTTTTTATCTTTTTCATCTGCATTTGCGATTAAACTTAATACTATTGGTGCACCTCCAAAATGAGTAACCTTATGTTGATCAATCAAATTATAAATATCTTTAGCAATAATATATCGACAACAAACAACCTTGGCGTGAATTAATGCAGCAGTCCACGGATAACCCCATCCATTGCAATGGAACATTGGCACTGTATATAAAAAAGTTAATTTGTTAGGCATATTCCATGCCGTTACACTGCCTGTTGACATTAGATAAGAACCTCTATGATGATAGACAACACCTTTGGGTTTTCCTGTTGTTCCTGAGGTATAACTTAAAGAGATAGCTTGCCACTCATTATCAGGTAAAGACCATTCAAAGTTATCATCTCCAGTTAAAAGAAAATCTTCATAAGTCCATTTACCTATTCTTTCACCTTCACCTATTTTGAATATTGCTTGTTCATCATGAATATCAATAATAGGAATATTTTTTCCATAAAGGCTTAAGGCTTTTTTCATGGTAGGTGAAAATTGTGTATCTGTAATTAATAATTTTGCATCACTATGATCCAGAATATATGCAATTGTTTCTGCATCCAATCTTGTATTAATTGTATTAATTACTGCACCAATCATTGGAATAGAATAATGGGCTTCGAATATTTCAGGTGTATTAGCTGCAATTATAGAAACTGTATCTCCTTTACCAATACCTTGTTTTTCTAAAGCGCTAGCAAATTTCGTACAACGTTTATAAGTTTCTATCCAGGTATAATTTCTATTACCATAAATCAGTGACTCATAATTTGGATAAATATCTTTAGCACGGGAAATAAAACTTAAGGGAGATAAAGGGACAAAATTAGCAGTATTTTTATCAAGATTTGTATCGAAATTATTCATCCATTCCTCCAAACTTTAATCGATACTACAAGAAATCAAATTAATTTACTAATGGTTTTCCTGTTTCTAATGTGTGTTTTATTCTTTCCTGGGTTTTAGGCATCTGGATAAGTCGCATGAAAGCTTCAAGCTCTAAATTATATAGATCATCTTCCGTAAGATCAGAATTTATATTTGTATCACCACCACTTAAAACAAAAGCAATTTGCTTTCCAACTTCTAAGCTATGATCCATTATTTTCTTTTCACTGTGAAGTTTTTCTAACTTTTCAAACATTTTATCTTTTACAGAACTGCCTCCAAGTCTGAATACAGGTTCACTAGGTTTTAAGTAATTGCTTTCGATATTATTAAGTAATTCAATTGCAGTTGTAAGTTGTCTATCCCTGTTTATTACAACCTTGTCTTTACTAAGAAAAAATTGATTAGGTTTTGCTTCATTTGGTGAACTTGCAGTAATAGCATATCCAATAAGATCAAAGACTTTCATTGAAGCATATTCTGAATTTTCTTTTCCTTCGGGTGTTTGTAGCCAACGCCACAACATTTCCTTACATCCTCCACCTGCAGGAATTAGACCAACTAGAGACTCAACAAGGCCTAGAACAACATTTATATGTGAAACAGAGTAATCACAGTGAAGAACTACTTCAAATCCTCCTCCAATCGCTAAACCAGAAGGTGCTGCAATAAAAGGTTTATCTGCATATTTGATAGCTTTGCATGTTCGTTGGAAATCAACAATAAATTTTTCAATTTTTGACCACTCGTTATTTGTAGCAAAATCCATTACGTAATTTAAATTTACACCTGCTGAGAATTGCATTGCTTCATTTATTATAATTGTACTTTTATTATTTTGTGCAGCTTCATTTAAAGCAAGCATAGAGTCTGTACTAAGGGCATTGGCTTTAGTGGTAAATTCTACAATTTGAAAAGATGAAGATTCTTGAACGTTTGCAGAGGTGTTATGAAATGTTTTCTTTAATTTAAGAGACCTAAGATTATCAATATTAGGATCAAGATAGTCTGGTCTTTTTTCAAATTTGAAATTATTTTGAACTGACGCAAAATAATTGATATCAGTATTTTCTAGAATAAAAGAATTTGTTTCTATATTTGATAACATTTCAAATGGACCAATAGTCCAATTAAAGCCTAATCTTAGAGCATCATCAATATCTATATATTTAGATGAAACATCAGGAATAAGAAAAGCAGCATATCTAATTACTTTTGTTAGTATCGATTTTGCATACTTGCCATATTTATCATCTCTTTCGATTAATTTTTTTATATCTATTTTATCACCCAATCCTAAATTTATTTTTTTACTAGTAGAGTATTCTCCAGTTTTTAGGTCGATTGCTTCAAGAATTTTTTTACCATCTGACTTATTCATTCTATAAAAACCACCCTTGCCTTTTCTTCCAGTATAACCTGTATCGATTAGTTTTTTTACTAACGGAATTTCTTGAGCAACTTCGTGAAAGGGATCTTCAATTGGTAACTCTTTTATAAAACTTTTTAAGACATCTGCCATTAAATCGATACCAATCAAATCATACAAACCAAAAATACCTGTTTTAGGTATACCCATTGGTCTTCCAAATACTGCATCTGCTTCTTCAATTGAAATATTCATTTTAAATGCTTCAGTCATAGCAACTTGCATTGCATAAACACCAATTCTATTTCCAATAAATCCTGGGGTATCATTACAAATAATTACACCCTTTCCAAGTTGTTGATCACAAAAAGATTTTAAGAATTTGATTTTTTTAGTATCATTAATTGGTTCAGTAACAATTTCTAAAAGAGCCATATAACGAACCGGATTAAAAAAATGAGTGATACAGAAATTTTTCTTCATATCATCAGACATATTTGCAGATAGAACTTTCAATGGAATAGTTGAGGTATTAGATGAAATTATTGAAGAAGCTTTACGTGCGTCTTGTATTTTAGAATATATTGAATGTTTGATATCAATTCTTTCTACTACAGCTTCAACAACCCAATCAGCTTGTGAGACAACAGAAAAATCATCTTCTATATTTCCAGTTTCAATAAATTCTGCCTTAGTTATTTCTAGAAGTAATGGAGGTCTTGATTTTATAATTCTTTCTTTAGCTTTTTCTGTTATTTGATTTCGTGATCCCTCATTTGAAGGCAAATCAAGGAGAGTTACTGAGATACCTGCATTAGCAACTTGAGCAGCAATTCCACTTCCCATAGTGCCTGATCCTATTACAACTACTTTTTTAATATTCATATGAGTTCTATAAAGTTGAGCTTATATAAGAAAAAATTGCCGTATGAAAATAATTTAAGCATAAGGGTGGAAATTAATATAAATATCTCTTATAGGGCCGGAAAATGAAAAAAAACCCTTCAAGAAATGTCCATTTTTCAAAAGGACCTAGTGAGATTTTAGATGCGATTAATTCGTCTATAGATATTGATCAGCGTCTTTATAAAGAAGATATAGCTGGATCAATAGCGCATGCTGAAATGCTTGGTAAACAAAAAATAATAAATAAAAAAGAACAAAGTGCAATAGTCTCTGGACTTAAAGCAATTGAAAGAGATATTGAAAAAAACAAGGTAGTATTTTCAAAAAAACTTGAAGATATTCACATGAATATTGAAAGTTTACTGTTTAAAAAAATTGGAAAAGTTGCAGGGAAACTTCACACGGCAAGATCTAGAAATGATCAGGTAGTAACTGATTTAAAATTATGGATTAAAAAAGAGTCAAAATTCTTAGATAGTGAGCTAAAAAAATTTCAGAAAACCTTGATTAATATTGCAACAAAAAATACTGAAACAATTATGCCTGGTTACACACATTTACAAATTGCTCAACCAATATCATTAGCTCATCATCTTTTAGCTTATGTTGAAATGATTGGTAGAGATAGAACAAGACTTAAAGATTGTTTATATCGTCTAAATGAAAGTCCATTAGGTGCAGCTGCGCTTGCTGGCACATCATTTCCTATTGATAGAAAATATACATCTAAAAAATTAGGCTTTAGAGAGCCAACAAAAAATGCAATGGATTCAGTCTCAGATAGAGACTTTGTAATAGAATTTTTATTTGTTTTATCTTTGATCGCTGTTCATTTTTCAAAAATAGCTGAGGAAATTGTACTTTGGTCAAACCAACAATTTAATTTTATAAATTTACCAGACGATCTTTCAACTGGCAGTTCAATTATGCCACAGAAAAAAAACCCTGATGGAGCAGAACTTGTCAGAGGAAAAACAAGTATTATCATTAGCAATTTAAGTTCAATGCTTAATATTGTTAAAGGATTGCCACTTTCATATAGTAAAGACTTACAAGATGATAAACAATTAACTTTTATCTCATACGACAATGTTTTCTTGTGCGTAAAAGTTATTAATGAAATTTTATCAAAATCAACATTCAATAAAACTAAAATGAAAGAGTTAATAGACAATTCAAATGCCACTGCTACAGATTTAGCTAATTGGTTAGTCCAAAATCTTAATTATTCTTTTAGAGATGCTTATAATGTTACAGGAAAGGTTGTTTCTTATTGTTCAAGAAAAACAATAAATATAGATTCATTATCTCTTGATGAATTAAGAAAGTTTGACAAAAATATAACAGAAGGTGCAAAAAAAGTGCTATCAGCTATTAATAGTGTAAATTCAAAAACTAGTTTTGGTGGAACAGCTCCCAAATTTACTAAAAAAATGATAAAATTTGCTATAAAAAAATACCTATGATGATCAGACTAATATTATTATCATTTTTATTGTTTACTTTTAGTTGTGGGAAAGTTGGCCCATTAAGCTTACCAGAGGATCAGGTAGACAAATCAGTAATTACATACCCATGTGATGAAGCATGTTTAGAGAAATTAGAAGAAGAAAAAAAACGTCAACAGTCTATTGTTATAAATACTGATTAAATGCTTAATTATAAAAATAATGACCCATATATTGAGGGTACTTCATTGCATGACTTAGTTAAAGTTTGTGCAACCCCTTTTTATGTATATTCACAAGAAAAAATTATTAATCAAGTGAATAAAACTAAAGAAATATTGGGCAACAATATTTTTTATTCAATTAAGTCTAATTCAAATCAAGCTATTTTGAAATTAATGAACTCATTAGATCTTGGAGCAGATGTAGTTTCAGTTGGAGAGCTTAAGAGAGCTTTGGAGGCTGGCTTTAATCCAAATAAAATTATTTTTGAAGGTGTAGGAAAATCTGAACAAGATTTACTCTATGCTATGCATAAAAATATACGTTTAATTAATACTGAATCTTTAGAGGAGATAAAATTACTTGATAGTTTAGCGACTGAAAAAAATAAAGTTGTTGATATTGGTGTTAGGCTTAATCCAGATATTGATGGTGAAACTTTAAGTAAAATTTCTACAGGCAAAAAAACGGATAAGTTTGGTATCGAAATTGATAAAATAGACAAAATTGTTGAATTAGTTAAAACTTGTAAAAGTCTAAATTTAGTTGGTATTAGTTGTCATATTGGAAGTCAAATAAGTAAAATTGAGGCTTTTAAAAATACTTTTAATCAAATGAAAATGGCTGCAAATAAGTTTATTGAATCAGGTATTAATATAAAACATGTTGATTTGGGTGGAGGATTCCATGTTAAATATAAGGTTTCTGATCCAGATTTTAATATTGAGATGGTAAAAAAAGAACTTGATAATTGCTTTACACAAACAGAATATGAACTATCTTTTGAACCCGGTCGGTATTTAATTGCTGAAGCAGGAATTACTGTTACTTCAATTATTACAAAGAAAAATAATGGAGGTATTAACTATTTAATTGTTGATGCTGGTATGAATACATTAATACGTCCAGCAATGTATGGCGCACATCATGAAATATTGGCAATAAATTCAAACTCTAAGGAGTTTATAGATTATACTATTGCGGGTCCAATTTGTGAAAGTTCAGATATTTTTTCACGAGATATAAAGTTAACTAAACAAAAAATCGGTGATCTATTAGTTATAAAAAATACAGGAGCTTATGGAAAGGTGATGTCTTCCAATTATAATTCTAGACCATTACCTTCTGAAATTTTAGTTAACAAAGATAATTATGCAATTGTTTTTTCTCCAGAGAAAATTGAGAAAATAATTGAAGCTGATATTATTCCGAGTTGGTTGTAACTAATTTAAAGTATTGTGTATAATTTTAGCTAAGTCTGAAATTATCAAATTTAAATTAAAGAAAAATTCCCTAATATAGAAATCAATAATGACAAACGTGTTTACACCATAGGATCGATAAATCCATATTGCTAAAATTACAACTATAGCTAGTGCGATTACTATAGTTGAATTAATAACACTTGGTCTTTCGTGTTTTACAACTGTACTTGGTAAATTTCTAACTGGACCTTTTTCTAATTTTTCTTTTTGTTTATTATCTTTTAAATTTTGATCGAATTCTTCTTTTTTTGTAGATGGAACTGATGATGTAATGTCCGTATCATCTAATTCTTGAAACCATTGATGATTACAATTTGCGCATTCAACCATTCTACCATTTGGTTTAAGATCTGCAGAATTTACTAAATACTTGAAATCACAATTAGAGCAAACAATGAACATAAATTATATATAGATCAGTCAGGCTAGTATATAAAACAAAATCATAAAGTATGTTAATTTTAAAAAGTATAATATTTTATATTTCCTTAGTTATTTGGACTGTGTTGATGGGTATTGTGTGTTTACCTTTCCTCTTATTACCAAGTTATTTACTTAAATATCCAACCAAACTTTGGATACGTGTTATTTTTGTTTTTCTTAATCTTATATGCAACATTAAACATAAAATTGAGGGTTTAGAAAATATTCCAAATGAAAGTGTCTTAATTGCGTCTAAACATCAGTCCACATTTGAGACACTCGCACTCTATTATTATTTAAAAGATTGTTTCTTTGTCCATAAAAGAGAGCTTTTCTTTATACCAATTTTTGGTCAATATTTATTCAAGTCTAATATGGTTGCGATTAATAGAGATGGGGGAACAAAAGCTATGAGAGATATGTTACAAAAAGTTCAATCAAAATTATCTTTTGGATCATCAATTATTATTTTCCCCGAAGGAACAAGAAAGCTGCCTGGTAGTAAACCTGATTATAAGACAGGTTTTATTGGAGTTTATAACCATACAAAAAGAAAAATCCTTCCTGTGGCTTTAAATTCAGGTTTATGTTGGCCAAAACAATCATGGGTATTAGAGAAAGGATTAATTACTATAAAATTTTTACCAATAATTGACGAAGGTTTAGATAAAAAAATTTTATTAAAAGAAGTTCAAAATAGAATAGAAACTGCTTCAAATTTATTATTGGATAACTAATTCTTTTCTGTGGGATCAAAAGTTCCTGCTTGACCAATCTCTTCAATAATTTTTCTAATTTCTTTTGATTTTATAAATTTTTCTTCCAAATATTTTAAATCATTATTTCTTATTGCTTTTTGATAAGTAAGTAGATCTTCACTGAAACGACCAAGCATTTCTAAAACGGCTTCTTTATTTTTTTCATAAACATCACGCCACATTACTGGATCACTACCTGCTAATCTTGTGAAATCTCTAAAACCTGCAGCTGAATACTTAATCACTTCATCTTTCATTTGAGATTCAAGCTCTGTTGCAGTGCCTACGACAGAATATGCAATGAGTTGTGGAATATGAGATGTCATAGCTAGTACTCTGTCATGATGTTTAGGTTCCATGGTTTCTATATTCATTCCAAATGACTTCCAAATATCTGAAATTGATCTTGTTATCTCACTCTGAGTTTCTATTGGGGTCAAAATACAATACCTATTCTCAAACAGCTTTGCGAAACCAAATTCTGGTCCACTTTTCTCTAATCCAGCAATAGGGTGGGCAGGAACAAATAAAATTTTTTTATTATTAATTGATTCTTTAAAATCTTCTATAACACTTACTTTTGTTGAACCAACATCTGTTAATAGTGTTGTTTTATTAACATAGCTATTCAATTGATTAAATATATCCCTATATGCACTCAAAGGCGTACAAATAAAAATAATATCAAATTGTTGATTATATTTATTTAAATCACTCTCTATTGCATCCACAAGATTTAAATTTTTTGAAATACTTATTACCTCACTATCTCTGTCAATAGCAAAAATTTTTTTTGATAATTGTTTTTCCTTAAGCGTCCTCGCTATGGATGATCCAATTAATCCCATACCAATGACCAGGGCCGATTCATAAGTTATTTTAGACATTGAGTTTCTTCAAACTTTCAACTGTTAAATCCATTTCTTCTTTCGTACCAATACTAATTCTTAGAAAATTAGGCAGATTATAACTATTTAAACGCCTTATAATAATGCCTTCATTCATAAGGTGATTACTAATTTTCTCAGCTTCTTCTTCTGAAGTTTCAATCAAAGTAAAATTTCCTTCGGTTTGTCTGGTTTTAATATTTAGAAGTTTGAGCTCTTTTTCAAACCAATTTTTGATTTCAGAATTTAATTTAACAGATTTTTCAATATGTTCTTTATCCTCCAAAGCTTTAATAGCTAAGGACTGTGATATAGTTGTCGTATTAAAAGGAGGTTTTATTTTATTCATTATGTCAGCTATTTTTTGACTGGTATAACACCAGCCTACTCTTAAAGCTGCGAGTCCATATGTTTTTGAAAATGTTCTTGTTAAAATTATATTCTCATATTCATCCGTTAAGCTAAATCCTTTATCATAATCCTCTTTTTGCACATATTCGACATATGCTCCATCTATAACAACTATAATATTTTTAGAAATACTATTCATTAATTTAACAAGTTGATCTCTAGTCAAATAAGTTCCCGTTGGGTTATTAGGTGATGCAATATAAATTACTTTAGTAATGTCATTTGTTTGACTGATGAGATTTTCAATATTTAAATTAAAATGTACATCTTCCTCAATTTTTTTTGGAACTGCACCAACTACTTTACTCACAATTGAATACATCTCAAAACCATGGTTAGCGTGGAGAATTTCATCACCATCTTGACAAAATGCTAAAGCTGCAAATAATAAAACTTCATCTGAACCAGAGCCAAGAATGATTCTATTACTATCAATAGAAAAATTTTTAGCTATTGCTTCTCTTAATGATGATCCATCAATTTCTGGGTATCTGTGTAAATCATTATTAATATTTTTTGTTTCTAACAATTCAATTGCTTTCGGTGAAGCGCCATAGGGATTTTCATTTGAAGAAAGTTTGATAACTCTTTTATTGTTATTTAACTTCGCCTTACCACCTTTATAAACATTAATGTTTTCTATAGATCTTTTTGATTGAATATTTTCCTTGGTTAATTTTTGAAGTTTTTCAGAAGATTGGAAGATTTCTCTCCAAAGTCTAACAATAGTATCTTTCGGATAAGATCCTGTAAATTTAGAACTTAATCTATCTAGAATTTTTTGTTCTCTATCTGGGTCAACAACTGAATTATCTTTTTTGTGTTTTCCTATTTCTAAAACAATTTTAGATCGATTAGATAATAAAGATAAAATTTCATCATCAATGTTATTAATTTTGCTTCTTAATTTGTCTAATTCTTTATTTTTCATAATATCGGACATTTCTTTACAAACTATCTTACGATAAATCAAAATAAAGTAGTATTTAATTTAAAAAATGACGATTTATTGACTTAGAAAGATATATAAATATAAGACCGATTATCACCGATTTGAGACAGCTTGCGGGTGGAGCAATAATCAGCTAAAGCGTTTACACTCCTCCTTAATTCTTTCAAATAGTGTTAGACTAAAAAAATATGAATACAAAATTTACTACTGACACAAAACTTGAAAGCGAAATAGCTTATTTCGAGAATATTAATTTAAAACTAGAATCAGGGGATTTAATAGATAGTTTTAAACTAGCATTCAAAACATATGGCAAATTAAATACTGATAAAACTAATGCTATTCTTATTTGCCATGCTTTAACTGGAGATCAATATGTTGCTGGAAATAATCCCATTACTGGGAGAGAAGGTTGGTGGTCTAGAATGGTTGGGCCCAATAAACCAATTGATACAAACAAATTTTTTGTAATTTGCTCAAATGTACTCGGCGGTTGTGCTGGCTCAACTGGTCCTAAAGAGTTACTAAATGGAAGTGATGTTGCATATGGTGGTAATTTTCCTTCCGTAACAATAAAAGATATGGTTAAGGCTCAATCTTTATTGATTGAAAGTTTAAATATAGAGAAGTTATTTTCTGTAATTGGTGGTTCGATGGGAGCAATGCAAGCACTTCAATGGGTAATCGATTTTCCAGATAAAATTTTAAATATAATACATATTGCTGGCGCTTTAAAACATTCGGCTCAAAACATTGCATTTCATGAAGTTGGACGACAGGCAATAATGAGTGATCCTATTTGGAGAAATGGAAAGTATTTTGAAAATGATGAAGTACCAGAAAGAGGTCTTTCAGTAGCAAGAATGATTGCACATATCACATATTTATCCGAAAATGCGATGCATAAAAAATTTGGAAGAAAACTTCAATCAAGAGATATTATTTCTTTTGGATTTGATGCTGATTTTCAAGTTGAGAGTTATCTGAGATATCAAGGTAAATCATTTGTTGAAAGATTTGATGCAAATTCATATCTTTATTTAACCAGAGCTATGGATTATTTTGATCATGATGAAACATTTAGAAAAAATATTGAGTTTAGTCATAATCCAAATGACCATTTAAAATATTTAATTGTCTCATTTACCTCAGATTGGTTATTCCCTACAATAGAAAGTAAAATGATTGTAAATCAATTAAATTCTCTATCAAGAGAAGTAAGCTTTCTAGAAATAGATACTAATAAAGGACATGATAGTTTTTTATTAGAGGAACCACAGTTAGATGATGTAATAAAAGGTTTCCTAACAAACAACTTTGCGAAGATAGATGAATAAAATTAATAGCATAAGAAAAGATTGGTCTCTTATTGAAACACTTATCGCACAAGACAGAAAAATCCTTGATATTGGATGTGGTGATGGCGGTCTTATGGAACAATTAGAAAATAATCGTAATGCGATAACTCATGGCATTGAATTAAATAGAGATCTAGCTGCAAATGCTATCGCAAGAGGTTTCAATGTTGTACATGGAAATGCAGAACTAGATTTGTCCCAATATTCAAATAATAGTTTTGATTATGTAATTTTAAGTCAAACTTTACAAGCAATGATGAAACCCAAAGATATTCTGTCTGAATTATTAAGAATAGGATCAAAAGCAATAGTTTCTTTTCCTAACTTTGGACATTGGAAAATAAGATTACAGCTTTTAATATCTGGAAAAATGCCAGTAACAGAAAGTTTACCTTATACATGGTATGACACACCTAACATTCATTTTTTTACAATTAAGGATTTTTTGAATTTGTGTAATGAAATGAATATTGTGATTGAAAAAAGTATTGGATTAACATCAAAAGGTAGGCAATTTGATATAAGTGAATCAATTACTGGAGTTAATTTTTTCACTCACGAAGCTATCTTTTTATTAAGTTATAAAAATTTTGAACCAATAAAAATTAAATCGTCAAAAAAAGTTTTTGCAAAAAATTCTGTTATTGCAAATTAGTTATTAGATGAAAGTTGAAATAATAAATCAATTAAAAGATAACTACTCTTTTGTTTTATATAATGACACGCTTAAAAGCTGTGTTATAGATCCTGCTGATAGTAATACTATATTAAATTTTGCTCTTGAAAACAATTTAACCATAGAAGATATATTTATTACACATCATCATAAAGATCACACATCAGGTGTAAAAGGAATACTTAAAGCTTTTCCAGAAGTTAATATACACTCTCCAAGTGCTCAGATTGAAAATACAAGATTTATTTTACGTGATGGAGATGAAGTCAACTCCTGCTTAAATACATTTAGAATAATAAAAACACCCGGACATACATTAGATCATATAATTTACTATGATAAAAACAATGGTGTTTTATTTTGTGGTGATACACTGTTCAGACTTGGTTGTGGTCGTGTGTTTGAAGGAACATTAAATGAAATGTTTAACAGTTTACAAAAAATTAATGAATTAGATAAAAATACAATTATTTATTGTGGTCATGAATATACAATAAGTAATTTAAATTTTCTTGAGAAAACACTCAAAAAACAAAGTGCTTATTTAACAGTTAGAAACAAAATTAATGATGATTTAAATAATAAAGGAAAATCCGTACCATTTTTATTAGAAGATGAAAAACAATATAATTTATTCCTGAATCAAAATTCAAAATTAGGTACTATAATTAAGAAAGAGCTAGGTTTTACAGACTTTGAATTATTTGCTTATTTGCGAAAAGCAAAGGATAGCTTTTAAGGTCTTTATTTCCAGTATTTATGCCATATTTTTAATTTGACTATTAGCATAGTTCACTATAAACCCCGCCATCAAAAGAAATGTTAGCAATATTCAAAACTGGTGGAAAGCAATACTCAGCAAGAGCTGGTCAGATACTTAAAGTAGAAAAACTTGAGGGATCCAAAGGTGATAAAGTGTCTATTACTGATGTATTAGCTATCAGTGATCAAAGCACAAATAGCTTAGGCGAACCATTACTTAAAGATGCTTCAATTGAAGCAAAAATTGTTGATCAAATCAGAGATAAAAAAATAATAGTTTTTAAAAAAAGAAAAAGACAAAATTACAGACTAACTCAGGGTCATAGACAATATCTAACTGTATTAAGAATAGAATCAATTTCTTATGGTGGAAAAAAATCCACTGCTGAACCTGAAACAAAAAAAGTTAAAAAAACTGAAACTAAAGTTACTAAAGAAAAAATTGAGTCTAATGAGGTAAAAGTTGCAAAAAAGAAGACAGTTACAAAAAAAGCAGTAAATAAAGCTTCACCTACTAAGAAAAAATCAGTAAAGAAAACTGTTAAAAAAACTGTTAAAACTAAAAAAGAAGATAAATAATGGCAACGAAAAAAGCAGGTGGTAGTTCTAGGAATGGAAGAGACTCGGCGGGTCGAAGACTTGGAGTTAAGAAATTTGGCGGTGAAAACGTAATAGCAGGAAACATTATTATTAGACAACGAGGCACAAAGTTTCATCCAGGTGATAATGTTGGCATAGGTAAAGATCACACAATATTTGCTACAATAAATGGAAAAGTAGCTTTTAAAAAAACAAGAGTAAGAACTTTTGTATCAGTTGTTCCCACAGAACAATAATTCCAATTAATTAAAAATTTATTATGAAATTTTTAGATCAAGCAAAAATATATATTGCATCAGGCAATGGTGGAGATGGTTGCGTTAGTTTTCGTAGGGAAAAATATATTGAGTTTGGTGGCCCTAATGGAGGCGATGGAGGCAAAGGTGGAAATATTATTTTTAAAGTGGATGATAATTTAAACACACTAATTGATTTTAGATATCAACAACATTTTAAAGCAAAAAAAGGTGAAAATGGAAGGGGAAAAAATCAAACAGGAGCGAATGGAAGCAACATGGTTATTAAAGTTCCACCTGGAACAGAAATTTACAATGAAGATAAAACGGTATTGCTAACTGATCTAACAAAAATTGATGAGGAATATATTTTATTAAAGGGTGGTAATGGCGGTTTAGGAAATAATCATTTTAAATCATCAGTTAACCAAGCTCCAAGAAAATTTACAAAAGGTGAATTAGGAGAAGAACGATGGATATGGTTATCACTCAAATTATTTGCAGATATAGGAGTAATAGGCTTACCTAATGCAGGTAAATCAACTCTGTTATCAACAATTTCTAATGCTAACCCAAAAATTGGAGATTATCCATTTACAACCTTACATCCTGTACTTGGTACCGTGAAACGCTTTGATAAAGAAATTGTATTGGCAGATATCCCAGGTTTAATTGAAGGTGCGCATGAGGGAAAAGGTTTGGGAGATAAATTTTTAGCACATATTGAGAGATGTAAATATTTACTTCATTTAGTAGATATAAATGACGAAAATTGGTACGAAAACTATATTACAGTAAGAAACGAAATTTCAAAATATAGTGAAAAAGTATCTTCAAAAAAAGAAATAATTGTTTTAACAAAAGTTGATTTACTCTATGAAAATTTAGAAGAAAAAAAAATTGAGATCAATAGAAAGTTAAATTCTGATATTCTTTTTATATCAAGTTTTAATAATGAAGGTATAGATGATCTAATTGATTATTTATTCAAATATAATGAAATCACAAATGATTAAAAAATATAAAAAAGTAGTTGTAAAAATTGGTTCAAATTCAATTGTTGATTCGAAAACGAAAAAGATCAAATCTAAGTGGTTAGATAATTTATGTAAAGACATTGCGGAATTGAATAAAATAAAAAAAATTGTTATTGTGTGTTCAGGAGCTATTGCTTTAGGTGCGAAAAGTATTTCAAATACAAAGTTAAGAAAATTAGAAGATAAACAGGCAGCAGCTTCAGTTGGTCAAATTGAATTAGCTCATCAATGGCGAAATAAACTAGGAAAATACAAGATAGCTGTTTCTCAAATTCTATTAACATTAGAAGATAGCGAAGAAAGGCGACGATATTTAAATGCTAGAAATACAATAACATCATTACAAAGTAAAAACATAATCCCAATCATTAATGAAAATGACACTGTTGCTACTGAGGAAATTCGCTATGGTGATAATGATAGACTTGCAGCCCGAGTAGCACAAATGATTGAAGCTGATTTATTAATTTTATTAAGTGATGTTGATGGTTTATATCAAGGTAATCCAAAAAAAGATAAGGATGTCAAAAAAATTTCAGAGGTATTTAAAATTGATAAAAAAATTGAAGAACTTGTTAATTATCAATCTTCTGAGCTAGGTAGTGGAGGAATGGCAACAAAAATTTTAGCAGCAAAGATATGTGCTGGAAACGGTTGTGCAACAATTATCACTAATAGTGATAAAAACAGACCAATCAGTAATATTACTAAGAAAAATTCAACAATTTTTTATCCCTTAACTTCTACAAATTCGTCCAAAAAGAAATGGTTATTAAATCATTTAAAACCATCAGGATCGATTATTATTGATACAGGGGCTCAAAATGCAATTTTGAAAAATAAAAGTCTTCTTCCTGCAGGAGTAATAGATATCAAAGGAAGGTTCAAAAGAGGTGATGTAATATCTATCTTAGTTGAGAATGGTCAGAAGATAGCAATAGGTATATCTGCTTATGATTTTAATGATGCAAAAAAAATTATTGGAAAGAAAAGTAAAGAAATTTATAAAGTTTTAGGTTTCGAAGGAAGAGAGGAAGTGGTACATAAAGATAATTTAGTTAAGCTTTCTACATGAGTATTGAAAATAATATTATTGAATTAGGCAAAAGAGCAAAATCTGCCTCTCTAAATATGAAAGTCTGTAGCAGTGATCAAAAAAATCTTGCTTTAACAAAACTCACTAAAAATTTAGATAAAAATAGAAATAAAATTCTTGAAGCTAATAAAATAGATTTAGAAAATGGTGAAAAAAAATCTTTAGCTAAGCCTTTAATAAATAGACTTACATTAACTGAAAAATCTATTGATGGATTGATTACATCAATTGAAGATATAATCGAAATACCAGATCCAATTGGCATTACATTAGAAGAATGGGAAAGACCTAATGGTTTACAGTTTCGTAAAATTTCTACACCACTTGGTGTATTAGGCGTGATTTATGAATCAAGGCCAAACGTAACTGTTGATGCTTCATGTCTTTCTATTAAATCTGGCAATTGTATAATTTTAAGAGGTGGTAGTGATAGTTTTCACTCCTCTAAGGAATTGGTAAATAATATTACAAATGCTTTCACGGAAGCTGGCCTACCTGAACATTGTGTCCAAATGATCAATACACCTGCAAGAGAAGCGGTTGATCATTTACTTGGTATGAGAAATTATGTTGATGTAATTATTCCTAGAGGTGGCAAAGGTTTGATTGAAAAAATTAATTCAGCAAGCAAGATACCCGTTATCAAACATTTAGATGGTATATGTCATGTGTATGTAGATAAAGATGCTGATTTAAACATTGCAGAAAAAGTTGTTTTTAACAGTAAAATGAGGCGTCCTGAAATATGTGGTGCTGCAGAAACACTTTTAATTGATGAAAAAATTAAAGACGAAGCAATGAAAATATTAAAACCTCTTAAAGAAGTAAATTGTGAAATTCGAGGCGATAAATATATTCAGTCTTTAGATAGTGATTTTAAAATTGCAAGTGAAGAAGATTGGTCATTAGAATATTTAGATAAAATTTTATCGGTAAAAATTGTTTCAGGTGTTGATGAAGCTGTGAAACATATAAATGATTATTCTTCTGGACATACGGAAAGTATAATTACAGAAAGTGAAAAAACCTTTGAAAAATTTTATAATAAAATTGACAGTGCAATAATATTAAAAAATGCATCTACACAGTTTGCCGATGGAGGTGAATTTGGTTTTGGTGCTGAGATAGGAATCTCAACTGATAAAATACATGTAAGAGGACCAGTGGGAACAAAACATTTAACTACATTTAAATATGTAGTTAATGGTAATGGCCAGGAAAGACCTTAATTGAAAAAGATCGGACTTCTTGGAGGGTCTTTTGATCCACCACATCGGGGGCATCTATTTATTTCAAATGAAGCTAAAAAAGTATTACAGCTAGATGAAATTTGGTGGATAGTTACACCTCAGAACCCATTGAAGATATCAAAACCTGCAACATATGAGGAAAGATTACAAAATTGTAAACAAATTACAAAAAATTTTCCTATAAAAATATTAGAAGTAGAAAAAAAAATTAAATCTCAATATTCTTATCAAACAATTAAATTTCTTATTCAATATTATAAAAATATTAAATTTTTTTGGTTAATGGGTGCAGACAATTTAGTTAATTTTCACGAATGGGAAAAATGGCAATCAATTTTTCATATTATCTCTATTGTTATTTTTAGAAGACATGGATATAATACAAATGCTTTGAAAAGTGTTGCAGCAAAAAAATTTATTCATAATAAATATTTAGCTCAAAACATAGAACATAATTCAAAAAAAATTCCTGCTTGGACTTTAATACAAAATAAAGAAATTAAAATTTCATCATCTGAAATTAGAAATCAAAGAAATAAATTAAGAGGCAAATATTAATAAAATTACTTCATTAACAGAAAATATTGTATCAATACTAAGTGATGCAAAAGCTGAAGATATAAAAGTTATTGATTTATCTAACAAATCATCTGTTGCTGATGCCTTTGTAATTGCCACCTGCAGATCAACTAGACATTCAGATGCCACAGCAGATGAAATGGTAAAAAAATTAAAAAGAGCAGGAATAAAATGTCCAAATCCTGAAGGAAGACCTCAATGTGACTGGATAATTGTTGATGCAGGTGAGATCATTGTTCATCTGTTTCGACAAGAAATTAGAGAATTATATGCATTAGAAAAATTATGGGAAGTAAGCTTTGATTCTTCACAAACTAAACTAGCTTAAAATATATGATAATTTCAAAAAATGTATTTTTAAAAGTAATACTACTGTTCACCCTAATTACACTTCTTGCAACTAAAACATATGGATCTTCTTCAGATGAAGAAAAATATAAATATTTAGATCTATTTGGACAGGTATTTGACAGGGTAAGATCTTCCTATGTGGAAGAGGTTACGGATCAAGAATTAATTGAAAAAGCGATTGATGGAATGTTGTCAGGTTTAGATCCTCATTCTGGTTTTATGAATGAAGAAGTATTTCAAGAAATGCAAATGGATACAGAGGGTAAATTTGGCGGATTAGGAATTGAAATTACCATGGAAGAAGGTTTTGTGAAAGTCATTGCTCCGATAGAAGATTCGCCAGCATATGAAGCTGGAATTCTTGCAGGTGATTACATTATTCAAATAGACGAAACACCTGTTTTTGGTCTAACTCTAAACGAAGCTGTTGAATTAATGAGAGGCAAAAAAGGTGAACCAATAGTAATTACTATTTCGAGAGCAAATACTGAACCCTTTGAGATTGAAATTATTAGAGATTATATAAAAATTAGATCAGTAAAAAGTGAAGTACTTAATAATATTGGATATTTGAGAATAACATCTTTTAACGAACAAACAGAAAGTGGCCTTCTTGATGCAATAAAAAAAATTGAAAAAGAAAACCAAATAAAAGGTTATGTTTTAGATGTACGGTCTAACCCAGGGGGTCTTCTTACTCAAGCAGTTAAGGTAACAGACATATTCTTGGAAAGAGGAGAAATTGTTTCAACAAGAGGTAGAGATAAAAAAGATATTAGAAGATATCGTGCAAAAAATTCTGACAGAACTAATGGTAAACCACTTGTTGTAATTATTGACGGTGGTTCTGCATCTGCATCTGAAATTGTTGCAGGCGCACTGCAGGATCATAAAAGAGCAATAATTATTGGCACACAATCTTTTGGTAAAGGATCAGTACAAACGATAATTCCCTTTCAAGTTTCAAATAGTGACAATCTCACTGGTATAAGATTAACTACAGCTAGATATTATACTCCCTCAGGTGAATCAATACAGGGTAAGGGTATTGTGCCAGATATAATCATAGAACAAGGAGAATTCGAATCATTTAATTATAGAAGATTTTCTGAGTCAGATTTAAAAGATTCTCTTGATAAGAACAATGAAGAAGATTTGGAAGATAATGAAGATAGTGAAGATAATGAATTAAGTGAATTTGAAAAACGATTTGAGCTTGATTATCAACTTCGTAGAGCCTTTGATCTTGTACAGGGTGTGAGTCTCTTTAATGAAATTCAAGAATAATAATGCAAAAAAAATATAGAAAATGTGTGGGAATGATGATTCTCAACACAAAAAATCAGATTTTAGTTGGCAAAAGACTAGATAATCCTAGCGGATATTGGCAAATGCCACAAGGTGGTATTGATGAAAATGAAAATCCTGAAGAAGCAGTTTGGAGAGAAATGATGGAAGAAATTGGAACTAATAAAGCGTCACTAATTGCTTCATCTAAAGAATGGGTATCTTATGACATACCAAGTGAAATTTTAAGCACATTACCATGGGGAAATGAGTATATGGGTCAAATTCAAAAATGGTTTCTTTTTAACTTTAAAGGTGATGATAGCGATATAAACGTAGGAACAGAAAATCCTGAATTTAGTAACTGGAAATGGATGAATTACAATGAAATTACTCATAATGCGGTGCCATTTAAAAAAAACGTTTATCAGAAAATTCAAAGTGAATTTAAAAATATTCTAAAAGATGTTTAATGAAAATCCTGAATTAAAAATCACAAGCTTAGATAAACAAATATGGGATGAGGAGTTAGAAAACTTTGTTCCTAAAAATATTTTTGATGTTCATACCCATATTTATAAATGGAGTTTTAATAAGGATCCTAAAAAAGATATTGGTGAAAGAAATTTTCAAGGAAAATATTTTAGTGAAGTATCTATGAGATTTGCGGATCAAGTAGATCAATTACTTATGCCTAATAGAATTGTTAATAGGTTAAGTTTTCCTTTTCCATTCAAATATCCATGTAACTTTGAAGGTTCTAATAAATATATTTTAGAACAAACTAAAACACTTACTGAAAATAAGTGCTTAATTTTAATTAACCCAAATATGGATAAAAATTATATTGAAGAGCTTTTATTAAAAAATAACATTAAAGGTTTTAAACCATATAGGTTTTATTCAAAAACAAACGATACAATTAATTGCAAAATTTTAGATTTTATAACTGAAGAGCAAATAGAAATTGCAGATAAATTTGGACTTATTATTATGATGCATTTAGCAAAAAAGGATGCAATTGCCGATAATGATAATATTAATGACCTAATTTATTTGAGTAATAAATATCCTAACGTTAAATGGATACTTGCTCACTGTGCTAGAAGTTATTCTGCTTGGGCGTTAGAAAAAGGAATTAAGAAAATTAGAGATTTAAAAAATATTTGGTATGATTGTTCTACAGTATGTGAATCTGATTCAATTGACGCTCTGTATCAAGGAGTGGGTCTTGAAAAAATAATGTATGGATCTGATGATATGATAGGGAGAATGAGAGGGAAATATATTACTTTTGGAAAAGCTTGGTCTGCAATAGATTCTGAAAATCATAATTTAGCTCTAAGCCATTGTGATGATCGAATGACATTTATTAGATATGAACAATTAAGAGCAATGAAAAGAGGAATTCGAAATAGTATTATAACAGAAAGTGAAAAGCAGGATCTTTTTTATAATAATGCAAAAAATTTAATAGATTCTGTTCAATCTATAAATTAAATCTTATCATAAAAACTTACAGTTACAGCCTCTAGTTTAGCTTTTGCTATAGACAATTGTTCCAATGATTCTTTATCTTCCTTGCTGCCTAGTTCTTCTATTTCTTTTTCAATCGAAGACTTATCTAAAGAATTTAACTCAACTACGCTTTCTGCTAGGACTATACATTTTTCTGGGTTAATTTCAGCAAAACCACCTGATACAAAAAATGATTTAACTAAGTTTTTATCCTCGCTATAAACCATCACTCTCCCAGGCCTCAATGAGGACATTACTTGAGTATGTCCGGGCAACACACCAAGATCACCATCTTTACCTGGAACAATTATAGTTCCAACCTCATCATTAAAAATGAGGTTTTCTGGGGAAACTAAATCAAAAGAAATTGTCGCCATTATGCAGCTTCAGCTTCTAGTTTTTTAGCTTTTTCAATTGCTTCATCCATTCCACCAACCATATAAAAGGCTGCTTCTGGCATGTGATCGTATTCACCCTTAACAAGTCCATCAAAACTTTTGATTGTATCTTCAAGGTCAACATACTTGCCTGGAGATCCAGTAAAAATTTCTGCAACAAAGAAAGGTTGGCTTAAGAACTTCTCAATTTTTCTTGCTCTAGCAACTGTAAGCTTATCTTCTTCCGATAACTCATCCATTCCAAGAATTGCAATAATATCTTGAAGACTTTTATATGTTTGTAAAACTCTCTGCACTTCTCTTGCAACTCTATAGTGATCATCACCAACTACTTGTGGGTCTAATATTCTTGATGTTGAATCAAGTGGATCCACAGCAGGGTAAATACCTTTCTCTGAAATTGCTCTATTCAAAACTGTTGTGGCGTCTAAGTGAGAAAATGATGTAGCGGGAGCAGGATCAGTTAAGTCATCTGCAGGAACGTATATTGCCTGAACAGATGTAATAGATCCTTTTTTTGTTGTTGTAATTCTCTCTTGTAATGCACCCATGTCAGTTGCCAAAGTTGGTTGATAACCAACTGCAGATGGGATACGTCCTAGCAAAGCAGATACCTCTGATCCTGCTTGAGTGAATCTAAAGATATTATCAACAAAGAACAACACGTCTTGACCTTCTTCATCCCTGAAATATTCTGCTTGTGTTAATCCTGATAATGCTACTCTTGCTCTAGCTCCAGGGGGCTCATTCATTTGCCCATAAACAAGGGCAACTTTTGAGTCTTTTCCTTTGAGGTCAATAATTCCTGATTCAATCATTTCATGATAGAGGTCATTACCTTCACGCGTTCTTTCACCAACTCCAGCAAAAACTGAATAGCCACCGTGTGCTTTAGCAATATTGTTTATAAGTTCCATAATCAAAACTGTTTTACCAACACCAGCGCCGCCGAAAAGACCAATTTTTCCACCACGGGCATAAGGTGCTAATAGATCAACAACTTTGATACCAGTTACAAGAACTTCTGTTTCCGTAGACTGATCAACAAATTCAGGGGCTGGTCTGTGAATAGGATAAGTTTTGGTAGTACCAATATCACCTCTTTCATCAACAGGCTCTCCTACAACATTCATAATACGGCCAAGTGTTTCTGGTCCAACAGGCATTGAAATAGGGGCACCTGTATCAGTAGTTGTTTGGCCTCTTACTAATCCGTCTGTTGTATCCATAGCAATTGTACGAACAGCATTTTCTCCTAAATGCTGAGCAACCTCTAGCATTAATCTTGTTCCGTTGTTGTCAACTTCTAGAGCGTTCATGATTGCAGGAAGTTCTCCATCGAACTCTACATCAACAACAGCTCCGAGAACTTGCGATATTTTTCCAGTTAAATTATTAGCCATATATCCCCCTTTATATTGATTCAGCTCCAGAAATAATCTCTATTAATTCTTTTGTAATGAAAGCTTGTCGTGTTCTATTATACTTTAACGTTAAACTATCTATCATTTCACCTGCGTTTCGGGTTGCGTTGTCCATTGCGGCCATTCTCGCTCCCTGCTCCCCTGCATCACTTTCCAAAAACACTTTAAATATCTGAATAGAAACATTTTTTGGAAGTAAATCCTTTAAAATTGTTTCTTCATCAGGCTCATAATCATAAATTGCATTTGAAGAATTTTCTTTTTCTTCTTCCTTTTTAGAATTTGAAACGTCTAATGGTATTAATTGTTGTTGTGTTACTTCTTGTGAAATAGCTGATTTAAATTTGTTAAAAACTAATATGCATTTATCAAATTTACCATCAAAATAAAATTCTTGAAGCTTATTAGAAATATTTAATGCGGACTCGTAACCAGTACTTGAAACATTCAAGTCGACAAAACTCTCTATAATTTGATCCTTCATTACTCTATTAAAAAAGTCTCTACTTTTTTTCCCAACTGGTATTAGTTGAACATTTTTTCCATCACCTTCAAGTGATTTCACAAGCTTAAAAGTCTCTCTATTAATACTGCTATTAAAACCACCACATAAACCTCTATCAGCACTTACTGGAACTACTATATAATTCTGATCATTGCCAGTGCCTGTTAAGAGTTTAATTATACCTTCTCCGGATGCAGCAGATGATGCAAGAGAGGAAAGCATTTCCTCTAGTCTTGATGAATATGGTCTTGCCGCTTCAGCTTTTTCTTGTGATCTACGTAACTTACTTGCAGCAACCATTTTCATTGCTGATGTAATTTTTCTAGTAGATCCAACAGAGTTGATTTGGGTTTTAATATCTTTTAAACTTGGCATTGATTAGCTACTTGTAAATTTTTCAACAACATTATCTAAGATAGATTTTAATTTATCATCATTTTCTTTAGATAATTCTTTTTCATTTGCGATAGCATCTAATAAATCAGAATGACTAGACCTCATTTCATTTAAAACTTCTGTTTCAAAACGAACAACATCATTGACGGCTACTTTGTCTAAGTAACCACGAACGCCTGCATATATAGACACAACTTGCTCAGAAACTGTTAACGGAGAATATTGTCCTTGTTTCAGGATTTCAACTAATCTTGCTCCACGATCAAGTAATTGTTTCGTTGAAGCGTCTAAGTCTGATGCAAACTGTGCAAAAGCAGCCATCTCACGATATTGAGCTAATTCTAGTTTTACAGGACCAGCAATTTTTTTCATTGCTTTTGTTTGAGCTGCAGAACCAACACGACTTACTGAAAGACCAACGTTAATCGCAGGACGAATACCAGCAAAAAATAAATTTGTTTCTAAAAATATTTGTCCATCAGTAATGGAAATAACATTTGTTGGAATGTAAGCAGATAAGTCTCCAGCTTGAGTCTCAATAATTGGAAGAGCGGTTAAACTTCCGCCACCGTGTTCATCACTCATTTTGGCAGCTCTTTCTAAAAGACGACTGTGTATATAAAATACATCTCCAGGATATGCTTCACGTCCAGGAGGTCTTCTTAATAAAAGGGACATCTGTCTGTAAGCAACAGCTTGCTTTGATAAATCATCATAAACAATCAATGCATGCATACCGTTATCTCTAAAATATTCACCCATTGTACAACCAGTATAAGCTGATAAAAATTGTAATGGAGCAGGCTCTGATGCAGTTGCAGATACAACAATTGTATATTCCATTGCACCATTATCTTCTAGTGTTTTTACAATTTGGGCAACTGTTGATCTTTTTTGACCAATCGCAACATAGATACAATACAATTTTTCTTTTTCATTGTTTGATTGATTAACAGATTTTTGATTTAAAATCGTATCAATAGCAACAGCAGTTTTACCTGTTTGTCTGTCACCAATTATTAATTCACGTTGTCCCCTTCCAACTGGAACAAGAGCATCAAGTGCTTTAATACCTGTCTGCATAGGTTCAGATACACTTTGACGAGGAATAATACCTGGGGCTTTTAATTCAATTCTTCTCTTTTCAGAAGATTGAATAGGACCTTTACCATCAATAGGATTTCCTAAACCATCAACAACACGTCCTAACAATTCTTTTCCAACAGAAACGTCAACAATTTCTCCTGTACGTTTAACTGTATCACCTTCTTTAATTCCAGTATCATCACCAAAGATTGAAACACCAACGTTATCCATTTCAAGGTTGAGGGCCATACCTTTAATGCCGCCTGGGAATTCTACCATCTCTCCAGCTTGTACTTGATCAAGACCATACACACGTGCAATTCCATCTCCAACACTGAGTACTGTTCCAACCTCAGCAACATCCGCTTTGGTTTCAAAATTAGCTATTTGGTTTTTTATTACAGACGATATTTCTGCAGCTTTAATTTCCATTATACCCCCTTCATTGCAATTTTAAGTTTATTAATTTTATTCGCTATAGATGTATCAATCATTTTGGAACCAACCTTAACAATTAAACCACCAATAATATCTTCATCAACATCAAAATTTAAAGATAATTTTTCACCTAAAGATTTTTTAAGTTGATTTGTAATATTATTTTTTTCATCATCGGATAATATGTTTGCTGATGTTATGTCAGCAGTAATATCACCTCTTTTTTCAGAGTTTATTTTTTTAAATTGTAAAATAATAGAAGCGATATTTGAAATTCTTTTATTGTTATCAAGAACTTTTAAAAAAGTTGTTGTAAGATTATGTAAATTTGCTTTAGAAAATAATTTTAGCAAAATATTAAGTTTCTCATCTGAATTTACTAATGGACTTTTAATAACTTGTCTCAATTCAGAACTTTCTTTCAAAGCTTTTTGCACTAATTCAAAGTCATTTAGAATATCATCAATACATTTTTTTTCGGAAGCAAGATCATAGAGAGCTGCTCCGTACCTTTCAGATATAAGGTCTCCAGATAAAGTATTAGATGCCATAAATATAATTCATAAGAAGATTAGATGTAGGCTATTAACACATCAGAAAAAGTAGGTAAACTGTCAGTTTGTGCGTCAAATGAGTTAAATTAAAAATATTTTTAAAATTGTGGGTAATTTACATAAATGAATAGGGATCGACATCAATAATTACCTTTATAGAGGAAGGTAATTTAGTCTTTTCAACAATTTTTTTTGTGAATTTATTCAGATTTTTTCTACTATTGCTCTTCAATAATATTCTGTATCGATATTGTCCTCTAAGCAAAGAAATTGGAGCTTCAACTGGACCTAGAATTTTAATATTATCGCTATTTTGATCTTGTTGAACCAGTCTTGAAGCATGTTTAAGAACTAAAGCTTTTGTGTGACTAGAAATAATAATTGAAGTCATAAAACCAAATGGAGGAATATTAAAATTCTTTCTCTCTTCTAAAGCTCTTTCAATAAAAGCTTCTCTTTCACGAAGTTTAATCGACTTAATTATTTCTTGATCTGGAAAATATGTTTGAAGAAAAACTTTACCAATTTTTTTTCCTCTACCAGCTCTTCCTCCAACTTGCTGAAGTAGATTAAAAGTTTTTTCTATAGCTCTAGGATCACCGCCAAATAAACCTGCGTCCGCATCAACTATACCTACTAATGACAAATTTGGAAAATCATATCCTTTTGCCATAATTTGTGTGGCTACAATTATATCTATATCTTTATTGTTTATTTCAGTAATAAATTTTTTAATTTTGTTTGGTGTGTTAACGTTGTCGCTAGACATGATGGAAATATTTTTCCCAGGAAAGAACTCTTTTAGCTCCTCTGCAACTCTCTCAACACCAGGACCAACAAATTTTATACTATCTTTTTCATTACATTGAGGACAATCTAAATTAAATTTTTTTATAGTTCCACATTGATGGCATAAGAAAACTTTTTTGTGTTGATGCATAACCATCCATGATGAACATTGATCACATTCATATCTGTATCCACAACTATTACACAAGGTTAATGGTGAGTATCCTCTACGATTTAAAAAAATAAGAGTTTGTTCCTTATTTTCTAAGCACTGAGAAATAGAATCTATAATTGATTGTGATATCCATTTATCTTTATCGAGTTTATCTTTATTTAAATCAATTATAGAAATTTCAGGTAATGGAGTTCCAGAAAATTGTTTGGATAAATAGACTTGATGATATTTTTTAATTTTAACATTATTTATTGTTTCTAAAGACGGCGTTGCCGAGGCTAATAATATAAAATTTTTTTCAATTTTTGCTCTTACAACTGCAAGATCTCTTGCTTGATAACGAATATTATCCTCTTGTTTATAACTAGAATCATGTTCTTCATCGACAACAATTAATCCTAAGTTTGTAAAAGGAAGAAACAAACTTGATCGAGCACCAATAACAATGACTGGATCTCCTGCAAAACATTTATGCCAAATTTTTTGCCTATTTTTTTTTGTAATTTTAGAATGCCATAAACACACTTCCATTCCAAAACGCTTCTTTACTCTTGTCTCTAATTGCGGTGTTAAGCTAATTTCTGGAACCATTATTAATATTTGTTTTTTTTCTTTTAAAAATTTATCTATTATTTCAAAATACACTTCAGTTTTACCAGAGCCTGTTACACCTTCTAATAAAACAGGTTTGTTTGATTTATTAAATGATTGGGTGATTTCTTTAAATGAATTTGCTTGCTCTTCACTCAAGGTCACTAAAGAAGGTTCGGTGTTATTGAAATTATCTAATCTTTCTTTATCAAATTCAACTATATCATTGTTAATTAGAAATAATTTTAAAACTGCTCCTAGTGGAGCTAGGGTATAACTAGCGATCCAATTTATGAAATCGATTGAAGAATTATAAAGGATAAGATCATCACAAATTTTTGTAACCTCTTTAATTTCGTATCCAGGATTTTTAACATTCTTCTTCCAAATAATTCCAGCTTCTATTTTTTTTCCAAATGGAACTAAGACTACTTGACCAATTTCAAGTTGCTCATTTGTTGAACAATAAGTAAAAACTTTGTCGAAAGGTCTTGTTACTACTACGTCGTACAACATTATATTTATGTATTTTTTATATGTTAACTTTCTAAATAACTTGTATATGGTATACAACAAACAATGAAATTTTTTATAGACACTGCCGATATACCTCAGATTGAAGAGTTAATGCCTAGTGGATTAATAGACGGTGTTACGACAAACCCATCTCTAATTGCAAAAAACGGTAAAGATATGGGAGAAACAATTAAAACAATTTGTTCTATAGTATCCGGTCCAGTAAGTGCAGAAGTGACAGCAACTGAACATGATAAAATGCTCGAAGAAGGTGAGTACTTAGCATCATTAGCTAAAAATGTTACTGTAAAAGTTCCTCTCACACCTGCTGGTCTTCAGACATGCAAAGCTCTTAGAGAAAAGAACATCATGGTAAATGTAACATTATGTTTTAGTGCTGCTCAAGCGTTACTAGCCGCTAAGGTTGGTGCAACATTTATTTCTCCATTTGTGGGAAGGCTCGATGATATTGGTGAAAAAGGTATGGATCTAATTTCAGATATAGTAATAATGTATGAAAATTATGGATTTGATACTGAAGTATTAGTTGCTTCGGTAAGAAACACTCAACATTTGATTGATGCAGCTGTGATTGGTGCCCATGTTTCAACTCTACCACCTAAAGTTATTCACGAATTATATAAACATCCTCTCACAGATAAAGGACTGAAAGCATTTCTCGATGATTGGGCAAAAACAGGACAGCAAATCTTGCCAGAATAATTATCATGGCGCATGAAGATGAAATTAATGAAAAACAAATAATAAACTTTTTAAAAAAAAATAAAAATTTTTTTATTAAAAATTCAGAATTAGTTAATGATCTAAATTTTCCCACTCTAGACAATAGTTCAGATAAAGTAATTGATTTAGAGGCCTACAGATATAAGAAAATATCTCAACAAAATATAGATCTACAAAATCAAATGACAAAAGTGTTGCTTGCGGGAAAAAGTCATTTAACTGCACAAAAAAGAATTCTTAAGTCTACAATTAGAATTTTAAATATAAAAAGTTTACCAAAATTAATTAACTTAATTAAAAATGATCTTAAGACAATTTTAGGTTGTGATGAAATGAATTGTTTTATTACAAATGAAGATATTAGAGCAGAAAACTTATCACAACTAGATATTAAAATTGCAAATAGTTATTTTAAAAACAACATCGTTACAAATTTAAATCAAAATCCTAAAGGTTTACTTTTATTTTTTCCTAATAAATCAGCAACGATAAAATCATATATTTTATTAAAAGTTAAATTTCGTGATGATAGTATAATATTAGCTATGGGATCAAAAGATAAAAATAAATTCACAGTTGATATGCAAACTGATCTTATGGAGTACTTAATAAAAATCATTGAAATTAATTTATTAAATATAAAATGAAAATCTTGCTAATAATTTTTTTTTTATTAGTTAATTCCCAGAATTTATTTGCCAATCCTCAAATATGTGGTTGGATAATGGACGAACCATTTAAAGAATATCAAGAAGAAGCAAGAGATGAACATTCTGCATTTTATGTTGTAGTCAGCGATGGTGAATGTGAATACGGAATGATTATTGGTAAAAAGTCAGAAGAGAAAGCAAAAAAAGTAGCTTTTAAAGATTGTGAGAAACATAGAAAAAAAAATAATATTTCAGGTAAGTGTGAACCTTTTGCTGTTAACGACAAAATTATTTGGGAAAATGTTGCCTTTGTCACAAATGAAAAGGGAGAAAGAGAGTATGACGACTCAACCAATATGGTTGAATATGAATATAGGATACCTGACTGGTTTGGGCAGGAAACAATCATATTTCCAAAATATAAAGGAGTCCCTGATGATCTTCACAATTTATTCATGGAAACCCTTGAATATTCCTACCTTGAACTTGGTGAAAAACCTATTGCTGAAACTCATGTTATTATCTGGAATGAAAAAAAATCTAATCTAAAAAAAGTTGCTCAAAATTGGTGTGAAGTAAATCGTGGGGAAAATTTTAATGAAGAATGTTTAAATGTAGGTGGTGGTGATAACAAAAAATGGTTCAAAGGATGTGTGGCGTCTGCCTATTTTTCACCTGAAACATTAAAAGGAAGTATTGAGGGTAATAAATGTTGGTGGAGGGGATATAAAAATGAAGCGTGGAGTGTTGCAAAAATAGTAGCACATGAATATTTTCACATTCATCAAAATATGAAAAAAATTTTTTTTGAAGATGAAAAACGTTTTGGTGTTGCCCAATATAAGTTTAATGATGGTATGCCAATGTGGATTGAAGAAGGTGGGGCAGAATATTTTGGTTATTATATTATTGGAAAAAATAATTTAGCTGATTATAAAAAAATTATGAAACAAACACTAAAGTCCTTTCGCAAATGTGCAAAAAAAGGAATTAAACTCAAAGATGTAGAAAGAGAAGAGGATGCCATGAAACTGCGCAGTAAATGTGATCAGGGCTTTGAGTATGATGGTGGTATGTGGGCTACAGCGTACCTTGCTTCTTTAAGTGGATCTAATCAAAAAGTGTTCTATGATTTTTATGAAGATATTGCTGAACTTGAATTAGAAAAAAGGAAAGAAGGAGAAATCCACCAAGGATGGAGAGAGTCTTTTAGGAAAAATTTTAATATGAGTTATGATGATTTTCTCATAAAGTTTGAAACATTTATTGGTTTAAAATCAAAGGAACAATTAAAAATTCTAGATCAAATAAATTAATACAAAAAGGAGCATAGATGAAAGGTTATAGATTTATTACTGATGATGATACTGTTGATTTTTGTCAAAGAGTAACAGAGGCATTATCTAATGGATGGAAATTACATGGAGAACCAAAAATAACTTTTGATCATAAAAGAAAAGTTATGAGATGTGGTCAAGCAGTTATAAAAGAGTCATCAAAAAAATACAAAAAAGGAATGGATCTCGCTAAAATTTAAATATGAATTGCTCTACCATCTACACTTAACGCTGCTTCTTTTACTGCTTCACTAGTTGTCGGATGAGCATGACATACTCTAGCAATATCTTCTGCGCTACCACCAAATTCAATTGTTGTAACAATTTCTGCAATCAGTTGTCCCGCATCATGACCGATTATATGAGCACCTAAAATTTCATCTGTTTTTTTATCAACTAAAATCTTAACAAACCCTTCTGATGCAGAAGTGGTTAAGGCACGACCATTTGCCATAAAAGGAAATTTTCCAACCTTGAAGTCTTTCTTTTCTTGCTGGAGTTGTTCTTCTGTTTTACCTACAGATGCAATCTCTGGATTGGTATAAACAATGGCTGGTATAGCGTCATAATTTATATGAGGTTTTTGACCATTTATAAATTCAACACAAGCAACTCCTTCTTCTTCAGCTTTGTGTGCTAGCATTGGTCCCGGTGCTACATCGCCAATTGCGTAGATTCCCTCAACAGAAGTTTGAAAGTTATCTTTAATTTCAATGGATTTTTTTTCGGTTAATTTAATACCAATTTTTTCTAGACCAAGTCCATCTGTGTTTGGTTTTCTTCCTACTGACATTAAAACTATTTCGTAGTTTTCTTTTATTTTCTTTTTATCTGATGTTTCCATTTCAACATCTACACCAGATTTACCAGATTTTGCAGAACTCACTTTACGAGATAATTTAAATTCTAATCCTTGTTTAGTTAACATTTTCATAAACTCTTTCGCAATTTCACCATCCATAGTTGGAACAATTCTGTCAAGAGCTTCAACAACTGTTACCTTTGAACCTAATCTACTCCATACTGAACCCATCTCTAATCCAATATATCCACCACCAATAACTAAGAGTGATTTTGGTATTTTAGATAGAGAAAGAGCGCCTGTTGAAGATACTATTTGTTTTTCATCGACAGGAATATTTGGTATCTCAATCGAAGATGATCCTGTTGCAATAATAAAATTTTTAGCACTAGCAGTAATTTCATTTTTTCCATTTGTAATAGAAATAGTATTTTTATCTAAAAATGAAGCCATACCAGGAATATGCGTGATTTTATTTTTCTTAAATAAAAAACCAATCCCTGTTGTGAGCTTTTTTACAATCTTTGTTTTTCGATCCATCAAAACATTTAAATCTAAATCTATCTTTGATGTTTTTATGCCATGCTCTGCAGCATGATTTGAAATTTCAACAAATTTTTCAGATGAATTTAATAATGCTTTAGAAGGTATGCATCCAATGTTCAAACAAGTTCCACCAAGTGATGGCTCTTTTTCTATACAAGCAACCTTCATTCCAAGTTGAGCTGCTCTGATTGCAGCTACATATCCACCAGGTCCTGCACCAATTACTATTAAATCAAAATCTTCCATTTTATATTCCTAATACTAATTCTGATGGATCTTCTAGTAGTTTTTTCACCTTCACTAAAAATCCAACACTTTCTTTTCCATCAATAATTCTGTGATCATAACTTAATGCAACGTACATCATTGGCCTAATTACTATTTCATCATTTACAACTACTGCTCTTTTTTGAATATTATGTATTCCTAAAATTCCAGATTGAGGTCTATTGATTATAGGGGTGCTGAGCATTGATCCATAAACTCCACCATTTGAAATTGTAAAAGTTCCACCTGTCAAATCGTCCATGGTCAACGTTCCATCTTTGGCTTTTGTACTAAGATCAATAATTTTAGTTTCTATTTCTCCAAAACTCAATTGATCAGCGTCTTTAAGTATTGGTACAACTAATCCTTTTTCAGTTCCAACAGCTATACCTATATCAAAATGGTTTTTATAAATTATATTTTCATCTTTAATTTCAGCATTCACAGCCGGATATTCTTGCAAACTTTTTACTACAGCTTTTACAAAAAATGACATGAAACCTAATTTGACCTCATACCGACTTTGAAATTCTTGGTTTTTTGATTTTCTAATTTCCACAACTTTGGACATATCAATTTCATTGAAAGTTGTAAGTATTGCTGCTGTATTTTGAGCTTCTTTTAAACGTTTAGATATTGTCTGTCTAATTTTAGACATTTTAATTACTTCTTCTCTTTCGGCTTTGTTAGTGCGTGTTTTATTTGAAGAAGAAAGATGAGAAACTACATCTTCTTTGTTAATTCTTCCATCAAAACGTGAAGAAGTGACATCTTCAAGTTTAATATTATTTTCCTCAGCTATTTTTCTTGCAGATGGTGAAGATTTTGCGGGTGAAGACTTTGTTTCAACCTTAACTGCTTTTACTTCTTCTTTTACTTTTTCTTCTTTAGTTTCAGTTTTTTTAGAAGTTGGTTTTTTACCTTTTGATTCATCTAAGATTCCTAAAATACCACCAATTTCAACATCAGTTCCTTCAGAAACTTTTATTTCTTTTAGAGATCCTGCATGAGGCGCTGGTACTTCAACTGTAATTTTGTCAGTTTCAATTTCAACTAAAGGTTCATCTGCTTCAAAATTATCGCCTATATTCTTAAGCCATTTTGAAACAGTTGCTTCCGTAATTGACTCTCCAAGTGTTGGAACTATTAATTCAGTGCTCATTAATAAATGCTTAATAACATTTACATCAATTTATTCAATTGGCAGATTAGTCTTTAATTTTGTTGAAATACCTGCCCAAGATTTGATAATTTTGCTAATCGAAACTTCAGTTGCTATTTTTATAATAGTTTCTTGGTTACTTAAGTGTCTTTCTAAAGAGCCAGCCGCAGGAGAGGCAGCTGGACTTCTGCCAACATAGAATATTTTTTCTTGTTTAACTTTGGCTTCCTGCATAACACTTTCCAATCTACCTTTCACAAAACCCCAGGCACCCATATTTTTTGGCTCCTCTTGTACCCAAATAATTTCAGCATCCGTATAATATTTTAATTCATCTCTAAAGTTTTCATAAGGAAATGGGTAAATCTGCTCCAATCTTATTATGGAGAGATTTTTAATTTTATTTTTTGCAATATAATCTGCTAATTCAAAATATATTTTTCCGGAACAAATTATTAATCTTTTATTTTTTCTTTTTTCTTTAACTGATAATTTGTCGGTGAGAATTCTATGGAAAGTTGATCCATTAATATAATCCTCAATACTAGAAACATTAGATTTATGTCTAAGTGTAGATTTTGGTGTAAATATAATTAGAGGTTTCCTAAAGTTTCTATGTAGTTGCCTTCTTAAAACGTGAAAATAATTTGCAGGACTAGTGCAATTGACAATTTGCATATTATCTTCTGCACACATTTGTAAAAATCTTTCTAATCTTCCACTTGTATGCTCAGGACCTTGGCCCTCATGACCGTGGGGAAGAAGCAAAGTTAAACCAGACATTCTCAACCATTTTCTTTCTCCAGAACTGATAAATTGATCAATCATAATTTGCGCACCATTTGCAAAATCACCAAACTGGGCTTCCCAAATAACAAGTGTTTTAGGATCAACTTGTGAGTATCCGTATTCAAAACCTAGAACACCAAATTCAGATAAAAAACTATCTACAATTTCAAAGTAACCTTGCTTAATTTGAAAATGTCTTAATGGAACAAAGCGATTTTCGTTCTCTTGATCATATAGAACACCGTGTCTATGACTAAATGTGCCCCTTCCAACATCTTGACCAGATATACGAACACCGTATCCCTCATCTAAAAGTGTTGCCAAAGCTAAGCTTTCAGAGGTGGCCCAATCGATACCTTTTCCTTTAGTTACACTTGTTAATCTATCTCCATAAATTTTTTTTATTCTTCTATGGACATTGAAATCTGGAGGTATCTCATGAATTTTTTTAGCTACATTAACTAATGTTTTTTCTTTTACGGAAGTTTTTCCCTTTCTCGCATCAAATGTAGCAGTAGATAAACCTGTCCAAGTTCCCTCTAACCAATCTACTTTATTTGGCTTATAATTTTTAGTTGATTCAAATTCTTTATCCAAAAAATTTTTAAAAGAATCTACAATGTCTTTAGATTCTTCTTCTGAAAGAGTATTATTCTCAATTAATTTTTTTTCATATTTTTTTCTCGTTGTGATTTGTTTTTTGATAGCCTTATACATAAGTGGTTGAGTAAAAGAAGGTTCGTCAGCTTCGTTATGTCCTGATCTCCTATAACAAAACATATCTACAACAACATCGACTTTAAATTTATTTCTAAATGCTGTTGCAAGTCTACAAACATGAACTACTGCCTCTGGATCATCACCATTAACATGAAATATCGGAGCCTGAACCATTTTTGCAATTTCAGTACAATAAGGTGCTGATCGTCCATATTGGGGCATAGTTGTAAAACCAATCTGATTGTTAATTACAAAGTGAATGGTGCCACCAGTTTTAAAGCCTCTTAATTGTGACATAGCAAATGTTTCCGCTACCACTCCTTGTCCAGCTATTGCTGCATCTCCATGAATTAATAAACCTATAACTTTATCTGTTGTTTTATCTTTAGCTAAAGTTTGTTTAGCTCTTACTTTTCCTGCCACAACTGGGTTAACTGCTTCTAAATGGGAGGGGTTAGAAGTAAGCGATAAATGAATTTTTTTTTTTTCAAATTCACGATCAGCAGAAACACCTAAATGATATTTTACATCACCCGAACCTAGTACTTCATTTGGATCATTTAAAGATCCTTGGAATTTTGATAATATTTTTTTGTAAGGCATCTCTAAAACACTTGATAGAAGTGTTAGTCTACCTCGATGAGCTGTTCCAATAATAATATCTTCAATTCCAGACAAACATGCTTGTTTAACAATTTGCTCTATACCAGGTATCATCGCTTCACCACCCTCGATACCGTATCTCTTTGTGCCTAAAAACTTTTTATCTAAAAACTGTTCAAACAGTTCTGATTCAACTAATCTTTTATAGATTGCTTTTTTTCCTTCATTTGTAAAATTTGTTTTATTTCTTACTTCTTCAATTCTTTCTTGAACCCATTGTTTTTGATCGGCTTGTTGTATGTGTAAAAATTCAACACCAATTGAAGCGGAATAAGTTTCTTTTAATATTTTAATAATATTTTTTAATTTACCTTTTTCTAAACCCAAACTTCCATCAATGAATATTTCTTTTTCTAAATCTGATTCATTAAAACCATAGCTTTTATAATCTAATTCTTGAGGATACTCTCTTTCAGATATTCCTAAGGGGTCAAGATCTGCAATTAAATGTCCGTTTATTCTAAAGGCCCTAATTAATCTTAATGCTCTAATTGAATCTAAAGTTGATATTCTAAATTCCTCAGAATTGTAATTCGTATTTGATTTTATAACCTTAGTTATGTAATTTTTGTCTATTATACTTGATGGACGTTCTTTCCATTCTGGTCCTCCAAAATCTTTAAGAACAGAGTAGTCATCTTCATTTAAATTATTAAAAAAATCTTTCCAAGTTGTATCCACACTTTCAGGATCATTTATATATTTTGAATAAAGTTCAGCTATATATGGCGCATTAGCACTATTTAAGAAAGTATCATTCATAGATTTTTATTAAACTAAAATCATTTCGCATAACAATCATACTAATGGAAGCTAATTATTCCTATTTTGCATTGCTAATTTCATTGTTTTTCCCAATGATGCTGGTGATTTAGATACCAAAACTCCAGCATTTTCTAAGGATTTTATTTTGGAATGTGCTGTACCTTTTGAGCCTGAAACAATAGCACCTGCATGACCCATACGTTTTCCTTTAGGGGCAGATTGTCCAGCTATAAATGCTGAAACTGGTTTTTTCCTTTTTGAGTTTGAAATAAATTCCGCCGCATTTTCTTCTTCCTCGCCACCAATTTCACCAATCATTAAAATTCCTTCGGTCTCATTATCTTCTAAAAACAGTTTAATACAATCTACAAAATTCATCCCGTGTATTGGATCACCACCAATACCAACACATGTTGATTGGCCTAATCCTACCTCTGTTGTCTGAGCAACCGCTTCATAAGTTAATGTTCCTGATCTACTGACTATTCCTATTTTACCTTTTTTATGGATGAAGCCAGGCATGATTCCAATCTTGCATTCGGAAGGCGTAATTAATCCTGGACAGTTTGGTCCAATTAAATATGTTTTATTGTTAATAATTCTTTTTTTTATATCAATCATATCTAAGACGGGAATACCTTCTGTAATACAAACAATTAATTCAATATTTGCATCTAAAGCCTCATGGATTGCTTTAGCAGCAAACTTAGCAGGCACATATATAACTGTTGCATTAGCTTCAGTTTGTTTTACTGCTTCGGCGACAGTATCAAACACTGGTAAATTTAAATGAGTTTTTCCTCCTTTACCGGGCGTGACACCACCGACAAGGGTCGTGCCATATGCTATAGCTTGTTCGGAATGATATGTTCCTTGTGAACCAGTAAAGCCTTGGCAAATTAGTCTTGTATTTTTATTAACTAAAATTGACACTATTCTGATAACTCCACAGCTTTCTGAGCTGCATTTGAAAAATCATCAATTGAAATTAATCCTAAAGATGAACTATTTATAATATCTCTTCCTTCTTTAGAATTTGTTCCTTGAAACCGTACAACAACGGGAAGTTTAAATTCTAATTCTTTAATTGCATCAATGATACCATTAGCAATCATATCACAATGGATAATTCCTCCAAAAATATTTATAAAGACTGATTTCACGTTTTTATCTGATTGAATAATCTTGAAAGCTTTAATGGCTCTTTCTTTATTTGCTGTACCGCCTAAATCTAAAAAATTGGCTGGTTCCATTCCAAATTGTTTAATAATATCCATAGTTGCCATAGCTAACCCCGCTCCATTAACCATACACCCTATTTTTCCATCTAGTTTAATGTAAACCATATCGTTAACAGAAGCTTCAAGTTCTAAAGCATTTTCTTCTGAAGTATCTTTTAATTTTTCAATTTCAACCTGTCTATAAAGAGCATTATCATCAATATTGATTTTCGCATCTAAAAGAATTAGTTTTTCATCTTTTGTTACAACAAGAGGATTAATTTCAATTAAAGAAGCATCTATTTCGACATAGGCCTTACATAAATTTGAAATAATTTCTTTAAATTGGTAAAACTCATTAATAGAAAAATTTAATTTATTTTGAAGACTGTCACTAATTGTAAAATCTCCTAGGTTATCAAAATAAACATATTGAATTCTTTCTGGTGTTTTTTCAGCTACATCTTCTATGTCTACACCACCAGCATCAGATACCATCATCATTAATTTTGATTGATTCCTATCAAGAAGAATACTTAAATAATATTCCCTATCAATTTCACATCCAGCTTCTAAGTAGATTCTGTTTACTAACTTTCCTTCATTGCCTGTTTGTTTTGTAATCAATATGTTACCCATCATTCCTTTTGCAATTTTTTGTGCTTCATCGATTGATTCTATTATTTGTACTCCACCTTTTGTATTAAATGGTTTTAAAAATTTACCTGCTCCTCTTCCCCCAGCATGTATCTGTGATTTGATAACCCATGGTGGTCCTTTTATGTTTTGTAAATCTTTTTCTAAATTGTCAACATTTTCTACATAAGTTTGACCTTCAAGTATAGGTAGGTTGTACTTTCTTAGTAGATCTTTAGCTTGATATTCATGCAAATTCATTATGATAAAAGGGTAATAGTTAGAATGGATGCAAAATACAATTATTTTTTATTTTTCTTATTTAGAAGTTTATTAGATAATGTAGTTAATGATTTTACTGCTTTAACAGAATGATTAAATTCTTTCTTTTCATTATTATTAAGTTTTAATTCAATAATTTTTTCAACACCTTTTTTACCAATGACAACTGGAACTCCAACATAAAGTCCTTTTACTCCATATTCACCATTAAGATATGTAGCGCATGGTAATAATCTTTTTTGATCTAAAAGAAATGATTCTGCCATTTGTACTGCTGAAGAAGCTGGCGCATAATAAGCAGATGTGTTCATGAGTTTAACAATTTCAGCTCCACCATGACGTGTTCTTTGAATAATTTTGTCGATATTTTTTTTTGTTGTCCACTTCATCTTTATTAACTCAGGTACAGGAATACCTGATACCGTTGCATATCGCATAAGCGGAACCATGGTGTCTCCATGACCGCCTAATACAAAGGCGCTGATATCGTTAATTGACACATTAAACTCCTTGGATAAAAAGTATTTTAATCTTGCGCTATCTAAAACACCCGCCATACCAATACACATATTTGTCTTAAGGCCTGATGATTTCTGAAGGACACTTACCATTGCATCAAGTGGATTGGTAATGCATATGACAAATGCCTTTGGACAATATTTTTTAATATTTTTCCCAACATTTTGAGTGATTATAGAATTTTTTTCTACAAGATCATCTCGAGACATTCCTGGTTTTCTTGGAAATCCTGCAGTAACTATTACTACATCAGAGTTTTTAATATCTCTAAAACTTGAAGTACCTTTAAAATCTGCATGAAATCCCTCAATCGAAGATGACTGAGAAAGATCTAAAGATTTACCTTTAGGTATTCCTTCAAAAATATCTAATAAAACTAGATCGCCTAAATCTTTTAAACTAACAAGTTGTGCAAGAGTCCCGCCGATATTGCCTGCTCCAATGAGAGCAATTTTTTTTCTCATTTAAGTTTTATACTTTAATTACAATTCTGTAACAATAGCCTTTTTAAGTCCAGCAATTTCTTTAGCTGGATTTAAACCTTTAGGACAAGATCTGGTGCAATTCATTATTGAATGACATCTATAAAGTTTTAAAGAATCATTTATAGCTTTTAATCTCTCTTTTCTTTCTGAGTCTCTAGAATCGCTTACCCATCTTGCTGCTTGTAAAAGGACTGCAGGTCCTAAATATTCATCTCCATTCCACCAATAACTTGGGCAAGAAGTAGTGCAGCAAAAACATAATACGCACTCCCATTTACCATCTAGTTTTTCTCTATCTTTTGGTGATTGTTTTTTTTCTTCACCATTACTCTTAGCAAAATCATTTGTTGTATTTTTTCTTTCAAGCCATGGTTTAATTGAAGCCAACTGCTCATATGCTTTACTCAAATCAGGGACTAAATCTTTGACAACTTTCATATGCGGTAATGGATATATACGTATATCTTTTTTTACATCCGACATACTTTTCAAACATGCAAGAGTATTTACACCATCAATGTTCATTGCACACGAGCCGCAGACACCCTCACGACAAGATCTTCTAAATGTTAATGATGGATCAATTTCGTTTTTAATTTTCATTAATGCATCTAAGACCATTGGGCCACATTTTGATTGATCAATTTCATAAGTGTCAAGCCTAGGATTTTTATTATCTTCTGGATCCCATCTATAAATTACTAATTTTCTTGGTGACTCATTAGGCTCTTTAATTTTATGATTTATTCCCTCTGTAATTTTAGAATTAGAGGGTAAAGTAAATTGTACCATCAATATACTCGTTTTTTCGGTGGAATAGGTTGTACATGATTCGTTAATGTATTAGTATGCACTGCTCTTTTGCCCATATTAACTTCCCCATTATCTTTAAGCCAAGCTAATGAGTGAACAAGCCAATTTTTATCATCTCTCTTTTGATAGTCCTCACGAGCATGTGCTCCTCTACTCTCAGTTCTGTTTAAAGCAGAATGAAGTGTAACTTTTGATTGAGCCATTAAGTTATGTAGTTCTAAAGACTCTACAAGATCTGTATTAAATATAATTGATCTGTCTTTTATATCTATTGAGTCCATTGAGTTTTCAACTTTTTGGAATTCATTTATACCATCAGAAATTAATTCATGAGTTCTAAATACAGCACAATTTTTTTGCATAATATGTTGCATTGAAGTTCTTAATTCTCCAGTTGTTGAATCTCCTTTGCTATGCCTAATCTTGTCAAATCTATCAATAATTCCTTCGGTTATAGACTTGCTAATTTCAATTTTTTTTGAATTAGGTTGTACTTTTTCTTTACATGTTTCACTTGATGCTTTTCCGAAAACAACAAGATCAATTAGTGAATTTGTTCCTAGCCTATTAGCGCCATGAACAGAAACGCATGCTGCTTCTCCGACTGCCAAAAGACCTTCACATACATTGTCAGGATTGTCATTTGTTGGTCTAAGAACCTCTGTTCTATAGTTTGTGGGAATACCACCCATATTATAATGTACTGTTGGTAGAACCGGTATTGGTTTTTTTGTTAAATCTACACCTGCAAAAATTTTAGCAGTCTCAGAAATACCAGGTAGCCTTTTGTGTATAGTGTCTGCATCTATATGCTCAAGATGGAGTAAAACGTGATCTGCATTTTCACCACAACCTCTTTTTTCATTAATTTCTATTGTCATAGCTCTACTAACAACATCTCTGGAAGCAAGATCTTTTGCATTAGGAGCATATCTTTCCATAAATCTATCTCCATCACTATTAGTTAAGTAACCGCCCTCACCTCTTGCACCTTCGGTAATTAAAACTCCAGCCCCATAAACTCCTGTTGGATGAAACTGGATAAATTCCATGTCTGAAAGTGGCAGATCTTGTCTCAATGCCATAGCACTTCCATCACCTGTACAAATATGAGCACTAGTTGAAGAAAAATATGCTCTTCCATATCCTCCAGTGGCTAGAATAGTTTGGTGGGATAAAAAACGGTGTATCGAACCATCTTCCAGACACCATGCTACTGCTCCAATACAATTACCATTATCATCTGTAATCAAATCTAAAACAAAGTATTCGATAAAAAATTCAACGTTGTTCTTTAGTGATTGTTGATACAACGTGTGTAAAAGAGCGTGACCTGTTCTATCTGCTGCTGCACATGCTCTCATTGCTGGAGCGCCTTCACCATTATTTGTTAAATGTCCTCCAAAAGGTCTCTGATAAATTTTGCCATCATCGGTTCTACTAAATGGCATTCCATATTCTTCTAACTCTATAACTGCTTCGGGAGCTTTTGAGCAGAGATACTCTATAGCATCTTGATCTCCTAACCAATCGGAGCCTTTTACAGTATCATACATGTGCCACTTCCAATTATCTTCTCCCATATTTCCTAATGCAGCTCCAATACCGCCTTGGGCGGCTACGGTGTGACTTCTTGTAGGAAATACTTTTGAAATACAAGCTGTTTTCAGTCCAGATTCAGCGCATCCAAGCGTAGCTCTTAGACCTGAACCTCCTGCACCTACTACTATAACATCGTAGTGGTGATCAATTATATTGTAAGAATTTTTGGACATTAGAGTATATTTCTTATTATAAATATAGTTATTAAGATCATCAACATATAAGCGTTTATATTCAAAACGCGTTTAATATTTTTTGAAATTTTTTTCGATGTGACATAATCATCTACTATTGTTTGTAGGCCTAATTTGGAATGAAGAAGCATAGAAATCATCATTACATAGAAAAGTAGAGAATTAATATATGAGTTGAAGAATATATTAATTTCGTCATAACCCATTTTGGATAGTGAAATTGCAGAATAAATGAACCAAAAAGTTAAAGGTATCATTATTGTAGCTGTGATTCTTTGCAAAACCCATTTTAACGCATAGTTTTTCATAATATCAACCAAACTACTAAAGTAGATAATACAGTTAAAACAATTACAATATAGCCTGAGGTGTAAACAGTTTTAAGATCCATTCCTATTCCAAATGACCAATACAATTTTCTACAACCATTAAATAGATGATAAAAAATACCTATTGTCCAAATTAGAAGAACAAGTTTAAAAAGTATATTTTGAGATATCATTTCAAAATAATAAAAATATTCTGGTCCTAAACTAATTAATAAAAACCAGACAGAAATAAGTATAGATCCAATGCTAAGTCCAATCCCAGTCATTCTGTGAGTTATTGAAAAAACTGCAGTTAGAACCTTTTTGTGGATAGACAAGTGTGGGGATAATGGCCTGTTATCAATCATTTTTATTAATATTTATTTTTATTATATTTATATTTTTTGTAGTAAATTTCAAAATTTGAGAGCTTTTTACCTACTACCACGTATGTTCACTAAAATGTTGATAAAAAGTGTCAAATTTCCTTAAAAACCATAAAATTTAACGATTAATTTTACTAAATATCTTGAATTTTTAAAAGATAGATATTAATTTTGATTAGCCGGATAATACTCGTTTCTTAGCTTCGGAGGAACGCCAAGAATTTTAATTATCTTACCCGCCGTTTGATAATTAGTTGAGTTTCTTATTCTAGAGAAGTGTCTGCCAAGGTACAAACTAGTTTTAGAGTCCGGCCTACTTCAAATTTTTATTAAAAAAATCTTCCATTTTTTTAGAATATATCTCTGGATATTTAAACATAGCATCTACATGATAGGCATTTTCTACTAGCCAAAAATCAGCATTAATTTTATTTTTTTTCGTGTATTCTTTAAAATAATTAAAATGTCTTGTTAAGATTCTTGTATCAGAGTCACCGTGAATAAAGAAATAGAATTGTTTATCTGATAATTTTTTGGATGGAGATAATTCCCTAGGATCTATTCCGGTTAAAATTCTGCTTGCTAAACTGACTACTGGTCCAAATTCTATTTCAAGACCGTATCTTGCTATTTCATCTTTTAATGCCATATTAAATTCAGCAAATGAACTATCAGCCCATACAGCAAGTATTTCTGGTTCTGCATTTGCTGCAAAAATAGATGTGCTTGCTCCAAGAGAGATACCATGTAAACCTATACTATTAGACTTAAAACCAATCCCTTTTAAAAAGTCGAAAGCACCCAGAATATCATTATAGGACTTTAATCCTAAATCATCGTAACTACTTACAGTATCACTTTGACCGTAGTTTCTTAAATCTATCGTAAGAACATTAAACTTTTTATTAACTAAAAAACTTGCAATAAGATTGGGTTCAGACTTACATTTACCGTTAGGACTTATACCATGAGTAACAATTATAATTGGTCTATTTGGAAAATAATTAAACAACCATCCATTAATCTTAATGTCAGAGTCACGAGATTGAAAATATACATCTTGCCATTCATCTAAATGATAGTCCTTAAAGTTAAAATTTTCTCTTACTTTTTGTCGTTCAAAAATTGTGTATTCATGAGAATCAACTGTAGTACTCCATGAATTAGGAAGAGATCCTTCGTGCAAACCACAAGTTGGATCTATTTTTAAAATTTGATGCGCAACATAAAAACCTGCAGTAAAGTAAAGTACTATAAATAAAACTACTGTACTTACTAAAAATCTTATTATGTATTTCATCAATCTGGTTTTACTATAGTCATTTCATACAATCTGCTAGCGGTTCTTTTAAATTCTTCAGCCAGAGTATTTATATTATTTAATGAATTTATAGGTTTTGAAGCTAAAATTACAATTGAACAATTATTTTCATATAACATATCAATTAATCCAATAAATCTTCTGCACGAATCTTTTTTCTGATTATCAAATTCAGGAACATTTTTTAAAAATACCAACTTAAATTTATCTGCAATATTTTTATAATCTTCGTTACCGAAATTTACTTCACAAAGATTTTCAAAATCTATCATCATGAGATTTGATGTGCATTTATCAAACTCTAGTTCACGACTTTTAGATTTAATTTTTACAGTTGTTAAATGTGAGGGATCAACAAAGCGATTAAACAGTTTTTCAAATTCACTTATTGTATCAGTTGTTATAGGTGTGAAATATGTCTTTGATTGATTTAATGTTTGCCGACGAAAATCAGTTTTAATACTAATATCATAGAGAAAAAAATTTTTTTTAATTAAATCAATAAATGGCAAAAAGTCATTTCTCTGCAAACCATCTTTATATAAATTATCTGGATGAAAATTTGATGAGAGTAATATAAAAATTTTATACTTTGAAAAATAATTAAATATTTTTCTTATTATTAATGCATCGACAATATTAAAAATATGCAATTCATCAATAAATATTATCTTAAAATCTCTACTTAAATTCTTCACATAGTTTTCAATTGCAAGCTCTTTATTTTCTGATTTTTTAACTTGTTCATGGATTTCATTCATTAAGTTATTAAAATGAATTTTTTTTCCACTCTTAGTATTTTGATAAAATAAATTTAATAAAAATGTTTTTCCTGTTCCAACTTGGCCATAAAGATAAATTCCTTCAAAAATTTTATCCTTAAAAAATAACTTTGTTTTACTAAAAGATGACCATACATTGTCAGCTTGTCTTAAGAATTTAATTTGATCTTTATTTTTTTTAATAAAATTGTTTTCAACAAAACTATTGTACTGATCAATAACATTAAACATTATTTTTTACCTAAGTACTGTTCTAGTTTTTTTAAAGTTTCAAGTTCACCCCTGCTGATGCTTTTATCTTCTTTTTTCTTTTTTAATCGTTTATATTCAGTGATTAAAAAATTAAGACTTTCTATTATTTGTTTATTCATGTTTTATAAATTATTGGTAAAATTGATGATACAACAATCATAATGGAACTGATTAAAAATATAGCTGATATTCCATAGCCCCAATCAATAATATAACCAAAAACAACAGGCGATAAGGCGCTCGCGAAAACCCCGATTGCGTGCAGTAAGGCTTTAGCAGTTCCAATACTTTTCACTCCGTAGATTTCTGCCCAGAGTGATCCCATGAAAGGTGCTGATAAACCAAGGTTAAATCCAAATAAAGACATGTAAACTACAAATGACCAATAATTATTAAAAATTAAAAGAATAGTGATACAGACTAACAACGGTAATAGCACAAAAGGTATGGCTTTCTTTGTGTTTATCTTATCTATTAAGGGCCCTCCTATTAATAATCCTAAAATAGAAAATAATCCAAAATATATATAACCGTTCCCAAGCATTTCCATTGTCCATCCTTTAGTATCAAAAATATAAATCTGATGAAACATTAACCCAGTACCAATAAATGGAAAGGATACAGCTAATGGTAAATAGATAAAAAAAACTCGGTCTTTTAATATTTCTTTAATGGTCCAACTTTTATGTATTTTCTCATTATCAATATTTTTTTGAAGAGTAGCATCTCTACTTTTTTGATTATAAAGAGTAAAGAATATTATCGGAATAAAGATCAAAAGAATCAAAGTTGTAAAGAACCAAAGGGTTTTAAAAGTAAAGTATGAGTCTAAATTAACCACAATCTTTGGTAAAAACATTATGCCTATCATTCCTCCTAGAGTTGCAACTGATATTGCTTTACCTCTATCAATTAAAAAATATCTTGCCATAGAAGTTGAGCCTGCATGTGTCATAGCTCCCTGTCCAAAAAAACGTAATAAAAATAAAATAAGAAAAAGATGAAAGATATTATCGAAAATAAAATAAAAGCCAATGCAGGCAAAAGCTAAACCAAGAATAATACCCATGGAGTATAATCTTAAATCAATTTTATCTATCAATTTAGCAAAATTTATAAATAAAAATGAACTTACAAGTGTGGCTATGGCGTAAACTAATCCAAACTCTCCATCTGTTATTTTATAAAGATTTCGAATATCATCATTAAATAATGCAATATAGAAAGTCTGTCCAAAACTTGCAAAGAAGACCATGGCAAATCCGTATACTAAGAGATTAGGATCGTGTAAAAAAAATTTTTTCATAATGGCTTAAAGCAATTTTTTAATACTATTTAAAAGTTTTACCATTTTACTTTTATCAATTCTTCCAGTGTTAACATTTCGTGGGCTTGGATGATAACTACCAACTAAAATTTTCTTATCAGGTAAAATATTTATAGATCCGTGAGAAAAAATAAAATCTTTGTTTTGTATTTCATATTGTTGTTTATAATAATTTACACAGGCGTCATGACCAATTTTACCAAGGGCGACAATGACTTTTATTTTCTTTAAGAAAGCAATTTCTTGATTGAAAAAATTAAAACATGTTTTCAATTCTTGTGAAGTAGGTTTATCTTCCGGGGGTACACATTTAAGAGCAGTAGTTAAGTACATATTTTGAAGTTCCAAACCGTCACCTCTTTTTATTGAATCTGGTTGATTTGCAAATCCAGTTTTATATAAACAAGAAAATAAAAAATCTGCTGATTTATCACCTGTAAAAACTCGACCTGTCCTATTTCCTCCATGCGCTGCTGGCGCAAGACCTACCATTAATAATTTTGCTTTTTCATCTCCATAGCCAGTAATTGGCTTACCCCAATAACTTTGATCAATATATTGTTTTCTTTTTTCTTTAGCAATTTTTTCACGGAAGTTAACTAAGCGTTCACACTTTCGGCAATCAATAATGGATTTGTTTAAATTACTTAATGTCATTTGGAAAATATATATTTATATTACAGTCCTATGATTAATGAAAGAGCTAAAGCTATTCTAGAATTTTGTTTTATCAAAACTCCACTTGAACAATGGTTTAAAAAAGATGATGAATTTGATAATATTTTGAAAAGTAATTTTATGGATGATTACATTAATGCTATTAATAATAAGTACGATAATTGGAAAAATAATGCTGAAGAATGTGTAGCCTTGATTATATTACTTGATCAACTATCAAGAAATTTTTTCAGAAGTAATTCAAAAGCTTATCACCAGGATATTAAGTGTGTTTTAATTGTCAAAGAAGCAATAAGTAAAAAATATTTAGATAGCCTAGATATTGATAAAATACATTTTTTATTACTACCATTAATTCATAGTGAAGATATTTTAGATCATAATCTTGGTCATAAATTAGTCGATCAATATTTAAATAATCATCCAGAATATACTAATATTAAAAAAGCTTGGGATGATCATAGTGTGGCTATTAAAAAATTTGGAAGGTATCCGCATAGGAATAAAATACTAAATAGAAATTCAACAAAAGAAGAAGAGTTGTTTTTAAAACAACCAAATAGTTCGTGGTAAAACAAAGATATGCTTTTAAAAAGAGATTTTTCAGATATTTTAAAACAACTTAAGTTTAAAAAAGGAAAAATTAAAGCAATTCTTGATACAGACACCTACAATGAAATTGATGATCAATTTGCTTTAGTACAAATGTTGTTTTCAAAAGAAAAAATAGAAGTGCGAAGTATAAATGCTGCTCCTTTTTCAATGAATAATCGTTCAGATAATCCAAAGAAGGGAATGGAGTTGAGTTATGATGAAATCTTTCGATTATTAGAAAAATTAAATTTTAAAAAAAATAATTTTGTTTTTAAAGGCTCAACAAAATATGTAGGTTTTGAAAAAAAACCAATTAATTCACCTGCAGTAGATAATATTATAGAAAGTGCTTTAAAATGTTCTGAAGAAGATCCTCTATACGTATTAGCTATAGGCGCTATTTCAAATGTTGCCTCTGCCTTATTAAAAGAACCAGAAATAATAAAAAAAATTGTTGTAGTTTGGTTGGGAGGTAATGCACTTTATTGGCCGCAAAATTTGGAATTTAATCTAAAGCAAGATATTGGAGGTACTCAAGTTTTATTTGATAGTGGCGTTTCTCTTGTTATGGTTCCTTGTAAGGGAGTAACTTCTCATCTTATTTCAACAGTTCCAGAAATAGAAAAATACATCGAACCTCATGGTGAAATTGGTAGATTTCTCGCAATGCGATTTAAAGAATACAGTAGTATCCATAAAGGTTGGTCAAAAGAAATTTGGGATATGGCAGCTGTTGGTTATGTCTTAAACGAGGACTGGGCACCAACTAACACAATTCCATCTCCAATTCTTTTAGATGATATGAAATGGGCTTTAGATAAAAATCGCCACCCAATTAAAATAGTCTATGAAATAAAAAGAGATCCTATTCTTAAAGATTTCATTCAAAAATTAGAAAATTTCAATAATAAATAATTATAATAAATGGTCTCGTGGTGAAATGGATATCACACGTGTCTTCGGAACATGGATTTGGGGTTCGAGTCCCTACGAGACCGCCAATTAAATAGTTATTTTTTCTGCGTACTTTGAAATTACTAACTCTGCTATTTGAACAGCATTAAGTGCTGCTCCTTTGCGCAAATTATCTGAGACCACCCATAAATTCAAACCACTATCTATTGATTGATCTTTTCTAATTCTGCTTATATAAACTTTATCCTCTCCTGCAATTTCAACTGGAGTTACATAACCTTCATCTTTTCGATGATCAATTACTGAAATACCTTGAGAGTTAGATAATATTTCGTTAGCTTCTTTTTCATCTAATGGCGAATCAAACTCTATGTTTACAGTTTCTGAATGTCCAATAAATACAGCTGTTCTAACACAAGTTGCTGAAACATTAATACCTTCGTCTAGAATTTTTTTTGTTTCATCAATCATTTTTTGCTCTTCTTCTGTATTACCATTTTCTAAAAAAGCTCCAATGTGTGGAATAGCATTAAAAGCAATTTGTTTTGTAAACTTTTCTTTTTTTAATTCTTGGTTTGCATAAACATTTTGAGTCTGATTAAATAATTCATCCATACCAGTTTTACCTGCTCCAGATACAGCTTGGTATGTTGATACAACAATTCTATTTATAATTGCTTTCTCATGAAGTGGTTTTAATGCAACAACCATTTGTATTGTTGAACAATTAGGATTTGAGATAATATTAGTTCTGTTTTCATCATCAAAAAATTCATCAAGTGCATTAGCGTTAACTTCAGGTACGATTAAAGGAATATTTTTTTGCATTCGAAAATGAGATGTATTATCTATAACAAGACATCCCGCTTTAGCTGCTTTTGGTGCATATACTGCAGAAATTTTACCTCCTGGGGAGAATAAGCCAATGTGAGCTTTTGAAAAATCAAATTCTGATAAGTCTTCTACAACAATTTCTTTATCTTTAAATTCTACTTTTTTGCCTTTTGATTTTGACGATGCGAGTAAATATAAATTGTCTATTGGAAAATCCCTTTGCTCTAATATTTGAACTATTTCTGTTCCTACCGCACCTGTTGCTCCTGCTACTGCTATATTGTATTTTTGAGTCATTTAATTTCCAGATAGAATTTTTAATTCTTCAATAACAGCATTGCCCATTTCTGGAGTTGAGATAATTTTTTCTGCTCCATCTTTTATATCAGCTGTTCTTAAACCTTTTAGTAATACGTTCTGTACAGCTTTCTCAATCATTTGGCTATCTTCTTGCATATCAAAACTATATTTCAACATCATAGCAAAACTCATGATCATTGCTAAAGGATTTGCTTTAGATTGCCCAGCTATATCTGGTGCGCTACCATGAACAGGCTCGTACATTGCTGCTCTAGTTCCATTTTCTTTAACCGGTCCAAGAGCTGCTGAAGGAAGCATTCCTAAAGATCCTGTTAGCATAGCTGCAGTATCACTTAAAAGATCACCAAATAAGTTATCTGTAAGTATAACATCAAATTGTTTTGGATAACGAACTAATTGCATTGCACAATTATCTGCAAGCATGTGTTCTAAATTAACATCAGAATATTCCTTTTTATGTAAATCTGTTACGGTTTGTTTCCAAAATAAACCTGTTTCCATTACATTTGATTTTTCTACTGATGTAATTTTATTATTACGTAACTTTGCTAAATCAAATGCCACTCGTGAAACTCTATTAACTTCAGATGTGGTATACAGTTGAGTGTCAACTGCTTTACTTTCAGTCTCACTAATTTTTGATATACCTCTTGGTTGTCCAAAGTATACACCACTTGTTAACTCTCTTATTATCAAAATATCTAATCCTTTAACAAGATCAGATTTTAAAGATGATGAATCTGAAAGAGCATCTAAAACAACAGCTGGTCTTAGATTTGCAAAGAGATCAAGGTCTTTTCTTAATCTTAATAAGGCTGCTTCAGGTCTTTTATCTCTTTCAACGTTATCCCATTTAGCGCCTCCTACCGCACCAAATAATACTGCATCACAATCCATAGCTACTTGCATTGTTTCATCACTTATAGAATTACCTTCTTTATCGTATGCCGTACCCCCAACTAATCTTTCAGAAATATCAAAAGATAAAGATTTATTTTTTTCCATCCAATCTATTATTTTTAATACCTCAGCCATAACTTCATTGCCAATTCCGTCACCAGGTAAAATTAAAATTTTTTTATTACTCATTTTTGACTACACTATCCAAGGTTGGATACTGTGTATTTTTTCTTCGTGAACATCAATTTTTTTATTTTTTTGGAGTGTCAAACCAATATCATCCAAACCTTCTAGTAAACATTTTTTTCGAAATGCATCAATTTCAAATTCTATTGTTTTATCATTTTGATAAGTGATTTTTTGATTTTCTAAATCAACTGAAACATCATTTTTATTTTCTGCTTCGTAAATTAATATATCTACATTTTGTTGATCTAACTTAATTGGCAGAATTCCATTTTTAAAACAATTATTATAGAAAATATCTGCGAAGCTTGGCGCAATTATTGACTTAAAACCAAAATCTAAAAGTGACCATGGTGCATGCTCTCTACTTGATCCACAACCAAAATTTGCCCCAGCAATTAAAATTTTTGAAGTTTTATAAGGATCCCAGTTTAGAACAAAATCATTCTTTATGTTACCTTGAATATCGTATCTTAATTCATGAAATAAGTTTTTACCTAAACCAGATCTCTTTATTGTTTTCAAAAATTGTTTTGGGATAATCATATCGGTATCGACATTAATCATTGGTAGTGGCGCAGGGATACCAATTATTGTTTTAAATGATTCCATTTATAAATCCTCTGCTGTTGCAAAAGAACCTTTGATTGCAGAGGCAGCGGCTATTGCAGGACTGACAAGATGTGTTCTACCTTCTCTACCTTGTCTGCCTTCAAAATTTCTATTTGATGTTGATGCACATCTTTCTTGCGGTTTTAGTTGATCTGGATTCATAGCTAAACACATGGAGCAACCTGGCTCTCTCCAATCAAATCCTGCTTCAATAAAAATTTTATCTAAACCTTCTTCTTCAGCTTGTTTTTTAACTAGACCTGAACCAGGAACAATCATTGAGTCTACAGAAACTTTTTTACCTTCTACAACTTTAGCAACTTCTCTTAAATCCTCAATTCTTCCATTAGTGCATGAGCCAATAAACACTTTATCAATTTTAATTTTTTGTATTTCTTGTTTGGGTTCTAAACCCATATATTCAAGAGAACGCTCCATAGCCTTCTTTCTATTTGGGTTACTCTCTTCTTGAGGATTTGGTACTATACCATTTATAGCAACAACGTCTTGTGGGCTTGTGCCCCAAGTAATTTGTGGTAAAATATCTTTAGCATTAATTAAAATTTCTTCATCATATTTTGCGCCCTCATCAGATGGAAGAGATTTCCAAAATTCTACAGCTTTTTCCCAATTATCTCCTGATGGAGCATACGGTCTACCTTTAATATATTCAAAAGTTTTTTCGTCAGGAGCGATTAAACCAGCTCTAGCACCTGCTTCAATGCTCATATTACAGATTGTCATTCTTCCTTCCATAGAGAGAGAGGAAATTGCATTGCCACCATATTCAATAACATAACCAGTTCCTCCAGCTGTTCCTATCTTTCCTATGATGTGAAGGATAATATCTTTTGCTGTAACACCTAAATTTAATTTACCTTCAACAGAAATTCGCATATTCTTTGCAGGTTTTTGAATCAAGGTCTGAGTAGCTAATACATGCTCAACTTCACTTGTGCCGATACCAAAAGCTAAGGCACCAAATGCTCCGTGTGTTGCTGTATGACTATCACCACAAACTATTGTCATACCTGGCTGAGTAATACCTTGTTCTGGTCCAACTATATGAACTATACCTTGTCTGCTATCTAATAATGGAAAAAGTGTAACATCAAAATCTTTGCAATTTTTTTCTAGTGTTTCAACTTGAATTCTACTTTCTTTGTTTTCTATACCTTTAGATCTATCTGAAGTTGGGACATTATGATCAGCTACAGCAAAAGTACTTTGAGGCCTTCTAACTTTACGCTTATTATTTCTCAAACCTTCAAATGCTTGAGGGCTTGTAACTTCATGAACAAGGTGTCTATCAATATATATAAGACAAGTTCCATCTTCTTGTCTATCGACAAGATGATGTTCCCAAATTTTATCAAAAAGAGTTTTAGGATTATTTATTGTCATCCGATTTATTTTCGGCTACTTTTTCGTCTTCTTTACTAGATTTATCTGCTGCTTCTGCTTTAAATTCTTCTGCTGGTTTGGCTTCTACTTCTTCTGCTTTTGTCTCTGCTTGTTTTGCTTCTACCTCTTTAGCTTTTGGTTCCTCTGCAGCGTTTGTATCTGTATCTGCAGTTTTTGTTTCTTCTAGCGGAGGAGCCTCCTCTATATACCCATATTGATCAGTTTCATCGCCCCTATCTTTATCTGCGATCCTTGCTTTCTTTCCAGATAATTCTCTTAGATAATATAGCTTAGCTCTTCTTACATCGCCTTTTCTTACAACTTCAATTTTTTCTACTAATGGACTGAATAAAGGGAATACTCTTTCAACACCCTCTCCATGAGATATTTTTCTCACAGTAAAGTTAGAGTTTACTGAATTATTTTTTCTTGCAATACAAATACCTTCATATGCTTGAAGTCTTGACTTACTTCCCTCTGTAATTCTTACAGTAACTTTTAGAGTATCACCTGGACGAAAAGCAGGAACTCTTTTTTTTAAAGTTAACTTTTCAATCTGTTGTTTTTCAAATGTCTCTAATAAATTACTCATTTTATATTTCCTTTTTATAAATATCTGGTCTTAATTCTTTAGTTTTTTCAACCGATTTTTCTTTTCTCCATTTATCAATTTTTTCATGATGACCTGATGTTAAAACATCTGGAACTTCATGTTTATTTCCCTGAATATCTTCCCAGGTTTGTGGTCTGGTATAATGAGGATATTCAAGCAGATTATTAGAAAAAGATTCTTCTAATAAACTTTGTGGCTGCCCTAATACTCCAGGAATGAGACGAATACAACCTTCAACTAACACCTGGGCAGCAATCTCACCACCAGAAAGGACGTAATCACCGATACTTATTTCCTGAAAATCAAGAATTTCTATAGCTCTTTGGTCAACCCCTTCAAATCTACCGCATAAAATAAGCATTTCATCATGTTTTGAAAAATTATTAAGTTTGGCTTGAGATAATTTCTGACCTGACGGTGTTAGAAAAATTTTGCAGTAATTATCAGTTTTGAAAGTGATTGAATTTAATGCTTTTTCTATCACATCTGGACGAATAACCATTCCAGGGCCTCCCCCAAAAGGTTCATCATCAACACTTCCTCTTTTGTCAATTCCAAAATTATGTAGATTGACTATCTCGATAGAAAATTTTTTATTGTTTAATGCATTTCCGATTACAGAATATCCTAGTGAACCAGGGAACATCTCAGGATAACAGGTTAAAATTACTACTCTCATTTTAATCAAGAATACCAGGTATTGGATCAGCTATAATTTCTTTTTTATTAATATTAACTGATAAAATATTTGTTTTATCAAAAGGTATAAGAGTAAGTTTGGTATTATATTTGACTTCTAATAAATCACCTGCCCCAAAATTTTGAACACTTAAAACTTGTCCAATACTAGTATTGTCTTTCAAGAAAATCATGCATTTGATTAGATCGTTTATGTAAAACTCATTATCTTTTGTTTTTGGAAAAAATTTCTTATTTGAAAAAATTTTTTGACCTTTAAGCTCTAAAACATCTTCTCTAGAAAAGTATTTTTCAACTTGAACAACACACTTATTATTTTTGAATAAAATATTTTTAAAATTCCAAGCAACTGAACCATCAAAATTATAATAGTTTTTTAAATTTTTAAAAACTTCAAACGAGGTAGTCATCATATTAACTTTTATTTCACCTTTTAATCCTAAAGGAGATCCAAACTGACCAACAAGAATAATATCTTTATTACTCAAAGCAAAAATTGATTTTATTCTTTTTTAGCTTCTGCTTCTTCTGCTTTTGGTTCTTCAGCAGGTTGTGCATCTTCAGCTGGCTTAGCTTCTGCTTCTTCTGCTTTTGGTTCCTCTGCTGCAGCTTTCGCAGCTTCTTCTTTTTCTTTAGCAGCAGCTAAACGTTCTTGTGCTTTTTTCTTAGGTAGATGTTTTTTTGTTTTTTCAGTAATAACTGGTTTTTCCATCACACCAAGATTGCTGAGAAAAATAGAAATTCTATCTGATGGTTTTGCTCCTTTTGCAATCCATTCCTTAGCTTTGTCTATATTCATTTTAACTCTATCAGAGCTATCCTTTGGAAGCATTGGGTTATAAGTTCCAATTTGATCTATAAATTTTCCATCTCTAGCTCTTCTAGAATCAGCAACTACTATTCTATAAAATGGTCTTTTCTTTGCACCGCCTCTTGACAATCTTATTCTTACTGGCATTTTATTTCCTTTCTAATTTATATTTGGAGGAAGATTTCCTTGTAATTTTTGCACTAAATCACTGGGAATTCCTCCTTTGCCCATTGATTTCATTTTCTTCATCATTTTTTGTGATTGGAGAAACTGTTTTAATAACCTGTTAACGTCTTGAACTTTTGTTCCAGATCCTTTTGAAATTCTAATTTTACGTGAAGCCTTTATAATATCTGGATCAGCCCTTTCTTTTTTTGTCATTGAACTGATTATAGCTATTTGTTTATCAATCATTGAATTAGAAATTTTATTTTCTGCCATTAACTTCTGTGCCTTTGAAACACCTGGCATCATAGAAAGTAAACCTGAGACTCCACCCATTTTACCCATTTGCTTTAATTGATTGGCAAAATCTTCAAGATCAAATTTTCCTTTAGCGATCTTTTTTGCCATATCTTCCATTTCTTCTTTATCAATATTTTCAGCAACCTTTTCGACAAGAGATACTATATCTCCCATACCTAAAATTCTTTGTGCAGTTCTTTCAGGATGGAAAGGTTCAAAATTTTCTACTTTTTCACCTAGTCCTATAAATTTTATAGGAGAGTTTGTTATCGATTTAATTGATAGTGCTGCACCACCTCTGCTATCACCATCTATTCGAGTTAAAATTGATCCAGTAATATTTATTGCATCACTAAAACTTTTAGCTACGTTTGCAGCATCTTGTCCTGTTAGAGCATCTGCTACTAATAATGTTTCGTCAGGTTTAAACTTATTTTCAATTTCTATTAATTCACTCATTAACTTTTTATCTACAACTTGCCGTCCAGCAGTATCTAAAATAAGAATATCAAATAAATTTTTTTGAGCATAATCTATAGCATCATCAACAATCTTACTAGCTGATGATAGATTGTGATTAAAGAAATCTGAGCCAGTTTCTTCAGCTAATACTTTTAATTGTTCTTGTGCTGCTGGTCGATAAATGTCTGCTGATGCTAGTAAAATTTTTTTCTTTGAAGACTTCTTTAACAAATAGGAAAGTTTGGCAATTGATGTAGTTTTCCCAGATCCCTGTAATCCACAAAACAATATTTTAGTTAATTGAGAAGAAGATAAATTTAGAGATTTGTTTTCTGATCCAAGAATTTTTACAAGTTCATCTTGCACAAGTTTTATGATCATTTGATCTGGCTTAACAGATTTGAGAATTTCTTTTCCTAAAATGTTTGACTTGATGGAATTTATAAATTCTTTTACTACAACTAAGGAAACATCTGCCTCTAACAGAGCAATTCTAATTTCACGTAATGTAACTTCAAGATCTGTTTCTGATATAACAGCCTTACCCCGAATACTTTGAACAATTTTTTCAAATTTTGTGTTCAGTGTATCAAACATAAATCTCCAATATACTTTTAACTCCAGGGCACGAAACTCGTGGGCTAGAGTACCTATCACAATTGTAACAAGCTCAATTCGTTTACAAATATAGGATTTGTTGGTGACCCTCTATTAGCTGAATAATTGAAAGTCAAGTATTCTTAAATTTCCCATATTTACTGAGATTTATCGATAAATTAGGTTATAAAACAAATATGCAAAAAGTAGACTTTATAAAGATGCATGGACTTGGGAATGATTTTGTTATCATAGATAAAAGGTCTAACAATATCGCAATTACTGAAGATATTATTAAAAGACTAAGTAACAGAAGAACTGGGGCAGGGTTTGATCAATTAATCACAATTAATAATACAAGTAATCAAAGTGCTGATGCTGAAATTGAAATTTTTAATCCTGGTGGTGATAGAGCTGAAGCTTGTGGTAATGGAACACGTTGCGTGGCAAAAATACTATTTGATGAAGATTCAAATAAAGAAATTTTAAAAATTCAATCTGATGCAGGCATATTAGAATCAAAAAAAATAGATAACAATATAAGTGTCAACATGGGTTCAATAAAAAATACCTGGGATAAAATTCCTTTAAGTAAAGAAGTCGATACAATGAATATACCAATTTCAATTGATGGATATAGTAATGGAGTTGCTGTTAATGTAGGTAATCCACATGTAGTTTTTTTTGGGAAATCGATCAAAGATACAGATCTTGAAAGTATAGGTCCTAGAATAGAAAATCATGAACTCTTTCCAAAAAAAACTAATGTTGAAATAGTTGAAGTTATTAATTCAAATTTAATTGAAATGAGAGTTTGGGAACGTGGAGTTGGAATCACATTAGCTTGCGGTAGTGGTGCCTGTGCGGCTGTATATGCGGCGTGGAAAAAAGGATTGATTGAAAATAACGCTGAAGTCAAACTTGAAAAAGGATCACTGCACATAAATATAATTAATAATGAATCTATTATGACAGGACCTGCGGAAATAAGTTATCGGGGTAGTTTAGAAATATAATTTATGAAAAATAAAAACTATGTAGTCAATCTAGGTTGTAGATTGAATATTTATGAAGGTGAAATTATTAAAAACCATCTTAAAACAAATAATTTAAATAATGTTACAGTCATAAACTCATGTGCAGTAACTGAAGAAGCTGAGAAAAAAGTTTCTTATGAAATTAGAAAGGCAAAAAAAAATTTTCCTAATAATAAAATAGTAGTTACAGGATGTGCAGCTCAAATCAATCCATTAAAATATAAAAATTTAAAAGAAGTAGACTCAGTAATTGGGAACACAGAAAAATTGGAAACTTTAACATGGAAAAATATCGATCAGTATAAAAATCTTAAAGTAGGAAATATATTAGAAGAAAGTAAAACAATACCTAATTCAATTGAAAAATTTGAAGGAAAATCAAGAGCTTTTATTGAAATACAACAAGGTTGTAACCATCGCTGTACTTTTTGTGTCATTCCATTTGGCAGAGGCAATAATAGAAGTGTACCTGCTGGAGAAATAATAAATAAAATAAAAAAAATTGTTAGCAATGGATATAATGAAGTAGTCATAACAGGAGTAGATATAACTGATTATGGAAAAGATCTTCCTGCAAAACCTACTTTTTCTAACTTAATTAAAAGAATTCTAAAATTAGTACCTGAATTAAAACAACTGCGTTTGTCTTCAATTGACTGTGCTGAAATAGACAAAGATTTTTGGGATGTTTTAAGGGACAAAAGATTGATGCCTCATTTTCATATAAGTTTGCAGGCTGGAAACAATTTAATTTTGAAAAGAATGAAAAGAAGACATTCAAGAGAAATGGCAATTAATTTTTGTAAAAAAGTTTTATCCATTAGGAAAGATGCAACATTTGGTGCTGATATAATTGCCGGTTTTCCAACAGAGACAGAAACAATGTTTCAAGATTCAATTAAACTAGTTGATGAGTGTAATTTAACTCATCTTCATATTTTTCCATATTCACCAAGAGAAAACACTCCTGCATCTAGAATGCCTCAAGTTCAAAAAAATATTATCAAAGATAGAGCTAGAAGACTTAGAGAAAGAGGTATGGAAAAATTAAAACAACATTTAAAAAAAAATATAGGAAAGAAGGAACAAATTTTAATTGAAAGTAAAAAAGAAAATTTTTCACTTGGAAAAGATCAGCATTTTTTAAAAGTAAAACTTGAAGAAGAGTTTAAAGAGGGGAATATAATTTCCTGTATATACACAGGCATAGAAAATGACACGTTATTAGCAAGAATAGCATGAGTTTGTTCTCAATATTTAAAGATAAGTTAAGTAAAACTTCAAATATACTTTCTTTTAATATTTTAGAGATTTTAAAAAACAAAAAAATAGACGATTTAACTTTAGAAGAATTAGAAAATGTTCTTATTTCATCTGATATTAGTTTGGATGTTGTAAATCAGCTAATAGATTCTATAAAAAAAATAAAAATTTCAAATGATGATGGAATAAAAAATATATTAGAAATCTTAGCTCAAAATATAGAAAGAATATTACTTCCAAGAGAACATGTTCTAATAAATGAAAAAAATGATGAAAAAAAAATATTAATATTTGTTGGAGTAAACGGAAGTGGAAAGACAACCACTATTGGTAAAATTGCAAATAAAATTTTATCAAATAAAAAAATCCTGATTGCGGCTTGTGATACATTTAGGGCAGCAGCTGTTGAGCAGTTGGAAAATTGGGCAAAAAAAAATAATAATGGTTTTATCGCTGGAAAAAGTAATCAAGATCCAGCAAGCGTTGCGTATCAGGCAACTGAAGAATTTGGAAAAGAATATTATGATTTTTTACTTATAGATACTGCTGGAAGACTGTCTAATAATACTAACCTCATTAATCAGCTAATTAAATTGAAGAATGTAATCTCAAAAGTTAATTCCTCTTTTAATATTGAAACCGTGCTAGTTTTAGATGGAACGAATGGTTCGAACATGATTAAGCAAGTGGAAATCTTTGGAAATGAACTTAATGTATCAAGTCTTATAATAACTAAATTGGATGGAACAGCAAAAGGTGGAGCATTAATTTCAATTGCAAATAAATTTGAAATCCCTATAAGTTATGTTGGTCTTGGAGAAAGTATTGAGGACCTTGTAACCTTTAATTCTCAAAACTTTGCTAGGTCTATTTTAAATCTAGAAGAACAAAAATGAAGTCAGTTTATAAATTATTAATTGATATAGGACCGCTTGCAGTGTTCTTTATTTTTTATACAAGAAGTGGTCTTCAAGAAGCAATACTTCCTCTTATGATTGCAACTGTGATTTCAGTAATCATTTCATATATACTTGAGAAAAAAATACCAATTATGCCAACTCTTGGGGCTGCGATTGTATTAATATTTGGAGGTCTAACAATTTATTTTGACAATGAAATTTTTATTAAAATGAAACCAACAATAATAAATATGGTCTTCGCATTAATTTTATATGGAGGAGTGATTGTTAAAAAACCTCTTTTAAAGTATCTTTTAGGTGCTGCGCTTAAACTAGAAGAAGATGGATGGAGAATATTAACTCAAAGGTGGATTGCTTTTTTTGTTGCACTTGCAGTTTTAAATGAAATTGTTTGGAGAACACAAAGTACTGATATTTGGGTAAATTTTAAAGTTTTTGGTATCTTGCCAATTACGTTTATTTTTACGATGACACAATTCCCTTTAATTAAAAAATATCAAATTGAAGATTGAGTTAAAAATTGTTTTCTCTTAATGCTATAAATCCTGGTGATTTATTTCCCTCAAGCCACTCTAAAAATGCACCCCCAGCTGTAGATAAATATTTAAATGCATCATTGGCTTTAGCTTTTTTTATTGCTGCAAGTGTATCTCCTCCTCCTGCTAGAGCATCTAATTGAGATTTACTTGAATAATTTTGTATAATATTTGCAACTGAAATTGTACTTTTATCAAATGGACTATACTCAAATGCGCCTAAAGGCCCATTCCATAAAATTGATTTAGATTTTAATATTTCATCTGAAATTAGTTTTGTTGTTTGTTCACCAACATCTAATATCATTTGGTCATTTGGAATATTATTGATTGAATAAGTCTTAACATTTACTCTATCTTCTATTTTTTTTGAGCAAACAGCATCAATTGGTAAAAGTATTTTGCAATTTTTTGATTCTGCTTTTTTTTGTATCTTTTTTGATAGTTCAATAAAATCATTTTCTACTAGAGAGGAACCAACATTATAATTATTTGATAGCAAAAAGGTATTAGCCATTGCACCACCAATCACTAAACAGTCAAAAATTTCAACTATATTTTCTAAAACTTTTATTTTTGTTGAAACCTTTGAACCGCCTATAATGGCTAGATTTGGTTTGTCTGAATTTTCTAAAAATTTATCTAAATTTTCAATTTCTTTTGAGAAACTTAATCCAGCGTATGAAGGTAAGTATTTAGTAATACCTACTATAGATGCATGATTACGATGAGATGCAGAAAACGCGTCATTAATATATATGTCAAAACTAGAAGCTAGTAATTTTGAAAAATTAAGATCATTTTTTTCTTCTTCAGCATTAAAACGAATATTTTCTAATAGACAAATTTCCCCCATGTCCATTTCAGCAATTTTTGTCTCAATTATTTTTTTTTCACAGTTAGTTAAAAAATGAATTGTGTTAAAGTTTAAAAATTTTTTTAATTCTGAACATAAAAACTCAATGGAATATGTTTTATTAACTTGACCTTTAGGTCGGCCAAAATGAGCAATTAAGAGTATCTTATTTTTATTTTTAATTAGTTTTTCTAGTGTTGGTAAAATAGCATGAATTCTTGAATGATCTGTAATTGTCCCTTCCAAAACTGGTACGTTTAAATCAACTCGAACAATTATTTTTTTATTTTTACAGTCTAGATCTCTTAACTCTTTCATTTCTATTCACATGTATATAAAAAAAATGTTGGAAATCATTGACTTTTTTTAAAAATTTGCAGTTTTATCTTTTTTAATACATATATTTAGTATATTAAACCCTTTTTAAGCTACTAAATGTAGTAATGGAGTTTGATTATGCCTTGGGATGATAATAATGTAGCAAAACTTAGAGATTTATGGGACCAAGGTCTACCAACAGCTCAAATTGGAAAATTATTAGGTTTCACCAAAAACGCAGTAGTCGGAAAAGCTCATAGAATTGGACTCGAAAGAAGACCATCACCTATAAGAAGAACAGCCGTTAAGCCTGATCGAAAAAAAGCTAGATCTCCAGTAATGCCAAAATTAAATTTTGAAAACACCAAAGAACCAGAGATTGTCTCTACAGAGCCTACTGTTTTCCAACCGGTGGTTAAAAATATATTTACTGCAGCTCCAAAGAGAGGTTGTGAATGGCCTGAAGGTCATCCAGATGAAGCTGACTTTCGTTTTTGTGGTAAAGATAGATTTGAAGATAAGCCTTATTGTTTAGATCATTGTGCTGTTGCGTATGTTGTTCCTGAAAAAGAAGAAAACGAAAAGACAGAATTAAATAATACGATTTAATAATAATAAAAATTCTAGAAATAAAAATTCATCCTGTTATCATAATAAAATATGAAAGATGAGAGAATTAATTCTGTATTTACTCCTATTCTAATTGGAGGGAGTTTAATTCTTTTAATAAGTTTTGCAATTCGTTCAACATTTGGCTTATTTCAAATTCCTATTGCGTCTGATTTTTTATGGAACCGTTCAGAATTTTCTCTTGCTATTGCTATTCAAAATTTAGCTTGGGGTGTAGGCACTCCACTATTTAGTGCTTTTGCCGAAAAATATGGTGATAGAAAAGCAATAGCGCTAGGCTTAATTCTTTATGCGATTGGAATTTTCATAAGTAGTAGTGCTACAACTCCAGAGGCGCATCAAACTTTAAACCTATTAATTGGTTTTGGTATAGCTGGTAGTGGTTTTGGTCCAATTTTAGCAGTAGTTGGAAGATCCACGTCTCTAGAAAAAAGATCTTTAGCACTAGGTATTACAACTGCTGCAGGATCAGCTGGACAAGTGGTTGGTCCACCACTTGCTTCTATTCTATTATCATTTTTACCATGGTCTTCAGTGTTTGAAATCTTTTCAATTATTTTATTAATAACACTGATCCTTGTTCCAATTTTAAAAACAGAATTTTCAAATACAAATATTAATAATGAAAATGAAAAAATTACTAGTGCTGTATTTGTTGCATTAAAAGATCCAACATACTCAATGTTGTTCTTTGGTTTTTTTTCTTGCGGTTTTCAGTTAGCATTTATAACTGCACATTTTCCAGCATTTATTGTTGAATCTAGTAGTCCAATTATTGAAGGAAGTTTAATAAGTTTGGTTTGTAGTTCTGTAGAAGGTTTAGGAGCATTATCTATGGCTCTTATAGGTTTATTTAATATAATTGGTTGTTTGATTGCTGGAGCTTTAGGAAAGGGACATTATAAGAAATATCTTTTATCTTTAATTTATACCGGAAGGACTATTGCGGCAATTTTATTTATCTTACTACCTATTACACCAACATCTATTACAATATTTTCAATAGTTATGGGTGCTTTATGGTTAGCAACAGTTCCTTTAACTTCAGGAATTATAGGCCATATTTATGGATTAAAATTTATGGGAACATTATATGGCATTGTATTTTTTTCTCATCAGCTAGGATCTTTTGTAGGTGTTTGGTTAGGTGGTCTATTTTATGATATCTATGGAAGTTATGATATTGTATGGTGGGTTGGTATAGGTGTAGGTGCCTTTTCTGCAATAATCCATTTACCAATTAAAGAAAAACCATTATCTGATACAAATATACAAACAGCGTAATCTCATGGATGAAAAAAAAATTATACGAAACTTAATTATAGTAATTTTTATCTTAGTTATTATTTATTCATTAGCTAGAGTTGGTGTAGGTTTAGATCTTAGCTTTGGACCTTATTTAAAAAAATAGAAAAACTAGTTACACCATTCTCCCTGTTTAAATATTGGCGTAACAGCGCCGTTCTTATCAACACCCTCGACATCAATTTTACCTGAGCCAATCATCCAATCAATATGTATCATGCTTGAATTACCACCTCTTTGAGTGATTTCATCTTTCGATAAGTCTTTTTTCGATTTAAAACATTTTGAGTAACATTGACCCAGAGCTATATGAGAAGCAGCATTCTCGTCAAATAAAGTGTTATAAAAAGTTATTCCTAATTGCGAGATTGGTGAACTATTTGGAACTAAGGCTACTTCACCAAGTCTTCTTGAACCCTCATCTGAATCGAGAACTTTTAATAAAACATCTTGTCCTTTAGAAGACTTTGCATCAACAATTTTACCTTCTTCAAAGCGAACATTAATATCTTCAATTAGTGTTCCTTGATACGATAGAGGTTTTGTTGAGCAAACTTCGCCACTAACACGACTAGCATGAGGAGTAGTGAATACTTCTTCTGATGGGATATTTGGATTACAAATAATACCATTTTGGGCTTCTGAGGCACCACCCATCCACTCATGGTCATCAGCAAGACCTACGGTTAAAGATGTTCCAGGACCAGAGTATTTTAAAGATTGAAAATTTTTTGCATTTAGCCAATCTGTTTTATCTCTTAAATTTTTATTATGTTGGTCCCATTCAGCTACAGGATCATCATTGCTAACTCTAGAAGCATGGAATATTGCGTCTCCTAATTTTTTTATAGCTTCACTATCATCAAGATCTGGGAAGACTCTTTTTGCCCATGCTTTTCCTGGCCACGAAATTATATTCCAATTAATTTTGAATTCAGTAATTCTTTCTCTGGCTGGTTTGTATGCAACAGCATTAGCTTTATTTGCACGTGAAACTTTATCAGGATCAATTTCAGATAATAGCATGGGATCGTCTCCAGCGATAGCCATTCTAGCTGTATTGTTATCAAAGGCTTCTCCCATTCCATTATAAAGCCAATTTGTAGCAACATTGAAAGATTCATCATTTCCATACTTAAATCGAGATAAAGTAATATCAGAATCGTTAAAAAGCGGTGTTACAATTCCAGCCCCTTCTTTGTAGGCATATTCAACTATTTTTCTAACCAAAGGTAAAGATTCTAATGGTGCTGTAATTAAAAGGTTTTGACCTTTTTGAAGAGCAACTCCTCTTTTGATAGATAAATAAGCAAGTTTATCAATTTTTTCTAAGTCTAGATCATAAAACATTATAATATAATTAGTTTTTTAATATTAAAAAGTCTAGAGGATTTTTTTTTAATTAAGATAAAGAATAACTATTTTATAAAAAATAAAACTACTAGGAGTTAGTATTTTAAAAGAAACTTTCCACAAACTGACGTTTTTTTTTAGATATAAAAATATCAAATCTAGGTAAAAATAGTAAGATAAATTTCAAATTTAACTTAGTATATAAAAAATATTATGGAGTATGAGCTTTTAGATAAAATAAATTTTCCATCTGATTTAAGAGAATTTAAAAAAAAGGATCTAAAGCAAATCTCAGAAGAATTGAGATCTAAAACAATTGAGACCGTTTCAAAAACTGGTGGCCACCTTGGTGCGGGACTTGGTGTAGTTGAGTTAACTATAGCAATTCATTATGTGTTTAATACACCACATGATAAATTAATTTGGGATGTTGGACACCAAGCTTATCCTCACAAAATAATAACTGGCAGAAAAAAAAATATTGAAACGCTTAGAAAAAAAGATGGGATTTATGGTTTTGTGAGGAGATCTGAAAGTGAATATGATCCATTCGGCACAGCTCATAGTTCAACAGCAGTTTCAGCAGGGTTAGGAATTAAAACTGCAAAAGATATAAATTTAGATAAGTCAAAAGTGATATGTGTTGTTGGAGATGGTGCCTTAAGTGCAGGCTTAGCATTTGAAGGTTTAAATAACGCAGGTGCACAAAAAAAAGGGTTAATTGTTATTTTAAATGATAACAAAATGTCTATAGACAAGCCAGTTGGTGCCATGAGCACATATCTAACTAGATTGCTATCATCGAAATCTTATTCAAGCTTAAGAAATATTATTAAAAAAATTTCTAAATCCTTACCATCAAATGTTTCAAAGACACTTTCCAAGACTGAAGGATATTCAAAAGGTCTTATTTCCGGTGGTACTCTATTTGAAGAGTTGGGTTTTTACTATCTTGGTCCGATAGATGGGCATAATGTAAATAACTTAGTGTCTGTTCTGGAAAATATAAGAGATAATAAGTTCAATAAACCGGTTTTTCTTCACTGCATAACAAAAAAAGGTAAAGGTTACAACCCAGCGGAAAAATCTGAAGATAAATTCCACGGTGTAGAGAAATTTGATATTAATACTGGTAACTCATTTAAGAAAACAAATTTAAAATCATACTCAAATGTTTTTGGTGAAACATTAACGAAACTTGCCGAACATGACGAAAAAATTGTGGCAATAACAGCTGCTATGATGTCTGGCACAGGGTTAAAATTATTCCAACAAAACTTTGAAAAAAGATTTTTTGATGTTGGTATTGCTGAACAACATGCTGTTACCATGGCAGCTGGATTGGCTACAGAGGGGTTTAAGCCATTTGTTGCAATTTATTCAACATTTTTACAAAGAGCTTATGATCAAATCGTACATGATGTAGCTATTCAAAAATTACCTGTTAGATTTGCAATTGATAGAGCGGGGTTAGTAGGATCAGATGGTCCTACTCATGCTGGTTCATTTGATATAACGTATTTGGCAACATTACCAAATTTTGTTGTTATGGCACCTAGCAACCAAAGAGAGTTATCAAATATGATAGAGTTATCTTGTGAAATAAATGACACACCTTCTGCTTTTAGGTTTCCCAGAGGAACGGGATCGGGTGAGTTATTTAATAATCAACCAACAGATATCAACATAGGTAAGGGATATATTCTGATTGAAGGTAATGATGTTGCTATCTTAAATTTAGGAACAAGACTTGAAAAATGTATTGAAGCTAGTAAGTTTCTTAATCAAAATAATATTTATCCTACTATTGCAGACGCAAGGTTTGCAAAACCATTAGATACAATTCTAATTGATAATTTATTAAACAATCATAAGTATATTTTAACTATAGAAGAAGGCTCTATAGGTGGATTTTCATCACATGTTTTACATTATATTCATAATATAAGATCAAAAAACAACAATGTAGTTATAAAAAATTTAATTTTTCCAGATCGGTTTGTTGAACATATGACACCAGATGAGCAATATCAAGATATTAAAATGGATACCGAATCAATAATTAGAGAAATTAATAATTTTTACGAAAATAAAATTGTTGATATTAAGAATTTTAAATTAAAAGTTTAGTTCTTAATAAAAATTAATTGAGATTTAGAAATGAAGAAATTTAAAATTTTACATAAAAGTTTTTCAAAACCGATAAGCTGTTTGACTGCATATTCTCCATCAATTGCAAAAATTTTAGATGGAAAAGTTGATTTAATACTAGTTGGAGATTCCCTAGGCTCAGCACTCTATGGGATGAAGAATACTCAAGGAGTTACTATGGATATGATGAAAAGTCATGGGGCAGTTGTAAATAAGGAAATTAAGAAAAGTTTAAAAGTTTTAGATATGCCATATAAAACATATGATAATAAAATTGATGCATATAGAAATGCTAAAATTCTTTTATATCACTGTAAACCTGATTTATTAAAGATAGAAATTAATGAAAAAAAATTAGTTGTTTTAAAACACTTAGTGGATAAAAAAATAAATGTAATTTCTCATATAGGAGTAACGCCACAGAGTTATAAGAATTTCAATAAAATTAAAGTTTTAGGAAGAACTAATAAGGAAAAACAAAGTTTATTAAAGTTAGCAAAAAAATCTGAGACGCTTGGAGCTAAAGCTGTATTGTTAGAATGTATAACAACAGATACAGCTAAACTAATTACAGAAAATATTTCAATACCTACAATAGGTATAGGTGCCTCACGATATTGTAATGGTCAAATTTTAGTATTTGACGATTTAATAAATCTAAGCACAAATGATAAAAAACCAAGATTTGTAAAAAATTATTTTAATTTTAATAAAATTGTCGGCAATGTGGTTAAGAAATACAATAAAGAAGTTAAGCTTAAAAAATTTCCTAGTAGTAAATTTTCTTATTACTAATCTAAATCTATAAAGCTGTTATTATCTAAAAACTTGATTAAACCAGAATTTATTTGATACCACAAACCAATTACATTCAGTTTATTTTCATTAATTAATTTATCTATAAAATCGTATTCACGTAAATTTTTAATTGATTGTTTTATATTTTCCTGCTCAAAAAAAGTTATTTTTTCAGTTTCTGAAAAATCATTTGGGATATTGTTGTAAGAATTTTGTAAACAACTTACCCATTGATTTATGTATTCAAAATCATTTATATTTTTTTTATCTAATAATGTTTTGTAAGAATATTCAACTCCACCACAATTTGAATGGCCTAAAATAATTAAGTTTGGAACTTTTAGAACTTTTAATGCATATTCTATAGCAGATAATGTTTGTATATTTTGATCCTTATCATTTTTTGAAGGTACTATATTAGCTATATTTCTATGTATAAAATAATCTCCAACACTTCCACCAAATATCGTATTTTCAAGAATTCTAGAATCACAACAAGTAATAATCATAGCAATTGGTTTTTGTGGAGTATTAGAAGCTTGCTGGTATATATCTTTATAATCTTCAAAGGTATTCTTTTTCCAGAATTGATATCTTTCAATTAAGAATTTTGGTATTTCCATATTATTATTTAGTAAAATTAATTATATATCAAAATTATGAAAAAGGAAATTAGTAGAAAATTCTGCGTAGCTCCAATGATGGGATATACTACGCCCTATGCAAGAAAACTGTACAGAATTTTATCTAGAAAAAGTTTTTTATTTACTGAAATGATTGCGGTAAAGTCATTAATATATTCAAAAAACAGAGACAGCATAATTAATAATGATTTTAATAATCCAGTAGCTCTTCAAGTAGGCGGGTCTGAAATAAAAGATTTACAAATAGCTTCAAAAATAGCTTTAGATTATGATTATGATGAAATAAATCTTAATGTTGGGTGTCCAAGCAAAGCTGTACAAAAGGGTAGTTTTGGGGCATGCCTTATGAAAGATAAGATACTTGTTAGAAATTGTATTGAAGCTTTACAAAATGATAAAATTGAGGCTACCTTGAAATGTAGGTTAGGATTAGGAAGAGAGTTAAATTATGATTTTTTTGAAGCATTTATCGATGAGATAGCAAAATCTGGAATAAAAATAATTTATGTTCATGCAAGAAATGCTATTTTAAGCGGAATAAGTCCTCAAGCAAATAGATCTATACCTCCACTAAACTATAATTATGTAAAAAAAATTAAAACAAGATATCCAAAAATAGAGTTTATAATAAATGGTGGTATAAATGGTTTAGATGAAGCAGAAATGCTTTTAAACGAGTTTGATGGAGTTATGATTGGAAGATTAATAAAGAAAAATCCGTTTTTATTAAAAGAAGTTGATAATAAAATATACAAAGAGGAAAAAAAAAGGATAATTGATGAAAAAGTAATTCATAAATATTTTGAATATATAAATACAAAAGTTGGGTTTGAATCTATTTTTAGATTATTGAGTCCACTATTAAATATTTTCTTTTCAGTGCCTAATAGTAAAATCTACAAATCAAAAATTAATGATTATATGAAAAATAAAAAAATAAAATTAATAGAAGATTTATTAGTAAAATTTGTGAGTGAAAGTAAGTTGATTTAAATTTTTAAAAAGGAATATGATATGAAAAACTTAAAACTTCAACTCCAGGATTAGAATTTCCAATATTTGCATTAGAAATATGACTCCAAGAAACACCAATTCGATTTGCATTTTTTAATTTATAACTAACTTCTAAAGAAGTTCTAAATTGAAGATCATTACCTAAGTTTTTTCCTGAACCATCGTGGTAAAAACCTCCCCCAAAACTTGGGGTAAAATAAAATTTGTTTTTTTCTCCATCAATTAATTGCCCTAAATTATCTTCAATATAAATTCCAGTTAATAAAAAATATGCTGAATCACTAGAATATTCTGCCCCAAAGAAAGGTTTTAAAAAAAAGAAGTTATCCTCTTCTGGGCCTATGTCTAAGATTGATTTATCTAATCTTAATTCATATCTTAAATCAAAAGTATCATGTGGATTGGATCCATCAAGTTTAACATCATAAATGCCTAATCCAAATACGCTTGATCCCTTCGCTAAAACTACTATTGGATTTAAAGTAATTAAAACAAGAAATAAGATTCTAATCATTTCCTTGTTTTATAATTAATTAAATTTTGTATCAAATAAAAAATTCTTTGTTTTGCTGTGAAATTTCAAGAAGGGATTTTTTTAATTTTTCAAGCGCTTTGGTTTCAATTTGCCTAACTCTTTCTTTGCTTATTTTTAATGTTTTGCCCAATTCGTCTAAAGTAATACTTTTTTCTTTAAATTTTCTTAGTTCAATAATAGTTTTTTCTCTTTTATTAAGTGTATTAATGGCTTTGTGAATAAAGTCTTTTTTAATTTTTTTGTCGTTATAGTCTTCAAAACTTTCTTCAGGGTTTTGACGCTCATCAGCTAATAAGCTCATTAGGTCGTTCTCAGTATCATTATCTACTTTTTGGTTAAGGTGTAAATCACCACCTGTCAGTCTAGATTCCATATTTTGAACTTCTAACGATTTAACATTTAGCATATTTGATACTTTGTTTATTTCATCCTGGCCCATAAATTCACTTGATACATCGTTAATTTGCTGTTTTATTTTTTTAAGATTAAAAAACAGGGCTTTTTGAGAGGCTGTCGAGCCAGTCCTAACAACAGACCAATTTTTTAAAATGTAATCCTGAATAGAAGCTCTAATCCACCAGGATGCATATGTTGACAACCTAAAGTCTTTGCTTGTGTCAAATTTGTCTAGTGCATGCATTATACCGAGAACACCCTCATGAATTAAATCATCAATTGGAAGGCCATAACTTGAATATTTCCTTGCATAAGAAACAGCTAATCTTAGATAAGAGCTAAGTATTTTTTGAAGTGACTTAGGAGTTCTATTATCTCGCCAGTCGTCAATTAGTTTAAATTCCTCATCTTTTTCAAGGATATCAGCTTTCTTTGACATCTCTATGAGATTATTAGAGAAGAAGTATTTAGAGAAACTCATATAATATTATACGTAGGATTTGTTAAATGGATCAATTATTTTCAAATAAATCTAATATTTCTCCATTTTCTCTGAAAACTCCACATAATATTGTCTTTGTAGATAAAGGTTGTTTGAAAAGTGTACAGACAATACTCTTATTAGATATTTTTTGTTCATCATTATGTTCAGATTCATATCCCCTAACAATTTTTAAAAATGTATTATAAGGTTTTTGAAGCTTTGAAAAATTTTGATAACCCCACCAAAAACAATCATTTTGTGCAGATAGGGGCCTTGTTATATCTACACCTCTATTAACAAAAAGAATCTTTTTTGATTGGGAATATGCTGCATGTTTTAAATTTAGAAAATATTCAGTGTGACCAGGGTTGCTCTTTAAAACTTTATTAAGATTAGATGTCCACTTAGTAATTTTAATTGTACCTGTAGAAGCAATATTTCTTATTTCGTCCTCAACAAATCCATATGAATTAATGCTTTTGTTAACTCCATGATCAAACATCCATTTTACAATTTCTACAGGATTAGGTGCTAATTGCAATTGCAATAGCTTACTAAACATTTCTTCTTGAGCTCCTCTTAAAAAAATAATTGAGTCAGATTTTAGTTTAAATTTTGACATTAGGCTAAATCTCAAATCAATTACACTTGATAATGTTTCTTTTGAATTATCTCCAAGTCCAATAATATTGCCCAAAAAAATTAATTTATCGTTATTATTAAATTTTTTTAAAATATATTTCTTAATTGAATTAAAAGAGCTCAAATTTGAATGTATAGAACCTATTGCCCAAATTTTGCCCGATTGATTTAGCTCTACAAAATTGCTATTACTATCCAAGATACTATTTTTTATTTAAAATTTGTTCGATCTTTTCTGTAGATTGAAAATAATCAGTTTTTTCAACTGCAGCTACCTCTCTTGCCAAACGTTCTATAGCTACTTGAAACATTTGTCTCTCACTATATGATTGTTCGGATTGACTACTCTTTCTGAATAAATCTCTTACAACTTCAGCTATTTTTATTGGATCACCTGAAAATATTTTTGTTTCGTATTCCTGTGCTCTTCTACTCCACATTATTCTTCTAATCTTTGCTTTTAGTTTTAGAGTAGAATATACATTTTCTATAACTTTTTTTGATGAAATTTTTCTAAGTCCAACTTCTTCTTTTTTATCAACAGGTACTCTGATAATTAATTTAGATTGTTCCATCTTAACAACATAAAAAGTAGTTTTTATATTAGATATCTCCATGTTTTCAATTTTAGTAATTTCACCAACCCCATGTTTTGGATAAACTACAATTTCAGCAATTTTAAATTCAAGACTTTTTTTGCTTTTCATTTATGATCCTGGTTTATCACTAAAGTGTTTGTTAAATTTGTCTTTTACATTCTGCCATTTTTCAGCATCAGAGGGAGGTTCTTTTTTTTCACTAATATTAGGCCAAATTTCTGAATATTTTCTATTAATTTCAGCCCATTTTTCGATTCCATCTTCTGTATCTGATAAAATTGCCTCGACTGGGCACTCAGGTTCACACACACCACAATCTATACATTCATCTGGATGTATTACTAGCATATTTTCACCCTCATAAAAACAATCTACAGGACAAACCTCTACACAGTCCATATGCTTGCATTTTATACATTTTTCGTCAACAACGTATGTCATATTATTTTTTCGATTTTTTATCTAGAGCTCTTTTTCTAGCATTTCCAGAGTCTACATCAGAAATATACAGTAATCCAGAAAGTCTTCTTATAAGATTTGACTCAAAATCATGAATCTTTCCATCAGACAATACAATTTCCCATAAAGCCTCAATAAGAAGAAGTTTCTTATCTTCATCAAAATTTTTATTAATAAAGGAAGTATAATGGTGAAGGGATTTGGAATTATTTTTGTTTTTTACTGATTCCTCTAGAACTAAATTAACTTCTATTGGATCCTCAGAAAAAACATTGATCAAACTCAATTTTATTTTATTTAATTCACTTCTATCGATTTGACCATCTGTATAAGCGGCTTCAACCATCAAACCACAAAGTAACTCTAAATTTTTATTATTATCTTCATTCTGTTGAGAATTTTGATTATTTAAAATATTTTTTAAAAAGTTTATCAAATTTTACCTGCTTTATACCTTTAAAGAAGTTTTTCTAAAACTGCAAAAGGAGAATTAGGGTCTCTTTTAGTTTTATTTTTATTATTTGTTTTGTCTATTTTTTTAATAGATTTATTCTTTATAATCTTTTTTGTTTCTTTTTTCTTTTTAGAATGAAAATATAGTTTCTTTTCATCAGAGATAATTAAATACTCATAACCACAAAAAATCATTATATCTTTTAATTGATTGCTATTACAACCTATTGGATTCATAAGATCAGATGATTCTAAAAAGGGCCCTTGTTTTAATTTCTGTCTTGCTAGAAAAAAAATCTTTTCGAAAATATCAATTCTAAATATAAAATTTTTTATGTTAATATAACCAATTGATTGCCAATAATCGTCAGGCATTTTAACTTCTGATGTGAAAGATACTCTGCCATCTTGAGGTAGTGGCAGAAAATAATCTATGTTGTTTTGATAAAATGTTTTCCATAAAATTGCACATAACTCCAAAGGTTTTTTCTTTAATAGATTTGGTATAAAAAAATATTTTGCACCAATTCTAATTCCTAATTTAGAAAGTTGATTTCTACTATCTTGAGAAATGGTCTTTAAAATATCTTTAAATTTTTCAATTGGATAATTTCCAAAATTTTCAAGACAATTAAAAGCGATCGCCCTTATTTCTGAATTTATATTCTCATCTAATTTTTTATTAAGAGGATGAAGTGACTCATTTATTTCAGTGTCTAACCATTTTTGAAGTTTTGCAGAGACCAATAATTTATTTTCTGATGATAGATATTCGGAGTTTAGAGCATCTACAGTAGGTCTATATATTGATTTACCTTTTTTTAACTTTCCAACAGGTTCATCTCCCCAATAAATAAAGGTATCGTCTTTTAATTTCGATTTACTAATATCACCACAATTTATTGAATCTAAAGGTGAGTTTAAAAAATTTTCTACTTTTTCATTAATCATATTTCTTGCTGATTTTTTTATATTACTAATCGAAAAAAGAGACTGTGAAAATATTTTTTTTTCTTCAATTAAATCAAAACCTCTAATAATACCATATTTATCCTTTTCTAGAAATATTTCATTGTTATTTTTAATGAAAATATCCTCAATATTAAGAAATTTTTTTTCTCCGATAAAAAACTTAGAAGAATAGTCTATAAATTTATTTGTAAGACTATTATGCAGTTCGTCAGATAATTCATTCTCTATTTGCTGAGTTTTTTCTTTCCAATAATATGTATTTTTTAGCCAGTTATGATTATTTGTAATATATGTCCAAGTTCTAATTTGGGATATTTTGATTGAAAGCTCAGGTATTCCCCCGCCAAAGTTATTTAGCTTTTTAACCTTATTATTAATCCATTCTTCAGGAATATGATAATTATTTTCAATTAGAATTAAATATATATCCTTTAAAAGTAATAAATAGTTATCATTAAACAGTTTTTCAAAATCTGGAATTTGGCAAATTTTCCATAATAACTCTATGTTTCTTTTTGACACTAGAAATCTTTTTATTTCACTGTCATTAATTAGGTTTCGAAAGTTAACTTCGTCTAGTGCATTCTTCTTATGTATGAGATAATTGTGTATTGGATATTTCTTTAATGAAGATAATAATGAATCAATTGAGTTAAAATCTAAATCACTATTCCTCCAATATATTTTTTGAATATTATCAAAGTTATGATTTTCTATTTGTAGTATAGTTAAAGGATCTAAATTACCTGCTTCCTTAGTATAGCTAAAGGTTCCATCTTGTTTATATCGGCCTGCCCTACCAGCTATTTGACCCAATTCACTTGGAGTAAGATTGCGGTTATACTTACCATCAAATTTTTCTAGAGAGGAAAAACTTACATGATTGATGTTTAGATTTAACCCCATACCAATTGCATCTGTAGCCACAAGATAATCAACATTATTATTTTCATACACTTCAACTTGGGCATTTCTTGTCCTTGGACTAAGTGAACCTAGAACAACTGCTGTTCCACCTTTATGGGTTCTAATATTTTCAGCAATTTCGTAAACTTTATTAATATTGAATGCTATTATTGCTGATCTTGGTTCTAGTTTAGAAAAATTTTGTTTTCTCAGAAATGTAAGTTGGGAGAAGCGATTTTTTTTTTCAATAGAAATCTTTGGATATATTTTTTTTAAGATATTTTCTATATTCAAGGACCCTAAAAAAATAGTTTGGAAATTTCCTCTTAAATTTAGGATTCTATCTGTAAAAATATGCCCTCTTTCATAATCTGCTGAAAGCTGAATTTCATCAATAATTACACATTCAACAGAAATATTGTTTGGCATAGATTCAACAGTACAAAAAAAATATTTTGCTTCTTTTGGAAAAATTTTTTCTTCACCAGTAATTAATGCTACATTGCTGAGTCCGATTCTTTTTACTGCTTTATCGTAATTCTCCCTAGCAAGTAATCTTAGGGGAAAGCCAAAAATTCCAGAAGAATAAGAAAATAATTTTTCAAATGCTGTAAAGGTTTTTCCTGTATTAGTAGGCCCAAGTATAGCTAATAAATTCTCATAATCATTGGACATGCAACTAAGCAGCTTCTGATATTATTTCATTTAAAACGTAGTTTAAAATTCCTCCAGCTTTGTAGTATTCTAGCTCTTTGTTTGTATCTATTCTACACTTTAAACTTATAACTTTAGTTTTTGCTGCATGAATTTCACAATTAAGAATAATTCCAGGCTTTAGTTCAGCTAAACCAGATATAGTTATAGTTTCTTTACCTTTAATATTTAAGTTTTCTTTATTTTGTGTTTGAGTAAATTCAAGAGGTAAAACTCCCATTCCTATAAGATTTGACCTATGAATCCTCTCAAAGCTTTCAGCAATTACCGCTTTTACGCCTAATAGTCTTGTTCCCTTAGCTGCCCAATCCCTTGATGATCCAGTACCATATTCCTTACCTGCTATTATCACCGTATCAATATTACCTTTTATATACTCTTGTGCTGCATCATAAATTGACATTTGTTTATTTGAAATAAATGATTTAGTATATCCTCCTTCAACATTATCTAAAATTTGGTTCTTGATTCTAATATTTGCAAATGTGCCTCTCATCATAATTTCATGATTGCCACGTCTTGAACCATAGGAATTGAAATTTCTAGAATTAATTTGTCTGTCTGTTAAATAGTGGCCAGCTGGACTATCTTCCTTGATACTTCCCGCAGGAGAAATATGATCTGTTGTTACGCTATCACCTAACAATGCTAGTATTCTTGCTTCTTTTATATCGTTTAAATCAAATTTATTTTGCACATCAAAGAAAGGTGGGTGCTTTATATAAGTGCTAGTATCATTCCAGTCGTAAGTGGTATTTCTAGAACTGTTAATTGATTTCCAGTTATCATCACCTTTGTAAATTTCTTTATATCTTTCTTTAAACATTTTTGGAGTTAAACACTTATTAAGTGTTTGGTTGACTTCTTTATTAGAAGGCCATAGGTCTTTTAAAAATATCTCTTTTCCAGATTTAGATTTACCAAGGGAGTCAGTTGTTAGGTTAACATTAATATTGCCTGCAATAGCATATGCTACAACAAGAGGAGGTGAGGCAAGAAAATTTGCTTTCACTTCTTGGTGTACTCTGCCTTCAAAGTTTCTATTTCCAGATAAAACTGAACAAACAGTTAATTTATTTTTTTTGATTTCATTAGATACCCATTGATCTAATGGTCCGGAATTACCAATACAAGTTGTGCATCCATAGCCAACCGTATTGAATCCTAAGGTATCAAGATATTCTGTCAATCCAGCTTTATCTAGATAGTCACTAACAACTTTACTTCCTGGAGCTAAACTTGTCTTAGCCCAAGGCTTTACCTTTAAACCATAGTCAATTGCTTTTTTAGCAACTAGTCCTGCTGCAATCATAACATTAGGATTAGATGTATTAGTACAACTAGTGATAGCTGCTATAACAACATCACCTGTATTTAATTCATTCTTATTTATAATTTTTTTATTATCTATCTTGCTAAATTGGTTTGGAACTTCTTTTAAAAGAATTTTATCTTGAGGTCTTTTTGGACCAGCAAGGGTAGGTTCGACTGTATCTAAATCTAATAATATTTTGTCAGAAAAATCAGGTGAATAATTATCATCTACCCAAAGAGTTTGTTTTTTTGAATATTCTTCAACGATATTAAGGTGCTCACTTTCTTTGCCAGTTAATTTAAGATAATTAATTGTTTCTTCATCCGTTGGAAAAAATCCACAAGTTGCTCCATATTCTGGGGCCATGTTAGAAATTGTTGCCCTATCTGCTAAAGATAAATTTTTTAGACCTTTTCCATAAAATTCTACAAATTTACCTACAACCCCTTTATCTCTAAGAATTTTAGTAATTGATAAAACTAGATCTGTTGCTGTAATTCCTTCTTTCAAAGAACCTTTAAGCTCAAAACCAATTACATCTGGAATATTCATTGAAATTGGTTGACCTAACATAGCGGCCTCAGCTTCTATTCCTCCAACTCCCCACCCTAAAACAGAGAGAGAATTAACCATTGTTGTATGACTATCAGTTCCTACCACAGAGTCTGGAAATAAGTAGTTTTGTTTATTAATTTCCTTGAACCACACAGTCTTAGATATATTTTCTAGATTTACCTGATGGCAAATTCCTGCCCCTGGAGGCACTAGATAAAAATTATCAAAAGAACTTTGTCCCCATTTCAGAAATTCATATCTTTCTTTATTTCTATCAAATTCCTTTCTAACATTTTCTTTTAGTGCATTATTATCTTTATAGTTATCTACCATTACAGAGTGATCAATAACCAGATCAACCCTAGACAAAGGATTTATTTTTTTTGGTTCAATCCCTCTTGATTTTAATGCATTTCGCATAGCAGCAAGGTCTGCAACAGCAGGCACACCTGTAAAATCCTGCATTAGAACACGCGTTGGAAAAAATGATATTTCAACCTTTTCTCGGTTTTTTTTAGTTTGTTTTAAAAAAGAGAAAACTTTAGAAATCATGTCTTTAGTTATATTCTCTCCATCTTCATTTCTAAGGAGATTTTCAATTATTATTTTAATTGAAATTGGAGTTCTACTAATATCAATCTGAAAATACTCAGCCGCCTTAATTAAATTAAAATATTTGAATTTTTTATGGTTTATTTCAATTGTGTCTTCTGAATTAAAAGAATTTGTATTTTTCATACTAAAATTAATAAATTATTATAATAATTAAATAGTATGAAGATAAATTTTTGTATAGCAAAATGTTTATTTATTATTAGTTTTCTGGGAAAAAATAAAAAAACAAGTTATTAATTTTTTTATATTAAGATTTTTAAAAAATTGTGATTTAAATTTTGATTTAAATTAGTTTTAAAATATAGGTATATTGTTGACTTTAACCGTAAGTTTTGGGAATAAATACTCAGCCTTTTATAATTATCACCTTTGTGGTAATGGAGGGAGGTTCCTCCGGGGTAACAAAATACAAGGAGTATTTTATGGCTAAGAAGAAAAAGAAAGCTGCTCCAAAGAAAAAGAAAAAAGCAGCTCCTAAGAAAAAGAAAAAAGCAGCTCCTAAAAAGAAAAAGAAAAAAGCTGCTCCTAAGAAAAAGAAAAAAGCAGCTCCTAAGAAAAAGAAAAAAGCTGCTAAAAAGAAGAAAAAGAAAAGATAGTAATACTGCACTTTTTCAAGAAAACTTTAATTTAAAGTTTTCTTTTTCTTATCTTTTTCAAAAGATAAAACGGGGTTATGCCCCGTTTTTTTTATTGTTTTAAACCAAAAAGTAATTAGATCTTAGTAATGATAATTGTTAAAGATTTATCAGTAGAAAGATTAGACAAGAAAATATTTGAAAATATTAATCTATCTCTTACTTCTGGAAATATTACTATTTTAAAAGGTAGAAATGGTTCTGGTAAGACTACATTATTAAAAACTATTTTAAATATCATAGAACCATCATCTGGATCAATATATTGGAAAGGTAAGTTATTAAAAAAAAATTTATATGATTTCTATAAACACGTTACTTATATTGCTGATAAAACATCAAGTTTAACAAAATTAACAGTCAAAGATAATATTAATATTTGGAATAAAATTTTTTTATCAAATATAAATAATTCTCAAATTGAAACTGCTATAAAAAACTTAAAATTAGAAAATTATTTGAATCACAAAGTTGGTATATTATCTTTTGGGGAAACTAAAAAATTAGAATTTTTGAGATTAATCATAGAAAATAAAAAAATTTGGATCTTAGATGAGCCTCTTTCAAGTTTAGATGAAGATTCAGTTGAACTAATCAAACAAACTTTTGAAGACCATGTTGCTAAAGAAGGCTCTATAATTTTTAGTTCACATCAAAATCCAGGAATTTATGTTACAGAAGAAATTAACTTATAAATATTATGAAATTCTTAAATAAAATAATTTTCTTTTTTTACAGAGAATACAAATTAAATCTTAGTGGTGTTCAAGATATTTTAACAAATATTATTTTCTTTTTTGTATCAATATTTATATTTATTTTCTCTATTGGACCAGATACGGACACTATTTCTCTTATAGGGGTGGGCATACTATGGACATTATTGTTGTTAAGCTCAACTTTATCTTTGAGAAAATTTTATCAAGAAGATTTTGAAAATGGTAATTTATTAATTATGCATTTAAATGGTTTCAGTTACGGACTAATTGCTATCTTGAAGACAATTTCACATTTTATTTTTGTACAAATACCTTTCTTAATAACAATACCAATTGCTTCCATCTTACTAAATATTACAAACGATAAAGCTTTTTATCTGTTTGCAAGCTTTTCTATAGGATCTTTAATTTTATCCTGCTTGGGCTCAATTTCTTCTTCAATGAATCTAATGAACCAAAGAAACTTCTTATTGGGTAGCGTAATTGTTATGATCTTCAGTGTACCTGTGGTTATTTTTTCAGTTGGGCTTATTAATTTAGAGGAGGACTTTAATTCTCTAATAAATATATTATTTGGAATATTGTTAATAATTTTTGTTATAAATCCATGGGCTAGTGGATTTTGTCTTAAACTTTCATTAGAAAATAATTGATATGAAGTTTTTAGTTAATCCTAATAAATTTAATAAAGTTTCTAACTATTTATTTAAACCAGTTTTGGTTTTGTCAATCATATTGTTTTCTTTAGGATTGTTATTTTCTTTTTATTTATCACCTGATGATTACCAACAAGGATCAACTGTACGAATAATGTATATACATGTTCCAAGTGCTTGGTTGGCTCTTCTTACTTATGCTATAATGACTATATATAGTATTGCTGCACTTGCTTTTAGAATACCTTTTGGTTTTATAATTAATACTGCAGTAGCTCCAATAGGGGCGGTCTTTACATTAGTGTGTATAATAAGTGGATCTTTGTGGGGAAAGCCAATGTGGGGTACCTGGTGGGTATGGGATGCACGTTTGACTTCTGTTGCAATTCTTTTTATCGTTTATCTAATAGTTATTTTTATAAATTTGTCTTTTGAAAATAGGGTTATAAAGGAGAAAGTTGTTGCAATATTTATTCTCGTTGGATCTGTAAACCTACCAATAGTTAAATTTTCAGTAGATTGGTGGAATACTCTGCATCAAACTGCAACAATAAGTAAATTATCAAAACCCAGCATTGACCCTTCAATGATGACCCCTTTAATCATAATGACATTTGCATTTATGATGATTGGAATAGCTATAGCTATTTTAAGAATAAAAACAGAGATTATTTCAAGAAAATTAAATCTAAGTTAATTTGTGACTTTTAGTCCATTGGATTAAGTATCATTCCTAAATATTTTTGTTATTAAAAAGTATGTATTTTTGGTATATTTTAGGATCTTATATTACAGCATTTATTTTGATTTTTTTGCTGTTATTTTTTAGTTACTTGAAATTTAGAAGAATAAAAAATAAATGAGTTTACGGTTTCAAAGATTACTCCTAATCTTGCTTACCTTGGTTATAATACTAAGTGCTGTTTTATTAATTTTATATAACACTAGAGAAAATGTGTCATATTTTTATACACCCTCTGAAATTGAAAAGTCAGAAATTATAATAGATAAAGTAATGAGAATAGGTGGTTTTGTTGAAAATGATAGTTTTAATAAAATTTCTTCAAGTTCATTTATATTTAAAATTACAGATGAAAAAGCATCTATACTTGTTACTTTTAAGGGAATTCTTCCTGATTTATTTAGAGAAGGACAAGGTGCAGTGATAGAAGGCGCTTTTAGTGATAGTAATATTTTTAATGCAACAAATGTTTTTGCAAAACATGATGAGAATTATATGCCAGCATCGATCAAAGAAGATCTAAAAGATACAGGTTATTGGAATAAAAAATATAAATGAGCTCATTAGTTGGTTTTTTAAGCTTGGTTTTTTCCATATGTATTAACTTTTACATATTATTATCAATATATATATTTAAATCTAAAAAGCAGAGGTTTAATTTTTTTATCCGCCTGTCTTCCATATTAACCTTATTATCTTTTTTTTCATTAATGTATGCTTATATTACATCAGATTTTTCAAACTATAATGTTTTTCAAAACTCTCATTCAGATAAACCAATAATTTATAAAATTTCAGGAACTTGGGGAAATCATGAAGGCTCAATGCTTTTGTGGCTTAGCATATTATCTATTTTTAGCTTCTTTTTTTCTTTTACTAAAAATATAGAAGATAATTTTAAAAAATTAACTTTGATTATTCAAGCATTTCTTCATATTTTGTTTGGTCTCTTTATAGTTTTTACCTCTAATCCTTTTCTTGTTAACTCAATATTAGTTAACGAGGGTTTAGGTTTAAATCCTATTTTACAAGATCCTGGATTAGCTATTCATCCACCAATTTTGTATGCTGGCTATGTTGGTTATTCGATAGTTTTCAGTATAGCAATTGCTGGTTTATTTCAAAATACAGATGATGAATGGCTTTATGTTGCAAAAAAATGGTCATTAATTAGTTGGACTTTTTTAACTGGTGGAATAGCTCTGGGTTCATATTGGGCATATTATGAATTAGGTTGGGGTGGTTGGTGGTTTTGGGATCCAGTCGAAAATATTTCACTTATGCCTTGGATAGCTGGACTTGCATTAGTTCACTCTCTTATGATGGTGAGAGGTGAACAAGCTATTAAAAAATGGATAGTTTTTTTATCAATTTTATGTTTTTCATTAAGTGTATTTGGAACATTTTTGGTAAGATCTGGAATTCTTACAAGTGTACATTCTTTTGCAGCTGATGCTTCTAGAGGTATATTTATATTGCTAATTTTTTTTATTATAACTGGATTTGGTTTCTTAGTTTTCTTATTAAAAGAACCAAAAAAATCAAATACTTTAAACTTATTATTTATAAATAAGGTTTCAGCACTTGTAATAAATAATATTTTAATGATTATAGCAACCTTAACTATTCTTTTAGGAACTATATACCCAATTATAATTGAAGTTTTGTATAATAAAAGAATATCAGTTGGAGGTCCTTATTTTAATTCAACAGTAATTCCTATAATGATACCTGGTTTTTTATTAATGAGTATTGCGCCAATTTTATCTTGGCAAACAAATAAAATAAATAATTCAAAAAAATATGTTTTAAGTTTTATTATCTTAAGTATTTTAGTTTTAATTCAATCATATTTTTTAGATTTTAATACATGGGGTTTTGTTGGATTACTTTTAGGTTTTTGGATAATATTAGCCTCAATTATTGCAATATTTTCTTCATATAAAGTTATACTTGGTATTAAGTATTTCAAAATAATTAATCCTCATATAGCACATATTGGAGTTGGAATTGCTATAATTGGTATAACTAGCTCCAGCATTTTTCAAAATGAGTTAGATTTTAATCTTAGTGAGGGAGATGTGTTTAAAGTAAATGGGAAAACGGTTTTGTTTGAGGAAGTAGAAACTACTAATCAAATCAATTTCCAAGCCTTAAGGGGAAAGTTCTTATTTGATATTGAAAAAAAGCAATCAAAAAAAATAGAGGCTGGAAAGAATTATTATCCTGTGTCTAAAATGATAACATCTGAAGCTGGTATTTTACATCAATGGAATAAGGATATATATTTCATCCTTGGTGATCAAAAAAATAATGAGTGGTTTGTAAAAGTTTTAATTAACCCATTTGTTAGTTTTATATGGCTTGGAGTAATAATAATGATGTATTCAGGTTTAATAGCAGTTACAAAAAGATGAATAGAATAATAATTTTAACACCTTTAATTATACTTTTAATAATATGTATTTTTTCACTAACTTATTTATTAAGTGGTAAAGATCCTAATAAACCTCCGAGTGCACTCTTAAATGAAGATGTTCCTAATTTTGAAAGTAGTTCTTTGTATAATGCAAAGGAAATAATCAAAACAATAGATATAAAAAATAAAAAAACCTTGATCAATTTTTTTGCTTCTTGGTGTAGTCCTTGTAAAATAGAGCATCCACTTTTTTTTGAAATACAAAAAAAATACCCAGAATTATATTTGTTGGGATTTAATCACAAAGATCCAACTTTAGATGCTAAAAAATATTTGGAGAATGATGGAAACCCATATGATTTTGTTGGTGTGGACTCGGATGGATTAATTGCTTTGGAGTTTGGTGTTTTTGGTTTGCCAGAAACATATATAATTAATGAAGATGGTGTGATTATCTACAAATACATGGGCCCAATAACTAAGGATATTTTAAAAAATGAAATTGAGCCACTTCTTTAGAAGTTTACATTTAGTAATTTTGAGTTTTATGTTTTTTACCTTCAAAATATATGCAGTTGAAAATATCAATGAAAGAGTAAAAAATTTAACCTTAGAGTTACGATGTATGACTTGTCAAAACCAAAGTATTTATGACTCAGATGCTGAATTCTCAAATGATATTAAAAAAATAGTTAGAAATAAGTTGCAAGAAGGGGAAAGTGAGCGGGAAATTAAGAAATTTTTAGTTAAAAGATATGGTGAATATATTCTTTTTAGACCATTAATGAATTATAATAATGTCTTTCTTTGGAGTTTCCCTTTTATATTGCTAATAATTGGCTTGTTTTTTGTATTAATTAAGAGCAAAGGAAACAAGGCCTGAACAATTTATTTTGTTTTTTTTTATTTAGCTTATATGGTTCACCTATAATTTAGAAATACTTCTTCAAGGAGGAAATGTGAAAAAAATTTTAATATACTTATTATCAATTGGTATTTTTGGAGTTGCTTCAATTGCAAATTCACAAACAATAAGAATTGGTACAGAAGGTGCTTATCCACCATGGAATAATCTTAACTCTGCAGGTGAGCTAGAAGGTGCTGAAATAGATTTTGGTAATGAAGCTTGTGAGCGCATGGGTGTTACTTGTGAGTGGGTAACTCAGGATTGGGATGGTATAATACCTGCCCTTCTTCAAGGCAAATATGACATTATTATTGCTGGAATGTCTATTACCGAAGAAAGAAAAGAAAAAGTTAATTTTACTACTGGATATATGACAGATGGTGCAAGATTTGCTGTTTTAAAAAATAGTGGATTAGCAAATTTAAATATTGCAGGTATGGCTAAAGTTAATCTTAATAATGCAGGTGGAAAAGAACAAGCTGCAATAGGCCAATTAATTGCTGCAATGGATGGTAAAACTGTTTGTGTTCAGTCTTCCACAATTCACCAAAACTTTTTAGAAAAACATATGTCTGGTGCGGTCGATGTTAAACTGTATCAAGCAGTTGACGATCACAATTTAGATTTAGCTGCTGGAAGATGTGATGCGGTTCTAGCTGATGTAGGATCAATTATTGATTTTATGGAGTCAAATGGTGGTGTTGATGTTGCATTTACAGGCCCAACTTTTTCAGGTGGAGTCTTCGGTGATGGTGTTGGCGGAGCAGTTAGAAAAGAAGATACGGATATCTTAGAGATGTGGAATGCTGCTATTACAGAAATGTCTAAAGATGGTACTACTGCTGAAATAACCAAAGAGTGGTTTGGTAGAGATATCTCAATGTAAATCAAATTTTATTTTAATAATAGCGGTCTTAAAGACCGCTTTTTTTTTTGATTAAATTACAGCCATAATGCATAATAGAAATTAAATTAAAATTTAAAATGAATTCACTTTTATATTTAATTATTCAAATTATAAACTTATTTCAGTTTGTTCTCATAATTTATATAGTTCTAACTTGGCTTGTAAACTTCAATATAATTAATACTAGTAATCGATTTGTTTATAGTATTCTTGATGCCTTATATCGATTATGTGAGCCAAGTTTAAATTTTGTAAGAAGATACTTACCTACTTTTGGTGCTATAGATTTGTCTCCAATAGTTGTTTATCTTGGTTTGTGGTTTATGAAAAGTTTATTAATTGAATATTGGCCTAGATAATTATGCCACATATATTAGATGGAAAAAAAATAGCTCAAAAATTAAAAAATAAACTAAAAATTGAGATTGAAAACATAAAAATAAAATCTGATCGTGTACCTGGACTAGCAGTAATACAAGTAGGAAATGTTGCTGCAAGTAGTGTATATGTAAAAGCTAAAACAAAAGCTGCAAAAGAAGTTGGGATTGATGTAATTGATCATCACCTAGAAGAATCCATAAATCAAAACGATTTAATCAATTTAATTAATCAATTAAACAATAATGATGATGTTAATGGTATTCTTGTCCAACTACCTTTGCCCAAAACTATAAATGAAGAATTGGTCTTAAATAGTATAGCACCTGAAAAAGATGCTGATGGATTTCATCCTTTAAATGTTGGCAAACTTTCAATAAGTCAAAAGAATGATGAAAGTCTAATGATACCATGCACTCCTTATGGCTGTTTGTTACTTCTTAGAGAACTTAATATTAATTTAGCTGGTAAAAATGCTGTCGTTATCGGAAGATCAAATATAGTTGGAAAACCTATGGCACAATTATTATTAAAAGAGTCTTGTACTGTTACGACGGTTCATTCAAAAACTATAAATATTGAAAATATTTGCAAGAAAGCTGATATTTTAATAGTAGCAATTGGTAAACCTGAGTTTGTAAATAAGGATTGGGTAAATGAAGGTGCTATTATTATCGATGTGGGTATCAATAGAATCAAGATAAATGAAGAGAAATCAAAATTGGTAGGTGATGTTTTATTTAGTGAAGTGGAACATAAAGTAAGTGCAATCTCTCCAGTGCCTGGAGGAGTAGGGCCAATGACAATTGCATGCCTTTTAAGAAACACAACTGTAGCATTCAAATTAAAATTTTTAGACTAAGAAGAGCTAATTTTATAAATATGTTCTAAGAAAAGATCAGCGGTTATTACTTCTCTTGCTTTAGAACAGTGTTCGCAGGGTTTTAATTTTACACCACATGGTGATTGTTTGTCTTCATAATAAATATTTTCATGAAATTCATAACCAATAATATCTGGTGATATCCACCCACCAAAATATAGAACTGCTTTTTTATTTAATGCAGCTGCAACATGACCAAAACCTCCTTCTGGACCAACATAAAAATCAACTTCGTTTAGTATTGCGCAAGCAAGTCTAAAATCTGTTACTTGAGGTGTGAATATTCCTTTAATTTTTTTTGTTTGTGCATGTGTTGATTGAATAATTAAATAATCATTTTTTAATTTATTTATCAATCTTGTCCAATTCTGAATACCCCAATCTTTATTTTGATGTTTAAAACTGAATTGTGTATCATTTATTTTAGTTGATGAAGTTTCAAGAAAAATTACATTTCTAAGTTTTTTATTATGGTTGTCCTTCCAAAATTTTTTTGCCTCAGAAACAATTTTTTTAGCTTCAATTTTTTCTTGGTCTGAAAAATATATTTCACCAGGTATAGGTTTAAAATTTCTCCAAACATAATTATTTGGGATGCTTTTATCGTAATCAATATAAGGTCTATTTAATTCATGATAATCTATTAGATGAATGGGTTTATCATTATCTAAATTTCTACAGTCTGCTATATTTGGATTATTCTCATAAATTGGAGAATGAAATGCATGATTTTTTTCTGCAATACCAATAACAATTTGTCTTTCTGGAAACTGTTTTTTAATTTTAGCCGCTAAGGAAGTTACAAGTAAATCATCACCGTAACCCATAAAATATTAATTATTTTTTCGAAGTCTAATTGAGTTTATTTTAATGAAACCTTCAGCATCTTTTTGATTATATTCACCAACTTCATCAAAAGAAACTAATGAATTGTCATAAAGAGAGTTACTTGATCTTCTACCTAATATAATTACGTTACCTTTAAATACTTTAATTTTGACATCACCGTTAACTTTGTGTGACATAGAATCTATCAATTTCTGCATTGATACTCTCTCAGAAGAAAACCAAAAACCATTATAAACTACTTCAGCATATTTTGGCATCAATTCATCTTTAAGATGAGCTTCGCCTTTATCTAAAGTAATACTCTCTATTGCTCTTCTTGCATCTAATAATATAGTTCCACCTGGTGTTTCATAAACTCCTCTGGATTTCATTCCTACAAATCTATTTTCTACAATATCTATTCTTCCTACTCCGTGACTTCCAGCTATAGAATTTAATCTTGTGAGAACTTCGTGAGGTTTTAGTTTCTTATCATTTATAGAAACTGGATCACCGTTTTCAAATCCAATTATTATAACTTCTGCTTTATCTGGAGTATCTTTAATAGATTTTGTTCTAGAAAAAATATGTTCGGGTGGTTCAAGCCAAGGATCTTCAAGAAGTTTACCTTCAGAAGAAGTATGAAGAAGATTTGCATCTGTACTAAATGGAGGCTCGCCCATTTTATCTTTAGGTACTGTTATTTGATTTTTTTCAGCATAATCTAATAAATCATTTCTTGATTCAAATTCCCAATCTCGCCAAGGTGCTATAACTTCAATTTTTGGATTATTTGCATAGTATCCAAGTTCAAATCTAACTTGATCATTACCCTTGCCAGTAGCTCCATGGGCTACAGCATCCGCTCCTACAATTTTAGCAATTTCAATTTGCCTCTTTGCAATTAAGGGTCTGGCTATAGCTGTACCTAACAAGTATGTACCTTCGTAAAGAGCGTTAGCTCTAAACATTGGAAAAACATAATCTTTAACAAATTCTTCTTGTAAATTTTCAATAAATATTTCTTCGACACCTAAGCTTTTTGCTTTTGTTTCAACTGGTGAAAGTTCTTCTCCTTGACCAATATCCGCTGTAAAAGTAACTACGGGGCATTTATATTTATTTTGAAGCCACTTGAGAATTACACTTGTATCTAATCCGCCTGAGTAAGCTAAAACAATTTTCTTAGGCATTTAACAATCGTTTATTAACTGATTATACGCCGCAGTAAATCCATTAAGAGTATAACTATCATTGGTAATTGTGCCTCGTGAAGACTCGCCAGTAACCTTAAGCTCTAATCCTTTTTTCATAGCAAAAATTACTTTTGCATCTTCTTCTGTCCAAGCCGCAGTTGGCAAATCCTCAGTTGTATAAAATTTGTACTCTCCGTTATCTATACTTATAACAATATCAGATGGAACTTTGTAGCTATAACCAGCCTCTATTTGAACTACAGTTTCTGGATTGCCTATATTTTTATAGACTAAAACATAGAAGTCTCCTCTTTTTTTATCGCTTGGTAAATCTGTTTCTGTGGCTAAACTAACAATATAACAATACTCATCAGTCTCCTCAAAAGACCATTTACCTACTTCTAAAGCATTAAGATCACTAGGAAGTGCTACATATAGCACAAGCAAAAACTTAAGAAAAATTTTCATCAATTACTTCTTTTAGTATATCTTACTTAATTAGTTAAGAGCGTTTAAGCAATGTTGGAATCTTTTTAAATTATGGAAAAATCAAACCTTAATAACTTAATGAACAGGATTCAAAAAGACCGCGACGAAATGGCTTTTTCAGAAATTTTTGATTTTTTTGCCCCAAAAATAAATGCTTATTTTATTCAAAATAAAATCAAAATTGAGAGTTCTGAGGAATTAACACAAGAGGTTTTAAGTACTGTTTGGGTGAAATCAAACCTATATGATTCAACAAAATCAGCTCTTTCCACATGGATATTTACTATTGCAAGAAACAAAAAAATAGACTTTTTCAGGAAAAATTCAAAAATAACTTTCCAAGAAGAAGATATACGAGAGTTTTTATACCAAGATAGAGAAGTTGACCCAATTGAAGAAAATGAGGCAAAAAAACAGATAGAAAGAATAAATAATGAGCTCGATGAACAACAAAAAATAATGATAAAAATGAACTTTTTCGAAAATAAAAGTCATAAAAAAATTGCAGATGAGCTTGAAATTCCTTTAGGGACAGTTAAATCAAGACTAAGGCATATATTAACAAAAATGCAGGGATTTTTAAGATGAATGGAACAGTAGTAAAAAATAAACTTATCTTTGATTTTGCATCAGGAATACTAGGTCCTGCAAAATCGCTATTTGCATCAACATATTTACAACTAAATTCAAATGCTTCTAAAATTAGCAATACATTTGAAAATATGTTGGGTGAAAATCTAATGGATATCGAAAACATTCGTCCTAAAAATTTGACGTATACAGACTGTATTAATAGTGAAAATATTAAATCTGCTTCAAATCTTAAGGATCCACTATCTAGCTTTTTTGGAAATCTAAACAATTTAGATTGGAAACAAGTTTATAAAGGTTTCAAAGAATACACTGCATCGATTGATGACAAAGACGAATTAAAATTAATAAAAATGGAACCTGGAGTTTCTGTTCCTCTACATTCCCATGGTGGAAAAGAATATATTTTAGTATTAGAAGGTAGTTTCTGTGATGAATATGGTGAATATTCAAAAGGCGATATTCAAATAAACGATCAAAAAATTAAACATACGCCAATAGCATCAAAAAGCACAGGCTGTGTATGTTTGAGCATAACTGAAAAAGATGTAATATTTTTTGGTAAGTATGGCTCTTTCCTAAATTTATATACATTTATTAAATCATTTTTTAAGCAAAAATAATATCATTATTGTATAACATTATACGTGTCTAAAATTCACGTAAATTTCATTAGAGGTAAAGAAGTTGAGAGTAGTCACCAAGTTAAAGTATTAGTAACAAATGCTGATGGTAAAACTTTAATATCTACAAATAATGATAATGAATTTTTTTTCCCACGATCATCAATTAAAATATTTCAAGCTATTCCATTTGCAATGTCAAATGCAATCAAAAATTATAGATTAAGCAATAAGCAGATAGCCTTAGCCTGTGCTTCGCACAAAGGAGAAAAATTTCATATAAGAGAACTAGAAAAATGGATTTCAAAAGTAAACTTAAAAACAACTAGTTTACAGTGTGGTATTCATGAGCCGCTAGATAAAAAAGCTTCAGAAAAAATAATATATTCTAGAAAAAATTTTAATGAACTACATAATAATTGCGCTGGCAAACATTTAGGAATGTTAACAAGTTGTTTAGTCAATAATCATAGCATTACAAACTATCTTGATTATAATCACACACATCAAAGAAATATTAGAAAAATTTTAAATAAATTTACAGAAACTAAATTATCAAAGAAAAATTTCTCTCTAGATGGTTGTAGTGCTCCACAATATTCATTTAAAATAAAATATATATCAAAGGCATTAAATAATTTGGTTAAAAGTTATAAAAATAATTATCATTATACTGAACAGGTAAGAATCTTGTTTAATTCAATTTTAGAAAATCCTGAATTCATTGGAGGAACTGCAAGTTTTGACACAAAAGTAATAAAAGCTTCAAAAGGAAAAGTGTTTTGTAAAAGTGGAGCTGAAGGTGTTTTTTTATTTATTGATATTCGAAAAGAAATTAGTGGCGTAATTAAAATTACAGATGGAAATGAAAGAGCTATTCCAATTGCTATAATAAATATTTTAAAAAAATTAAAAATTATGAATAGGGAAGAATTAGAAAATTTAGAAAAAAAACAAAAATTTGAGCTGCAAAATCATGCAGGTAAAAAAATTGGTCGCGTCAGCTTTATAATGAAATGAGTAATAAAAATATGATAATCAATACTGTTAAAGGCAATCTGAGAAAGTAAAATGCTTTTTTATTTATTTCGTTTGCAAATAAAATAATATAGTCAAAAAATAATTGAGTTAATAAAAGTAATGTTATTAAAATAAAAATTATCAAAATTTTAATATTAAGAAGACTTAAAATAATAATCATAACAGCAAATAAACTTGGCAAAAAACCATATATTACTATGTGAGTGGGTGGGTTATTTTTTAAATTCCAATTTATAGACCCTATGAAAACAATTATTATTAGGCTGTAGTAAGTAATAAAACTAAGTAGATATTCTTCTTCAACTATTAAAAAATAGTATTTATCTAAAAAAGTTAAAACATATGGTATTAATCCAAAATATGAAATTAGAAATTGAAAATTAATTTTTTTAAACATTTGGTATGGTTGAACAAAGTATCATTTTAGAAATTGAGAAACTTTTAAATAATAAAAAAATTATAGATAGCAAGTTATTATCAAACTCTTTTGACATTAATTGCTTAAAAATTGTCACAAGTGATAGTGAAGAGTTTATTGTCAAATATTATTACAAAAATAATGATAAATTTAATGCTATAAAATCTGAAACAGATAACCTGCTTTTTTTTAATAGACAAAAGTTTAGTCAGTTCCCAAGTATTATTAACTATAATGATAATTTATTAATAATGTCATTCATAAATAATGATGATGATCAACCAAACCAAACAAATGGTGATTTATTAAATTCTATAATTTCTCTTCACTCCAATAAAAGTAAAGATTACGGTTTTAGTTTTGACACACAAATTGGTGGTTTGAGACAAATTAATTCAAGTTCTAAAAATTGGTTAGAGTTCTATAGAGACAAAAGACTAAATTACATATTTGACTTAATTAATAAAAACCGACCTATGGATAAAACTATTAACGCTAAAATTGATTTATTGATTAAAAAGATAGATAATTTTATACCTTACAAACCAACATCATCTCTATTACATGGTGACCTATGGGAAGGTAACATACTTTTTAAAAATAAAAAATTTGTTGGATTTATTGATCCAGGATCCTTTTATGGTCATAATGAGTTAGAAGTATCTTATTTGAGATGGTTTAACCCCAAATTTATTGACGAAAATTTTTTAGATAAATACAACGATCACATTAAGATTGATAAATATTACTTAGAATATGAACCAATTTATCAATTATATTATTCACTATTAAATGTTTATTTATGGGATAGAAGCTATATTGAAAATGTTCGTAAACTTCTGGAAAAAATTAAAATATAATGTGTGGAATTAATGGAATAATATTTAAAACATCTAAGACTGATGTTTCAAAAATCCTAAAAATGAATGCACTTTTAAATCATAGAGGGCCAGACGATAGTGGATTTATAAATCACAAAAATCTTTTACTTGGTCATACTAGGTTATCTATTATTGATACATCAAATCTTGGTTCTCAACCAATGTCTGTAGATGGAAGATATTGGATTATTTATAATGGAGAGATTTATAATTATAAAACTTTAAGAGAAGAACTAATACTAAAGAAATACAAATTTTATTCAAATTCAGACACTGAAGTTGTACTTAATGCATATAAAGAGTGGGGTGTAGACTCATTTCAAAAGTTTAATGGAGAATGGTCTTTTGCAATACTAGATAAAAAAAATAATGAGGTAATAGTTTGTAGAGATGGAATTGGGTATAAACCTTGTTATTTATTTGATAATGATAATTTTTTAGCTTTCAGTTCTGAAATAAAAACATTTTATGCATTAGAAAATAAAATTGAGTTTGATAATAATAATTTAGGTATAAATTCTACTACTCTAAATAATTGCTCTAAAACAATATTTAGAAATGTGAATCAACTTACCCAAGGAAGGTATTTAAAAATAAATTTAAACAATTTAGAAAAAAAAATTTTTAGATGGGATTATCCACTTAAAAATTTACCAAAAATCAATTCAGGATTTAAAGAAAATGTTAATGATTATTTTGATCTTCTATATGAGTCTACAAAATTAAGATTGAACAGCGATGTTAAAACTGGAACTTCATTAAGTGGCGGTTTGGACTCCTCCTCTATCTTCACATTGATGAATTTGATACAAAAAAAAGAAAATTTGATCGAAGATGATTTAGATTTGAACCCAATTATAATGGATTATGAGGAAATGAAAACTAAAGAGGACGCAGTTCAATTATCCGAAAAATTTAAAAGAAATTATAGAATAGTTGAATTTAAAAAGATGACTGCTGATAAAACAATGGATCTTGTTTCATCCCTTGAGGTGGTAGAAGAATATTTTATGCAATTTGAGCTATATAAAAAACAAAAAGAAAAAGGAATTAAAGTTAGTCTTGATGGTCATGGGGCTGATGAGTTTTTAGGGTATCCAAATTGGATACCAGAATTATCTGTAGATATTTATAATAATATTGCTAATAATTTTAAAACAATAAATAAATTTGGGAAAACTCAAAATATTAATAAATTTAAAAGATTATTTGGTTTAGGAGACCAAGAGATTACATCCATATCTTTCAGATCAGTACCAGACTTAACTTATGGTTTTGAAAACTATCTTCATACAGGTAATTTTGATGGGAGTTATCAAATTATTAATGACGATTTAGAAGATTTAGAAAATTTTTCTTATGAAATATGTTTTACTTATTTGATGTCTTATTGTGGTTGGTTTCAATTTTTTTTAAATAAGTGGGACAGGGCTTCAATGTCAAATTCAGTTGAGGTTAGAATGCCTTTTTTAGACAATAATGTAAGATTGTTTGGATTAGCATTAAGTGGTTCTAATAAGTTGAAAAATGGTTTTACAAAATCAGTATTAAGAGAAGCTTTTAAAAATTATTTTCCTAAAACTATGTATACTCAAGAATTTAAACAAGGTCTAACTATACAAAATGTTGATTATGATGAAAATACTATAAATTTGATTTCTGAAATAATTAATGAAAGTGAATTTAAAAAAAATAATGTTTACAATTTTAAGAACATTAATAATGATTTTATTAATAATAAAAATTTAGATAAAATATGGTTGCTTTGCAAATATTTCTTAATGATTAAAGGTTTCAAAAATAGATATGATTCTATTAATTTCGATTTGAAAGCTACAGAGAAAAGTAATTTATTAAATTCTTAAACACACGGGTTCGGATCTGTTAAATGAATGTCTTCGATTTCTTTTAAAACTTCTTTTGATAAAGTAATATCAATACTATCTATATTTTCTTTGAGCTGCTCCATTGTAGTTGCTCCTATTATATTACTGGTTACAAAAGGGCGGTCATTTACAAAAGCATTTGCAAAAGTAGATGGAGCTATGGAATGTTTATGAGCAAGGTTAACATATTTTTCTATAGCGTTTTCACCTCTTTCAGTATGGTGCCTTGAAAATCTTCTTGGCCAAAGAGTGTACCTTGCTTTTTTTGGATTATTACCTCCTACATATTTACCGCTCAATCTACCTCCGGCTAAAGGAGAATACGCAAGTAAACCACAATTTTCTCTAATTGAAACTTCAGAGTTATGAATATCAAATACACGGTTTACCAAACTATAGACATTCTGAATAGACATCATTCTTGGAAGATTTTTTTCTTTCGATAATTGAAGATATTTCATAACACCCCAAGGTGTCTCATTAGATAAACCTGCATATCTAATCTTTCCTGCCTTAACAATCTGATCTAAATTATATAAAACTTCTTCAACAGTAGTCCAATCATCATCACTAGCATCATACTCAAAATCTAAAATTCCAAATTTAGGTACCTTTCTCTCAGGCCAGTGTAATTGATACAAATCAATATAATCAGTCTTTAATCTTTTAAGACTTTCATCTATTGCAGCATTCATATTTTTTTTATCAAAACCAAGAGTTTTTGATCCTTCTCTAATCCATTCAAGACCATCTGATTTTGAAGCTATTTTCGATGCTAAAATTATTTTGTCTCTATTTTTCTTTTCTTGAAACCAATTACCAACTATTTCTTCGGTTTTACCGTAAGTTTCTTTTCTAGGCATGACTGCGTATAGCTCAGCTGTATCAAAAAAATTTACTCCTCTTTCAACAGCATAATCCATTTGATCGAAACCATCTTTTTGACTATTTTGCTCACCAAAAGTCATTGTGCCTAAACATATGACACTTACATCAATATCTGTATTACCTAGTTTTCTATATTTCATTTTTTATTTTTACCATTATTACACGCAAGGGTTTGGATCATAAAGATGAATATCTTCAATCTCCTGTAAAATATCATCAGTTAAAGTAATATCAATACTATCTATATTTTCTTTGAGCTGCTCCATTGTAGTTGCTCCTATTATATTACTAGTTACAAACGGACGATCATTTACAAATGCATTAGCAAAAGTAGATGGAGGTATTCCATGGCTGTTAGCAAGGTTAACATATTTCTCAATAGCGTTTTCACCTCTCATCGTGTTATGTCTATCAAAGCGGTTAGCCCATAATGTAAATCTTGTATTAGGTGGATTTTTACCACCAATATATTTTCCACTTAATCTTCCTCCTGCTAAAGGAGAATACGCAAGTAAACCACAATTTTCTCTAATTGAAACTTCAGAGTTATGAATATCAAAAATTCTATTTACTAAACTATATACATTTTGAATAGACATCATGCGTGGTAAATTTTTTTCTTCTGATAATTTCATATATTTCATAACACCCCAAGGTGTCTCATTGGATACACCTATGTGCCTTACTTTACCTTGTTTAATTAAATCTTGGAGACAAGATAAAACTTCTTCTAACTCAACCCAGGAATCTTCAGGATCATATTCAAAATTTAATTTTCCAAATTTTGGCACCTTCCTCTCTGGTGCGTGAAGTTGGTATAGATCAATATAATCAGTTTTTAATCTCTTAAGACTACCATCAATTGCAGAATTAATATTTTTTTTATCAAAAATGAGATTGGGTCCTCCATCTCTTATCCAGCTGTTACCTTCGCTTTTTGCACAAATTTTAGTTGCTAAAATTACGTCTTTTCGTTTATCATTTTGAGCAAACCAATTACCAATGATATCCTCTGTTTTACCATAGGTTGCGGCTCTAGTTGGTATGGAATAAACTTCAGCTGTATCAAAAAAATTAACTCCTCTTTCAAAAGCATAGTCCATTTGTTTAAAGCCATCATCCTGATTGTTTTGTTCTCCCCAGGTCATGGTACCAAGACAAATAACGCTTACGTCTAAATTTGTTATCCCTAATTTTCTATACTTCATAATAATTTTTACAAAATCTCTTGAAATTGTCGGATTTATAGCGATATTAGTAATAATTAAAAGGAGAAATTATGGCTTTAGACTTTAATCAACGATCTTATACTAAATCAGTAGATCAGGCAGCAATTGATGAAGGCTTGAGGGCGTATATGCTTAAAGTCTACAATTACATGACAATTGGCTTGTTGCTTACTGGATTTATTGCTTACTTCTTTGGGAAAGCGTCGATAGTTACTAACGAAATGGGTCAAATTGTAGGTGTAACTCAGGTGGGTGCATTACTTTTTGGATCTCCACTAAAATGGATTGTTATGTTAGCCCCATTAGGATTTGTGTTTTATTTGAGTGCTAGAATTAACAGGATGTCAGTATCCGCAGCCCAAATAACATTTTGGTTATTTGCTAGTATCATGGGCTTATCTCTTGCTTCAGTATTTATTGAATTTACACAAACCTCGATAGCTAGAGTATTTTTTATTACCGCAAGTACATTCGGAGCTATGAGCTTGTATGGCTACACAACTAAAAGAGATCTAACAAAACTTGGTGGTTTCTTATTTATGGGATTAATTGGTATTATTATTGCCAGTGTTGTTAATATTTTTGTTGGCTCAACAGCCTTACAATTTGCAATCTCGGTCATTGGTGTTCTAGTTTTTGTGGGATTAACAGCATATGATACTCAAAATATTAAAAATATGTATTACGGTGGTGATAGTGAAGAAATAGGATCAAAAAAAGCATTGATGGGTGCATTAAAATTGTATTTGGACTTCATCAACCTATTCATTTTATTGCTACAATTATTTGGTCAAAGAAGATAATTCTTTTAAAACCCAAATATCTTTTTATTATACCCAGTCTTTTAAAGGCTGGGTTTTTTTATGTCTAACTTAGAAAATAAACTTAAAAAAATTATTGATACATTCAACAATGTAAATAAAGAAATTGCTTTCGAAGATATTAAAAAATTATCAAGTAAATATAATAAAAGTATAAGCGTTCAAAATGTATTGTTTCAAATAGCCAAAAAAGTAGGTGACATAGATACGTCAATTAATGCGTTAAAAAAAATTGTATTTATAAAAAATAATGACATTTCTTACCTTTCTCAATTATATAAATTACTTTTGGACAAAGGCTTGCTAGATGAAGCGTTAGAAAAAATAAATTCTATACTTGAGATAGATACTAAAAATTATGATGCTTTACGTGACAAATCTTATATTTATTTTTTAAAAAATGATTATGTTCGCGCAAAAAAATTCATAGAAAATATATTAAGTTTAAAAGAAGATGACTACTTTGGATATAATATTAAAGGTTTAATATATCTTAAAAATAATTTTTTTAGTGAAGCAAAAAATCTTTTTAATTTAGCAATTAAAATTAATGATCGATATATAGATAGTTATAATAATTTAGGTTCTTGTTTGCTTGAATTAGAAAAACTTGATGAGGCAAAACAAGTATTTAGTAGTGCCTATGATATTGAAGAAAAAAATGTATCAACTCTCATAAACTTAGCTAATGTTCTAAGCCTGCAAGATAATATTAAGCAAGCAGTAAAGTATTATAATGAAGCTTTGAATCTTGATCCAAATAACCCAGAAATTTTGTCTAATTTAGCTATATGCTACTGTAGAGACAGCAGAGAAAAAGAAGCTAAAATATTTTATAATAAAGCATTAAAACTTAATCCTTATGATTATAAGTTAATTTATGCCTATTGTGTGCTACAATTAAAATTAAATAACTTTGATAAATCTTGGGAATTATTTGACTCAAGGTTATTAATAGAAAAAAATAAAGAAAAGTTAAATAATTTTAATTTGGTTAAAAATAATTTATTTAATAATTTAAAAATTGTTCCAAATGACAAATTACTTGTTTTAAGAGAACAAGGAATAGGTGAAGAAATTTTATTTAGTTCAATATATCCTGAAATTATAAATAAATTTGAAAATCTTAAAATAGAAGCAGATAAAAGATTAGTATCTATTTTTAATAGATCATTTGGAAAAAATATTTTTGTAGAAGATGGATATTTTTCAAAAAATTCCAAAGTATCTGATTTCAATAAAATTATATATGCTGGAAGTATGATTAAATTTTTCAGAAAAAATATAGCTGATTTTGAATATGGTCATTATTTAACTGCACGAAAAGATATAGTTAAAAATTACGAAAAGAAATTAAGTGCCTATAAAGGTAAACTAAAAATGGGTATATCTTGGAAAAGTGTAGTAAATATTTATGGTAGTTTGAAATCATTATCTATTAAAGATTTTGAACCTTTATTTACTAATGAAAGAATAGTCATTAATTTACAATATGGTGATATAGATTCAGATAAAAAATATATATTAAATAAAAATAAACACTTAGAAGTGTTTGATGAATTAGATTTATTTAATGATATTGAAGCATGTATGGGGTTACTAAAAAATTTAGATATATTTATTACTGTAAGTAATTCAACAGCTCATTTTGCAGGTGCACTGGGCATACCAACAATACTAATATGTCCAAAAAAATCATCTACTTATTACTATTGGAATACACAAAGTGGCTCTTCAATTTGGTATAAAAACATTAAAGTTTTAGGAATAGAAAAATCTATTAATAAAACAATAGATTTAATAAATAATATTTTAGATAGAAGTAATGAATTTGAATTTTCAAATTAATAGTCTCCTTAAAAAATTTGAGTCTGGTAACAAATTCAAGATTTATAAAGAATTAGAAAAAATTTTTAATAAGAATAAGAATAATAATCTACTTCGTTATAATTTAGCAGTAATACAACAAAAACTCAATTTAAATACAGAAGCAAAATCTAACTACAATTACTTAATTAAGATAGAGAAAAATCTGAAAGCGATGATTAATCTTTATAATATTTATTTTTTAGAGGGTAAATATTTTAAAGCGCTAAATCTAATAAATAATATTTTACAAATACAACAAATTGAAAATATACACAAAGATAAAGCTTTTGCTTGTTTAAAATTAAATAATATCCAAGAATCTAAAGAGATATGCTCACATTTTCTTACTAAAAATAATAAAGATACAGTCTGCTTGAACATTTTAGGTCAATGTTATTTTGCTGAAGGAAATTTCAACAAAGCAATAAAAATCTTTAATGATATTTTAAAAGATGATTCTAGAAACTTATCTGCACTAAATTCATTAGGAAGAATTTATCATGAAAAACGCGATCCAAAAAAAGCAGAAAAGTTTTTTCTAGATGCGTTAAAAATAGATGAATTATCTTTTTATGTTACAAATAATATAGCAGGCTTTTATAGGGAAGAAGGTAAAAGTAACAAAGCTATTGACTACTATAAAAAAGCAATTTCACTTAATCCTAACAATTCATATATTTATAACAATTTATCAAAAACTTATTTTGATTTAAATATGCATGATGATGCAAAAGATAATAGCTTTAAGGCATTAAAATTAAAACCAAATGATGGTGATGTTCAAAAAACCTTATCATTTATTTATCTTAAAGATCATGATTATGAAAATGGTTGGAATTATTTTGATGGAAGACTAAGCTTGAACGACTTTATAATAAAAAATAAAAATATTGAGAAGTTAAACAAAAAATTATTTACAAAAAAAGTAATAAGTAAATCAAAAAGTAAATTTTTAATTGTAAGAGAACAAGGAGTAGGAGATGAAATTTTATATGGTTCTATGTATGGTGATCTTCTAAAAAATATAGAAAATATTACTATTGAGTGTGATCCAAGATTATTAAATTTGTTCAAGAGATCTTTTCCAGAATATAGTAATAGATTTGCTGAGCTTGGGAGTATTTCAGGCAAAGAATACGAACTAGAAAAAATTGATTATGTTTTATATGCTGGAAGCTTAGGTAAGTATTATCGCAAAAGACTATCAGATTTTATTAATAAGCCATACATAAGTGTAGATGAGGAAAATTATAAGAGAACACAAAATAAATTATTAAAATATAAGAATAAATATAATATTGGGATTTCTTGGAAAAGTTTTAATAATAGATATGCATCAGATAAATCATTACATTTAAATGACTTCAAAGATATATTTAAGCTTCCAAATTGTAATATTTTTAATTTACAATATGGTGATGTTGGAGATGAAATTAATATTTTCAATAATAAAAAAAATTATCTTCTGAATATAAATGATTTAGATCTTTATAATGATTTTGAAGGCATAGCTTCACTTTTAAAATCACTAGATATCTTTATTACAGTGAGCAATAGTACGGCTCACCTAGCAGGTTCTCTAGGAGTAAAAACATTACTTATAAAACCAGATAACTATGCACTTTTTCATTATTGGAATCAGAAAAATAATAAAACACCTTGGTATAATTCTGTAGAATTAATTGAAAAACAGAGCTTTTTGAAGGGATTTATTAATTTAGAAAATTATTTAAATCTATGATTTAAATTTTTTAGAAAGATATTCATCTCTTTCTTCAAGCCATTCCTTAGCAAATTCTACATCCTGCCATTCAGAAAACCATGGTCCTCCTCTAGTATAATGAACTGCATAAGGCTCATATTTATTATGACCTGAAGTCCATCCTTCTAACCAATTCCATCTTTCGTCTAAAGATCCAATTTCATTATCTTCACACCATTTAAATTGATGAAGGTATGCACCTGTTTCGCTATTAACTTTCTCTACAGTTAATTTTTTTGTACTAGGGTGAGAGCAGTTATATAAAATAAAACTAGACCAATTTTTTCTTGGATAAATTGTTTGTTTCTGTCCATCCATTTTATGTTTCTCTTTGGGTGTATAGTCATGTTTTACACAATAGACGGCTTTATTTTCATCAAGATTTTTAAATAAGTTGGATACGTCACCTAAAAAGATAAAATCACAGTCACAGAAAACTGCCCAACCTTCATAATTTGCTAGTTTTGGAACTAAAAATCTTGAATAAGTAAATTGTGTAGATGCCAAAGGATCAATGTTTCTGGTGTATAATTTTTTCGCAATAAGCTCATTTAGTTTTAAAGACAAAACATTTACATCAGCATTTGTTCGTTTTAGAAGTGAATACTTACAAACTCTATAAGCAATATCCTCTTTAGAATCATATCCTATAAAAAAATTTAATTTCATATTAATTTAGATTTTGACTTATCATCATTGGAGATGACCAAACAAGAGAATTATAATTACCAGAGTCAGATAAAGAACTCCATTCCTCTTGTGATTGATTTGTAATTGTGCATATCCAACTATTTTCCAGTTTAGCATTTTGAGCCCTCATTATCCAAGCATCACTTTTTTGCTTATCATTATTTTCTCCAAGTTCAATATCAGACATAAAATAACATATATCCTTAGAAGGATTAGAGCCGATCATTCCAATAATATTTTGTCTAGCAATATCCCATTTTAAATTTTTTATAGCAAAATAAATTAAAAGCTTTTTAGATTCTTCTTCATTAGCATTATTATTAATTATTTCATTTATGAATTTTATGTCAGTAAGATCATTATCATTAAGTATTTTTGTTAGGATAGAACGAAGTAGAGAACTTGGATTTAAACTCCAATATTTCTTTATTAGTTTTTTAAGATTTTTTTTGTCATTTAAATTAACAATAATTTCCAAATGAAGTTTTACATATGGAGCAAAGTTTTTTTTCAGTTCTAAAGCTTTCAAAATATTTTTAAGAGCATCTTTAATATCACTATCAAATTTTATTTTAGCTATTTCATAGAATCCTATAGATTTATTTTCATTTAAACCATTTTTACTTATTAGTTTATGTGAAAAAGCTTTCTTTGATAATGATATTATTTGATTCCAGTTTTTAGTTTTTGCGGCAATAAATATTAGCGTATCATAAAGTTTTTCAATATTTGGATTAATTGAAAATAGTTTTTCACCATATAGAAAAGCGTGATGATAATCTTGATCTCTTAAATTTTGTTCCATTAATCCTCTATATCCAAGTGTTTCTGTCTTTTTTGATTTAATCATATTTTCATAGACATTGTTTAATTCAGGAAATTTTTTTTCTATCTTTAAAACTTCAGACTTTAATAACAAAGATAATGATGGGTCATCCTTAAGATACATAACCATTTTTTTATGCGATTTTAAAGCTGTCTTGTTATCTTTGTTTGCAACAGCTATCATTGCATCAACAAAGTGTAAGTAACCTTTTTCAATTTTATTATATTTAATTTTTAGGAAATATTTACCGAGTGAAAGTCTTGATCGAAAAAATAAATAAAACACCAAATATAATAAAAAAATAAAAGATATAAAAACAACAGCAAATAAATTTGAAGAAAAAGAATATTTTAAATTTCCTATATCTAAAGATACAATAAATGGATTGGTAAAAATAAAAGTGAGCGCAATGATTAATAACAAAAGTTGTAATACAAAAATTGAAAATCTATACATTATTTAATTTTGATATTTCTGTTATAAAATTGTTATAATTTATCATTTCATTTAAAGATACCTTAAAGAAAACTTTATAATTTTCTATTTTACTTATACTTTCATAAGCTTTAGCTATGTTTCTATTTTTAATAAAAAATTTAGTTTCTTCTAATATTAAAATATTTTCATCAAAAATAATATTTTCTGAAGATGGAGAAAGGTTAATGTATGGTAAAATAATTTTGTTAAATACACTATTGTTTTCGTTCACAATATTCTTCAAATATAAATTAACTTCATCATTAAATTGATCTTCTAAAAATAAGTGGCCTTTGTATTTATTTCTTTTTAGAATTGATAATTTTTCCAAAATAGGGTTTTTATTATTTTCTAAAGTTTTTTCAAGATATTTGAGTTCTTTATCAAATTCTATGTTATTTTCGTATTTAATCTTTATTAACTCAACTACTTCATTGATAGATTGATTTACTATTTCAGGATTATTATTAGACTGATCTTCAATATTTTTGTTTTTTATAGAAGAAATCTCATAACTTAGTGAGGTAAAATTCTTATTTAATAATTCTATACTTTCGTTGATTGACGTCAAATCTACTTTTGATTCTTTATTTGAATTTTCTTTGATAAGTTTTTCAATATTAGTTAAAGTTGTTTTTGTTTCTAATATTTCTTTGGATATATCTTTTATAAATTCAGAATTTTCATTAATGTTTTCCCTAAGTTCATTTTCTTGTTCAATCTGAAGTTTAAATACTTCATCTTCACTTTGATAATTCACATAAAGAAGATAAATTAAGAAAAAAACAGATAATAAAAGGATGAAGTTTAGTGAAAGTTTAGAAAATACATAAAAACTATCAAAAACTTTTTTCATGCCCTTTTTTTAGCATTATTAGTTTGTTGTTTAACAGTGTAAAATACTGTACCAAAAAAATATGCTTGTATTTGCTACAGAAACTTCGTGCGACGAAACATCAATATGTCTAATGGAAAACAGCTCTATACTAGAACATATTACTTTTTCTCAGGATATTCATAAAATACATGGTGGTGTTGTTCCAGAGTTAGCTTCAAGATCACATTTAGAAAAAATACAAGTTATAACTAATGATTTATTTAATAATAAAAAAATAGAACCAAAAGCAATAGATGTTTTTACTGCTACTTGTGGACCTGGACTTATTGGAAGTTTATTGGTTGGCTCAACTTTTACCAAATCTTTAGCAATTTCTTTTAACAAACCATTCATTCCAACTAACCATCTTGAAGGGCACATATTGTCTACAAGTTTTAATAACAATATAAAATTTCCAAATCTGATCTTGCTTTTAACGGGAGGTCATACTCAGGTTTATTTGATGAAAAATAAAAGTGAAATAGAGCTATTGGGACAAAGTGTTGATGATGCAATAGGAGAAGCTTTTGACAAAACAGCAAAATTAATTGGTCTATCATATCCTGGCGGTAGCGAAATTGAAGAACAAGCGCTTAAAGGAAATGAGCATAAATTTGTTTTACCAAAACCATTAGTTAAAGAAAAAAATTTTAATTTTTCATTTTCCGGTATTAAAACAAATATAAACATTTTAACAAAAAAAAATAAAATTGATAAAAAATTTGTAGAAGATTTGTCAGCATCATTTCAAAAGAATATTACTGAAATTCTTATTGAAAAGTTAGAAAGAGGGTTAAAAAGATTAAGTTCTGAAAATAAAAATATAAGATCAATTTCTGTAGTAGGGGGAGTGTCAAATAATAAATATATACGAAGTAAAATAGAAAATTTTTCTGTCGAAAAAAATATTGAAATTTATTATCCTATAAAAGAAATGATGGGAGACAATGCAGCCATGATTGCTTGGGCATGTATGAAATTTTATAAAAAAGACAGAAATGATATATTTTTTAAACCAATGCCTAGATTAGGAGTAAGAAGTGTACTATAAAATTAATCTTGTAAAAATTTTAAACTAAAGAAATGTTAAAATGAAGTACTGGTTGTTGAAATCTGAGCCCGATGCATGGTCTTGGGATAACCAAGTCAAAGAAGGTGCATCAATTTGGGATGGGGTACGAAATTATCAAGCCAGAAATAATTTGAAATTGATGAAAAAAAATGATTTATGTTTTTTTTATCATTCAGTTACAGAAAGGAGTATTGTTGGTATCGTTAAAGTAGTAAAAGAATATTATCCAGATCCTACTGATGAAACAGGTCGTTTTGTTGTGGTTGATGTTAAAGCAACAAAAAAACTAAAAAACCCTGTCACTCTCGATCAAATAAAAGAAAATAGTAAGTTACAAGATATTGCACTTGTTAAACAAAGCAGACTCTCCGTAATGCCTCTAAAAAAAACTGAATGGGATATAATAATTAAAATGTCAAATTAGCTAAAAAAAAAATTACTTGTTGATATTTAAATAAATTAGAATTACTCTTTTAATATGGAAATTAAAAAAGAATGGCTTGAATATGCAAAAGTTAATGAAGAAAAATATTCTTCAATGTATGATAATTCTCTTCAAAACAATGATGAATTTTGGGCAGATCAAGCACAAAGAGTTGATTGGGTTAAAAAATTTACAAAAATAAAAAATATAAAATATTCTAAAGATGATGTTAGTATTAAATGGTTTGAGGACGGCAATCTTAATGTGTCTTATAATTGTATTGATAGGCATGCTGAAAATAATCCTGATAAAGTTGCTATAATTTGGGAAGGTGATGATCCAAATCAAACAATGAAACTAACCTACAGAGACCTCCTAATAAATGTTTCAAAAGCAGCAAATGTACTTAAAAAAATTGGCGTAAGAAAAGGTGATAGAGTAACAATATACTTAACAATGATACCTGAGCTAGCTTATATTATGTTAGCTTGTGCAAGAATTGGCGCTGTACACTCTATCATTTTTGGAGGCTTTTCTGCTGAGTCTATAGCTGGTAGAATTAAAGATTGTAAATCAGAGTATGTAGTGACAGCAGATGAAGGTATTAGAGGTGGAAAAACTATTCCTTTGAAATTTACAACAGATAAAGCGCTAGAAACATGTCCTGATGTAAAAAAATGTTTAGTTGTTAAAAGAACAAATAAAGATATAAAATTAAAAAAAGATAGAGATTTATTTTATGATGATCTCATAAAAGAAGTTGATAGCATTTGTGAACCAGAAGTTTTAAATGCTGAAGATCCCTTATTCATTTTGTATACCTCGGGATCAACTGGTAAACCAAAAGGTGTTATGCATACATCAGGTGGGTATATAGTTTATGCCTCAATGACACATGAATATATATTTAATTATAATGCTGGAGATATATATTGGTGTACTGCAGATATAGGATGGATTACTGGTCACAGTTATATAATCTACGGACCACTTGCAAATGGCGCAACAACTTTAATGTTTGAAGGTGTCCCAAATTATCCTGACTTTTCTAGATTTTGGCAAATAGTTGATAAACATAAGGTAAATATATTTTACACAGCTCCTACTGCTATAAGAGCGTTAATGAGAGAGGGTGATGATTTTGTTGCAAAAACTGACAGATCATCGTTAAGACTTTTGGGAACAGTTGGAGAGCCTATAAACCCAGAAGCGTGGAAGTGGTACTATGAGGTACCAGGTAGTTCAAAATGTCCAATTGTAGATACTTGGTGGCAAACTGAAACAGGAGGAATTTTAATATCACCTCAAACTGGTGCTATAAAATTGAAACCAGGTTCAGCTTCAAAACCTTTCTTTGGTATAGAACCATGCATTGTTGATAAGGAAGGTAAAGAATTAGAAGGCGAGTGTGAGGGTATGTTGTGCATGAAAAGATCTTGGCCAGGTCAAATGCGAACTGTTTATGGTGATCATAAAAGGTTTATTGATACCTATTTTTCTCAATTTGATGGAAAATATTTTACTGGTGATGGTTGTAAAAGAGATAAGGATGGATATTATTGGATCACAGGAAGAGTTGATGATGTGATAATAGTTTCAGGTCATAACTTAGGCACCGCTGAAATTGAAAGTGCATTTGTATCACATAAAGATGTTTCTGAAGCAGCTGTAGTTGGGTATCCTAATGAAATAAAAGGTAATGGTTTATATTGTTATGTGTCTCTCAAAGTTGGTGTGGATTCTTCGGATGAATTAGTTCTAGAATTGAAAAAAACTATTAGAGAAAGAATTGGTCCAATTGCTACTCCTGATTTTATACATATCACTAATGGTTTACCTAAGACAAGATCAGGTAAAATAATGAGAAGAATTTTAAGAAAAATAGCATCAAATGATTTTGAAAATCTTGGAGATACTTCAACACTGGCAGATCCATCAGTTGTAGATGACTTAATTGAAAATAGAAAAAATAAATAAAACTTACCTAGGTTCCCAATGTTTTAAACATCTGGGCTCATAAATATTTGCAGCCCCGACTTGAGTTCTTTCACCACCTTCTGTTTTTCTAAAAGTTTTAGTAGCTTCAAAGCCACAAACATTACAAAAACCGTAAATCTTTACTATTTTATCTGATAGACCAAGAAGCATTGAAGATGTTTCCCAGGGTTTTCCTCTAGAGTCTTGATCTAGACCTGCGCAAACTACATCAATGCCATTATTTAAAATTATTTCAACATTATTCAGAGTGTCTTTGGTATCCATAAACTGAATCTCATCTAGAAATACCATGTCAACTTTACTTTTTTCAAAAATAAATTCCTCAAGAGCATTATTCCAATTACTCATTGCATAGCAATCATGACTTAAATCGTTATGTGTTATAATTTTTTCATTTGAATATCTATTATCGATACTAGGTTTGATAACTATAATTTTTTTATTTTGGTGTTTAGCCCAAAGAATTCTTTTAAGAAGTTCGCTTGTTTTTCCTGCAAACATTGCACCTACTATAGTCTCTAGATTACCTCGCATAAGTCAATATATTTTATTTTTAGAAATTATTATATAATTAATTTTATTAAACAATAAATTATAAATTAAATGATTAAAGGTGAAAAGATTAGATTAGATATTCATAGTGTTTTGTATTCAATCTACAAGTTTAATAAAAATTTAGATAGTCAAGAAATTAAAAAAAAAATAAATAAACATAGTGATGCTGATATTTCTTTTTTGATAAATGTAACATTAACATCTATGAGATATCATTTGCATATAGAAAAAATAATTAATAGATATGTTAAAAAAAAATTAAGAGATCATGAAAAAATATTATTACTAAGTGCAATTGCTCAAATTGTTTTCTTGAGTTTTAAAGATTATGCTGTAATTAACTGTTCTGTAGAAATAGCAAAAAAATTAAAAATATATCCAGGATTAATTAATGCTGTTTTAAAAAATATTTCTAAAAATAAGGTTGATTTAAAAAAAGTAAAAATTATTTATGATGATCTACCTGACTGGTTTAAAATAAATAATAGATCATTAAACAATAACGATAAGCAAAATTTTCTTGATAATTTTAATAAACAACCTGACCTTCATATAGTTTTTAAAGACAAAGAAAAATTAAATTCATTTGAAAAAAAAATATATAAGACCTCTGATATTTCTGGTTTTCCTCTAGAAAAAGAAAATCTAATGAAATTAAGATCATTTGACAAGGGATATTGGTGGGTTCAAGATTTTTCTTCTTTTTTTCCAATATATAACCTTCCTATAGAAATCAAAAACAAAAAAATATTGGATGCATGTTCTGCACCTGGAGGAAAATCATTTCAATTATTATCAAAGAATTTAGATGTTAACCTAAATGATATAAGTAATGTTAGAATCGAGAAACTCAAAACTAATTTGAAGAGATTAAAATTTGATGCTAAAATAATTAATAAAGATTTTACTAAATTTTATGAAAAAGAAAAATATGATTTTATAATTATTGATGCACCTTGTACAGCTGTAGGAACTATTAGAAAAAATCCAGAAATATTTTTTAAGATCAAACCACCTAGATTGAAAGATTTAATTAAAATTCAAAAACAAATGTTAGATAAGGCTTCAAGATTATTGAGAGGTGAGGGCATAATTCTTTATATGGTTTGTTCTTTTTTAAAGGTGGAAACAGAGGATCAAATAAACAAATTTCTTGAAGAAAATAACAACTTTAGACTGTATTATTTTGAAAAAAATAAACAAGTTAAAAAATACTCTGATTTTATTAAGAATAATTATATGATCACGCAACCAAGTGCAATTTCAAAACACAATATCGATGGATATTTTGCTGCTTATTTGAAAAAAAAATGATATTAGTAATTAGAAAAATATTTTATATTTTTATTTATCTAAAAATTATATCAAAAAAAAATATATCATTTTTAGATCTTAATTTTAGGGAAGTTGATTTCACAAATTATAATCAAATTAAGAGTTTTATTTTTAAAAAAAAATTTTTTGTTATAAAAAATAGAAATATACATAGTTTTGATTTTCTAAATTTTTCAAGTAAACTTGGTGGTAAAATTGGTATCAACTTATCTAAAGAATCAATTTATGGTTGGTATTCAATAAATAAAAATAAGATGGATTATCCTTGGTCTGAAGATTTATCATCAAGAAGATTAATAAATCTATTATATAATTATGAATATGTTAACTCATCATCAACATTGGCGGATAGAAAAAAACTAGATAGTATAATCTATAATCATATACAAAGAACGTTGTTTGATTTTAATACAAAACAAATTAGTGAAATAACTTCATTCGATATACTTGCATTTTTGTTATCATCTTTATTATTAAAGAAATTTAATGATAAAAAATTAATGTTCATAAAGTTTATAGTTGAGAAACAAATTGATAAATTAGGTATTCATAAAAGTTATAACTTGTTAGAACATGCAAAATTTATAAATAATTTAAATGAAATAAAAAATATATTTTTATTTTTTAAAATAAATAATGCCAATACTATGGATACTATAATTCTAAAAATGACTTCAACTCTGAAACAATACTTTCATGATGATGGAACTCTTCCATTATTTAATGGATCAAATAATTCATATACGAAGGTAATTACTGATTCATTAAATAAAAACACATATCTAAAGAAAAGAGAATTTTCGAATAATAATGGTATTGCTTTTTATTCTGATAACAATATGAAAATTTTTTTTGATGTTGTTCAGCCAAATCAAGATAAAGTAAGTTCAAATTTAAATGCTGGAACTTTGTCATTTGAACTAAGTGGATTTGGAGAAAAAATAATTACTAATTGTGGAGCATCAGAAAGCTCAGGCAAGAACCCAGAGTATTTAAGATACAGTGCTGCTCATTCAACTATTATATTACAAAATACAAATATAAGTGAAATTATGGAGCGAAATCCTCACAAAAAATTCCCTCAATCTGTAGTTTTTCAAAAAGAAAGTGATCTTAACGATGAAATATTTGAGGGATCACATAATGGTTACTTAAATAAATTTAATAAAATAGTTAAGAGAAAGTTGATTGTCGGTAAAAAAGAAAATAAGTTGTTAGGCGAAGATAGTTTAATTTCGTATAAAAAAAATAATAATAGAATAATTTACCATATAAGATTTCATTTAGCAGATGAAATAACTTTTAATTTTACAAATAATAAAAAAAATATAATTTTAAAAACTAAATTGAACAATATTTGGTTATTTAAAAGTGAAACTGAGTTATTAGTAGAAGATAGTATTATAGTTGATAATAATATTACCAAACTTACAAAACAAATTGTTATTAAAGGTGTAATTACTGATAAGAAAGTTATAAAAAAATGGTCGTTGGAAAAAATATAGAAAAAAAGTTTGCTTTAATATCTGTTTTTGAAAAAAAAAACTTAAAGTATCTTTGTTCAAATTTAGCCAAACATAAATTTTATTTTATATCAACAGGGTCAACTGCTGATAAAATTCGATCAATGGGATTTAAATGTAAAGATGTATCAAAACTTACTAAAACAAAAGAGATGTTTAATGGAAGGGTTAAAACTTTAAATTCTCTGATATATAGTTCTTTGTTATATATTAGAGATAATAAAATACATGCAAAACAATTTAAAAATTTAAATTTTCCTAAAATTGATATCGTCGTAGTTAATTTGTATCCATTTGGAAAGTTTTCTAAAAAAAGTAAAAATAAAAAAATAATTGAAATGATAGATATTGGTGGGCCTAGTTTATTAAGGGCAGCAGGTAAAAATTATAAATATATTACACCAATAATCGATCATAAAGATTATCCAAAAGTAATAAAGAATATAGAAAAAAATAATGGAGTAACAGATATTGTCTTTAGAAGAAGGATGGCATTGAAGATTTTTAGAGAAACATCTAAATATGATAAAGTAATTTCTGATTGGTTTAATGAAAAGTAAAGGAAATAAAAAAAAATTACGATATGGTGAAAATCCTAATCAAAGAGCTTACCTTATAAGTAGAAACAAAAAATCAATTTTAGAATATCAAATAAGTGGTAAAAAAATAAGTTACAATAATATAATTGATCTTGATAGCGGCCTAAAGTGTTTAAACGAGTTTAGTGAACCAACTTCTATAATCATTAAACACACAAATCCATGCGGTGTCGCTTCTTCAAAAAATATAACTAAAGCTTTTGAAAAATCTTATGAAAGTGATCCTAAAAGTGCATTCGGTGGCATAGTCTTTTTAAATAGAAAGGTAAATTTATATCTTGCAGAGAAAATTATAAAAAATTTTTATGAGATGGTTGCTGCAACTGATTTTGATGAGGATGCAATAAATTTGCTAAAAAAGAAAAAAAACTTAATTTTAATAATTATTCCAAAAATTAAAAAATATGTATCAGAGCAGAGATCTACTTTATTTGGTGAAATATATCAATCTAGAGATTTAGTGCTTATTAATAAGAATTTTATAAGTCTTGTCTCCCAAAAAAAATGCTCATCTAAGTTGATAGAGGATCTGTTATTTTCTTTAAAAGTAGTTAAACATTTAAAGTCAAATTCAATAGTTTTAGCTAAAAATAAACAAACTGTTGGCCTAGGTCATGGTCAAACTAATAGGATTGATGCCCTAAACTTTGCAATCAAAAACAAATATAATTATTTCAAAAAAAAATCATTTGTTTGTGCATCTGACGGTTTTTTCCCATTTACAGATGGTATTAATTTATTAAATAAAAATGGATGTAAAATTATTGCTCAACCAAGTGGTTCAATAAATGATAAAAATATTATTGATTTTGCAAATAAAAAAAAGGTCTCTCTTTATTTTGTTAAAAATAGATTGTTTAAACATTGAAAAATAAAAGGGAAATTCCGTTATATATACGTCTTTTAGTAAAGAAGTATTCTCCTATTACTTCTGGAAGAAAAAATTTTAATAAACATCACCAAAGAATTGTTTCAACTATTAGTCTTATAAAAAAATATTTTAATATTTAATTTTTGAGTTTTTTCTTATCTTTATTCTTTTAATTTTTTGATTTATTTACTGAAAGCATAAATTAATATATGAAGTAAGTATGGTTAAAGCAAATCTTTTTTTTCCTACTCCAGTATGGGCAATACAATTAGAAAATTACAAATTGATTAATCAAGAAATGTATAATTACATTAAGATGCAGCAGAAAGTAGATGGGCCTGGAATAAACAAAAGTAATATAAAAGGCTGGCATTCTAAAGATTTTAACCTTACTGAAAAAGAGCCTCAAAACTTTATTTCGTTTATATCATCCTCAATAGAACAAGTAATGATTGATATGAACTGGGATAAAGAAAAACAATTAGCTAAGATTGATAATATGTGGGCTATCGTTAATATAGGTGGATCAGCAAATCTTAGACATCAGCATGGAAATAGCACAATAAGTGGAGCATACTATGTAAGAGCACCAGAAAATTCTGGTGATATTGTTTTTTATGATCCTAGACCTGCACCAGTTTATTCTTACCCGAATGCCAAGCAACCAAATTCCTTGAATGCACAAGTGAACGCAATAAGTCCTAAAGAAGGAGCACTAGTTTTATTTCCTAGTTATTTAGATCACTCAGTAAATGAAAATCTTTCTAAAAATGAAAGAATTGTAATTAGTTTTAATATTAGAATTGGTATGAAATCTAATTAATAACTAATGTGTTAAATGTTTAAATTAATCTTGCTTGTTTTTGATTTCTTGTAAAAATTGAGTTATGCTAATTTTATTTCTTTGTAATTCATTGATAATTTTTTTACCAATTATTCCAACAAAGTGAAAAAAATTTGGTTTTAGAATTTTGGGGGAGTTAGGCAAAAATGGCATATAATTCCATTCAGCACCTAGTTCTTTAAATATTTTTTTGTTACTAAGTATATATTCATTTAAGAGCATATTATCTGAATTTTTTCCCCTAGATCTTTGATTATTATTTAATCTATTAATCATGTAATTAGATAATTTTTTTGCAGTAATGTTATCACAAAATGTTACCCCTGAATTATAATATCGATAATTTGTGTTCAAATTATTTACCTCTCTGAAAATTTTTGAACTGTTACTTTCAGGTTCTCTTGAATTCATTAAACCTTTAATATTTGGCAGTTCTTGGGCATCTGGATAGATGTAAACATCATTATCTATATATATTGTAAAATCATATTCATTGTCGAAATGAAAATATCTTTCAAAAGAGTAATGTTTATTTTTAGTTTCAAGAAAATCAAAGTGTCCGTAATCTTTTTCATATCGACTTTCTTTAATTAAAACATAGTCATAGTTATTTTTTGTACAATACGATTTAACAGATGGTATAAATATTTCTCTTATTGGATCGATTGTAGTTTTTTCTCCCCATTGAGTTCCCTTGCCAATATCTATTTGAATAATTAAAAATTTTGAATTCATAATAAGATTATAAAAAGTTTTATTTTACATAAATTTAAGAAATTTTTAATATATTCTTTTAAAGAAATATTCAGATTTCTAAGTTTAAATAAGAAACTGATAATGATATTAGTATTACTATGAATATTTGTGGTTTAAATTTTTTTGATGGTGAAAAATATATTCGTGTAAATGAGCAATTAAAACTTATTAAAAAAATATTTTCAACAAAACCTACAAATATTTTTAATATTATAGAGGAACTCTCTAAAGAAGAATTATTAAAAATAAATGATTTTTTTGTAAGCTGTGGAGATATTAAGCTAACTTTCAATAAGGAGCTAATTAGTAAATACAATAAAGTAAAGTCCTTAAACAAACCAATATTAATAAGAGATGTAACTTATTTACGTATAATACCTAAATTAAGAAATCTTGACGTAAATTACTTTCCACGGTTTACATGGAACAATATTTTGCCTGGAGAGAAAAATTTTCCGTTTGATCCAAGTTATAATAGGTGGTTAGATATAAAAAAGAAGTATAATTTACATATTAAAGATTATCAAAAACAGGGTGATAAAATACTTTTTCTATTACAGATTCCAACAGATGCTTCATTGAATGATTTAAATTTTAATCAGGGTGGGTACTTAAAATTTATGATAAGAAGTATAAATGATATATTTAAGTTCAGTGACCGTGATATAATTTTACGTAGCCATCCACTTAATAGGAACAATGATATAATCTTAAAGTTATTAATGAATTTTTTTAGTAAAACAAATAAGGTTTTTGCATCAAAAAATGAAAGTCTAGAGGACGATTTTATTAATATTAAGTGTGTAGTAAGTTATAATAGCTCATCTACAGTAGAGGCCTTATTCAATGGTATAAATGTAATTAATTTGTCAAAGATGCAGCCTTGCTTTTCTGCAGCTAGTAATAATATTGCAGAAATTGAAAATTTAAAAGAGCTAGATAGAGAAACTTTTTTAAAAAAAATTGCTTTCTTACACTGGGAATATAACGAACTAGAAAGTAAAGATAATAGAAAATATCTCTGTGAACTTTTGGAGAAATCAATTTTAAATACTTAATATTTATGACTGAAAAGATTCTAGCATACTAAAATATAATATGAACAATAGTGAAATTAAAAAATTAAATTTTTTCGATAATTATAATAAACTAAATAAAGATTCTGTTATTTTAGATTTTGGTGCAAATATCGGTGAAGTTACAGATCATATTTACAATAAATATAAATGTAATATTTATGCTTATGAGCCTAATGTTGCTTGTTACAATTTTATGAAAAAAAGATTTGTAAATAATGATAAAATTAAAATATTTAATTTAGCTGTGTCTAATTTTTCAGGAAATAGTTTTCTATACTTTCATAAAGATGCTGCTGCTAATAATGATAAGCGCTTTATTCAAGGTGCAACCCTAAGAAAAGATAAGGATAATATTAGTGAAAATAAAAAAATTAGAGTTAAAGTTACAAATATATCTAAAATTTTAAATTCATTTAAAAAAATTGATTTGATTAAAATAGATATTGAAGGATCTGAATATTCTATTTTACCTGAGTTAATCAAAAATAAGGATAAAATTAATATTGTTCTTTGTGAAATGCATGGTAATCCAAATGGTAAAAAAATTAATGGTCAACATAAGAACAAAAATTTTACAAACGAATATAGTAAAATTATTTTTGAATTAAAAAAGGAAAGTTTATATAATTCCTGGTTTTTTGAATGGCATTAGTATTATCAACAAAAATTTTTAAAATATGCATGTAGGCTTTTTCAAAAATATAGAGGAATATCTAACGAAGGAAGATAACAAAAAAATACTAGTTTTAAATGATTCATATTTTTCTTATAATCCTACGAATCAAAATTCAATAATAATCAATTATATAGATAGTTTAGAAAATAGGAAAAATATTAATATTGTCGAAAAAACTGAAACTTTTTTTCAATTAAAAAATGATTATGACATCATAATTAATATTTTTTTTTCAAGTATTTTTATAAATCAATTAAGTTTTTATAATCAAATATTGAAAATTTCTAAATTAGAAACTCAGTTTGTTAATATATTACCATTTCTAGGTTTTATTAATTATAGTTACTTGAATTTCAATCCAAACCTATTCAATTTTATCAATGTAAATAAAAATTTTAGATTAGAAGAAATATCGTTTTTAGATAGGTATGGTAAAAAATTACAAATAAAGGATAATTTTGTTGATAAAGTTTTTTATCAAACTACTGAAAAAAGAAATCAGTCGTTTGTGGATCATCTATACAATCAGATTTTAAGTAATTTTACTGATATGGCAATTTTATTTGATTTAAAAATTAATAAGCTAGAAAAAATTGATTATGATTTTTATGACCCTGTAAGACTAGGTCATCATCTATCAGGACATTCAAGCAAAACATGGGTGGATGAGGGTGCTTATAAAAAAATACTTGAGATAATAAAAGTTAGAACAATGATTGATGTTGGATGTGGTCCAGGTGGTATGGTTAAATATTCCAAAAGTCTTGGAATAAAAGCTGTTGGGGTCGATGGAGATGACTCAATAATAAGAGAAATTGGTAATAATTTTTATTTACATGACTATACAAGCGGTCCTCTCAAGATAAAATTAAATTTTGATTTATGTTGGTGTGTAGAATTCCTGGAACACGTAGAAAAAATATATACTAATAATTATTTTGATACTTTTAAAAAATGTAGATATGTTTTTTGTACTTTTGCACCTTTAGGAAAAGGTGGATACCACCATGTTAATACTCAAGATCAAAACTATTGGATAGAAACTTTCAAGAAATTTGATTTCAAATTTGAAGAAGAAAAAACAAAATCTATAAGGCAATCTTCTACTATAAATAAAAATTTTGTAAGAGAACATGGTCTGTTATTTAAAAATAATAATAAAAATATTTAGAATATCTTTCATAAGAATAAGGTTTTTATTTAATTTATTTTTGTATATTTTATAATTACAAAAAAATATGGACCCAGTAAGATTTTTATATCACCCCATGAGATTATTAGATCATAGAGAAATGGAATATAAATTTTGTATGCAGAATATAAAATTTGATGATGGTTTGTTTTTAGAGTTTGGTGTTTATAATGGAGCTTCAATTAATATTTTGTCAAAACTAAAACCTAATAAAGTTTTTCATGGATTTGATACATTTACTGGTTTGCCTGAAGATTGGGATATGGGTCATCAGAAAATTGAAGCAGGACATTTTTCATTAGAAAAAATGCCTGATGTAGAAAAAAATGTAATTCTTCATAGGGGTTTATTTGAAGAAAGTATTACAGAGTGGATGAAAAAATATAAAGAGAAAATAAGCTTTATAAATATTGATTGTGACTTATACAGTTCTACTAAGACAGTCTTAGAAAAACTTAATTCTCAGATAGTTAAAGATACAATGATTAGATTTGATGATTTACTACCATCACCATTAAGTCCATACCCAAATTGGTTACAAGGAGAATGGAAGGCTCTTTGCGAATGGATTAAAAAATTTGAAAGACAAGTTACGCCGGTTTCTAGATCATGGAAGCAAGGTTGTACAATATTGGTATTAAAATAATTTAATTTTTTTTAAAACTTATAATATATAAATATTCTATCGTAGCTTAAAATTTAAACCAAGTGAGATGTTAAAAAGAGATAGCTGAGCGGTTGAGAAAGCACTTGTCTTTCAAATCAGTAACAAGGGAATTCTTTCGTTAGTTCGAACCTCGCTCTACAGCTATTATTTCTTAGATATAATTAAAATACCTCATTAACGTCTGTAAATTATTTTCTATTAGCTGAAGCTGGGTTTTCGATAAAATATCTTTCCATTGATTTGAATTCCCTGATCTAAAAAATTTGGAATGTTTTGTAGCCTCATCAAAACCATTTTGGTTTTCTAATTTTCTTAGATTATTAAAGTTTGTATTTTCTATTATTTTATCAATTTGCTGGTCACTTAAATCTATATTTAATTTGTGTATTTTGTTTAAAAATTCCTTTATATTTAATACAACTCCCTTTGTATTTAATTTCAAATCTTCATACTTTATAATCAATCTTGGTACAGTATTGTAGTTTAGCCATGATTGAACATGAAGATCCCATGTTGAAAGTAATTCCTTAGCCCCATTAGTATTTATCATTAATTTTTTTTGAAAAAGTAATTCATTAATTATTTCATCAAATTTTTTTCCAGAAAAATTTTTAAAAGAAACAACAATATCTCTGGGATCTCTTATAATATATATAAAGCCTGCATTAACTGTTTCATTTGTAAATTTTTTATGTCTGACACTATGTGTTTTAAATATATTTATGTGATTTGATTTGTTATTTAGTATTTTTTGGCACTCGATAATATTTTGTGATACCCAGTCAAAGTGCAAAACATTATTGTCAGAATAAATTTTATTTTCAAATTCATCAAAGTTTTTTTTAATTGACAATAATGGTATTGACTTTAAGGTTTTCAGACTAAACTCTTTATCAAAATTATAAAGGTTTCCAATTATAGATCTAATCCAAGTATTGCCAGATTTAGGATACGAAGCCAAAAAAATATTTTTAAACACTTAAAAATATTTAGAAAGAAATTATTAAATAAATATTACAAATTTAAATATTAATATTTTTTAATAAATATAATTATTTTATTTAATAATTTTTATTTAGTATTAAAATTAAATATTATCGTAGTTTTATGATTGGGAGATAATATTCTTTTCTTTTAAAAAACTTAGCCTGATGTAGCCATTCTTTTGTGATTAAATTTTTTTTAATAATTTTTTTCTTCTCAAAAACCTATTCATATTAATAAAAAAAATAGTTTTACCCTCAATTAATGAAAAATTAACTTAATTTTATTCATATAGGGATGTAGATGAGACGTAAATTTTGATTTGAGTAAGAAAAATTTAGGATTTATTGGGGCGAGAAAAGGGGATCGAACCCTCGACTTCAACTTTGAGAAGGTTAAAATTAGATTATTGTTTTTGATGGAATTTTTAGATTTTTATTTATGTTAAGTTTTTATGTCACACTCTTGGCACAATAATAACAAGAAAGCTTAAAAAATTAATTCGTAGTTTTAAATAACCTTCATTACCTGATGTATATGGATAATTAGTGCCTATATTATTAATATGGAGTATTTGTCTAAACATCATAAACCAAAGAATTTTAGTGATAAAATCGCATTAGCGTTTACTAAATTCTTAAGGTTTCTTGCTGATACTTTTTTTAGAAAAAAATACGGTCATAGAGCAGTTGTCTTAGAAACAGTTGCAGCTGTACCAGGTATGGTTGCAGGTATGTTAATACACCTTAAGTCTTTACGAAAAATGCAAGATGATAACGGTTGGATTAAAACATTACTTGATGAAGCTGAGAATGAAAGAATGCATCTAATGACATTTATTAAAATTGCTAAACCAACACTCATTGAAAGAATAATAATTTTATTAGCACAGTTCATATTTATAATTTTTTATTTAATCATATATTTATTATCACAAAGAACTGCTCATAGGATTGTGGGGTATTTTGAAGAAGAAGCTGTAATAAGTTACAGTGAATATTTAAAAGAAGTAGAGGAGGGTAAAATCGAAAACGTTAAAGCTCCCGAAATAGCGATAAATTACTGGAACCTTCCCTTAAATTCTAAATTAAAAGATGTTATTAAAGTCATTAGAGATGATGAAGCTGGTCACAGAGATGTGAATCATAGTTTTGCAAATATACTTAATACCAAAAAGAAAAGTTACAAAATTGATAATAAGAATAATAGTAAGAAAATTAGTAATTTAAAAATTTAGTAAAAAGTTAATTTTAATTGAAAAAATTAGTTAATTTTAAACTGATAATAAATATAAAATGAAGAAATATTACGTATGATATCTGGAAAAAAAATAATTGTTTTAAAAAAATTTTTATCAGTTAGATAAATAATATGTTCGTAGCAATGAATAGATTTAAGATTGTAGTTGGTAAAGAAAACGATTTTGAAAAAGTTTGGAAAAATAGAGAAACACACTTAGATAGAGTTCCAGGGTTTCAAAACTTTAACTTGATTAAAGGTAAAACTACGGAAGAATATTCCTTGTATGCCTCTCATAGCATATGGAATTCTGAAGAAGATTTTATTAACTGGACAAAATCAGAAGAATTTCGTCTAGCCCATAGAAATGCAGGAAGCAATAAACATCTTTATTTAGGTCATCCAGAATTTGAGGGGTTTACAAAAATATTATAAATTTTAATGAAAAAAATTTTTATTGCTTTTGGTCATCATAATTATAAAGACTCTTTTAATTCAGCAATTAGAGATACTTTTATAGATGAAGCAAAGAGACTTGGTCATGAAATTGACTTGGTTAATCTCTTTGAGGAAAATGAGCAACTTCCATTTTATAATCAAAATATAAACCCTCCTCCAAAACTTGTTCTTGAATACAGAAAAAGATTAGAAAGATGTTCTGTCATGATGTTAATTGGAAGTTGTCACAATTTAAGGCTTAATGCAATTCTAGAAAATTGGGTAGATTGGGTACTTCATCCAAAATGGTTTTTTTCGTATAAATCTCTCATACCAGGTAATAAATATTTTAAAAACTATGGTTACCCTGTTCCAGGAGCAATGAGGGGTAAACTTGGAATTATTTCGATTACTTATGGGGGCCCAATGATTAGTTACCAAAATTTTTCAATTTTTGATAACATACCATTTAGAAGAATTAAAAAAGTAGTATTTAAATTAGGCGGTTTAGAAACAAAATATATTCGATTTTATTCAGTTTTGCCAAATATGGAAAAAAGAATATTCGATAAGCATATGTTAAAAGTCAAGAAATTAGTTAGAAGTCTGTAAAAGACTATTTTTTCTGTCACACTAATGTCACAATAAGGATTTAAAATTAGAAAGTTTTAAAAAAACTTAACAGACAAAAGAGAGAGTTTGTAGAATTTATTGGAGCGGGCGAAGGGATTCGAACCCTCGACTTCAACCTTGGCAAGGTTGCCGAGTACAAATATCCTTAACCTTTTCTTAAGTTTTAAATAACATAATTTAATATTTTGTAAACCAAGTGTCCCGCTACTGTCCCGCAAAGAGAGATGGCTGAGCGGTTGAAAGCACCGGTCTTGAAAACCGGCAAAAGATCAAATTACATTTTGTTACTTTTTTTTGAGTTACATGAATAACAAAGTGGTTGCACATTTTCAATTAAGTTTGTTCCTCCTTTACTAATTGGAATAATGTGATCCATAGTTATTGGACTTTTCCTTCCTTTAAGCAAAGGAATATTTTCCCATCTTCTTTTACACATTGGACAAGTTTCGTATAATTTTAATTTTTCTTGAAATTGTTTTGGGTCAATAATACCTCCGCTACTTTTTATTCGAGCTCTTCTAGTTTGACTAAAACCAAATTTATTACATTCTTTACAAGCTGAAAAATATGTTCCAGCAGTCCTTAATGTAAAATTATCATTTGTTAAAAATCTTTGACATTTGTAGCAAGTACGATGAGTTTCTGTATGAAGATTTTTTTTTCCTTTTTTTCTGTCAAGTTTTTTTCTTTGCACATATTCATTGCAATCCATACACATGCGATAATATTTTCCATCCTTGCGTCTAATAAAACTGTCTAAAGCTTTTGTGGTTTTACAAAGATAACATTCTTGTGTGTTATCATACCGACTACTCATAAATTTATTTTATATCAATTAAATTATTATTGAATATCAAGTGTCCATTATGTGTCCCGTAAAATATAATAATTTGGATTTTTGGGAGATTTATTGGAGCGGGCGAAGGGATTCGAACCCTCGACTTCAACCTTGGCAAGGTTGCGCTCTACCCCTGAGCTACGCCCGCATAATTTACACAATTACCATTTTGAATTTATAAGTCAATATTTGAGAAAACGATTTATTTAAATCTTCTTCTGTAGACAATATCAACAAGTAACATATGGGGGAGCGTTAAAGCAGCAAGTCCAATAAAAATTACTTTTATTATCGACTCATATAACGATAAATTCTGAACTAAATAGTAAACAATTCCTAAACCTCCAATCCAAGAAATTGCTGTAAAAATTATTGTGGAGTAAATAACGAAATATTTATTTTTTAAATTTAAATAAATATTTTTAATCAGATGTTTTAAATGTTTGTAAGTGTGAAAAAAACAAAAATATATTGCAAAACTTAGTAATGGATCAAAAAAATAAAAAATTAACAAAAGAAATAAAATCTCAATAATTCCTTTACGTAATTTCTTTTCGAAAAAGGAGAGATAAATAAAATATATTATAGATAATAATGTTAAAAGATATGGAATGAAAAAATATTCCTGGATTGAGTAAATATTATTATTTGTCAGATATTCAAATATCATAAAAGATTGATCTTCGTTGAAAAATATTATTCCAAAAATAATAGTCATCCCATAAGTAAAGCTTATAGAATACTTATATTTATTTATTTTAAAATTTGTCCAATCACATAATCCAAAATGGGCAATAGTCATTATAATAAAAATTGTTAGCGCAATAATAGGAAAATATAACCAAAATAAAATGACTAAAAAAAATAAAATTAGGTAGTAAAATATAAATTGTACAAATTGAATTCTGTTACTAAAACCTACTAAAGATGCAACCGCACCATCAAATGAACCATGTGGAAGACCAATGAAAAAAATTAATAAAAAAGAAATAATATTTAAAATTGTAAGGTCGGCTAACATATTATTTAAATAATTCTTTTAAAAAAGGAAGTTTGGGCATACTGTTTATAATTTTTAACTTAGTTAGAAAGTTTGATTCACCCATCATAAAACTTTGGAATTCATTTCCATTTAGATTAGATGCGAGTTTTATAAATGACCTTCCATCTTCTTTGTTATTTTTTAAAAAATTAATAAAAACTTTATCCATTTTTCTTTCTAAAAAATTATGAATATTTACATAGTTGTTATTTGAATTTTTTAACAATTGAATTTGTTTTATAAGAAATGAAAAGACGTATCCAGTAGAAGGTTTGCACACACCTCCTCTAATACCGATATTGAAGATATTAGAATTAGCTGATCTTTTCTCCCCTGCAAAAAACATTGGTATTAATCCTTTTTCTGAGCTCTGTTCTTTAAAATTATTAATATTATTTTTCTTTAAGTAATCATTTATTTTTTCTCTATACCAGGAGCTGTGAAAAACATTTTTTGAAAAGACTGTCGATTCAACAAGAGCTTTATTGTGACTAAATGGTAGGATGTATATAAAATGTAAAACATTATTTTCTTCCGTAAAGTGCATCAAAGTTATTTTATCTTCATTAAAAGTATTATCTGCCACAGTAATATTAATTCCAAAAAAATGCTGTAGTAATTCGCCTTTTTTTTCCTTTGCTGATCGTGAATCATATATGTTTTCAGCGTAATATATTTTATCATCAGCAGTGATTATTTTGAAATAATTTTGTTCAGGAAAATATTGGATAACTTTTTTGTTTATGATTTCTAATTTATTTTTTGTTTCTAAGCAAAATTTTTTCCAAGTTTTAAAACTAATGGCACAATAAGGTTTATCTAAACTTGTATGTATTACGTTGGTATTTTTATTACCAATAGTCCATTTGTACCATTTTTTTTCAATAATTTTTTCAAAAGGCTTCATCCAATCCGTTAACCAAAAACCAAAAATATTATCTCTTTTGTTTATATCTTCACTTTCAAATGCAATGATTTCGTTATAGCTATCTCCATAAAGAATTTTATTTACAGCTAAACCACTAGGACCTAAGCCAATTATTGCAGCTTTATAAATTTTCATTTGGGAGATTATCTCTAATTTTTTGATACTGATATTTCATAAAAGGGATAAAAACAAAAAGTAAAATTGATTTAACTGTAATTAAAGATTTTTCTAATAAGTTTAAATATGCCCTTTCTCTTAAATATTTCTTTTTATTGGATTTTATCTTAATACCAATACCTCTATAAATATTAGCAGCAATGAATATGCCTAGTCTGGTAGATAGAGGGATATATTTTAATCCGGCAAAACCATTTTCATAAAACTTATCTGAAAGGCCTATTACTTCATAAATTGCATTTGATATTCTTTCATCTTTTATTGTATTTTTGTTATGAACATCAGTCAAATTTTTTAATGATATATCAGGTATCCAATTAGCAGGTAGATATATTCTTTTCATTTTAGAATCTTCGTAAACATCTCTTGCTATATTTGTTAGCTGCATTCCTATACCTAAATCAATTGCGGATCGTGCTGCCTTTTCATGCTTTACTCCTATAATTTTAGACATCATTAATCCAACAGTACCAGCAACATGATAAGAGTATTTTATAAGTTCTTCCTTATTTTGAATTCTTATTTTTTTCTGATCCAAGATTAATCCCTCTATTAAATCTATTAAAATTAAATTATTAATTTTATTTTTATGTAAAAAAATATTTACTTTATTATTTTTATTTGTCCTTATTTCTTCAATTGAATTTTTAAGATAAATAGTTTGATCTTCATCATATTTATCAGCAATATCATCAAAATATCTACAAATTGAATAAAGAGTGCCAGCATTTTTTTTGTAACTTTTTGGTAAAAAAAAACTTGCCCAATAAAAACTTTTACCTTCCTTTTTAAGGTCAGCAGATGAATTGAGCTTTAAATCAATCATTATTATTTTAATTCAGCTTTAATTATGTTTTCGACAACTTTAGCTGATGAAAGAACTCCTGGTATTCCAGCTCCTGGATGAGAACCTGCTGCTGAAAAATATAGGTTTTTAATTTTTTTATCTTTGTTGTGATATCTAAACCAAGCTGACTGTGTAAAGATCGGAGCTATAGAAAAACCAGCTCCGTGCATAGAATTATAATCATTTTTGAAATCTTTAGGATTCATCCAAAAAACATCTGTAATACTCTTTTCTAAATCTGGCATGATTGTTTGTGATAATTCTTTAATTATCTTATTTTTAAGGTTTTCTGATTCAAGATCCCAATCAATTTTGCCTTGTAAATTGGGTACTGGACATAGAACATAAAAACTATCACAACCTTCTGGAGCAAATGACTTGTCTGTTGCAGTAGGCCTGTGGATGTATAAGGAAAAATCATCAGATAAAATTTTATTTTTAAATATATCGTGAAGTAAAGATTTAAATCTTTTAGTCATCCAAATAGTATGATGAGCAACTCTATTGTATTGTTTTTTCGTACCAAAGAAAAGAACAAAAAGTCCCATTGAATACAGTAAGTTTTTTTCTTTTAATACAGGTCTTCTTAAATTTTGTTTTTTTAAAAGTTTGGAGTAAACCATCGGTGGGTCAGCATTACAAACAACTAAATCTATATTGGAAATTTCTTCATTGTTTGTTAATATTTTTGTTATCTTATTGTTTTCAACAATAAATTCTTTTGCCTCTGTATTTGTTTTAATTTTAATACCACAATCAATCATTAATTGTTTTAATTCAGATACAATTTTACCAGTTCCACCCATACAAAAAAATACTCCCCATTTTCTCTCTAAATAATGAATCAAAGCGTAAATAGATGTTGTTGTGTGTGGATCGCCTCCGACTAAGAGTGGATGAATTGAAAATGCTTTTCTAAGATATGGATTTTTTAGATAACTATTTACAAGTTGAGATACTGTAAAATAACTTTTCAAAATTATCAAATTAGGAATAACACCTAACATTTTAAAAAAAGAAATAAATGGTTTGTCAGCTAATTTCGTAAAACCTACATCAAATATTTTTTTTGATTGATTTAAAAGTTTATAATATCCTTTTATATCTTTCTTATCAAATTTACTAATTTCTATGTTAGTTTTTTCGACTGTAGAACAATAATCAAATGTTTTGCCATCATGAAAATAGTACCTATACCAAGGTTCAAGAGGAACAAAATTCAAATAATTCTCTCTTTTTTTTCCAAACAAACTAAATAATTCATCGAAAAGAAATGGTGCTGTTATGACCGTTGGTCCAGCATCATGTTTAAAACCATTCACTTCAAAAACTCTTGCTCTTCCTCCAAGCTCATCTAGTTTTTCAATAATTGTTGTATCATAGCCTAATTTTTTTAATCTTAAACTAATTGCTATACCTCCAAAACCACTTCCTATAACTACTGCTTTTTTTTCCATTGTTAATTTAGTAATTGTATTTAAATACCTTATTTCTTAATAAATATAATATTATTTATGCTTACAAAGACAAGTTTATTTGAATTACTTAGTGTAAAAAATAAAGATTTTCAAATTCATGATCATGATCCTTTATTTACTGTTGAAGATTCTGAAAATTTAAGAGGTGAAATTAAAGGGTCACATACAAAAAATTTATTTTTAAAAAATAAAAAAAATAATTTTTTTCTTTTTAGTTGTGATGAAAATGCAAAGGTTGATTTAAAACAATTTTCTAAATCTATAAATGCTAAGAATTTATCATTTGCTAATGCTGAATATTTAAAACAATATTTGGGTATAAAGCCAGGATCAGTCTCACCATTTGCCCTTCTTAACGATAAAGATAATGTTGTTGAATTTTACTTAGATGAAAAACTTTTTAACAGTGAATTAATTAACTTCCACCCCCTAATTAATACCACAACCATAAGTATGAAGACTTCAGAGTTTTTAAACTTCCTCCTTGAAAATAATAAAAAAATTCATATTTTTTCTCTAGATAATTATAGTATAGTCAAATCTTTATGAGTGAAAATTCAAATATAATCGACGTTACTGAAACAGAGTTTAATGATCAGGTTATTGACGCAAGTGAGAGCAAATTAATTGTTGTTGATTTTTGGGCTCCTTGGTGTGGTCCTTGTAAACAATTAACACCAATTTTAGAAAAAATAATATCAAAATCAGTAGACAAAATCACCTTAGTAAAAATTAATATTGATGAAAATCAACAAATTGCTACGCAATTAAGAATTCAATCAATTCCTACAGTCTATGCATTTAAAGATAAACAAATTGTTAATGCATTTCAGGGCGTTATTCCTGAAGGTCAGATTATTGAATTTATTGAAAAATGCTTAGGGTCTAAAATTAATGAAGACTTCACTGAATTTTATAATGAAATAGAAAATGCCATGGCTGAAAATAAGTTTGAAGAAACTAAAGAAACTCTTCTAGAATTTATTTCTAAAAACTCAGATGAAATTAAAGGTATTTGTTTTTATCTAGAGTGTTTGATCGAACTTAATCAATTTGAAGAGGTTCAGGTGTTCATTAGTTCGTTAGAAAAAGATGTGCAAGAAATGGATGAGGTTAAACAGATTTTAAAAAAAATGGAAATTGTGAAAAATAATTCATCCGGACCAAATATTAATGAGTTACTTGCTAAGCTTGAGAATGAACCAGATAATATCGATTTAATTTTAGAAATATCAGATAAATATTTTTCAATGAAGGAATATGGTAAAGGAATGGATTTGCTACTAAAAAATTATCCAAAAAACAAGGAAAGTATAAAAATTAAGATGGTAGAATTTTTTGATGTACTTGGAAATACTGATCAAGTTACTATTGAATATAGGAAAAAACTTTCACAATTAATGTTCTCATAACATGGAAATCCCTATTTTTCCTTTAAACGGCGCCGTCCTTTTTCCAGGAACAAGCTTGCCTCTGAATATATTCGAAAAAAGATATATTGAAATGGTTGACTACGCCCTTTCAAATGAAAGGTGCATAGGCATGATACAATCTGATGAAAAAAATAAACTCTATAATATTGGTTGTATTGGAAAAATTCATAGTTTTAGTGAAACAACAGACGGACGATATTTAATTAGTCTACAGGGTACTAATTGTTTTAAAGTTAAGAAAGAGTTAGAAAAAAAATATAAGTTTAGGTTGGTTGAGGCTGAAATGTTGGATTTTGAGGAAAATAAAAACATTATAAATGAAAAACAAAAAAATAATCTTTTAGATAAGTATAGCAAATATATTAAAGTCAAAAAAATTAACTTAAACTTAGAAGAAATTCAAAATATTGACTTTAATCAAATTATAAAGTTTATAGCAATGATATCCCCTTTTAGCGATATTGAAAAACAGGTTCTTTTGGAAACAAAAAATTTAAATGATTTTTATAAGAAACTTCATTCAATTTTAGAACTTGGGATAGTTGAGGATAATAATAGTAAAACTATTAATTAACACCCATAGCAAAATCACTAATCTGATTTTTTAATTTTTTACTTTTCTCCATTAAATTGATAGCTGAAAACCTTGCATAATTAAAAATTATATTGTCTAATTTAAAGATACTATCAACTTTATCAGTGATTTGATACAGCCTATAGGCTTTGAAAAAATTATCTTTCTGAAATTCTTTACAAAATATTTCATCTCCCAATTCCAAGCCTAGAGAATTGTATTTTTTAACAAGATTGTATATACTTTCTACATCTTGCATGCCTAGATTCCATCCCTGTCCTGCGATTGGATGAAATGAGTGAGCTGAATCACCTAAATAAATAATTCTATTGTCAAAAAATTTAGAGTTCAAATGAGCTTTTAAAGGAAAGGTCTGTTTGGTGATTATTTTTTTTATCTCACCTACACTTCCTTGTGTCTTTTCGTTAAGAATGGAAATAATATTATTATCCTCTAAAGATAGTAAGGAGTTTATAAATTTATTAGTGTTTGTCCAAACTATGGAACTTTGAAACTGATTTTTATTTTTTTGCATTGGTAAAATTGCAAGAGGTCCGTTTTTAAAGAAGAACTCATAAGCAGTGTTATTGTGATTCTTTGAGTGATAAAAATTTATTACTATTGCTTTTTTTTTATAGTCTTTTCTATAAATTGGTGTTTTAAAAATTTTTCTTATAGAGCTGTTTTTTCCATCACACGCAAATATAATATTTGCATTAACATAGAAATTATTTAGCTTGGTTATGATCCTGTCGCCTTGATAAAAAATATCTTTAACAGAAACATTATTAAAAATTTCTACGTTTTTTTGTTTTTGTAATTTTTTATACAAGCAATCAAGTATAAATTCATTTTTAACTATATATCCAAGATTGGATTTTCTTCTTTGGTTATCAAAATAAATTTTGTTTGATTGATTTCTATCTATTATCTGAATATTCTTTATTGGTTCTGCATAATTACCAATTTCATTCCAAATATTTATTTTTTCAAGAAATTTTTTCGTACCCTCTGAAATTGCTGTTGTCCTTTTGTCTAAAATATTTTTATGATTAAATTTAGCATTTTGTTCTAAAACTACTATTTTATTGCCAAGTTTAGAAAGTGAATATGCTGTAACAGCCCCTATCAGACCTCCACCTACTATATTGATATTTGATTGAATTTCTTTCATAATTTTCTTCGAATTATCATAATCTAAATGTATTACAATCTAACTATATGTTCAAGTATGGTTCAGTTAGAAATTTTATTGTTAAATTTTTAGTAGGAATAATTTTATTTGGATTTGGCCTAGTTTATTTTACCAGTCTTTACACATACTCTACAAATGATCCAGGTTTTAATCAATTAAATTACAATATTAATGACAGCAAAATTGAAAATCTTATGGGTTTTTTTGGTGCTTATTTATCAAGTTATTCATTAATTTTTATTGGAACACTAAGTTATTTATTGGCATTTTTTGTAATTCTAGAAGGTGGGAAATTGTTTTTAGGTATTACTAGCAGGTTTATAATTTTGAAATTTTTATCCAACTTGACAGGAATAATTCTTATTAACGTTTCCACAGAGTCAGTTGATATAGTCTTTTTAAACGCAGGTTTAGTTTCACAGTTCCTAGTCGATTTACTTACAAATATAAATTTAAATCTTCTAGAAAATTTTTTCATTTATTTTATTATAAATTTTTTACTTTTAGTATTTGGCGTAGTTTTAATATTTTTATCTTTTAGAATAAATTTATATTGGATAAATAAATTATTTACTTTCTTAAAATTTTTAAAATATTTTAAATTTTTATTTTCTGTATTTAGTTTATTTAAATATATAAATTTTAGAAAAAAAGTTACAAACAAAAGACTAAGAACTGAGCCAACAATTAAGAAAAGAAATTATATTAATTTAAGCAAAAAAAATAATTATGATCCTAGGGCTAATAAACAACTGGAGTTAGATAATTTTAGCTTTAGCCTTCCATCTAAAAATCTACTTTCGAAATCAAATTTAAAAAATAATAAAAACAGAGAATTGGAAAGAATAAACACTGATGCTGCTATTAAGTTAGAAAAAACACTGTCTGAATATGGTGTTGAAGGAAAAATAGTTGGTTTTAGTAGTGGTCCAATTGTAACTTTATTTGAATTTATTCCAAATGCAGGAATAAAATCTAGTAAAGTAATAGGTTTGTCTGATGATATTGCTAGAGCAATGTCTTCTATTTCTGCTAGAATTTCAACTCAACCGGGCAAGACAAGCTTAGGTATCGAAATACCAAATACTAAAAGAGATAGTGTTTTATTTGGTGATTTAATTGAAGAAGATGGGTTTGAAGTAGAAAATGATAATCTTACGCTAGCACTTGGAAAAGATATATCAGGCAAAAGTATTTTTGCAAACTTAGAGCGAATGCCACATCTATTAATAGCGGGAACAACTGGTTCGGGAAAATCCGTAGGTATTAACACAATGATATTAAGCATACTTTTCAAATTTAAACCCAATGAATGCAAACTGATATTAATTGATCCTAAAATGTTAGAATTGAGTATTTATGAAGATATTCCACATCTTTTAACACCTGTGGTTACTGATCCAAAGAAGGCTGTATTTGCTCTTAAGTGGGTAGTAAGAGAAATGGAAAATAGATATAAGTTAATGAGCTCTTTAAATGTTAAAAATATAGATACTTATAATGAAAAAGTTTTGAGGACCATTTCTTCTGGTAGAAAATTGTATAGAGAGGTTCAAACAGGTATAGATGATGATACAAGGATGCCAATTATTGAAAAAAAAGAAATTATTCTTGAAAAAATGCCTTTTATCGTTGTGGTAATTGATGAAATGGCGGATTTGATGATGGTGGCTGGAAAAGAAGTTGAGTCATTAGTTCAAAGATTAGCTCAAATGGCAAGAGCTTCTGGAATTCATTTGATTACAGCTACCCAAAGACCTAGTGTTGATGTAATTACAGGAACAATAAAAGCAAATTTTCCAAGTCGCATTAGTTATAAAGTTTCTAGCAAGTTTGATAGCAGAACTATATTAAACGAAATGGGAGCTGAACAATTATTAGGTAGTGGTGATATGTTGTTTTTAGAAAATGGAGGTATGATAAAAAGATTACACGGAGGATTTGTATCAGAAACTGAAGTTGATAGAGTTGTTTCATATATAAAGAACCAAGCTACATTTGATTATAAGAAAGAAATATCCATAGTTGAAGAAGATTTTACTTTAGGCACTAAAGAGGATTTAATTTCATCTAATAATGATGACCTTTACAGTAAAGCTTTAGAGATAGTTATTAAACAGCAAAAAGTTTCTACAAGCTATATTCAAAGATATCTTCAAATTGGTTACAATAGAGCAGCAAGAATAGTAGAAAAGATGGAACAAGATGGAGTTATAAGTGAAGCAAACAACTCAGGTAAGAGACATGTTCTTAAAAAATAAAAATTATTTACTTATTTTTTTTGTAACAATTTTTTTATTGTTATTTTTTAAGTCTGCTCTGGGTGTAGATGATAAAAATAAGGTTTTAAATTATTTAAAATCACTAAAAAATTTTTCTGCCTCATTCATACAAAATGATGGGGTAAATTTAAGTGAAGGTAAAGTATATATTAGTGAAAAAAGAGTTCGAGCTGAGTATTTGTCACCAACAAAGATATTGATCGTTTTAGATACTGATAAGGCTATGTACTATAATTATGATCTTGAAGAAGATGAATTTTTTAATCCTAAAAATACAAATGCTTGGTTTTTTTATGATATTTTTAGAAATCCATATTTTTTTGAAGATAGCTCAATAAAAGAAGAAAATAATGAGTTAATCATTGAAAAAATTGGTGTTGATTTTGATCAAAGAGACTTTGTAATTAAAGTATATTTTGAGAAAAATCCTTTGGTTTTAAGAGCTTTAGAAGTGCTAATTGATAATCAATTTCTAAAACTTTCTATTTATAACCACATATATAACGAAGAATTTGATAAAAATTTTTTTAAATTAATTAATCCTAAATTTTTTGATTAAGTTGTAATTGATAATTTCTCACTCTTCGTTTTTATTTTAACAGAGGTATCTAATTTATTCATTTTTTTTCTAATTCTTGTAAGATGGCTTTCGAGTGAATTTGTCTCAATATTAGATTTAATATTTAAAATATTTTCCTTTATAAAACTCTTACCAGCTTCTTTTTCTCTAATTAAATATTTAAGTATTTCTAATTCTACTTTTGTAAGATAACAAAATGAATTATTTTTAAGATTTGTTATTTTTTCATTATCTATAGATATATCGTGAAATTGTATTTTTAAATTTTGTGTAAAATTTAATATTGTATTCTTTAAATGGTTTATTGGAATAGGTGTTTTTATAAATTTAAGATTATTATTAAGATTTGATTTATCGTATTTTAAACTAGTAATTACTAAATAGTTGTCATTTAAATTTTTGAAATTAATTGAAGTACTTTCATCGTTATTATTTATTATAATAATGTTTGGTTGATTTTTTTGAGTTATATAATCAATTGTTTCTAATTTCCTAAGATTTAAATCATAATTTGAAAAAAGAGAATGTAAAAATTTTTCTATTTTATTGTTCGAATATATGTTTAATTTATCTTTCATAATCTATTTCCAAATAAAATTGTTCCAAGCCTAATATATGTTGGGTTGAATTTTAATGCTATCTCATAATCATCGCTCATACCAATACTCAGTTCATCAATTTTATTTTCATCAGCTAATAACTTTAATTTAGAAAAATGATATATTGGATCATCATTCACCGGTGGTATACACATCAAGCCATGGATTGATAATTTCATTTCATTTTTTAAAAAAAATAAAAAATCTTTTGTATCTTCTGGAAAAATTCCACTTTTAGTCTTCTCTTTCCCAGTATTAATCTGAAGAAAAATCTTTTTATTAACAAGTAAATCTTTATGTTTTGAAAATTCTCTGGCTATTTTTTCTCTGTCCAATGTGTGAAAAACATCAAACAAAGTTACAGCTATTTTAACTTTGTTGGATTGTAAGGGGCCTGTTAAGTGTAGTTCTATTTTTGGGTTATTTTCTTTAATTACTCTAAATTTTTCTAGAGCTTCCTGAACTCTATTTTCACCAAAAATACTGACACCCGCATCTATTGCCTCTAATACGCTTTCTTGAGGATGGTTCTTTGATATTGCAACAATTTTGGTAAGATTCTTTGTTTTTTTTAAGAAATCTTTGATTTCATTGTATTTTTCAATATTAAACATAAAATTATATGTTGTAAAAAAACAACATTGTTACAAAAAATATAATAAATCATTATGCTTTTTTTGTAATTTATTCAATTTTTAAATAATACGTTCCAAATACAAGTTTGTTTCTTGTATTTAATGAATATTCATTAACTCAAAAGGAGTAATTATGAAAAAAGAACTATTAATGGGAACTGCTCTAGTTTCTACGCTAGGTGCTGCTTCAGTTGCTGAAGCTGTATCAATGAGTATGAGTGGTAACCACCAAGTTGGTATGGAATTTGATTCACCAAGTGGTGGAACTGATACCAATGCTCAGAAAAATGACAATAACTTTACTGTGTCACTTTCTGAAACTACTGATGGTGGTATGACTATTTCATCTAGCTTTAAGCTAATGGATGAAGGAAGTGCTTCTGGTGCTGTATCAGGTGATATGGATGCTGGATTAACATTAGCATTTACTGATGGCTCTAAGCTTGATGTAATTAATGCTGGTAACGCATCAGGTTCGCATGCTGTATCTATTCCTGGATCAGCTGGTGCTGAAGGGGTAACTGTAACTTCTTCAAACGTAGCTCCAACAGGTTTAGATTTTGGAACTGATTCAACTGTATTTGGTGTTGAGTATCACACAGCTGCTGATTTCTTAGCAGATGGTCTAAAACTATCTGTTTCAGCTTCAACTGATAGTGGTGCTGCAGCTATTAATACTTACAGAGTAGATAGTCACTATGCAATTGGTGCTACTTATGTTTCTGACTTAGGTGATACTGCTATTACTATCGGTGCTGGTATTTCACAAGCTGACGGTTCAAAACGTGAAACTGCTGTTGTAAATGATACTAACGGTTCTCACATTGGTTTAAGTGCTGTAACTGGTGATTTAACTATTGCTGTTGGTTTTGCTGATGGTGAAAAAGCTGGTGTATCTGATAATGGTTCAGATGAATACACTGGTGATGTTGTAGCAGCTGGTGTTAAATATGTATCTGGCGATCTAACATTTAATGTTGGTTTTGCTAATGGTTCAGCAACCGATAACACTATCGGTTCAACAGGTGGAAACGCTGACTCTACAGATGAAACTTCTGCAAGTGTGTCTTACGCTGTAGCTGCAGGTGTAACTGCAATTCTTGGTTACACTGTGGTTGAAGGTGAAGATGATGGTGTTGCTACTGACGATGGATCTGCATGGTACATCGGTGCAAACATGTCATTTTAATTTAAGATTTAATATCTTTGTAAACGGCACTTTAATTAGTGCCGTTTTTTTTTATGTTTTACTTTTACCGCTCTATACAATAATTATAGCTCAATGTTTATGGTTAGAGGAATTATAATAGTATCATTACTTTTTTTAATCTCTTGTAATAGTAACAAGAATGAAGAGGACATGAAAGAACTGTGGTCTAAAGCACAAACAAGACAAAGCATAATCGACAGATCAGGTACGAAGTTTAATTCGGCTACTGATATGGAACTTGCTATGAGAGATGCTGAAACAAGACTTCAAACTGGTGGAGGGTTATTTGGTAAAAAAGGTTTGTCTTTTGGTGATGTTTTAAATCAAGATAATAATAACTCAAATTCTACCACTATAAGCATGTCTGTGAACCCTTTTTTGTGGAAAGGGGCTCTAGAAACAATCGATTTTATGCCGCTAAGCTCAGCTGATCAAATAGGTGGAACTATAATCACTGATTGGTATTCAACTACCGATAACGCAAATGAAAGATGTAAACTTAATATTTTTATTTCAGGTAAAAAGCTTAATACGGAAAATTTAAAAGTAACGTCATTTTGTCAGGAATTTAAAGACCAAATATGGGTTAATAAAAAGATTGATAGAGAAAATAATATAAAAATTGAGAACGCTATCTTAAATAAAGCTAAAAAATTAAGACTTCAATCAAGTTAAAAAGTGTCATCTAGATACAATCATAAAATAATAGAGAAAAAATGGCAGGAAAACTGGTCAACTGAAAAGGTTTTCCAAGCAGTAAAAAATTTAAACAAGAAAAAATATTATGTATTAGAAATGTTCCCTTATCCATCAGGTAAAATACATATGGGGCATGTAAGAAATTATACACTAGGTGATGTCGTTGCAAGGTATAAAAAAATGAAAGGGTTTAATGTGCTTCATCCAATGGGTTGGGATGCTTTTGGTCTGCCTGCTGAAAATGCTGCATTGACTGAAAAAAAACATCCTGAAGACTGGACTTATCAAAATATTAAAACAATGAAAAATCAATTATTGAAGATGGGTTTATCTCTGGATTGGGAAAGAGAAATTGCTACTTGTCATCCTGAATATTATAAACATGAGCAAAAGTTTTTTATTGATTTGTTTAGGGCTGGACTTGCTTATAAAAAAGAGGCTGAGGTAAATTGGGATCCTGTAGATCAAACTGTTCTCGCAAATGAACAAGTTATTGATGGTAAGGGGTGGAGATCAGGGGCTGTTGTTGAAAAGAAAAAGTTATCACAATGGTTTTTAAAGATAAGTAAATACTCAGATGAATTATTAGATGATTTAGAAAAGTTAGACAAATGGCCAGATAAAGTAAAAGTAATGCAGTCTAACTGGATAGGAAAATCTGTTGGATCTGAAATTGATTTTAAGATTACTGATAAAAATATATCAATTACCGTTTTCACCACTAGACCCGATACTATATTTGGTGCAACATTTTTAGCACTTTCTCCAGATCATGATTTATCCAAAAAAATATCTCAAACAGATGATGCTTTAAGAAAATTTATTAAAGATTGTGAGAATATTAATCCAGATAAAATTAAAAAGGGGTTTAAAACAAGTTACTTTGTTGATCATCCGTTTATTAAAACAAAAAAATTGCCAATTTATATAGCTAACTTTGTTATAAAAGAATATGGGCTTGGAGCAATATTTGGTTGTCCTGCACACGATCAAAGAGATTTAGATTTTGCCAATGAGTACGATATAGAAATTATACCTGTTGTTAAACCGCCAAATATTGAAGAAAAAAATTTGAAAATTGATAAAACTGCTTTCACAGAAAATGGAACAATTATTAATTCAGATTTTTTAAATGGTTTAAGCATAGAAGAAGCAAAAAAACAGATTATTAAAGAAATTGAATTAAAAAATATTGGAAGAAAAAAAATAAATTATAAATTAAGAGATTGGGGGATTTCTAGACAAAGGTTTTGGGGTTGCCCAATACCAATCATATATAGAGAAGATGGTGAGGTATTAGCAGTAGAAGAAAGTGAGCTTCCGGTGAAACTTCCTGAAGTTAAAAACTTTAGCACATCGTCAACTACACTTAGTAATAATCAACGGTGGAAGGAAACAGTTTGCCATAAAACTGGAATGAAAGCATTTAGAGAAACTGATACTTTTGATACTTTTTTTGAATCATCATGGTATTATTTTCGATATTGCAACGCCAGATTAGAAAAACCTTTTGATAAAGATGATATAAGTTATTGGTTGCCTGTAGATCAATATATTGGTGGTATAGAACATGCTATTTTACATTTGCTATATTCAAGATTTTTTACAAAAGCGCTTAGAGATTTAAACTATTTTAATTTAAATGAACCTTTTGATGGTCTTTTTACTCAAGGAATGGTTACGCACATTACTTACAAAAATAAAAACGGTGAGTGGGTAGAACCTAACGAAGTTGAAGAGGTTAGTGGGGTTTTGAAAGATATGAATGGAATAATTGTAGACCTTGGAAAAATAGAAAAGATGAGTAAATCAAAAAGAAATGTTGTAGACCCAAATGATATTATTAGTTCTTATGGGGCTGATACAGCAAGATGGTTTATGTTATCTGATAGCCCTCCCGAAAGAGATTTACAATGGACAGAAACAGGGATAGCGGCGTCTTTCAAGTTTATGAACAAATTATATGAGTTTATTGAAAAGTATAAAAGTTATAACCCTGATAAAATAAATGACCATGACATATTAGAATCTTTAAAAATAACAGTGAACGCAGTTACAGAAAATATAGAGTCATTTCAATTTAACAAGTCAGTAGCAAAAATCTATGAGTTTGTTAATACTCTTAATCAAGCATTAAGCGACAAAACAATTTCAAGAGAAAATTTTGAGTGGTCTTTAAAAAAACTCTCAATTATTTTACAACCATTTGTTCCTCATATTAGTGAAGAAATATGGTCGGGAATTGGCAACCGAACTTTGTGTATTAACGAAAACTGGCCTCAAGAGAAAATTGAAAAAAGGGAAAAAATTAAAATAGCTATTCAAATTAATGGAAAAACTAAAGGGGTTATTGAAATTGATGAGACTATTAGTAAGGAGAAGGTATTAGATTTAGTTAAAAATAATAAAAAGATTAAAAGAAATATTGAAAACAAAAACCTGGTAAGAGAAATTTATGTTCCAGGAAAAATTGTGAATTTGGTGATTAAATGAGAGTTGTATTAAGTTTAATAATATCACTAGTGCTTTGCGCATGTACAAATCTGGAATTTGTCTACAAAGACAATATAAACTTAAAAAACCCGCTTTATGATAATACAAAAGTTGTTGTATCTGGAAAAGATTTATCTTTTATGAAATCTTACATTCCTATGTTTTTTGGGTATAAAAAAGATCAGAAATTTCAATTACTTGTCCGAGTTGAAGAGAAAAAAACAAAGTCGTCAGTAGAAACAAACCAAACAGCCTCAGATATAAAATATGAATTAAGGTTTTTTTACACTTTAATCTCAATTAAAAATGACTGTTTAGTATATGAAAAAGAGATACTGTCTAGTTTTTCAATACTTCCCAAATCTTCAGGGTACAATTATGGAACAGATGCTTCTTTAGAAAAAAAATATGAATTGTCAGTAATGAACAACCTAAATCAATTTGTTACTTTTGTATCTGGTGTTGATTTAAATAAGTGTAAATGAGACTAGATCCATCAGTTATATTATTGAATAATAAATTTTTATTAAATAAAAAATTATATTTCATAAGCGGAAATGAGAGCACATTAATTGAAAAGGTCTGTGACTCAATTATCAAAAGATACAAAAAAGAGAGAAATCTAAATATATTAAATATAGATAACATAAATAATTTTGTTGATGAAGATAGCCTATTTAATAGCAAAAAACTTTTTGTTGGAAGAAATTGTAAGGGTATCAATAAGAACAATTTAAATAAATTAAAAAATATGGATTACGTATTTATTTTTGTTCAAGAAAACTCTTCAAAAATAAAATTAATAAAAAATATTTTCCTTAATGATAAAGATTCGTATTTGATTGACTGCTACGAAATGAACAGAGATTCTAAAATGAGGTTTTTAAATATATTTTTAGAAATAAATAGTATTGAAATATCAAAAGAAACTTATTGGTTTTTAGTCGAAAAACTTGATAATAGATATGTTTTTTTTGAAGACGCTTTATCTAAACTATTAGAGCTAGATGGTGATAAACTTTCTCTTGAAAATATAAAAAAAATTTTAACGATAGATAACACTGGAAAAGAAAAATTGTTTTTTAGTATTTTAAAGCAGAACAATCAAATAACTCAGTTGTATAGAGAAAAAATTATCACCAACTCTGATGTAAACGAACTATATTACTATTCCAAATTTTTTTGTATGTTAATCATTGAAAGCAAAAACAAAGATGACTTTATAAAAAATATTCCAAAATATTTGTTCAGAGAAAAATCTTTTTTGATTGATATATATGAAAAATATAATTTAAATAAAAAGAAATTACTAATAAAATTATTAACATCTACTGAGACTGCTTTGAGAAAAAATAGTGATCTGTCTGTTATATCTGGTCTTCGTTTTCTTTTAAGTATGAAGAGAATTACTATTTCTTAAGCCTTTTCATTAGGTCGTCAAGTTGATTAAGGTCTGAATAATAAAGGGTTAGTGATCCAGATGAACCATTTTCGTTAAATTGTATTGATGTTTTAAGTCCAATTTTATCAGAAAGCTCTTTTTCTAAGTCTACAATATTGGGGTCTTTTGATGTTTTCGTTGCTTTATTTTTTTTAAACACAGAGGTAATCTTTTCTACCTGTCTTACGCTAAGTTTTTTTTCAATTATTTCTTTTGCTTTGTTTATAGCGTCAGGAACTCCTATAAGTGCTCTTGCATGGCCCATTGATAAATCCCCATTTATAACCATTTCTTGAATTTTTTGATCTAATTCTAATAGTCTCAAAATATTAGAAACATGACTTGAGCTTTTTCCTATTATTTTAGAAAGGGTTTCGTTATTGATTTTTTTGATATCAATTAATCCCTTATAAGCGTTTGCCTCTTCAATAACATTTAAGTCTTCTCTTTGAATATTTTCAATTAGGGCTGCCTCTAAAACATTGGTATCATCAAGATTTTTAATAACGCAATCTACTTCATGCATTCCATTTAATTGACATGCTCGCCACCTTCTTTCACCAGCAATAATTTGGAAATGATTATCTTTTGTTGGTTTAACAATTATAGGTTGAATTAATCCTTGATTTTTAATTGAGGAAGATAGTTCTTTAAGTTCTTCATTTTTAAAATTTTTTCTAGGTTGAGATGGGTTAGGTATTATTTGGGAAATATTGATTTTTTGAATACTGTTGTTGTTCTCATTTTTATCATTAGATGTTGATAGAAGTGCTCCTAGGCCCATACCTAGTTTATTTTCTTTATTCATAGTTTTTATTTTGATTTAAAATTACTTCTTTTGCAAGCTCAATATAAGCCAAAGAGCCTGCAGCTTGTGTATCGTATATCAGTGCTGGTTTTCCATGGCTTGGGGCTTCTGATATTTTAACATTTCTTGGAATTGTTGTTTTGTATACTTGATTACCAAAATGTTGCCTTACATCTTTCTCAACCAATGTGCTTAGTGAATTTCTTTTATCTAACATCGTCAATAATATTCCTTCAATTTGAAGATCCTTATTAAAGTTTTGTTGAATTAATTTGATTGTTTGTATGAGAGCTGAAAGGCCCTCTAGAGCAAAAAACTCTGACTGAAGAGGGATAAGTGTGGTATCAGATGCTACTAATGAATTGATAGTTAGCAGACCAAGCGCTGGTGGACAGTCTACAAAAACAAAATCAAAATTATTAATTTCAGCAAAAATCGACTTGAATATAAACTCTCTGTTTTCAAAATTTGTCAGCTCTACTTCTGCTGCAGCTAAGTCTGTGTTAGCTCCAATTATTTTTAGACCAGGAATTATTGTTTCTTTTATTCCTTCTTTTAAAAGCATCTTCTCATGAATCATTTCATAAATTGATGGTTTTCTGTCATCATGCGAAATGCCCATTCCTGTGCTGGCATTACCTTGTGGATCGGCGTCGACAATTAGCACATTTTTTTTGACTGCAGCTAATGAGGTTGCTAAATTTATAGTGGTTGTAGTTTTGCCAACACCGCCTTTTTGATTTGATATTGATATTATCTTTTTCACAGTTTTTTATATTTGTTTATTTTTAGCACAAAACCATCACCTTCGCTTTTGCTTGGATAGAGGTTGTATTCAAAACTAAAAAGTTTTTTTGCATCATCAATTTCTTTCTTAACACTTCTACCTTTTAGAAAAAGCAGTGATGTATTTTTTTTAGTAAAAAACCGTGAATAATTTAATAGTTTTGACAACGGGGCAAAAGCTCGACAAATTATAAAATCAAATTTTTGATTTTTGATTTTCTCAATCCTTGTGCAAATAGTTTTTATTTCTAAATTTTGCTCGTAAGCAAATTTTTTTATAAAATTTATTTTTTTCTTCTTAGAGTCAATGAGTAATATATTTGTGTATCCAAAAATATTTAAAATTACTCCTGGTAATCCTGCTCCGGTGCCAAGGTCTATTATTGATGAGTGTTTTTTTAAAATAAACTCCGATAGCTGCAAAGAGTCATTTATGTGCCTATCCCAAACAACATCAATTGTTGATGGTCCAACTAGATTGTGTATTTTGTTGTGTTTTTTTAGATTCTGTATGTAGTTATTGATTAATTCAATTTGTCTTTTTTTAAGATTGTAATTTGCTATTACAGTTTTTTTGTCCAAATTATGCTGCTTTTTTGTTTTTATTTTTTTTTATATATCTTAGCAAAGCTATTATAGCTGCTGGAGTAACCCCAGAAATTCTTGATGCCGCCCCTAGTGTTGGTGGTTTAATTTTTGATAATTTTTCTACTATTTCATTAGATAAAGATCCAACTAATTTATAATTAATTGATTTAGGAACAGCTAAGCTTTCTTCTTTTTCAAAATCTCTAATATCCATCCTTTGTCTATCAAGATAACCGGCGTACTTAGCTTCAATTTCTATTTGTTCAATTACATCATCTTCTAAATCGTTTAATTTGGGAAGAATTGTTTTAAGCTTTGGTGTTGTAATATTTGTGAACGACAGAAGCTCTATAATATTTCTTTTCTTTCCATCTTTATTTATTTTGATCCCTTTTTTAAGAAGTGCGTCTGGTGAGAATTTCTGACCTTTTGCAAACTTAAATCCCTCTTTTATCCGTTTATATCTATTTTCAAAGTGTATTTGTCTTTCTGTGCTCACACAGCCTGCATCAATTCCTAGAGGGGTTAATCTTAAATCAGCATTGTCAGCGCGAAGTAATAGTCTGTATTCAGACCTTGAGGTAAACATTCTATATGGCTCTTTAGTTCCTTTTGTAACCAAATCATCTATTAAAACTCCTATATATCCCGAGGATCTGGGTATTATAAATTCTTTATTAGATGTTGTTCTAAGTGAGGCATTTATCCCAGCCACTATACCTTGTGCAGCTGCTTCTTCGTATCCAGTTGTTCCATTTATCTGCCCTGCAAAAAATAGGTTTTTTATTTTTTTTGTTTCAAGTGTGTGTGTTAATTCTTGTGGATCAACAAAGTCATATTCAATTGCATAAGCAGGTTGTGTAATTGTAACATTCTCTAAACCCTTAATAGTTTTAACAAATTGCTCTTGAATTTCAGTTGGAAGAGAAGAAGATATTCCGTTTGGATATATTAAGTCACTGCCTAATCCTTCTGGCTCTAAAAATATCTGGTGTTGTGGTTTACTTTTAAATTTATGAATCTTATCTTCTATAGATGGGCAATACCTAGCCCCCATAGATTGTATCTCACCAGAATACATAGGTGATAGGTTAAGGTTTTGAGCTATTATTTCATGAGTGTTTTTATTAGTATGAGTAATAAAACAAGATATTTGGGGAATGTGGATATCTCTGTTAATAAAAGAAAAGGGAATGAGTTTTTTATCTGGGTTTTGTTTAGTTAAATCATTGAAATTTATAGTTTTTTTAAGTAATCTCGGAGGTGTTCCTGTCTTCAATCTACCTATTGAAAACTTTAGTTCTTTAAGCCTTTTTGCAAGCTTTATTGAGGGTTTGTCTCCAACCCTTCCAGCATCTTGTTTTTTAGAACCTATTCTAATTAACCCTTGTAAAAAAGTACCTGTGGTTAAGACTACACACTTAGAGGATATCTTTTTGAAATCATCTAAAACAACACCAGCTACTTGATTTTTTGAAATAATTAAATCCTCTACAGAAGCTTCAGAAATGTAGAGGTTTTTTTGCTCTTTTAAAAGTTCGTTTATGGCATTTTTATATAAAATTCGATCTGTTTGAGCTCTAGGGCCTCTTACAGCAGCACCTCTGCTGGAATTTAGCATTCTGAATTGAATACAAGATTTATCAGTGGCTTTTGCCATTATTCCATCTAAAGCATCTATTTCCTTTACTAGATGGCCTTTTCCAAGACCCCCAATAGCTGGATTACAAGACATTTCACCTATTTTTTCAATTTTATGAGTAATTAATAATGTTTTTGATCCAATTCTTGCGGATGAACAAGCTGCCTCTACACCTGCATGCCCTCCACCAATTACAATTACATCAAATTTATTATCCATATTTTTTTTCACGTGAAATTATTTACCAATACAAAAATCACTAAATATTATATCTAAAATTTTTTCAATATCAAATTTTTGATAAATTCCATCTATATACATAATTGATCTTCTAACATTTTCAGCAGAAATATCTATTTCTTTTAAATCTAAACCTTTAAGTAATATAAGAGCGTTATTTAAGCTTTCTATATGTCTTTCACGTGAAAAGACTGGTCCAGAAATAGGTTTTTTCTTTAATTGAATTGATATTGTTTTTAAGAGTTTTTCAATACCATAACCAGATACAGATGAAATGCTGTGTGCTCCATTAATTTTTTTTTTATTAGTATCATACTTTGATTTAACAAATATTTTTGACTTAATTTCACTGTAGTTTTTCTTTTCATTATTTTTAAGGAAAACTAAGTTTAGATCAGATTTTTCAGCACTTTCTAAGGATCTTTCTATACCAATTTTTTCAATTAAATTTTTATATTTTCTTATTCCTGCTGTATCAACAAAGGTGTATTTGTCATCTAGAATATCTAGGGTGGAGGTAACTAAATCAATGGTTGTCCCGGGTATATTGGTAACTATAGAAACCTCTTTATTATTAATATAATTTATAAATGAGGATTTTCCTGTATTAGGCTTTCCAATAATAGTTATTGTAAAACCATTATATATCTGACTGGATAAAGATGATTTTTTTAAAATATTCTCAATTTTTTTAATTATGTTCTTCTTTTGTTCTGTTATATTCTTGTATATTTCTTTTGGAAGATCTTCGTCAGCAAAATCAATAATAGCCTCTATATCAGCAAGAAGTTTTTTTAGTTTATTTGATACTTCATTAATAAACTTATCTAAACTTCCACTTAAGTTGCTAATAGCAATCTTTCTTTGATTTTCTGTTTCTGCATTGACTAAATCAATAATAGTTTCAGCTTCTAAAACACTAAGTTTATCATTCATTAAAGCTCGTTTGGTAAACTCTCCAGGTTCAGCAAGTCGCATTTGTTTCTTTAATAGAGTTTTTGTTATTTTGTTGATTACAGAAATACTTCCATGACAAGATATTTCAACCATATCCTCTCCTGTGTAGCTTTTAGGTGATTTAAAAAAAGTAGTTAAAGTCTGATCAACAATGTTTTTACCATCTAATATGTTGTTTAGTGAAGTAAGTTTTGTTTTGAATTTTTTTTTAGAAGATATTGATTTTACTAGTTTGTGAGAACCTTTTCCTGAGATTCTAAAAACAGCTATACCTGATTTACCTTTTTGCGTAGCAAGCGCAAAAATTATATCTTTTGAAGGTTTCATTTTTTGGGAATTAAACCCAAGATGAAATTAAGTAAATAAGAAAGATTATAAAAATTTTATATTTATTTAGTTCCCATGCTTTGGAAGAACTCGTTGTTAGTTTTTGTATTTTTCATTTTATCTAACAAGAACTCCATAGCTTCTGTGCTTCCCATAGGGGCTAGTATTTTTCTTAAAATGAAAATTTTTCCAAGTTCATCTTTGTCAAGCAATAATTCTTCTTTTCTTGTCCCAGATTTACCAATATCAAAAGCTGGATAAGTTCTTTTTTGACTTAGTTTTCTATCAAGAACCATTTCGCTATTACCTGTTCCTTTAAATTCTTCAAATATAACTTCATCCATTCTGCTTCCTGTATCAATTAAAGCAGTTGCAATAATTGTAAGTGAACCACCTTTTTCAACGTTTCTTGCTGCTCCAAAAAACCTTTTTGGTCTTTGTAAAGCATTGGCATCAACACCACCTGTTAATACCTTTCCACTAGAAGGAACAACAGTATTATAAGCTCTTCCAAGTCTGGTGATTGAATCAAGAAGGATTACAACATCGTGTTTATATTCAACCAGTCTTTTAGCTTTTTCAATTACCATTTCTGCAACCTGAACGTGGCGCGACGCAGGTTCATCAAAGGTTGAACTAATTACCTCACCTTTAACTGATCTTTGCATATCAGTTACTTCTTCTGGTCTTTCATCAATTAGCAGAACAATTAGTTTAGCATCTGGACTATTAGCAGTTATAGCATTAGCAATTTTTTGCATAATTATTGTTTTGCCAGTGAAGGGTTGTGCAACAATTAGTTGTCTTTGCCCTTTTCCAAGAGGAGCAATAATATCAATTATTCTTTCTGTGTTATCCGGCATAGGTTTTTCTTGTTCAAGTTTGAACCTTGCTTCAGGATACAATGGTGTTAAATCTTCAAAATTAACTCTATTTTTAACTAATTCAGTTTCTTGACCGTTTATTTTATTGATTTTAGTTATAGCAAAATATCTTTCACCTTGCTTTGGAGACCTAATTTCACCTTCTACACTATCGCCAGTTCTTAAGCTAAATTTTTTAATTTGTGATGGAGAAATATAAATATCATCAGGACCAGGCAGATAATTTGACTCTGCAGATCTCAAAAAACCAAACCCATCTTGCATAATTTCAATTACTCCTAAACCTGTGATAATTTCACCTTCTTCAGCAATTGTTTTTAAAATTGAAAACATCAGGTCTTGCTTCCTAAGGGATGATGGGTTTTCTATACCAAGCTTATCAGCTTGTTTTAAAAGCTCTTGTGGTTCTTTTCCTTTTAATTCGAGTAGATTCATAATGTTGTTGGAGTAGTTTAGAAATGAAACGATCTAATAATCAAAATTGAACTTAATGTCAAAATAATAATAATAATAATAATAATAATAATAATAATAAATATATAATTTATATATTAAATTGTAGTATTAGTTGTTACGTTAAAAACCTTAATTATTAGTTTAATATTGTATCATTCTTTATTTACTAACATATGAATAATAATACTAAGAAATATGTTAATTTAAAGAATATTAAAAAAAAATATTATTTTTAAATAATTTATACTGTAATGGAATTATAATAACTTGTTATTAATTTTGTATAATAAATATATTAACACCCAGCCTATAATATTCAGATAAGTTATTAAGTTGTTAACAACACATTTTTAAATTAAAAGAACTATTTCTTAAATTCAAATTACATTTAATAGTGTTTATAACTATAATTTTTATTAACACATTTATGCACCAACAATTTATATTAGCTAGTTCAAGTAAATCTAGATACAAAATACTTAAAAGTGCAGGATTAAACTTCACACAAAAAAAACCTAACTGTAATGAAGAAGATATTAAAAAAACCATCAATAGAAAAACAAGACCTGAGATTTTTGCAAAAAAACTTTCTTATGAAAAAGCAAGAAGTGTGAGCAGAGAAAAAAAATATGCCAATAAAATTGTTTTAGGATGCGATACTGTAATTTATCACAATGGAAAAATTTTAGATAAAGTAAACTCTATTGAGAAAGCAAAAAATAAAATCAAGTTTCTATCAGGAAAAGAACACCTAATAGTATCAGGTTTAACTATTTGTTTGAATGGTTCAAGGATTTGGGAAAATTACGAAAAAACTCGTGTAAAAATAAGAAAGCTTAATAACAGTGAAATTAACGCTTATCTAAAAAAAACAGGCAAACAAATACTAAGCTCCGTAGGGTGCTATCAAATAGAAAGTTTAGGACCAAACATTATTGAGAGTATAAAAGGAGATTATTTTAATGTTATGGGATTACCTTTATTTAATTTGCTAGATTATCTATATTCAAAAAAATGAAAAAACTTTATGTAGTTGGGAGCAGAGCGTCTAAAAGCCTTTCACCAACAATATTTAACTATTGGTTTAAAAAATATAACGTTAAAGCAAGATACGGATACTTAGAGCTTACAGAAAAAAACTTTCATAACAAAATAAAAGAGGTTTTGGAAAAAAAAGACACACTTGGTCTAAACGTAACCATTCCATTTAAAAAAAAAATTATCAAACACCTTGATAAAATAGATGCTCATGCAAAAAAAATTGATGCGGTAAATTGTGTTATAAAAAAAAAGATTATAAGTGGGGCTAATACTGATTGGACAGGATATTACAAAACCCTGCAAAACATAAAAAAAACCAAGAATAGAAAAGTTATTATTCTGGGTTATGGAGGCGCGTCACAAGCTATACACTATGTTTTAAAGAAAAGAGGTTTTAAGGATATTTTAATTTTCAATAGATCTAAGAAAAAAATTAAATATTCAAACAAGATTGAGTATACAAAAATATACGGCGAGCTTGGAGCTCAACTTGATGGAGTTTTTTTAATAATAAACACCACACCAATAAACCCTATATTGAAAAAACACATAAAACTTATTACCAAATCGACAATTGTAAGTGACATTGTTTATACTCCAAGAAACACAACATTTCTTAAACAGTTTCCAAAGAATAAAAAAATATATGGAATATCAATGTTGATAGAACAAGCCAAGCCGTGTTTTAAAATGTGGTTTGGTAAAACACCATCTGTAGACGAAAAAATGCTTAACACGATTTATAAAAAAATTTAATGACGCAAACCATAGCAATAACAGGTGGGATAGGATCAGGTAAATCTACCTTTTGTTGTAAATTAAAAGAAAAAGGATTTAAAATTCATAGTTCAGATGAGCAGGTAGCTAAAATATATAAAAACCCTGATAAAAAATTTGTTACTTATTTACATGCTATTGGTTTATCGAAGTCCATTTCAAAAAAAAACATAGATAAAAAAATTATATCAAAAATTATTTTTGAAAATAAACAGATAAGAAAGAAACTTGAGTTATATATATTTAAAATAGTTAGAAAAAAGAGGTCTGATTTTATAAAAAAAGAAAAAGAAAAGAAAACCAGACTAATATTTATTGATATACCATTATTATTTGAAAACAATTTAGATGAACATTTCCACAAAGTAATATCGATAATAGCTTCCAAACAAGCAAGATTAAAAAGATTAAAAAAAACAAGAAAAATGTCTGAAAAACAGTTTAAAAATATAACCCGATCCCAAACCTCAGATGTTATAAGAAAAAAAAAATCTGATTATGTTATTTACAACAACTCAACATTAAAGGATTATAAAATTAAGATTAATAAGTTAATAAATAAGCTTTAGCTAAAACAATGAGAGAAATAGTAATTGATACAGAAACCACAGGTCTTGACTATAAGACCGGCGATAGAATAATAGAAGTTGGTTGCGTTGAACTCAAAAACTATGTTCCTACAGGAAACACGCTCCAATTTTATTGTAAACCAGATAGAAGCATAAGTGAAGCAGCAAAAAACATTGTAGGTCTTTCAGATAATTTTCTTAGTCAACAAAAACCATTTGAAGAAAACCACAAGCAGCTTTTGAGTTTTTTGAAAAATGACACATTAATTATTCACAACTCATCATTTGATTTGGGCTTTATAAATAATGAGTTATCAATCTTAGGTTTATCTCCCTTAAATAACCCTGTAGTTGATACCGTTTCACTCGCAAGAGAAGTTCTAAACACAAGAATAGCTAACCTCGACTATTTGTGTAGAAGGTTTAATGTTGATTTATCGGATAGATCATTCCATGGAGCCCTACTTGACTCCCAGCTTTTAGCCGCAGTCTATTTAGAGCTAAGAGGGGGTAAGCAGTTTTCTATGGAGTTGGATTCTAACGATGATGAAAAAAACACACAAATTAACAACAAAAACGAAACAAAAACTAAAATTATAGAAGTTTACAAAGAGGATTATCTTGCTCATAAAGAAATGTTAAAAAAACTAAAAAACCCCCTTTGGAAAAAATTTAACTATTAATATTTAAAAAAGTTATTATATAAAATTAGATGATTTACGGCGATCTTCAGTTTTTTGATATTTTAATTTTTGCAGCTATTGCTGGATTTATTATTTATAGATTAAGAAGTGTTCTTGGGAAAAGAACAGGATTTCAAAAAAATATTTCAGATCCAAAACCTCAAGAAACCAAAAAACAAGAAGATGTTCAAAAAATACCAGCACTAATGGACAATGAGACAAAGCTTGAAGTTGTATATAAAAAAATAAATAATTTTAACCACAGAGAGTTCCTTGATGGTGCCAAGAAAGCATTTGAAATTATAATTTCATCTTTTAACAACGGAGATAAGAAAACACTTAAAAATCTTGTGTCTAAGGATGTTTATTCTGCTTTTGAAAAAGCAATTGATGAAAAAACAAACAATCCAGAATCTCAATTTTATTCACTTATTGTAGAAGGTATTTCAGATGCAAAAGTAGAAAACAACACAATATCAATATCGGTCAATTTTATTAGTGAACAGATGTTAAACAATGATGAGGGTTCTATAGTTAAAAATAAAGACACTTGGACTTTTGAAAAACCTGTAAACTCTTCGAGCCCTATATGGATATTAACCCAAACTTAATATTTGTCTTTTAAAAAACTTAAATATCGGATTAAAAAAAACGAAGGTTATTCACATAAACCTTATAAAGATCAATTAGGATTATATACAATTGGTTATGGGCACCTCATCACAAAAAATGAGAATAATTATCATATAAAGAAATACAAAAAAAACCATTTTGAAAAAGTGTTTGAAATAGATTTTAAAAAGGCACACAATCAATACAAAGAAAATTTTTTTCAGAAACAGCACACAACTTCAGAAAAAGAATTATTAATAGAAATGCTGTTTCAGCTTGGAGAGAAGGGTGTCTCTAAGTTTAAAAAAATGCTTTATTTTCTAAATAAAAAACAAAAATTTATGGCATCACTAGAGATGCTAGACAGCTTGTGGTATTTACAAACCCCTGAAAGAGTAAAAAATTTGATTAAAAACTACACTAGAAAATAATGGAAGAAGATTTTTTTTTAAAAAAAATGAAAGGAGTAAAGCCTTTTAAAAAAGATACTTCAACAATTAAAAAAAAAACAATCAATAAAAAAAATATAAAATTAGATAAAAAAGCTAACACTAAAAATACCATTAAACAAATAATAACCGAACACAAAGTTAGTAGTTCAGAATTTAATTTAACCTTTGGTGAGTTTAACAAGGAGCTTAAGAGGGGAAAAATTAATATAGATAGAAGAATTGATCTTCATGGATACGGTTTAGTCGAAGCATATGAAAAATTTATAATTGAAGTTAAAAAAAATTATAACAAGAACAAAAGATGCTTGCTTATAATTACTGGAAAGGGAGTTCATAAAAAAACTGAAAATAAGCAAGATGCAAACCCCAAACTTTTCTATGGAAAGATTAAAAACTCAATAATAAACTGGATAAACGAAGACGATCTTAAGAAATATATCTTAACATATCAAGACGCAGGTTTTGAACATGGGGGGGACGGAGCTCTTTTTGTTTATTTAAGAAAAAGAAAACTTTAAATTCTTTCTAGCTTAAAGATTCTTTCTTTAAAATGAATAAGAATTTCATATGGAAGAAAATCTTTTTCAATAAAAAATTCAATTTTTTTTAAATCATTTCTTTTATGATCAGCCCAAATATTTGTGTAGTCTTCAATTATTAAAATTATATTTCCATTCTCAACTTCATTTTTTTTTAATTTATAAATTCTTCTTCCATCAATAGTTTTTGCCTCATCTTCCCCATTTAAAATATTGATAAAAGAGGTGATTGGGTCAAAATAAAAATATAAGTTTTTTAGGTTTACTCTAGCTATTTCTTCTTCTATTGGTTCTTGTTTTAATTCAATTAAATAATCATCAAAAGACATTTTAACTATTTTTGTTTTCTTATTCGTTTTCCAAAATTGTTTATAATTCTGAGTCTTAAATATACCGTTTTCAATAACCCCAATTGAAAGATAGCTTCCTTCAAATTTATATAAGGGTGAAAAAATGCCAGAATTTTTTAAATTAATTTCTGTTTGATAGATATTATCATTAATATTTAATGACCAACTAAAATTACCAATTTTAATTCCTGTTGTGCTGACCTTATATTCTGCACTAAAATTATTTGCACACGAAGTATTAATTACAAATATAATAAAAAAAAATAGAAATTTATTCAAAGATAACCTCGTAAACATCAAGTTTTCTTTTTATAAATTTCTGATCAGGTGAATTTATTTTTAGCACCATATATTCATTCTCTAAATAATTTATATCTGAGGGGCTCCCAATTAAAGTAAAGTTTTTATTTATATTTCTACTAAGAGGAGACACTATTTTAAAGTGGTTTGTTATTTCATCCCCTTCTTTATGCGGCATATAGAAATTAATATCCTTATCTCTTAATTCAAAATTAAGGCTTGAAAATAATAGCCGATCTGAAACTACTATATTTTTTACGACACCATCTGAAGAACTACTGTAAATTTTTAAAGCATAATCATTTATACCGCTTATTCGGTTAAAAATTTTTGACGGATAGCTCATTCCAATCATTACAAAAAGAATAAAGCAGAAAATAAAATTAAATATGTAATTAGCCATTTTTAAAAAAGAATTATTAATTCTAATATATAAAAGAGCAAACAAAGAAATTAAAGCTGGAGCAGCCCAATTTGCATTAGCTCTGACAATAATAGCTTCTACAAAAACAATTAAAATTATAGGCATAGAAAATATTAGAAAAATTTTTTGAATATAGTTACGTTTATTAAATCCAAATAACCCACCTAAAACTATAAATGGACCTAACATTATAATTTGAACTAACAAAAATTCTAAACCCCTAATGAGATCTATTTCAATATTTCCAAAATTCGCATTATCCGTAGTATGCTTTAGTGTTATCCAGTCATTGTTAAAATTCCAAATAATATTTGGTACAACAATTATAAATACACATAAAAAAGTAAGACTAAAACCTAATAAATTATCAAAAAAAATTTTTCTAAATCTTTTATCAAATAAAATTAAAACCAATAAACAAATTATAAAATATATAGTTGCGTATTTTGACAAAAAACTTAGCCCCAGAAAAATACCTAATAATATAAAATTTTTTAAACTTTGTTCTCTATTGATCTTAATTAATTCATTAAGTGAAAGTGTCCAAAATAATAATAAAAAAAGATCAGTACTAATTATAAAAGATGAAAAAGAAACAGCGGGTATAAATAAAAAAATTAAACAACCCGCAAATGAATCTTTTTTATTTAGTCCTGAGTTAAATAAAAGATTATAAACACTCCAGGCTATCAATAAATAGACAAATGATGGCAGAAGTTTTAATGAAACAAAACTACTACCTAATATTTCAGTATAAACTCTTATTATCCAGGACAAAAAAGGAGGCTTCGAATAATAACCAAAGTCAATATCTTTTGACCATAACCAATACTGTGCTTCATCGCCAAACAAATTAAAAGTAGTAAAATTTAAAGCACTTATTTTTAATAAAAGTAAAACAACAAATGATGGCAGTAAAATTTTATTTAGCATAATATTTTTTATATAATTTAAATAAAATTATATTTAAAATTACAATTAAAAAACCAGCAAAAAAAATATCACTTAAGAAATGACCACCAGCCATTATTCTAATTAAACCTAGTACTAAACCAGCAACAGCGCTTGCATAGAGAAAAATTATTTTTTTAGTAATTAAATATAGAATTATAATTGAAAACCCAACAGAAGCATCGCCTGAAACAAAAGAGCAATTTGTTTCGCAAGCTTTGCTTATTTCAAACCATGGTGAAAAAGTTTCTTTTCCACCAAATTGTAAAATATCATTTGGTCTAGCCCTGCCCCATGAATTTTTAAGTATTAGGTTTACAAAAATTAACACTCCAATAATTTGAGAACCCCATAACAACATTATTTCGTTGATAGAAAATCTATAACTAAAAAAAAATTTATCAATTTTAGTGAAACGTCCAATTATTGGTAAAATTAATATATAAATAAGTATTAGTGGTAATAAAATATCTCGAAACAATATCGAGGTTAAATCTAAACTTTGTAAAGCAAACTGTGAAGTTCCATAATAAAATAAACCTGAAATGTACAAATCTATAGATGGACCTGAAGTAATAAATACACAACTAATTGCCAGAAAAATTACATAACTATAAATTTCTGAATTTTTTTTAGACAATAAATTTGAAAATTTATATTGGGCGTATTTCTTCTCTAAGATTGTATTTATAATTTTAAAAGATATAAGTGCCAATATAGCACCAGCAACAATATCAGTAAAAAAGTGAGCACCAACAACGACTCTGCTCAAAGCAATAATAGATGCTAAAAAATAAAAAAAATATTTTAGTTTTGGAAAAGTGGCAACAAGAATAAAACAAACTATGAATATGGTTGAGGAATGGCCTGAAGGAAATGAATGAAAATTTGAGTCGAAAGTAAAAAAATTAAAACCAAAAGAGTCCTCAAAATTTGCGTGATTGGGTCTTGGTCTACCAACAATATGCTTCAAAACCTGTGTTACAATTCCAACTACCAAAATATAAAAAAAAGATGATATAAAATAATTACTTATATTTTTTTGTTCCTCATTTTTTATAAATTCTAATCTATTGTTTAAATAAACAATACCAAATCCAATAACAGAAATCGCAAAATACCAAGACGAGCTCCCTAACCTTGTTATTTCTACAAAAAATTCTTTTAAATAAACACTATTAATACTTTTATTAAAATCTTTAAAATAATTATACAGTCCTAAATCTAAATTAAATGAAATGAAAACATTTAAAGATACCATTAAAAGAACAAGCAGTTCAATTCTTATTTTTTTAAAAAGACTCATTTTATAATTCTTAAAAAATTAAATGAGTTTTACAGTATAAACTTTGATAAGTCCTGACTTTTAATAAGTTCTCCTAAGCTGTTTTCAACGTATTGCTTGTTAATGATTATTTCTGTTGGGCCTATATCTGAGGCTGTATAACTAACCTCTTCAAGTAGTTTTTCCATTACAGTATGGAGCCTTCTGGCACCTATATTTTCTACGTTCTGATTTATCTCTGTAGATAAAGAAGCGATTGTATCAATTCCATCTTCTTCAAACTTCAAATCAACTTTCTCTGTACCAAGAAGTCCTTGATACTGCTTAATCAAACTATTTTGTGTTTCAGTAAGAATAAGTTTAAAATCTTTTTTACTAAGACTATCAAGCTCGACTCTAATTGGTAATCTACCTTGGAGCTCAGGGAGCATGTCTGATGGTTTTGATAAGTGAAATGCCCCAGAGGCAATGAACAAAACATAATCTGTTTTTACAACACCATATTTTGTAGTAACCGCGGTTCCCTCAATAAGTGGTAATAAATCTCTTTGAACACCTTCTCTTGAAACATCTGCACCACTTCTATCAGCTCTAGAAGTAATTTTATCTATTTCATCTATAAAAACGATACCATTTTGCTCTACATCATCCAATGCTCTTGAGTTTATTTTATCTTTATCTAGAAGCTTGTCAGTTTCTTCGTTTAATAAATAAGCATGCGAATCTTTAACACTCATTTTTTTCATTTTCTTTTGATTGCCAAAACCTTTTCCAAATACATCACCTAAATTAATCATGCCCATTTGAGAACCAGGCATTCCAGGTATATCCATAGTTGGTAAACTTAAATTTGCATTAGCTGAAACTGGAATTTCAACCTCATTATCATTTAGTTCACCTGATCTTAGTTTTTTCCTAAAATTATCTCGAGTAGCTGGTGTTGAACTTTTAGAAACTAAAACATCTAAAATTCTTTCTTCTGCATTTTTTTCTGCTTTTGCCTTCACCTCTTGACCCATTTGAATTTTTGTTTTTGTTATACTTATTTCAACCAGATCTCTTATTATTTGCTCAACATCTCTTCCAACATATCCAACTTCTGTAAACTTAGTCGCTTCAACTTTTACAAAAGGTGCGTTTGCTAACTTAGCAAGCCTTCTAGATATTTCTGTTTTGCCGCAACCTGTTGGACCAACCATTAAAATATTTTTTGGTACAATTTCCTCTTTTAAAGAATCATCAAGTTGTTTTCTTCTCCATCTATTTCTTAAGGCAACTGCAACGGCCTTTTTTGCTTTATTCTGACCAATGATAAATTTATCTAATTCAGAAACAATTTCCCTTGGGCTAAAACTGGATTCCATTCTACAGCTCAATAGTTTCTGAAATAATATTATGGTTTGTATAAATACAAATATCTGCAGCTATGTTAAGAGATTCTAAAGCAATTTCTTTTGCATTCATTTTAGTGTTTTTCATCAATGCTTTAGCAGCACTATTTGCGTATGGACCTCCAGAACCTATTGCAAGTATTCCATCATCAGATTCAATTACATCACCAGTACCTGATAACAACAAACTTACATCTTTATCAGCTACGATCATCATCGCTTCCAATCTTCTTAGATATCTATCTGTTCTCCAATCTTTAGCTAATTCTACACACGCTCTTTTAAGTTGGTTCTTATATTGATCTAACTTTCCCTCTAATCTTTCAAATAAAGCGAACGCATCTGCTGTAGATCCCGCAAAACCAGATATAACTGTTTCATCAGCACCAAGTCTTCTAATTTTTTTAACATTTGATTTCATCACGGTATTACCAAGACTAGCCTGACCATCACCCGCAATTACAACAAGTTTGTCTTTTCTAATTCCTACGATTGTTGTGGATTTAATAATATTTTTTTTCATTCATTCATAAGATGGCTATTTAATTATTTTTATCAAGTAATTTACCTAGAATAAATCAGATTTCACTGATATTAGGCAAAAATGCGAAAAGGTAAGATTGAAAGAAACACTAAAGAAACCAAGATAAGCTGTGAAGTTAACTTAGATGGCATTGGTCAATCTAAAATTTCTACACAAATTGGATTTTTTGATCATATGCTGGAATTATTATCTCATCACAGTTTAATAGATATAGATTTAAAATGTGAAGGTGACACTAATGTTGATCTTCACCACTCTGTTGAAGATACTGCTTACGCAATTGCTTTAGCTATAAACAAAGCACTAGATGATAAGAAAGGAATAAATAGATATGGTTTTTCATATGTTCCGATGGATGAATGCTTATCAAGATGTGTTATTGATTTAAGTGGAAGGCCAGAGCTTGTGTGGAATGTTAATCTTGGTTTAAAAAAAATTGGCGAAATGGATACAGAGTTATTCCATGAATTTTTTAAAGCCTTTTCAAACGAATCAAAATGTAATTTACATATTGAAAACTTGTATGGAAAAAATAATCATCATATTATTGAATCATGCTTTAAGGCCTTTGCTAAAAGTATAAGATTTGCAGTCGAAATAGATAACAGAAGAAGAGATAACATACCATCATCAAAAGGTACTCTCTAATTTTTAATGAAAAAGATAACTATTGTCGATTACGGCTCAGGCAATGTTTTGTCAGCACAAAAATCTTTTATTAAAATAGCAAAAGATAATAATATTGAGGTTGATGTATTAATTTCAAAAAAAATTAATGATGTAAAGAACTCAACCCATATTGTATTACCAGGTCAGGGAGCCTTTTCTACATGTATGAATGGTTTAAAAAAAACTGATGGCTTGATAGACGAGCTTTGTGAGTTTGCATTAGTAAAAAAAAAACCATTTTTAGGAATATGTGTTGGTATGCAAATGTTAGCTAAGTTGAGTGAAGAAAACGGAGTTCATGAAGGCTTAGGTTGGATAGATGGTAAAATTAAAGTATTGCCTGGAGACAATTTAAAACTCCCTCATATGGGGTGGAACTTGGTTAAACTGACAAATTCGAAACATAATAACTTAATCTCATCTAAAAATGATTATTACTTTGTTCACTCTTATTACTTTGATTGTGCTAATAAAGACAATATTTTGGCGGAAACTAAGTATGGAATAAATTTTGCTTCAATAGTTGGAAAAGAAAATATATATGGCGTTCAGTTTCATCCTGAAAAAAGTTCCTCCCAGGGATTAAACTTATTAAAAGAATTTATAAGTATATGAACATAACTACACAAATAAAAGAAAAAATTAATATTTCAGTAGATAACATTGAAACGCTCACAGAAGTAGATTTGGCAGATCTTTGTAACATCACTGAACAAGCAATCAAGGCTGGAGGAGGTTTTGGTTGGTTAAGAGTTCCAACAAGAGATATACTAATAGATTATTGGACTAAAAGAACTAATGACAAATATATAAAGCTTATTGTTGGAAGACTTAACGGCGTTATAGCTGGAACTCTTCAACTTGCGTATGAGGCCCCCAATATTGAGTCTAGGAAAAATATTGCACGAATAAGAAGACAATTTGTTGCTCCATGGGCAAGAGGTTATGGTTTGGCTAAAACAATGATTGACCACACTGAACAAATTGCAAAAGAAGACAATATTAAATCCTTACAATTAGCAGTAAGAGAAACTCAAGACGCAGCAATTAAGCTTTTTACTAGCAAAAATTATAGCAAGTGGGGTGAAAATCCATATTATGCTTATATTAACGGTGGCTTTATTAAAGGTTATTATTACTATAAAAATCTATAGTGCAAATTATACCAGCCATTGATTTAAAAGATAACAAATGTGTTAGATTGTCTAAAGGTAAAGATAGCTCTAGCGTCATTTATAACAAAGATCCAGAAAAACAAGCTATCTACTTTGAGCAAATTGGTTGTAAAAAATTACATCTGATTGACTTAGACGCCGCATTTGGAAGATCAAATATTAATTTTGAAACAATAAAAAAAATTAGAAAATCAATTTCAATACCAATACAATTAGGTGGAGGGGTTAGAAATTTAGATTTAGCAAAAAAATATTTTGAGGCTGGAATAAATAATTTGATTATTGGGTCTATGTCTGTTGAAAAACCAGACGAAGTTATAGCTTTATCAAATCAGTATGATGATAAAGTTTATATATCATTAGATATTCTTGAAGATAATGTAATGATAAAAGGGTGGGACAAAAATTCAGGTAAAAATATTCAAGATATTCTTGATATTTATAACAGTTCTAAAATTAAAGGATATGTAATTACAGATATTCAAAATGACGGAATGTTAAAAGGTTTAAATTTTAATTTTGTTAATAATTTTCTAAAAAAAATAAAACAAATAAAAGAATTCAGTAAAAAAATTATTATTGCAGGGGGATTAACAGATTACTCTGATCTAATAAATCTAAAAAAAATTAACCTTAAAAACATTGAAGGAATAATATCAGGCAAATCTTTCTATGAGGGTAAGATTGATTTAGTAGAAGCTCAAAAAATTCTAAACTAAAATGGTAAAAACAAGAATCATACCATGTTTAGATGTTAAAGATGGAAGAGTAGTAAAAGGAATCAATTTTTTAAATTTAATTGATGCAGGAGATCCTGTTGAACAAGCAAAACATTATTCCGATAATGGCGCTGATGAAATATGTTTCCTAGATATTAGCGCATCATTAGAAAATAGAGACACAATGGTAAATGTAGTTAAAAAGACTGCAAATGAAGTTTTTATTCCCCTTACAGTTGGTGGTGGAATTTCAACAATAGAAAATATACAAGCTTTACTTAAAGCTGGTGCTGACAAAGTGTCTATAAATTCTGCAGCAATTAAAAATCCCAATATTATTAAAGAAGCTTCAGAATATTTTGGAAACCAATGCATCGTTGTGGCTGTTGATGCAAAAAAACATGATAATGATTGGTTTGTTTATTCTCATGGAGGTACGAATAAAACTGATTTACATGCTTTAAGCTGGATAGAAAAAGCTCAAAAACTTGGTGCGGGTGAAATTCTTTTAACATCAATGGATAGGGATGGTACAAAATCTGGTTTTGATAACGAACTGCTAAGTAAAGTATCAGAATTTTTAAAAATACCAGTTATAGCTAGCGGCGGAGTTGGAACTCTTGATCATTTTTATGAAGGTGTAATTAAGGGCAAAGCTGATGCATTATTAGCAGCCTCAGTCTTTCATTTTGATGAAATTAGCATAAAAGAAGTAAAGCAATACTTGAAAGATAAAAATATAAGCATCAGAGATTAAATTATATGAAAATTGAAGACTTAAATAAAATTATAAACAATAGAATAATTACAAGAAAAAAAAATTCATATACCAATAAGTTACTAAAGTTAGGTCCAAAAAAAATAGCTCAAAAATTTAGCGAAGAATCTTCAGAATTAATAATTGATTTTTTAAAAGGATCAAAGAAAAGAACAATAGAAGAGGCTGTTGATGTAATCTATCACCTTCTCGTTTTACTGAAGTCAAAAAATATTACTATGACTGAAATACATAAAGAGCTAGATAAAAGAAAGTAAAAAAAATGTATGATGAAAATAATATCTTCGCGAAAATTTTAAGGAAAGAAATACCTTGTGATAAAGTTTATGAAGATGAATATAGTTTATTCTTTAATGATATTAACCCTCAAGCTAAGATACATGTTTTAGGTATACCTAAATTCCCCTGTGCCAATTTCTCTGATTTTTTAAAAAATGCAGATAATCACCATATCTCATTTTTTTTTAAAAATGTTCAACTGATTATAAGTATGTTAGATCTAGAGGAAAAAGGTTATAGACTAATTTCAAATACCGGCGAAGATGGTGGACAAGAAGTTCCACATTTTCATATTCATATATTAGCCGGTGAAAAAATTGGAAATTTAAGATAGATTATTCTTTGACTACAATCATTACATAGTTAACAATTTCATTAACACCTTTTATATTTTTTAAAGCAGATATCATTTCATTTAAAAGATCTGGGCGCGTAGATATTCCAGCAATATAAATCTTTCCTTTGATAGTTTCAAAATTAAAAGTAATTGATTTTATCCCAACAGTTTTAGCTGCCACTGCTCTTGCTTGTGTGTTGATCCACAAATCACTTGTATAATCTTTTAAAGTTGATCTATTTCCAATTTCTATTTCATTTATTATTTCTCTCACTCCTTCAATTTCCCATATTAATCTTACTGCCTCAATTCGAATTTCTTGATTTTCAACAAGACCAGTTAACAAAACTCTACCCTCTAAAACACTTGTATTGATATTTACAAATAGATTATTATCAGAGTTTAAAAATTTTGCTGCGATGTTTACTTTAATTGTAGCGTCGTCAATTACAGTTCCAAGAGATCTTTCTCCCTCTGCTACAACTAATGCCCCACTTCCACCTGTTGCAAGAATATTGGCAGGTGAACATCCATAGTTAATAAATGCCAAAATTAATAACAATGAGATTATAAAAAAACTAATTATTTTTTTAATCTTAGTAAGCATTTATAAATATTATTTTTATTAATTTTTGTAAATTTATGCACTATTTCTACGACGTCGGTCAAAGAAAATTTTGAAGTCAATTTTTTTAATTCACTTTTATATAATTCAATTTTGTCAAAATCTTGATTTTTTTGTGTATGTCTCTCCACAACTGCTACAAACTCACCTTTCAAATTTTCCTTTTTTTTTAAAATATCAGTTTTAACCTTGTTAGGAAATCCCCTAAACACAAACTCATTAATCTTTGTAAGTTCTTTGCATATAGAAATAGATCTTCCAGGTAAAATTTTTTCAACATATTCTAAAAAAATAATTAATTTATGACTTGAAACAAAAAATATTGATGTCTTTACTTCTTTGGAAATATTATTGACAAAATCCTCTAATTTTTTATTGGATTTTGGAACAAAACCATAAAAAATAAATTCTGATATTGGTAATCCTGACAATTGTAAGCTAGATATAAGAGATGATGGTCCAGGAATAGATGTTATTCTAATATTATTTTCAATACAATACTGTAGTAAATTATATCCAGGATCTGATATTAATGGAGACCCAGCATCAGAAATCAATGCACAATTTTTATTTTTTAATAAACTCTTAATCTGATTTATAACTTTATTCTCATTATAGTCGTGTAAAGGTATTAATTTCTTTTTAATGTCTAATTTATTTAGTAATTTGAGTGAATGTTTAGGATTTTCACAAATGATAATGTCACATTCTCTAAGAATTTTTACAGCTCGATAAGTTATGTCATCTAAATTTCCAATAGGAGTAGCAACAACTGAAAGACCATTAATTACATTATTCATTCTATATGTATTTATATATATAATATCGTGTGCTCCAGTAAATTTATCTAACCAGAATGAAAAAAGTACACAGAAAAATACTATTTCTGAAAAATCGAATAACATAAAAAGTGAAAACAAAATTTTTGAGAGAAAAGGAAATGAAAAGGAGAAGGTTTTAGAAGATGTTGTTTTAAATAACACTATTATAGCTTTATTTGCAAATGATGATGATGCAATAACAAGCAAACAATTTATAAACACTTATGAATTGGCAATTTATAATCTCAATGTAAAGGATGTTAACTTACAAATTGAATTTTTTGAAACTGATAGAGACTTAAAAAATATTATAGATAAAAACCTTGTCCCAGGAAGGGTGTTTATAGGACCAATTCAATCAAAATACACAAAAGCATTAAACAAATATTGTGATAAAAAAGTTATATTTTTTTCATTTTCTTCTGAAACCCCACTAGCTAAAGACTGTATTTATCTATTAAATTTTTTTCCAAAAAATGAACTTTCCCAACTTTTTTCACTTTTAAATGAAGATGCAAAAGTGGCCCTTCTTTATCCTGAAAACGAGTACGGATATTTAATAAATAGTTTTATCGATGATATTATTTTTGAAAGCTCGTCTATCTTAGTTAATCGATCTTCATATAAAGATGATCTCTCAAATGTGAGAGACGCAATAAAAGAATTAGGAAAATATGAATTGAGAAAATATGAACTAAACAGACAAAAACAAATTTTATCTTCTAAAGAAGATGAAAAATCAAAAAAAAGATTAAAAAAATTGGAAAGATTTAAAACAACAAACGACTATGATTTTACTAATATTCTCATTGCCGATTATGGTTTGAATTTATTACAAGTTGTACCTCTATTGCCTTACTATGATATTGACCCAAACATCGTTCAGTTTATGGGAACCGGAGTAATAGATGACAAAACTTTTTTCTACGAACCTTCATTACAAGGGGCGATATTTCCAGGAGTGCCTGAATATAAACGAATAAATATAATCAATGACTATATGGAAATATATGGTGAGGAATTTTTAAGAATTTCAACACTACCTTATGATTTAATTGGCTTAATAAATTTAATTTATTCAAAAAAATATAAATATAGAGATGTTATTAAACTACTAAATAATCCGAATAAAAAATTTGATGGGATTGATGGAAGTTTTTATTTTAAAAATAATATGATTGAAAGAGATTTGAATATATTGAAAATAAATAATGGTAATTCATTTGTAATCAATTAGATAAAAAATTAATTAATTTTGTTACAGCTATAGATCTATGACTAATCTCATTTTTTTCTTTTGAACTTAATTCAGCTAATGTTTTTTTATAAAATTTAGGAATGAATATTGGGTCATAACCAAACCCAAACCTACCTTTAGCTTCATCAGAAATCTTTCCGTCAATTTGTCCATTAAATATTACGTTTTGACCCTTTTTAGTTGTTAAGGATATTGATGTTTTAAAGTAAGCTATTTTTTTACTATTTTTTTTTGTGCTTTTAATAATATTTTTAAAACAAGCTTCATTACTTTTAAAATTATTTAAAAATCTTTTTGAAAGAACACCCGGTTTCCAATTTAAAGTTTCAATACAAATTCCTGAGTCATCTGCAAAACAAGGAATACCTGTTTTTTCAAATCCATAATCTGATTTTATCTTTGCATTTTCTTCGAAAGTTTGTCCACTTTCTTCCGGTTCATCATCTATATTGATATCACTTAAAGATAAAAGCTTAAGATTGAATTTTTTAAAAATTTTCTTTATTTCAATTACTTTGTTTTTATTATTTGAAAAAAATAATATTTGTCTCAATTTATTTTAATACCTCTTTTTGGTTTGAGATTATTTCTTTCACCCCGGCTTTTGCTAGTGAAAACATTTCTGCAAACTGGCTATCGTTAAAAAAAAATTCTTCACCAGTAACCTGTATTTCAGATATTTCATCTGAATCACAGATCACAAAATTTGCATCCACTTGAGCTTCTGAGTCTTCATTGTAATCTAAATCTAAAATTGCTTTACTATCAACTATTCCAGTTGATACAGCTCCTATAAAGTTTTTGATAATTGGTTTTTGGAGATTATAATTATTCTTCAACTTTTTTATTGCCAGATATAAAGAAATAAAACCACCACTGATAGAAGCAGTTCTTGTGCCACCATCAGCTTGAATTACATCACAGTCTATTTTTATCTGACGCTCTCCAAGATTTGAAAGATCTACAATAGATCTTAAGCTACGCCCAATTAACCTCTGAATTTCTTGTGTTCTACCAGACTGCTTTCCTTTTGCCGCCTCTCTATCCATTCTTGTATTTGTCGATCTTGGCAGCATGCCGTATTCTGCTGTGACCCAACCCTTTCCGGTATTCTTTAACCAATGAGGAACTTTTTCATCAATTGTCGCAAGACAAAGCACATGAGTATTTCCAAATTTTACTAAACACGAACCATCTGCATGAATATTAACATTTTTCTCAAATGAAATTTTACGCATTTGATTGAAGGACCTATCTTTTCTCATATAAATTTAATAATAGTAGATAAATATTATTTTTAAATAAAATTCTTATGTCTGATAATGTATATGCACAAATTAATGATAGATCGAAATTAATTTTCAAAAAATTAGTTGAGTCATATCTCAAAACTGGGTCTCCAGCAGGTTCTGAAACAATAATGAAGATGGGAGGCTTAAATCTTTCCTCTGCATCAATCAGATCTATTTTATCGAATTTACAAAAAGAAGGGCTTTTATATGCCCCACATAGATCAGCTGGTAGAATGCCTACTGAAAAAGGCATGAGGTTTTTTGTAGATGGGCTTTTAGAATTTGGAAGAATCTCCAAAATAGATAAAGAAAACATTAAACAACAGTGCTTAACCAAAGGTAAATCTTATGAAGAGGTGCTCGATGTTGCTTCTAAAGCTATTTCAGGATTATCAAGTTATGCAGGAATAGTTATTGCGCCAAAATTTCAAAAAAATTTAAAACATGTTGAATTTATAAGACTTAATAGTAACCAATTAATGCTTATTCTTGCTTATGAGAATGGAGAAGTAGAAAATCGCATCATCGAAGATAATGGAAAATATAATAGTTCATTATTGATACAGGCTTCCAATTATCTTACCTCAAAGTTTACTAATAAAAATATTTCACAAATTAAAAGACTAATTCAATCTGAAATAAAAAATTCACAAAATGAGCTAGAGTCAATTTCTTCAAAATTAATTCAACAAGGTATTATTGAAACTCAGCCTAATAGTAAAAATCCTTATATTTTTCTACATGGTCAATCAAATTTATTAAAAGATGAAATTGTTTCTAAGGATTTAGATCAAATCCGAAATCTTTTTGATGAAATCGAGAAAAAGTCTAGTTTTGTAGATATATTAGAAACTGCAGGAAAAGCAAAAGGGGTTCAGATTTTTATTGGATCTCAAAATTTTTTATTTAAACACTCTGGTCTTTCTATGGTAATGGCCCCATATAAAAATAATGATCAAGAAATTATAGGAGCTATAGGTGTAGTCGGGCCAACTAGACTAAATTATTCCAAAATAGTTCCTCTTGTTGATTATACATCTAAAATTATTGGAAAGGTGATTGATTAATGGTTGAGAATAAAAAAGAAGAAAATCAGCAAGAAGAAATTAAAGAACCTGATTCTGAGAATATTGAAAACGAAGAAGATGTTAATGATAGTCAAGAAAACACAGATGCAGAAGAGATAAGTGAAGATATAAACACAGAAGAAGATAGTTTAGAAAAGGAAGTTGAAAAACTAAAAGAAGAAAAAATCCGATTACTCGCTGAAATGGAAAATCTTAGAAAAAGATTTGAAAGAGAAAAAGTTGAAACAATAAAATTTGGTAGCATTAACTTGGCAAGAGATATTTTATCGCCAGGAGATAATTTAGAGAGAGCTCTAGATGCTTTGCCACAAGATGAAAATAATTCACAAAGTATAAAAAATCTTATCGATGGTTTAAAAATGGTCCTTAAAGAATACAAAAGTATTCTTGAAAAACATGGAGTCAAAAAAATAAAAACTTTAAATCAAAAATTTGATCACAATTTTCATCAGGCAATGATGGAAGTTGAAAATAGTGATGTTGAAGAAGGAACAGTAGTACAAGAAGTCCAATCTGGTTATACAATGCATGATCGTCTTCTTAGAGCAGCTATGGTCGGTGTTTCTAAAAAAACAGCTACTAAAAAAGAAGAATCAAAAAGAGAAAAAGATAATGATACCGAGGAGAATGAAAGCAAAGAAAATTCACAAAACGAATAAAATTTTCTATTAAAAATTAATATTAAATTACTAAGGGCGGCTCATTTGTAGGTTTTACCCTTGGTAATTAAGTTTAAATTAGCTAACATTGTTAAGTCAAACAGAGTTTGTAATTTACAAGTAGCTTGGAGAAAGTAAAAACATACAAAAAATCCATAAATCACTGGGTTTTTTCAATATAAATCCTAAACATCCTTGTATTTTAAATCTTTTTTCCCATATCTAATGTATCCAGTTTCGATTGGTAAATAATTTAGTAAAGAGGAAAAAAATATGGCAAAAGTAATTGGTATTGATTTAGGTACTACAAACTCCTGCGTTGCGGTAATGGACGGTAAGGAAGCAAAAGTAATTGAAAACTCTGAAGGCGGAAGAACAACGCCGTCAATGGTAGCATTCAGTGACACAAAAGAAAAACTTGTTGGTCAATCAGCTAAAAGACAAGCAGTAACTAATTCTGAAAATACTCTATTTGCCATTAAAAGATTAATTGGAAGAACTTTTGAAGATGAAGATGTTAAATCTGATAGCGGACTAGTACCTTACAAAATTGTAAAAGGTGATAATGGTGACGCGTGGGTAGAAGCGCGTGGAGACAAATATAGTCCTAGTCAGATAAGTGCATTCATTTTACAAAAAATGAAAGAGACTGCAGAATCATATTTAGGTGAAGACGTTTCTCAAGCAGTAATAACTGTTCCTGCATATTTTAACGATGCTCAAAGACAAGCAACAAAGGATGCTGGTAAAATAGCCGGTCTTGAAGTTTTAAGAATAATTAATGAACCTACCGCTGCAGCATTAGCATACGGTTTAGATAAAAAGAAAACTGGTACGGTTGCTGTTTATGATCTTGGCGGAGGTACATTTGATATTTCTATCTTAGAAATAGGTGACGGTGTTTTTGAAGTTAAATCAACCAATGGAGACACCCATCTTGGTGGTGAAGATTTTGATCTTAAAATAATAGACTACCTTGCAGATGAATTTAAAAAAGATAACGGTATTGATTTACGTTCAGATAAACTTGCACTTCAACGTTTAAAAGAAGCTGCAGAGAAAGCTAAGATTGAATTATCAAGCTCAACTGAAACTGAAGTCAACTTACCATTTATAACTGCTGACCAATCTGGTCCGAAGCATTTGACGATAAAAGTATCAAGAGCAAAACTAGAGGCTATCGTAGGTGAGCTTTTAAATCAAAGTTTAAAACCATGCGAAATGGCACTTAAAGATGCTGGATTACAAGCCGCAGAAATCGATGACGTTATTTTGGTTGGCGGAATGACCAGAATGCCTAAAGTGACAGAGATAGTAAAAAACTTCTTTGGTAAAGAGCCTAATAAAGGTGTTAACCCAGATGAAGTTGTTGCATCTGGTGCTGCTATTCAAGCAGGGGTATTACAAGGTGATGTCAAAGATGTTTTATTACTAGATGTTACACCGCTATCACTTGGTATTGAAACACTTGGAGGTGTATTTACAAAACTTATTGATAAAAACACAACTATCCCTACAAAGAAAAGCCAAGTATTCTCTACAGCTGAAGATAACCAAAGCGCGGTTACAATAAGAGTTTTTCAAGGTGAAAGAGAAATGGCTGCAGATAATAAATTACTGGGTCAATTTGATCTAGTAGGCATTCCACCTGCCGCAAGAGGAATGCCACAAATTGAGGTGACTTTTGATATTGATGCCAATGGTATTGTTAATGTTTCTGCTAAAGATAAATCAACTGGTAAAGAACAGCAGATTAAAATTCAAGCTTCTGGAGGATTATCAGATGACGAGATCGAAAAAATGGTTAAAGAAGCAGAAGAAAATGCTGAGTCTGATAAAAAGAAAAGAGAAGCCGTTGATACGAGAAATCATGCTGACAGCTTAATCAACGAGACTGAAAAAAACCTTAAAGAGCATGGAGATAAAATTCCTGAATCTGATAGAAATAAAATTAAAGAAGATATCGAAGAGCTCAAGAAAGCAAAAGATGGTGAAGATTTAGAACTCATAAAATCTAAAACTGAAGCACTTGTTCAATCATCCTTGAAAATGGGAGAAGCAATTTATAAACAAAACCCTCAAGGTGCTGGACCACAACCTGATCCATCTGGTGCTGAACCATCAGCTGATAATCCAAAAGATGAAAAGGTTGTAGACGCTGAATTTGAGGAAGTAGACGAAGATAAAAAAGATTAACGCTCCATAATTTTTATAAGGAGGAGATGTGGCTGATAAAGATTTCTATGAGATACTTGGTGTTCAACGAAATGCCAGTGATGATGAAATAAAAAAAGCTTATAGAAAACAAGCCATGAAATATCATCCTGATCGTAACAAGGATGACAAAACAGCTGAAAGAAAATTCAAAGAAGCTGCTGCTGCTTACGAAGTTCTAAAAGACTCAGAAAAAAGATCAGCTTATGATCAATATGGACATGATGCCTTCAAACAAGGCGGCATGGGTGGAGCTCAAGGCTTTGGAGATTTTGCGGGTGGTTTTTCTGATATTTTTGAAGAGTTCTTTGGTGGAGGTTTTAGTGGACAATCATCAAGACGAAGAGGTCCACAAAGAGGAAGTGATCTTCGTTATAATATGTCCGTTTCACTATTCGAAGCTTTCACTGGAAAGAAACCTCAAATAAGAATTCCTACATATGTTGGTTGTGATTTATGTGCAGCAACTGGAAGTGCAGATAAATCCGGACCAAGTACCTGTTCTACTTGTGGTGGTGCAGGTAAAGTTCGATCTCAACAAGGCTTTTTTTCTATTGAAAGACCATGCCCTACATGTGGCGGAGAAGGTTCAAGCATAAAAAATCCATGTCTTAAATGTTCTGGAACAGGGAATATAAAAAAACAAAAAACAATTTCCGTTACTATTCCCGCTGGTGTTGATACAGGTACAAGAATTCGTATAGCTGGTGAAGGAGAGCCGGGTGAAAGAGGTGCGGGTAATGGAGATCTGTATATTTTCGTTGAAGTTCAAAAGGATAAACTTTTTGAAAGAGAAGAAGAAAATCTTTTTTGCGAAATACCAATCTCTATAACAACGGCTATTCTAGGCGGTGAAATAGAGGTTCCAACCATTGAAGGAAAAAAAGCTAGACTTAATATTCCTGCGGGAACACAATCTGAGACACAATTTAGACTTCGCGGGAAAGGAATGAGTATACTACGACAAAGTAGAAGGGGTGATATGTATGTGCAAGCAAACGTAGAAATACCAGTCAACCTAAATAGCAAACAAAAAGATATTTTGAGAGAGTTTGAAAATGAGGGAGGAACCTCAAAAAAACACAGTCCAAAATCACAAGGTTTTTTCTCAAAATTAAAAGAAGTCTGGGAAGATTTAACTTAATTTCTTTTCAACTTACAATCACCAAAGTATAAGAAGTTTTTATGGCAAAAATTAAAATAGCAGTTGCAGGTTGTCTTGGCCGAATGGGTCAGGAAATATCGAAACAAATTTTACAAAATAAAAATTTAGAATTTGTCGGTGGTTTTGAACACAAAAAACATAAAGATATAAACAAACCCTTAAACAAAGTTTCGAGTATACACTCTGCAAAATTAGTTACAGCTAATGCAGCTCATTTAATAAAAGAAGCAAATGTTATAATTGATTTTACAACACCTGAATCTACGTTAGATAATCTTAAAATTGCCTCTGCAAATAAAACTGCAGTTGTTATTGGAACAACTGGAATGACAGATTTACAAAAAAGGAGAGTAAAAAGCTTTTCCAAAAAAATACCTATACTCATGTCATCTAACATGAGCTTGGGTGTTAACTTATTATTTAACCTAGTAAAACAAACAGCATCAGCCCTAAAAGATACTGTTTATGATATTGAAATCGCTGAAACACATCATAAACACAAAAAAGATGCACCTTCAGGAACAGCATTATCTTTAGGAGAGTATGCTGCTGAGGGCAGAAAAACTAAATTAAATAAATCAAAAGTTTTAGATCGTACAAAAAAATTTTCATCTAGAAAAAAAGGTGAAATAGGTTTTTCTATTACAAGAGGTGGTGAGATTGCAGGAGAACATACAGTGAGTTTTATAGGAACCAATGATAGAATAGACCTTGTGCATAAAGCAAATAATAGATCTATATTTGTGACCGGAGCAATAGAGGCTGCCATTTTTTTAAATAAGAAGAAAAACGGTCTATTCTCTATGAATGATTTGTTATTTTAATTTATAATTAAATTCTAATTTATGAAAAAAATTATTTGGATTTCATCATATCCAAAAAGTGGAAACACTTGGATGAGATTTTTAATATCTAATTATTTCTTTAATAGGAGCAATGAATTTAATTTTCAAATAGCAGATAATAATATTTTAATATTTCCACAACTGAGTCTAATAAAAAAAATTGTAGATAAAAAATCTCTAAAAGAAAACCCATTTAATATTTCTAAATATTGGTTGGACTTACAAAAAGAAGTTGATATTGAAGGTGGAAACGTTGTTTTTTTTAAAAACCACAATGCTTTAATATCAATAGAAAAAAACGACTTTACCAATATGGATTTAACTTTAGGGGCTATCTATATTGTTAGAGATCCAAGAGATGTTGTCATTTCTTATGCACATTACAAAAATGAAAGTTATGATAAAATTATATCAGATCTTTGTGATGATAAATTATTTTACAACTTAAACTCTATAGATAATTATCCATATATAGAAATTCTAGGATCTTGGAGCTATCATTATAAATCATGGAAATACGGAATGCCCTATATGCCACGTATAATAATAAAATATGAAGATTTATTAAAAGATTGTCTTGGCCAGTTTAATAATACAATAGATTTTCTATCAAAAATCTTAAATCACAAAAAGGATAATAGCAGAGTTCAGTTGAGTGTTAAGAATTCAGAATTTAGTTTACTACAAAAAAGTGAAAAAAAATTTGGAATGAAAACTCATAAAGGTAAAGATAAATTTTTCAGATCAGGTAAAGCAGAACAATGGAAAGATATATTAAGTTTAGCTCAAATAAAAAAAATTGAAGCTTCCTGCAAGCAAGTCATGAAAGAATTAAATTATTTATAATTATAAATGTTTTGAGATAAAAAATTAATAATATGTTAATTGTTTTTTAATCCTTAAATATAAGTTTTCTTTTAAATCAGCATGCAAGAAAGTTGCAACTTCAGTTTCTTTATCTGATTCTCTTATTGATAACTTGGAAGTGTTTTTAGATTTTGTAAAAAAAACTTTGGACCAATAAGTGCTGAATTTAGATGAATGTAACAGTTTATCACCTTTATATTTCTTTATAGATATCACTTTTTGATCAATATTAATTTCATCCTTAATATTTTTCTCTTTGAAATATAAACGGATTAAATAAAAAATAATTAAGTATTCAAGTCCAAGAAATATAGACACAGGCCAAGCACCTTGTACAATCAAAAAAATAGAGAATAATGAAATCCAACTTATAAAAATAATTCCTAAAATCAAGAAGACTGATTTAGAACAACTTTGATAGGGTCTTATATTTTCATTCATTGAATTCATATTTTCACATTAATCAAAACAGCCTCTGTGATAAAGGGACATATGTGCACAGATAATGTAATCTATATTAATCATTTATTATCAATATATAACTGCTTCCAAATCCTAAAAAATGGCTAAATTCCTTTGATCTCTTGCTAATTTTGTAAGGAACATATAGATGCATCCTCGAAAAAATATTAAGTAATAATCTTGATTTAATGGTGGCTTGATGAAAAAGATTAGTAAAATTTTAGCAGCAAACAGGAGTGAAATTGCTATTCGAATTTTCAGAGCTGCTGAGGAATCTGGTATTAAAACTGCTGCCATTTATTCTAAAGAAGATCGTTTTGCTATTCATCGATTTAAAACAGATGAAAGTTATTTAGTTGGTGAGGGCAAAGGTCCAATACAAGCATATCTGGACATAAACTCTATTATTAAAATTGCAAAAGATGCTGAAGTAGATGCAATTCATCCTGGTTATGGTTTCTTATCTGAGAGTCCTGAACTAGCAGAGCAGTGTGAAAAAAATAACATAACGTTTATTGGACCCAGTAAAGAAATATTAAAAAGATTTGGCAATAAAACCGAAGCTAAAAAAGTTGCTGAAGAATCAAAAGTGGGCATTGTCCCGTCTGTTCTCGTGACAAAAGAAAATTTAAAAAATGTTGAAAAAGAAGTTGAGAAAATTGGTTACCCAGTAATTGTCAAAGCTAGCTGGGGTGGTGGCGGTCGAGGAATGCGTGTTGTTAGATCAAGCAACTTATTAATAGATCAAATTACAACTGCTCAAAGTGAGTCACTTAAAGCTTTTGGAAAAGATGAAGTATTTATAGAAAAATTTTTAGAAGATGCTGCGCACATTGAAGTTCAAATTTTGGGTGACAGACATGGAAATATTCTACATCTTTTTGAAAGAGATTGTTCTCTCCAAAGAAGGCATCAAAAGATTATTGAAAGAGCACCTGCACATTTTCTTGAACAAAAAACTCGAAAAGACATTTGTAATGCTGCAATTAAAATTGCAAAAAAAGTTAAATATTTTGGAGCAGGAACTGTTGAATTTTTGTTTGATAAAAAATCTGGTAAATTTTATTTCATTGAAGTTAACCCAAGAATTCAAGTTGAACACACAGTAACAGAAGAAGTAACCGGTATTGATATTGTTAAAGCCCAGATTAAAATTGCAGAAGGTGAGAAAATTGGCAATCACCCTGCACTTCCTAAACAAGAAGACATTAATCTAAATGGATTTGCAATTCAATGTAGAGTTACTACCGAAGATCCACTTAATAATTTTATGCCAGACTATGGGAAGATCATGACTTATCGATCTGCAGCTGGTTTTGGTGTTAGATTAGATGCAGCAAATGCATCATCTGGTTCTATCATTACACCCTATTATGACTCTCTACTTGTTAAGGTAACAACTTGGGCAAAGCATCAAGATGACTGTATTAAAAGAATGGATAGAGCTTTGCGAGAATTTAGAATTAGAGGTGTTAAAACGAATTTAGTCTTTCTAGAATCTCTTATCAACAATAAAGATTTCCTTGAAGGAAACTACAATACAAATTTTGTTGATACTAAAAAAGAGCTCTATGCTTATAATCCTCAAAAAGATCGAGCATCTAAAATCGTATCTTATCTTGGAAACATAATTGTAAACGGACACAATGATATATCTGGAAGAGTTAATAGTAATTCGACTATAGAAATTCAAATTCCTATTTCAAATATTAAAAGTGAGAAAAATGATTATGTAAAAGATCTACAATCTTTAGGTCCTGAAAAATTTGCAAAAAAAATAAAAGAAACACCCTACACCCTAATTACTGATACAACGATGCGTGATGCACATCAATCGCTTCTTGCTACAAGAATGAGAACTGATGATCTTGTTAATATTGCTGAATATTATAGTGAAAATCTAAGTAACTTATTCTCGTTAGAATGTTGGGGAGGTGCAACTTTTGATACCTCTATGCGTTTTTTAAAAGAGGATCCTTGGGATAGATTAGCAAGATTAAACAAAAGAGCCCCCAACCTTCTTAAACAAATGCTCTTTAGAGGATCTAATGCTGTTGGATATAAAAATTATCCAGATAACGTTGTTAAACATTTCATTCAACAGTCAGCAGAAGCTGGAATTGATGTATTCCGAGTTTTTGATTCATTAAACTTAATTGATAATATGCGTGTTGCAATTGATGAAGTACGCCATCAAAATAAAATTTGTGAAGGAACTATTTGTTATACAAATGATGTAACTGATCCAAATGAAAAAAAATATACACTAAAATATTATATTGATCTTGTTAAGGACTTAGAAAAAGCAGGAGCACATATTATCGCCATTAAAGATATGGCGGGATTAGCAAAACCTAATGCTATAAAAAAATTAGTTAACGAAATTAAACAAACAACTGATCTTCCAATTCATTTTCATACTCACGATACATCAGGCACTTCATCAGCATCAGTTCTTGCGGCAATAGAAGAAAAAGTAGATATCGTAGATCTTGCAATTGACTCGATGAGTGGGTTAACATCACAACCTGCACTTGGCTCTATCGTGTCTATAATGAAACAAAACTATCAAGATCCTCAACTTGATGACGAAGCAATAAGAACACTATCTTTATATTGGGAGCAAGTACGTCAAAATTATCATGCTTTTGAAACTGATTTCAAAGGGGGAAGTTCTGACGTGTATCTCCATCAAATGCCAGGTGGACAGTTTACGAATTTAAAAGAGCAAGCAAGATCTTTGGGCATTACAACTGATAAGTGGGGGATGGTTGCCAATAAATACGCAGAGGTAAACCAACTTTTCGGTGATATTGTAAAGGTGACACCTTCTTCTAAAATTGTAGGTGATATGGCACTCTATATGATTGCTAATGATTTATCTAAAGAAGATGTATTAGATCCAAAAAAAGAAATTTCTTTTCCTGCTTCTGTAATTGAATTTTTTAAAGGGGAAATTGGTATACCACACGGTGGTTTCCCAAAAGAATTACAAAAGAAAGTTCTTGGAGACACAAAACCATTAATAAAAAGACCTGGAGAAGTTTTAGAGTCAGTTGATTTAAATAAGGAAGCAAAAAATTTAGAAGATGAAATAGGTATGAAGGTTAATCAAGCACATCTAGCATCCTACTTGATGTATCCAAAAGTTTTTAAAGATTATGTCGATCACTTTAAGGAATTTAGTGATACATCAATTCTTTCAACCGAATTGTTTTTCTATGGTCCTCAACAAGATAAGGAATACACTATAGAAATTGATAAAGGAAAAAATCTTATTTTACGATACCTAGCTAAAAGTGAAGTTAACAGTAACGGTAAGTGTTCTGTTTTTTTTGAAATTAACGGACAGCCAAGAACAATAGATATAGAGAATAAAGAATTTTCAAAAAATATTACACAAAGAGTAAAAGCCGAAGATAATAACTTTGGTCACATAGGATCACCTTTACCAGGTCAGGTCGCAAAAATATTCGTTCAATCAGGTAGTAAAGTAATTAAAGGTGATAAATTATTAGTTATTGAAGCGATGAAAATGGAAACCACTATAAATGCTGATAAGAGTGGAACGATTAAATCAATCAATGTTGCTTCTGGTGATAATGTGGAGACAAAAGATCTACTTGTCGAAATTAGCTAGTAAAGTCGTATTCTTTATAACACTCTTCTATAGATCGCTTTGTGTTTATAAGCTCTCCAAAAGAGTCTCGAAATTCAAAATATTCTACCCTTTTAATATTGGAGTTTAAATGGAAGAAGATAAATAATCTACATGAAGTACTATCATATCGCATCATATGAACTGATCCATCAGAACGTGATAAATTAGGCTGTCCTAATCTTTGTTTTATCTCAGCAAGCTGTTTTCCTATAAAATTTATCTCTGCCATTTTTTGTTGTTCTTTAACTATAGTTTTTTCTTCTTCTTTTTCTTCAGTAATAATCTGCTGCTCCTCAACAATAGTTTTATCTTCAATAATTTCTGTCTCTTTTTTTGTTACAGTTTTTTCAACTTTATCTTTTACAACTTTACCAACCTTAACAACCTCTTTTCCAACTTCAATTGTTGTACAGCTAGATAAAAATACTAATGTTAAAAAATAAATTGATAACCGCATTGCTCTTAGTGGCATTTCTATATATGTAATCTTATATGATTACAGTAATTAAATCATCGTTTGTTCAATACAAGTTAACGGTCTTACGAAATAAAAAAACATCAAATACTGTTTTTAGACAAACTATGAATGAAATAAGCTACCTCATTGCTTCTGAAGTCCTACAATATGTACCTTTTAAAAAACAAACAATTGAAACCCCTCTTATAAAAATGAGTGGTACAGTCTTGGGTCAATCGATTATTTTAGTGCCAATTTTACGTGCGGGTTTAGGACTACTTGAAGGTTTTGCAAAGTTCCTACCTGAAGCTGAAAAAGGCCATATTGGTTTATACCGTGATGAACAAACTTATGAACCTGTAGAATACCTTTTTAAACTTCCAAGAGTTAAAAATAAAAAAGTATTAATACTAGACCCAATGTTAGCAACAGGCAATTCATCAATTGCTGCTATCAACCTTATTAAAAATAAAGGAGTTAATATTAAAGATATATTTCTAGTGTCCTTACTTGCTGCACCTGAGGGTATAAAAAATATCCAGAAAAAACAAAAAGGCATTCATATATTTACATGTAATATTGATGCTAGGTTGAATAAAAATAAGTTCATTGTACCGGGCTTAGGTGACGCAGGTGATAGGTATATGGGCACTTGAAGTTATCCATAAAAAATCCTATTATTTATCCATAATCTCATTTTTTAATGCATTTTTTTTATAATAAAATGTTATCAATGAGGTATCTATAATTCATATTTAAGGGGGATTTTTAGTATGAAGAAAATTTTAAGTATTTTTACAGTTTCTTTCGCTCTTGTCTTCTCTTCAAGTGCGTTTGCAAACAAAATCGGAGTTGTATATGACTCTGGAGGTAAGTTCGATAAATCATTTAATGAACTAGCTTATGAAAGCGCATTGAGAGTTCAAAATGAACTTGGATGGGACATGGTTGAATTTGAAGCTTCTAATAACACTCAAATTGAACAAGGTATGCGTAAGATCGCAGATAGAGGTGCATCATTAATCGTAGCAATGGGTTTTGCCCAAGCCGATGCAGTTGCAGCAGTTGCCCCAGATTATCCTGATACAAACTTCGTAGCAGTTGATGTATGCTGGGTGGATGATCCGGCAAGCAATATTTATCAAGCTTGTTATAAGGAACACGAAGGTTCTTTCCTAGTTGGTATGATCGCAGCTATGGCTTCTGAAAGTGGAACAATTGGATTTGTTGGGGGAATGGATATTCCTTTAATTAGAAAGTTCCAGGGAGGTTATGAGCAAGGTGCACTTTATGTAAATCCTGATATAAATGTTTTAGCTAACATGACTGGATCAACACCAGAAGCTTGGAATAATCCTACAAAAGGTGCTGAGTTAACAAAAGCACAAATTGATGGTGGCGCAGATGTTGTTTATCAAGCAGCAGGTGGAACAGGTATTGGCGTTCTACAAGCAGCAGCTGATGCAGGTATTATGGGCATCGGTGTTGATACAAACCAAAACTGGATGCACCCAGGTAACATGCTTACTTCTATGTTAAAGCGTTTGGACTTAACGATTTTTGAACAAGCTCAAAAGACTGACGCAGGTACTTTCGAATCAGGAATTCATATTCTTGGTTTAGCAGAAGGTATGGTTGGTTATGCTACTGAAGACGGTATGGTAACTTCTGCGATGGAAGCAGCTGTATCCGCAGCAGCAGCAGATATAATGAGTGGATCAATGGAAGTTGCTGACTGGTCGCAAGAGTAATAGAACTATTTTAAAAATTTGGTGAGACCAAGAGATTAGATAACTTTATGGTCTCACCTATCCTTGAGTTAAAAAATATAAATAAATCTTTCGGCCATGTTCATGCCAATAAGAATATTAACCTCACAATTAATAAAGGTACAATCCATGGAATAATTGGGGAAAACGGTGCTGGAAAATCCACGCTAATGAGCATCGTGTTTGGTCTTTATAAAGCAAATTCAGGAACAATAAAAGTTAATGGAAAAGAGATAAATCTCAGATCACCAAAAGACTCTATAGTTAATGGCATTGGTATGGTGCACCAACATTTTATGTTAGTAGAAAACTTTACAGTTTTAGAAAATATAATTTTAGGATTTGAGGGTGAATTAGTATTTGGAAAAAATTTTGTAAAAGCAAAAAAAGATTTAAAAAATCTTTGTGATACATACAAATTAAATATTGATCTTAATTCTATAATTTCTGATTTATCAGTTGGATTCCGTCAAAGAGTTGAAATATTAAAGTCGTTATATAGAGGTGCAGAAATTCTTATACTTGATGAGCCCACAGGTGTTTTAACACCTCAAGAAGTCGATGAATTATTCAAAATATTACGTTCACTTAACGAGGAAGGTAAAACAATTGTTTTAATTACCCATAAATTAATAGAAATAATGGACCTCACAAGCCAGGTTTCTGTAATGCGCCAGGGGGAAATGGTTGGTCACATTAAAACTAAAGATACGAACAAAGAACAATTGGCTGAAATGATGGTGGGCAGAAGCGTGCTGTTAAGGCTTGATAAATCAGAGGTCAAAACAGGTGATGTTGTGTTTAAAGTTGAAGATCTTACAGTTAAAGACGATCTAGATGTAACAAGGGTTAAAAACGTAAATTTAGAAATTTGTGCAGGAGAGATTTTAGGTTTAGCAGGTGTTACGGGAAATGGTCAAACAGAATTATTGGAAGCATTATCTGGAATTAGAAAAGTTGAGTCAGGCGAAATATATCTAGATGGAAAAAAAATATCAGATAGTCAAAATTTCCTGAATCCAAGAGAGCTAAAAGAAAAGGGTTTAGCGCACGTGCCTGAAGATAGACAAAGAATGGGACTAGTTACGGATTTTAAAGCTTATGAAAATCTTATATTTGGTTATCATGATCAACAGCCTTTTTCAAAATCATCAATCTTAAATAATAAAGATATAATTTCTCATTCTAAAACAATTATGGAAGAGTATGATGTAAGACCTCAATCACCAAATTTAATAACATCAAATTTCTCAGGTGGTAATCAACAAAAAATAATTTTAAGTAGAGAACTTAATGAAAAACCAAAAGTATTATTGGTTGGTCAACCAACGAGAGGTGTAGACATAGGTGCCATTGAATTTATTCATCAAAGACTTATAGATATGAGAGATAGAGGAGCTGCAATACTTTTAGTATCTGTTGAATTGGATGAAGTGCTTTCATTGTCTGATAGAATTGCTGTTATGTTTGATGGAAAGATAGTAGGTGAAAAAGAAAATAAAAATGTTACTGATCGTGAGTTAGGTTTATTAATGGCAGGAGTTGTGTAATGGCAACAGTAGATAAATCTAAAGTTCCATGGTGGGTATCCAATCTTATCGTTCCTCTTGTTAACTTAACTTTAGCATTATTTGTTTCAGGCTTATTTATATTTATTGCAGGTGAAAATCCCTATGAAGCAGTAAAGTTAATTATCTACGGCTCTTTTGGTTATATCGAGGGTTTCGCATACACACTTTATTATACAACAAATTTTATTTTTACTGGTTTAGCATTTGCCGTCGCATTTCATTGTAGGCTTTTTAATATCGGTGGTGAGGGTCAGGCATATATAGGTGGTCTAGGTGTTTTTTTAGTTGCTATAAATTTTAGTTTTTTACCTGTTCCTATTGTATGGTTTCTAGCTGTTGGAGGCGCTGTAGTTTTTGGTGCAGCTTGGGCCTTTATCCCAGCATACCTTCAAGCAACGAGAGGCAGTCATGTAGTTATAACTACAATTATGTTTAACTTTATAGCTGCATCTTTAATGGTATTTCTTCTTGTTGATGTAATAAGGGACACAACACAAATGGGACCTCATACGGTTGCTTTACCTAAAGAGCAATGGTTTCCAAGTTTCGAAGATTTTGCTGCCCTACTTGGAATTAAGATTAGGTATTCGCCGTTAAATATTTCCTTTCTTTTAGCAATTGTTGCATCAGTCTTTGTATGGTTTTTAGTTTGGAAAACAAGATGGGGCTACGAAATGAGAGCTGTTGGACATAATACACAAGCTGCAATTTATGCAGGAATTTCACCTTATAAAAATATAATTATTGCAATGTGTATATCTGGAGGTCTTGCAGGACTATTAGGCGTTAATGAAATATTAGGAGTACATCATAAAATCGTTGCAGGATTTCCGGCTGGATATGGTTTTACTGGAATAGCTGTTGCTTTAATGGGAAGAAACCACCCTATAGGAATTTTTCCAGCAGCATTTCTATTTGGAATTTTATATCAAGGCGGATCAGAAGTTACATTTGACATGCCAAATATCACTAGGTACATGTTTGTTGCTGTCCAAGGTGTAATTATTTTATTTAGTGGTGCTTTAGAAAATCTATTTAGACCACAAATCGAAAACTTCTTTGTTAATAGACTAAACTTAAAGGCTAATGCATAATGGAATTTTTATCTGACATTGCATCTTTAATAAATTCTACTTTAAGAATTTCAACACCATTAGTTTTTGCTGCCATGGCAGGTATATTTGCTGAAAGATCAGGGGTTATTGATTTTAGCTTAGAGGGAAAAATGCTTATGGCTGCTTTTGTAGCTGCAGTAGGTTCTTATTTTTTAGGAAATCCATGGCTTGGTTTATTTTTAGCTATTATAGCATGTGTTAGCCTTTCAATGTTGCATGGTTTTGCTTCTGTTACCTATAAGGGTGATCAAGTTGTTTCATGTGTTGCTATAAATATTTTAATAATTGGTTTAACTACTGCTCTGGCAGCTGCTTGGTTTGGGCAAGCAGGTTTAACACCAACATTAAATGAAGATCAGCGTTTTCTAGAAGTTAACCTACCTTTCGCTAAGAGTTTAAAAGATGTGCCAATAATAGGTACAATTTATAGCGATATATTAAGTGGGCATTATATTTTTGTTTACTTAGCATATCTTACAGTTCCATTAGTGTTTTGGGTTGTGTTTAAAACCAGTTTTGGTTTGAGGTTAAGAGCAGTTGGAGAAAACCCAAGTGCTGTTGATACAGCAGGCATTAATGTATTTGCGATGAGATATAAAGCTTTGGCTATTAATGGTGTTTTAATTGCCTTTGCTGGAGCTCATTTATCAACCGCAGTAAATGCTAATTTTTTTAGAGAGATGTCAGCTGGTAGAGGATACTTAGCTTTAGCAGCTATGATTTTTGGAAAGTGGCATCCTAAAACAGCATTAGTTGCTTGTCTACTTTTTGGATTTACTGATGCACTTCAAATCAGATTACAAGGAGTTGAGTTACCTGCAATAGGAGAAATACCTGTTCAACTTATACAAGCATTACCTTATGTGTTAACTGTTGTTTTACTTGCCGGCTTTGTTGGTAAAGCAATTGCCCCTAATGCAATTGGTCAGCCATATATTAAAGAAAGATAAACTAAGTTATTTTTGTAAAATATCTATATAAGTAATATATTAACTCTGGAGATAGTATGTCTATATTAGAAAAATATATGAAAGTGTTTAACGAAAAAGATGAAGCAGGAATGAATGAAATTATCCATGATGATTTTAAATTTACAATGCATTCTAGTGGTAATGTTTTATCAAAGTCCGACGTTATAGGCTGGGCCATGAGTGATGACATTAATGATGATAAGTCTAGAATTGTTTATGAAAATGATGAAATTGGGATACATCACTCTTTTGTTACTTTTAAAGATGGAAATACACAGGCTGTAATGGCAGTATATAAATATAAAGATGGTAAAATAATTTCACTAGAGACTGGTGCAACTAATATGCCAAAATGAAAAAGGTGGAACTTAAAGTTCCACTTTTTAATTAATTTAAATTATTTTACTGTTCTAAATCAAAACGATCAGCATTCATCACTTTGTTCCAAGCTTTAATGAAGTCCTTTTTCATTTTTTCTTCACTATCATCACTTGCATAAAGTTCTGCTATTGCTCTTAACTGAGAATTAGATCCAAAAACAAGATCTACTCTAGATGCAGTTCTTTCTTTTTTACCTGAAATTTTATCCGTTGCTTCATATGAGTTGCTACCGGTTGGTTTCCAACTAACCCCCATATCTAAAAGCTTATCAAAAAAATCATTTGTTAACTTACCTTTTGTATCAACAAATAATCCTCTTTGATCAGAACTAATACCTAAGGATCTCATACCACCAACAAGCACAGTCATTTCAGGAGCTGTTAACCCAAGAAGCTGTGCTTTATCCAGCATTAGTTCTTCTGCTGTAACATCATAATTCATTTTTAAATAATTACGAAATGCATCAGCCTCAGGCTCAAGAACACCAAAAGAATCAATATCAGTTTTTTCTTGAGTTGTGTCACCTCTACCAGGTGTGAAAGGAACTTCCATTCCTGAAGCTTGTTCGACACCAACGTTGCCCGCAAGCACAATAACATCAGCTATTGAAGCTCCTGTATCATCTGCAATTGGCTCAAGAATACCAAGAACTTTTTTTAATTGTTCAGGTTTGTTAACTTCCCAATCTTTCTGAGGAGCAAGTCTAATTCTTGCACCATTTGCTCCACCTCTCATATCTGATCCTCTAAATGTAGAAGCACTTGCCCAAGCAGTTTCAACCATCTCTTGAGTTGTTAAACCACTTTTTAAAATCTTAGCTTTAACAGCTTCAACATCATAATTCGAGTGACCTTTTGGAACGGGGTCTTGCCAAATTAACTCTTCTTCAGGAATTTCAGGCCCTATGTATCTTGTTTTTGGTCCCATATCCCTATGAAGAAGTTTAAACCAAGCTCTTGCAAATTGATCGGCAAAATATTCTGGGTCCTTGTGAAACTTTTCAGAAACTTTTCTATATTCCGGATCCTCACGCATTGCCATATCAGCAGTCGTCATCATTGTTGGAACCTTTATTGATGGATCATCAACTTGTGGTGCCATATGTTCTTCTTTTTGATCAATGGCATGCCAGATTTGTGCTCCTGCTGGGCTTTTGACTAACTTCCATTCATAGCCAAGAAGTAAATCAAAATATCCATTGTCCCACTGTGTAGGATTTGCTGTCCAAGGACCTTCAATACCACTTGTAGTAGTATCTCTTCCAAAACCAGAACGGTGTAAGTTATTCCATCCAAAACCCATTTGTTCTAATGGTGCACCTTCTGGTTCAGCTCCAACTAGAGCTGGATCACCTGCACCATGCGCTTTTCCAAATGTATGTCCTCCTGCAGTTAAGGCAACAGTCTCAGTATCGTTCATCGCCATTCTTGCAAAAGTTTCTCTAATGTCTTTTGCACTTGCAAGTGGATCTGCTTTTCCATCCGGTCCTTCAGGGTTAACATAAATCAATCCCATTTGAACTGCTGCAAGTGGGTTGTCTAAAATTCTATCACCTGTGTATCTTTTGTTTTGAAGCCATTCTTCTTCTACTCCCCAATAAATATCTTCTTCCGGAGCCCAGATATCTGGTCTTCCACCACTAAATCCAAAAGTTTTTCCGCCCATAGATTCAATTGCAACATTACCGGTTAGTATAAATAGATCAGCCCAACTAATTTTATTTCCATACTTTTTCTTTATAGGCCAAAGTAGTCTTCTTGCCTTATCTAAATTTCCATTATCAGGCCAACTATTTAAAGGAGCAAAACGTTGAGCACCTGTTCCACCACCACCACGACCGTCTCCAGTTCTATACGTCCCTGCAGCATGCCATGTCATTCTAATAAAGAAACCACCGTAGTGTCCATAATCAGCAGGCCACCAATCTTGTGAATCAGTCATTAAATCATTGAGGTCTTTTTTTAATGCAGCATAATCTATCTTCTTAAATTCTTCACGGTAGTTAAAACCAACTTCCATTGGATCGGACTTACGATCATGTTGATGAAGTATGTTTAAGTTGAGTTGATTTGGCCACCACTCACGATTTGATGTACCTTCCCCCATATTTTTTGTAATTGCTCCATGCATTACAGGGCATTTACTTTCTGCATCCATTTAGAACCTCCGTTATATAGTACTAATATATAAAGAATTTAAATTAAAGAAAAGTGAAAACTATAACTCAATTTTGAATTTTTCAGGTCGCCACGTCGCAGGGGCAAGCTCAAAATCATTAAAATCAAAAGCAGGTGCGACAGTGCACCCAATTAAGCTGTAAGATCCAGCAGATCGCATCGAAAACCATGTATTCGCTTTTACCGTGTAAATATATTTATCATCTGATCCTAATGAGAAAAGCTCATAATCAATTCCATCACTAGATGTAAAAACTTCTAGAGGATCCCCAGAATAGAAATGTAATATTTCATTTTTAGTTAGTCGATGCCAATGAGACTTCTCATTTTTTTTTAATAAATAGTAAATTTGACTTACATTATCGTTTTTAAAATTTTCGACATAATGCCCCCCTTCAGGGTGACTAATCATATTAAGTTTTTTTATTAAACTATCTGCTTTCACTTATATTAGATGACCAAGTTTACTTTTCTTAGTCGAGAGATATTTTTCATTGTACTTATTGGTATCTGAGAAAATAGGAACTCTTTGATTTACTTTGATACCCATGTCTTCCAGCGCTTTTATTTTTTTTGGATTATTAGTTATTAAGTCTAATTTTTTAATCGCCAAATATTTTACCATTCCAGCTATATTTTCATATGTTCTCTCATCATCTTTAAAACCTAATTGATGATTAGCTTCAACGGTATCTAGCCCCTTGTCTTGTAAACTATATGCTTTAATTTTATTTGAAAGACCAATACCCCTTCCTTCTTGTTGTAGATAAAAAATAACTCCTCTTCTATTTTGAGCAATTTGTTTTAATGATTCAGTTAGTTGGAATCTACAATCACACCTCATACTAAAAAAAGATTCACCTGTAATACATTGAGAATGAATTCTTGATAAAACTGGTTCATCGGTAAGCAAGTCACCCATACATATTGCCAAATGATCTTTAGATTCATTTTCATCTGTAAATGCATGTACAGTGAACTCTCCAATATCTGTAGGAAGTTTACTAGTTTCAATAAACTTTAATTTGTCTGACATTATAGTTTAGTAGGATTTAAGGCACCTTTGTATACTTCTTCAGGATCAAAAACTTTTTCTTTTTCTTCAAATTTGAGAATAACTTTAGAGCTAGAACCATCCAAAGGAATGCTTCTATAAAAACATGATCTATATCCCACATGACAGCTGGCACCACCTTTGACATCAACTCTTAACCAAACACAATCTTGATCATCATCAATTCTTATTTCTTTTATTTTTTGAGTTAATCCACTTGTTTTACCTTTATGCCAAAGAGTATTTCTACTTCTAGAATAATATACAGCTTCACCCAAACTTATAGTTTTTTTAAAAGCTTCTTCATTCATATAGCCATGCATAAGTAACTCACCTGAAGAAAAGTCAGTCGTTACAACTGGTATAAGACCATTCGAATCAAATTTTGGAGCAAGCTCGTTTGACTCCTCAACTTGTTCTATAGATTTTCTTTTTTCAAATTGAATGTTATTCATTTTTTAATTTTTCAGCAGCTTCTAATGCAAAGTAAGTCAGTATACCATTTGCTCCAGCTCTTTTAAAAGATAAAAGAGATTCCATTATAACTTTCTCATTTAGCCAACCTTTAATAATTGACTCTTTTATCATCGAATATTCACCAGATACTTGGTAGGCAAAGGTTGGAACTTTAAATTCTGATTTTATTCTAGAAATAATATCAAGATAAGGCATACCAGGCTTAACCATTACCATATCTGCTCCTTCACTTATATCTAATCCAACTTCTCTAATTGCTTCATCACTGTTCGATGGATCCATTTGATATGTTAATTTACCATCTTTACCTAAATTAGAACCAGAGCCTATAGCATCTCTAAAAGGACCGTAAAAACCTGAAGCATATTTAGCAGCGTAAGAAAGTATGAGAGTATCTGTTAAATTATTTGAATCTAATGCAGTTCTTATTCTTCCAACTCTTCCATCCATCATATCTGACGGGGCGATTACATCACAACCAGCATTTGCTTGGACTAGAGCCTGTTGTTCCAAAACCTCCAAAGTTTTATCATTATCTATTTTATCACTTATAACTAAACCATCATGCCCATGATCAGTAAAAGGATCTAAGGCAACATCACATATAATACCAATATTTGGAAAATCCTTTTTGATACTTTTAATTGATCTGCACACCAAATTATTTTCATCTACAGCTAAACTTCCCTCAGAATTTTTAAGATCACTTTCAATTTGTGGAAATATAGCAATTGCAGGAATATTAAATTTAACAGCTTTCTCTACTTGATATAAAAGATTATCAATAGAGTATCTGCTAACACCAGGCATTGAAATAATAGGATCATCAACTTTGTTTCCCTCGCATACAAATAGAGGTAAAATTAAATCATTAACACTAAGTGTATTTTCAGCAACTAAACGACGAGAAAATTCTTTCATTCTATTACGTCTAAGTCTTGTACTTGGAAACTTACCTTGCATGTTATTCATTGTTTATTCTATTGGTGATTTTGCTTCTTTAGATAAGCTAGTAGCAATATCTTCTAATTTAAAGGTCTTTGTTTCAGAAGATCCAATTCTTCTAACAGATACTGTTTTATCTTGAGCTTCTTTTTTTCCAACAGCAATAATTGCTGGCACTTTGCTATTACTGTGTTCACGTATCTTATAACCAATTTTTTCATTACGAGTATCTATTTCGGCTCTAATTCCTTTAGACACTAATACCTTTTGTACCTCGTAAGCATACTCATCAGTATCAGATGTAATTGTAGTAACTACTGCTTGCAATGGTGAAAGCCAAAACGGAAGATGTCCTGCATAATGCTCAATTAGAATACCGGTGAACCTCTCTAAGGAACCAAATAGTGCTCTATGTAACATGACTGGTATTTTCTTATTACCATCTTCTCCCACATAAGTAGCTCCTAATCTTCCAGGTAAATTTAAATCTACTTGCAGTGTGCCGCATTGCCAGTCTCTGCCAATTGCATCACGTAAAACAAACTCTAATTTTGGACCATAAAATGCTCCCTCTCCTGGATTTAGCGAGTACTCAAGGCCTGTTGCTTGCATAGCTTGCATTAACGCAGCCTCAGCTTTATCCCAAACAGCATCATCTCCAACGCGTTTTTCAGGACGATCAGAAAATTTAATTCTAACATTATCAAAACCGAAATCTTTATAGATACTAAGTATCAGATCACATACCGTCTTACTCTCTTGTGTAATTTGATCCTCTGTACAAAATATATGTGCATCATCTTGTGTAAATGCTCTCACTCGCATTAATCCATGAAGGGCGCCCGATGGTTCATAACGATGTACTTTTCCAAACTCAGATAATAGAAATGGTAGATCCCTATAACTTTTTAATCCTTGTTTAAAAATTTCTACAGCACCAGGACAATTCATTGGTTTGATTGCATAAATTTTATCATCTTTTGCTTCAGTTCTAAACATCATGTCACTAAATTTATCCCAGTGACCAGAGGTTTCCCATAGAGACTTATCCATCATGTCTGGTGTATTAGTTTCTACGTAACCTGCATTTTCTTGTCTCTTTCGCATATAATTTATTAAGGATTGGAATAATGTCCAACCTTTAGGATGCCAAAACACCGCCCCAGGAGCCTCTTCCTGAAAATGAAATAAATCCATTTCTCGTCCTAGTTTTCGGTGATCTCTTTTCTCTGCTTCTTCAATTTGTAAAAGGTATTGTTCAAGATCTTTTTCTGTTGCCCATGCCGTTCCATAAATTCTTGTTAGCATTACATTGGATGAATCACCTCGCCAGTAAGCACCAGCAACCTTCATTAATTTAAATGCTTTACCGATTTGTTTAGTTGAAACCATGTGAGGGCCCCGGCACAAGTCTAACCAGTCACCCTGTTTGTAAATACTGATTTCCTCATTATTAGGTAAATCATTTATTAATTCAACTTTGTAGTCCTCGCCCTTACCTTTAAAATGTTTTATTGATTCTTCTTTAGACCATACTTCTCTTACAAAATTTTTATTTTTTTGTATGATATCATGCATTCTCTTTTCAATTTTTGGAAGATCAGCAACAGTAAAAGGCTCACCTCTTGCAAAATCATAATAAAAACCATTTTCAATAGTTGGACCAATCGTAACTTGTGTTCCTGGGAATAATTCTTGTACAGCTTCTGCCATTACATGAGCACAGTCGTGTCGAATTAATTCAAGGGCTTCATCACTATCTCTTTTTAAAATTGCTACTGACGCATCACTATTAATAGGCAAACTAATATCTTTTATTTCATTATTAATTTTTATAGCGACTGACTCTTTTGCAAGAGATTTAGAAATTTGTGAAGCTAAATCTAGACCATTTATGCCTTTATCAACTTCTTTTTTATTTCCATCTGGTAATGTAATTATTATCTTTTTACTCATTTAGATTTCCGCCAAATCGTTCCTTTATCAGTATCTTCTATTTCTATACCTTTATCTTTTAATATATTCCTTATACCATCTGCCAAATTAAAATTTTTACTGCGTCTAGCTTCATTGCGTTTATTTATCAACCTTTCAATTTCTTCAGTATTTTCAGTATTTTTTTGATTATAACCCAACCAACTACTTGGATCATTCTCAAGAATACCTAATATTTTGCCGGCTGATAGGAGATTATTTTTGATTTCTCTTTTTCTTTCATCAGATGCAGATGAGACATCATTTGCTTCCTCATTAAGTTTTGCAATTACTTTTGGCGTGTTTAAATCATCTAAAATTGATTCCATTATTGATTCAGAAGGTATCTTAGAATCTATTTCAACTTCTGATAGCTCTAACAGAACTCTATAAAGTCTATCAATCATTTTATTATTTTGTTCAATGATGTCTTCAGTCCAGTTTAATGGCTGTTTATAGTGAGCTGATAATAATGTTAGTCTTAAAACTTCTCCTTTATATTTTTTATTAAGTTCGTGAACTAGTCTTATATTACCAATCGATTTCGACATTTTTTCACCCTCAACATTAACAAAACCATTGTGAAACCAAAAAGTTGCAAAATCTTCAGGATGTTTATTTTCAGAAATTGAACAAGTTTGAGCTATTTCATTCTCGTGATGAGGAAATACTAAATCTATACCACCACTATGAATATCAAAAGGCAGGCCCAGGGATTTTTCTGACATTACAGAACATTCTAAATGCCATCCCGGTCTTCCAAATCCCCAAGGTGAAACCCAACCTGGCAGTGGAGAAGGGGAAGGTTTCCACAAAATAAAATCAGCTGGATCTTTTTTAAAAGGAGCAACCTCAACACGACTTCCAGCTATTTGTTCATCTCTATTTCTTTTTGAAAGAATTCCATAATTCTCAAAAGCTGGTACATGAAATAAAACATGCCCTTCTTTTTCATAAGCTTTCTCTTCCTCAATTAATTTTTTTATTAACTCAATCATTTCTTTTATATGATCAGTTGCTCTTGGTTGAATATCAGGAAGGTTTACACCAAGGGCACTCATATCATTATTGTATATCTCAGTATATTTTGATGTAATAACACTGATGTCCTCACCAGTTTCCTTAGACGCATCTATAATTTTATCATCAATATCAGTGATGTTAGATACATATGTTACTTTCTTATACTGGGTTTTTAAAACACGAACTAATAAATCGTTAACCACTGCCATTCTTGCATTTCCAATATGTGCAAAATTATAAACAGTTGGCCCACATGCATAAATTCTTACATGACTAGGATTAACTGGTTTAAAAAATTCTTTTTTACCACTTAGTGTGTTTTGTAATTGTAATGACATCAATATATTTTTTAATAATTAAGTTCTATTACCACGGGTTCGCCATGAACTAAAATGATTGCCGCTTTTTCAAAAGATGGAGGACCTTTAGGCTGATAATTATTGCTAAAAGCAAAACCCTCTTTTGGTCGCCAGAATAAACCTGTCTTTAATTCTCCATTAGAATCTTCATCATGATAGGCAACTATTGCAATTTTTCCTTCATGTATTTTGCTTAAAGGGACCACAACCCTACCTTTTTGAACTCTTTTTCTCACACTCTCAATAGCTAATTCCTCATCTAAAAAACTCTCTTTGGAGTCATATATTTTAACATCTATATATCCCTCGCCATGTTCAACATTGGGAAAAATTATTGTCCCATGGCCATAAAGATATGATGACCATGTGACGGATAAGCAAAAAAAGAATATTTTAGTTAAAATATTTTTCATATAAGTATCCTAATTATAATAGAATCCAGTGCTGAACAATAACGAATATTTAGATAAATTATATCAATCTGATAAGTCTATCATTATTTATAAAAATGATAATGGCTTTGACGTATATACTGATTTTTCTAAAAAAATAATTGTAGATAAAAAAAATATAAAAAAATTTTTAAATATACAATCTAAAGAAAAGAGCTCAAGTATTGACGGTTTAAATTGTTACATAGGTTTTTTTGGATATAAACTACTTTGTGATAATATTGGAATAAAACTTCCAAAACAAAAAACTACAAATTTTTATAGTGGACTTTTTTATAAACCTAAAACAAAAATTAGTATTGGTAAAAAAATTATAATTAAAAGTACCAAAACCAATTTTAGAAATATTAAAACTAATACAAAAAAATACTCGAAATTAAATAAGAATTTTAATTTAAATTTAACTCTACAACAGTACTCCAAACTGTTTGACGATTTCTCAAAAAATATTAAGCAAGGGAAAACTTATCAAATAAAAATTGCTCAGACTTACTCAAAAAAAGGCAATATAAACGCGATAGATCTTTTCTGGAAATTAATGCAAATAAATGAGTCTCCTGAAAGTTTTCTAATTAGAGATAAAGGTTATAGTATCATTAGTTGCTCACCTGAAACACTGTTATTAAAAAAAGGAGATCTGATAAAAACTAAACCTATTGCAGGTACTTTAAGAAAAACGAAAAAAATAAATCACAATAAAGCTTTGGCTTTTTTTAGAAGAAATGAAAAAGAAACTAAAGAACACAATATGATAGTCGACATGGAAAGAAACGATCTTTCAAAAATTTGTAAAACTGGTTCTGTAAAAATAGATAAATTAAAAACAGTTGAAGAATACAGAGATCTCTTCCATTACGTTACAACAATTAAAGGTGTTTTGAAAAACAAAATAACTAACCATGACATAATCTCATCGTTAATGCCTGGTGGATCAGTAATTGGTTGTCCAAAAATAAGCACTATTCAACTTTTAAATAAAAAAGAAAAATCTGATAGAAATATTTATACTGGCAGTTTTGGTATCATACATTCGAATGGAGATATGCGTTTTAATATAATGATAAGGACACTACTTAATTTTAAAAATACTATTGAATTATCTGTTGCTAGTGGAGTAATATTAGGAAGCACTGCAAAAAAAGAATATAATGAAAACTATATAAAGGCTAAATCTCTATTAGATTTGTTTAATTAATGATTTATTTAATCGATCACGAAGACTCCTTTACATACAATCTTGCACATTTATTAGATAGTATCGAGCCGACTGTTGTATCTAATTACTATGAAATTAATTATAAAAAACTTCGTAAAGCTTCAACAATAGTTCTTTCACCTGGGCCAGGTGAACCAAAAGATTATCCCTTAACTTCAGAGATTTATAAAAAATATAAGGGAAAGAAAAAAATTCTCGGAATCTGCCTAGGTTTCCAACACATAGTGCACTCTGAAGGAGGTAAAATAGTTCAACAAAAAAATATCTTACATGGTTATCAAAGTCTTATAAAAATTATAAGTGACAAATCAATTTTTAAAAAAAATGTAGATCTCCTTGGTGGTAGATATCATTCACTTAAATTAAAAGAGCCATTTATTTCAAAATCAATGGCAATCACAATGCGTTGTGCAAAAACAAACGTGGCAATGGCAATTGAAGATGATATTAATCAAGTATATGGATTTCAGTTTCACCCAGACTCTTTTTTAACTCCAAATGGAAAATATCTTATTAAAAAAATCATATCACGTTAAAGATTTAAAAAATGTAAAGTTTAATTCTCTTTGGGGATATAATGGTATTTTTACAACCATAAGGATTTCAGGAAAAAAACCAAACTTAGTTTTAATTGATCAACATTTAAAAAAACTTAACAAAGATTCAAATTTCTTTGGTATTAGTTTTAAAATTTCAAAAAAATTTCTGATTAATTTTATAAATACTAATTCTAAAATTAAAAACTATGATCACTTATTAAGAGTGGCAATTACAAAAAAATTAATTTCTTTATCTTTGCGAAAAAGAAATAAAGAAGAAAAAAATTTTACTGCTTATATCTATAGATACCAAAGAACATTACCTTCTTTTAAAAACTTACAATATAAAAAAATACTTTCTTTACAAAAAAAAATTAATTTACAAAAAGAAGAAATTCTTTTTTATAATAAAAGTAAAATTTTAGAGGGGTCGACCACAAACTTAATTTTTGTAAAAAATAATCAATTATTTATTCCGAAGAATTCATATTACTTAGGAATAACTTTATCATATTTAACTAAAACAATTCCATACAAGATTAAAAAAGTAGATATTCTGATATCTAACTTTTATGAATATAGTGAAATACTTCTGGTTGGGTCTGGCAAGGGGGTTGTAAGTATTTCTTCTATTGATCAATTAAATTGGTATAGATCTTCTCTTAAGATGTACAAGTCTTTATTAAAAGAATATTCAAAAGTTTTATAAAATGAAATTGGGTAAACATAATTTTAAATTTAATAAGCCAACAGTCATGGGCATATGTAATGTTACACCCGACTCTTTTAGTGATGGTGGAAAGAGTTTTAAGACAAAGGATGCCCTAAATAATATAAAGAAAATGACAGAAAATGGAGCAGATATTATTGATATAGGAGCTGAAAGTACTAGGCCTGGCTCTGTACCTCTTACCTATAATGAAGAAGTTAAAAGGCTAGATCCTATATTAAAAAAATTACCAAAAAACAAATTTGTTATCTCTGTTGATACTAATAAAATTGAGACACAAGAATATGCATTAAGCATGGGTGCTCATATAATTAATGATGTGTTTGGTGGTTCTGAGGATTTATTTTATTTATCTAAAAAATTCAAAACAGGTTTAATCTTAATGCACACACCTGCTCCACCTAAGATAATGCAATCTAAAATTAATTCTTATAAAAATGTAGTACAGGATATTAAGAAAATTTTTTTAAAAAAAATTAAACAATTAGAAAAATTAAGCATACCTTCAACTAAAGTATGGTTTGATCCTGGAATAGGTTTCGGCAAAAATTTAAATCAAAATATTGAGATCATGCAAAAAATTGAACAGTTTAAGTTTAAAGGTTATGGATTGCTGCTGGGCTCTTCAAGAAAAAGCTGGATAAATCTAATTGATCAAAGCAATGCTGATGAAAGATTAGGAGGCTCTATTGCTTCGGCTTTATATTGTTATCAAAAGGGTGTTGATATATTTAGGGTTCATGATGTTAAAGAAACTTCACAGTCATTAAAAATTTTTAAAAAGTTATGTTTAAAGTAGAAATAAAAAACTTATCCATTAGTGCAAATTTAGGTATCACAGAACTTGAAAGAAAGAAAAAGCAACTTCTCAAAGTTACTCTATCCTTTGACTATAAAGTAAAAGACTCTTTAAATTTGAATAGTATCAATAGTGTTAAAGATTATTCTGCCATTACAAAATTTCTTAAGACTTATATTAAAGAATCAAAGTCACACACTCTTGAACATTTAATTTCTAAAACATCGAAGGTGCTTGAAAAAAAATTTAAAATCAAAAATATAAAAATAAATATAAATAAAACAGCTGTTGCCAAAAAATATGGAGCAGAATCAGTAAGTGTTTCAAACTGAAACTATCATAGCCCTTGGGTCAAATGTAGGTAATTCAATACTTAATTTACGTAGTGCAGTAAGGGAGTTAAATAAAATTGGGAACATAAGTAAGTTTGCTAATATTTATGTTTCAGCCCCATATGGATATAAATATCAGTCAAACTTTTACAATAGTGCAATTATATTAAAAACCAATCAACAGCCTCTTCAATTAATCAATTCTATTCAAAAAATTGAAAGAAAATTAAAAAAAAATAAAAGAATTGTTAACGGACCTAGAAGTATCGATATTGATATAATTTTTTTTGGAATTAGTAAGTATCATTACAACAATCTAATTATTCCGCATCCAAGAGCCAAAGAAAGAGATTTTGTTTTACATCCTATATTAGATATTAAACCCTTTCTTCTCCATCCAGTTGAAAAAAAATCTATTAATCAATTATCTAAAGAATTAACAAATAAATATATTATTAAAAAATTATCCTATAGAAATTTGATTTAACAAATCTTTAAGCTTTTCTTGAGATATTAAATTACGGTTATTCTTTAAACCTCTTGAAATATCCAAACCAAAAGGTGAAGTTTGTTTAAGAATATTAGAAACATTTTTCTTATCTATACCACCACCAATATAAACAGGAATATTTTTATTTTTAATAAATTCTATTTGTTTAATACTTTTTTTCAATGAGTATTTTTTAATGCTTTTTTTTCTATAAACATTCATATCAAAATAAACCACATCAACAATTTTTTTAATTGACTCAATATAATTTTTATTAAAATTTTCAGGGTTAATTGCAATACCAATTTTTAATCTTTTAAATATATTTTTTATTCTTAATAAATCCTTTTTTGAAAAATGATACGAACATGAAATTGTCTTTGGTTTTGTGAAATCAATTTGTTCAATTATTTTATCTAGTGATACATAACGAGTCAAAAGAACTGATTCTATTTTATAATTTTTACATTCTTTAATTAATGATTGAATTTTTTTATCACTAGCTGTGTTTGGTCCATTTAAACTTTTACTTGCAAAACCTAATGATTTTATTTTATTTTTATATGCAACTTCAACTGATTTTACATTTGTTATGCCACAAATTTTTAGGGGTATTTTTTTCATTAAATTTTATTTTTAAATATTATAAATATATGTAAACTATTTTTTTTTAAATATGTCATTAAAATTTTATAGACGAGTAGCATTTGGTTTATCACCAAATGATAAACCAGATAAAGATCCTCTTAATTGGGCATTAAATCAACTAGATACTATACCCAATCTCTTATGGCCTGGAATAATTCCAACAGAAAAAGAATTAAGAAAAAAATATGGAGAGTGGGTATATGGAGACAGAGAAATCTTAAGAAAAAAATTTAAAAATGACAAACATGCCTATAGAAAAGCAAAAGATGAATTAAGAATAAAAACTGGTGAAAGGTATTTTGAATTAAATGAACATGCTATTCGTCATTATCAAACTAAGTATTCCAAACAGCCTGTTTTTGAGCGTTTTTGGCTTTTTTGGGGAAATCACTTTGCAATAAGTGAAAAAGATTTTTTGGCAGAGTTTAGCACTGGGCCTTATCAACGTGAAATTATTAGACCTAATATGGTTAAAACTTTTGAAGAGATGGTGCAGTCGGTTACCACTTCATGGTGCATGATTCACCATCTTGATAACTCAGAATCTTTTGGTCCCAATTCTAAAAAAGGAATGGAGTGGCGAGAAACTATAAACGAAAATCATGCAAGAGAACTACTAGAATTACATACTGTTTCACCAAATGCTGGATACACTCAGGATGATGTTATTCAGTTAGCCTATATTATGACAGGTTGGGCACACAAATGGGATAGAAAAAATTTAGAGACAGGAGATATATGGTTTGATCAAGAAATGCATCAAAAAGGAGACAAAATAGTTTTAGGAGTTAAATATAAAAATGATGCAAAAAGAGAACTTGCAAAGGTAATTCATGATTTAGCAACACACCCAATCTGTATCAAATTTGTTTCAACAAAATTATGCAGGCATTTTATTACAGATGAACCAACTGAAGATATGATTAACCCAGTAATAGAAGCATGGAACAAATCCAATGGAAGTCTAATTGAAATTCACAAAGCAGTTATTACGCAAGCTTACAAACATAATGAGAATACACATAAATTTCATCCACCAGAAATATGGTTTATGCAATTGTCTAGAATGTTTGATTTAAATATTCCTCTTTCTCCCGAAAAAATGAATTATTCCTTCAGTTCAAAGCCAAATAGAAGACAAAGACAACTATCATGGATACTTAGAGAAATTGGTCATTCACCTTATCGTGCAAAACAACCAAATGGTTGGAGTGATTTTGAGGCAGATTGGGTATCACCAGAATTATTATTACGTCGCTTTTGGTTCTCTTCTGTTGAGCTTCCAATACTTGTTAAATCTAGAAACAGATCCCATGATTTTATTTTAGCTTGTCTTAAAAATAATTTTGAAGATCATGAAAATATGGCATCACTTATTGAAAATTTTAGGTTTGGCACTTTGGATTATGATTTAGGTCAAAAGTATGGAGTCATTTGTAATTTACCTGGAGTATTGAAAGCATGAACTGCACAAGAAGAAATTTTTTAATTGGAGGATCAACAACACTATTTCTTTCAGGATATTTCCCAAAAATTAGTTTTGCTTCAATGCAGAAAAAAAATCTAATTATTATATCACTTCGCGGAGGTATGGATGGTTTAACAGCTGTTCCTGTTATTGGAGATAAACGTCTAAGAAAATTAAGAAAAAAACTTATTTTAGAAGATGTTCTTAATTTAAATAGTGATTTTGGTCTTCACCCTAAATTAGAAATTTTTCATAAGCTCTGGCAAACTAATCAAGCAGCATTTGTACATGCAACGAATATTCCCTACACAGGCAGATCTCATTTTGATGGTCAAAATTTGATGGAAACAGGAGCTCACATTCCATACAAAGAAAAAACCGGATGGCTTGGTAGAGGGTTACTAGCTTCAAATATTATAGGAAAAGGTTTGGCTATATCATTACCAATGCCACTTTTATTAAGAGGTGTGCCACAAAATAATAATTTTTTTCCATCACCAGATTTTGTTGAAACTAATTTAATAGATCAAATTTATAATGAATTTAAAGGTGAGCATAATGAGCTAATTAAATCGACACTTGATACAATTAGACAAAGACCATTGTCCATGCAAATAGCTACTGACTCTGACGATAGAAAAAAACTTGCCCTTGAAGCTGCCAAACAATTAAAAGATCAAAGTGGTCCTAGAGTTGCTGTATTTGATTTAGATGGTTTTGATACTCATGCTGCTCAAGGAGGCGTTGATGGAGCTCATGCCGATGAACTTGAAGAGGTAAATAAAATTGTTACAATTTTATATGAAAATCTGGGCCACGCGTTTGATAATACTCTAATTTTAACTTTGACAGAATTTGGTCGAACTATAAAACAAAATGGAGGCTATGGTACTGAACATGGATATGGAAGTGCAATACTAATGGCTGGCGGCTTACTAAAAAAATCTCAAGTTTATACAGAATGGCCTGGACTGAAAAAGAAAGAATTATTTGAAGGAAGAGATCTAAACTCTACAATTGACTCAAGAGCTGTTTATAATTCAGCAATGTCTGTTTGCTTTAACCAAGATCCAGAATTTTTGCGTAAAGAAGTTTTTTGGGGAGATGAACTTCCTGATTTGTCTCAAGAATTGTTTAAGATTTAGAAATAAATAATTTTTTTAGTAATTTCATGTTAAAAAAGAATATGGTTTCAGAAAATTTTGATAGTTTGTTTGAGGCAGCAAAAAAAGTTAGAGAACAAGCCCATGTTCCTTATTCAAATTTTAAGGTAGGTGCAGCTTTTCTTACTGAAGATAACCAAATTATTTCAGGGTGTAATGTAGAAAATGCGGCATACCCCCAATCACAGTGTGCCGAAGCAACTGCAATTGGCAATATGATTTCACATGGAAGTAAAAAAATTTTAGAAGTCGTGGTTATCGGTTCTGGAGATTTATTATGCTCACCTTGTGGAGGATGCAGACAGCGATTAAGAGAATTTGCATCATTAGATACTAAAATCCATATGTGTAGTGAAAAAGGGCATATGAAAACTTCAACTCTTGAAGAATTACTTCCAGATTCTTTTGGTCCAGAAAATCTTTAATGTTTCCATCATCTAAAAAATTTTTAGAAATAACAAATAATGATTCGCCCGATGTAGCTGTAATTTTAGGAAGTGGGTTAACAAATTTTTTTGATGATCAAGATATTATAGAATCAGTATCATATGAGGAATTAGAAGATTTTCCTCAACCAACTGTAAAAGGACACGCTGGAAAGTTAGTTTTAGGAAAAATTAATAATTTAAATGTCGTTTGCATGTATGGTAGATCACATATTTATGAAGGACATAACCCACAAAGTTTAGCAGCCCCAATACGTGTTTTAAAAGATATTGGATCTAAACTTTTAATTGTAACTAATGCTGCTGGAAGTCTTGATGAGAATATGCCAGCAGGTAGTTTAATGGCAATTAAGGATCATATCAATTGGAGTGGCTTTAATCCACTTATTGGTGCCAATGCAGAAAGTTATGGCCCACGCTTTCATGATATGAGTGATGGATACCATAAATTTTATAGAGAACAATTAATTGATATAGCTAAAAAAATGAATCAAAAATTATATGAAGGGATTTATTGCATGTATTCAGGCCCTAACTTTGAAACACCAGCTGAAATCAATGCCTTAAAAGTAATTGGTGGAAATGCCGTTGGAATGTCAACAGTACCAGAAGTATTAGTTGCAAATCATTGCAGCTTACCTGTGATTGGAATAAGTGTAATTACAAACTTAGCTGCAGGAATGAATAAAACAAAACTCAGTCATCAAGAAACTTTAGAAAATGCAAGCTTAGCAGAGAACAATGTATTAAATTTAATTAAACAGTTTATACGCGAAGTTCAATTCGATGATTCCTCAAGAAATAATTAGAAAAAAAAGAGATAAAAAATCTTTATCAAAAGAAGAAATTAATGAATTTGTAAAAGGTTTAACAGTTGGATCTTTTTCTGATCCTCAAATTGCTGCAATGAGTATGGCCATATTTTCTAATGGCATGATTCCAGAAGAGACAGTTTATTTAACCGAAGCAATGACAAACTCAGGTGACACAATAAATTGGTCAGACATGGTTGATAGTGAACTTGTTTGTGATAAACATTCAACTGGTGGAGTTGGTGACAAAACTAGTATTGTATTAGCACCAATATTAGCTGCATGCGGTTTATATGTTCCTATGATTTCTGGAAGAGGACTAGGTCATACAGGCGGAACATTAGATAAATTCGATTCAATCCCAGGTTATAATACACAACCTAATTTAGATATGTTTAAGAAAGTAGTTAAAGAAGTTGGTTGTGCCATAATTGGTCAAACACCAAACTTAGCACCTGCTGATAAAAAACTTTACTCCATAAGAGATATTGTTGGAACAGTGGAATCATTACCATTAATTACTTCCTCCATTTTATCTAAGAAAATTGCCTCTGGGCTGAAGTCACTTATTCTCGATGTAAAAGTTGGGAACGGATCTTTTAATAGTACTATAGAGATATCAAGAGAATTATCACAATCTTTAGTTAGTGTTGCAAAGGGAGCTGGGCTTAAATGCGAAGCTATAATCACAGATATGAATCAAGTCTTAGGAAAAAGTGCAGGTCATACTTTAGAAATGTTAGAGTGTATAAAGTATTTAAAAAATGAAATTAAAGATTATCGCTTAGAAAAAATCACGAATGAATTAATCTCTTCACTTTTAATGATGGTCCATAAAATTTCTAAAGAAGATGCTCTTAAAAAAATTGAAGAGGTTCTTTCAAATGGAGCAGCAGCAGAAAAATTTGAAAAGATGACTTCAGCTTTGGGAGGACCAAAAAATATTTTATCAACTTACGAAACAGATTTGAATAATGAGTCAACAGCTAGAGATATTTTTTCTGATAAAGAAGGTTGGATTGAAAAAATTCATACAAGAGAATTAGCTTTGATTTTGATAGAGCTTGGCGGGGGACGTAAACAAGTTTCTGATAAAATAAATTATGGTGTAGGATATGATAGTGTTATTTCAGTTGGTGAAAAAATTGATAGCACGAAACCATTATTGCAATTATACTCAAACACAGAGGACGATTCAAAAGAATTGGAAGAAAGAATAAAAGATTGTTTTATAATTTCAGATAAAGAAATAAAAAAATTACCACAAGTTTATGAGTACATTAATCAATGAGTACACAAACTAAAATAGATGAAAGCTTAGTAAAATATCTACAAAACGTAGGTTATAGAAAAGATAAAATAATTGACGATCTGGCAGATGAAACATCTAAGCTTGGCAGTGTATCTCAAATGCAAATTGCAAAAGAACAAGGTCAGTTTTTAGAAATAATCACAAAATTATCGAAAGCAAAATCTTGTCTAGAAGTTGGAAGATTTACTGGCATGAGCACTTTATTTATTGCAAGAGGTTTGTCAGCAGAAGGTAAAATTACAACAATTGATAATTCAGACGAATTTCTATCATTAGCTAAAAAATATTGGGATCTAGATAATATGAGTTCAAAAATCGAATCTATTATCGGTGATGGGGTTGAAATAATGCAAAGTATGATAGACCGTCAATATTCTTATGATTTTATCTTCATAGATGCTGACAAAAATAATTATCCTAATTATTATGAATTATCTTTAAGTCTTGTTCCATCAAATGGCATTATAATTATTGATAACATGCTTTGGCATGGTGATGTTGCTGATGAGAAAAAAAACGACTCTCAAACAAATACCATAAGAGATTTAAATACAAAAATCCAAAACGATTCTCGTGTAGACTTTTCTCTTTTACCGTTATCAGATGGCTTATCCTTTATAAGAAAAAAATAATTACATACTTGAATTAATCATAATCATCCCCACATCATAAATGTCAGTATGCCATTGTGGGTGCCGACATTAATACTTGCTTATAAAGGAGTTATTATGACTAGAAACCTATCCGTTTGGAATTCTCTAAGACCATTTTCTGTTGGATTTGATTCGATTTTCGATGAATTTGATAGAATGTTAGAATCCACCGAACGTTACAATACAAACTATCCACCTTACAATATTCATAGAGTTGATGATCACAATTATAAAATTGAAATTGCTCTTGCTGGATATAGTAAAGAAGACATTGAGATTGAATTAAAAGAAAATAATCTTACTGTTAGAAATAAACCAAAAGAAAAAGTGGTTAATGATAATGGTAATGGAGTAATTCATAAAGGAATCTCAACGAGACAGTTTGAAAGATCGTTCACTATTTCAGAAGACATCAAAGTTAAGGATGCTGAATTAATTAATGGACTTTTAACAATTGATCTGGAGAGAATTATACCAGAAGAAAAGAAAGCTAGACTTATTTCTATAAAATAGTCTTGGATAGGGGCCCTTCGAGGCCCCACCTAGAATTAACGTCTATTACTTTTAATTAGAATAGTTCTAAAATTCTCAAATATCTATTTTATGATATCAAAATAATTTTTTTTTACATAAATATCAATTTTTACCTATAAATAAATCTACTTCCGTTCCATGGTGGTTAGTTTTTATAACATTATAACTCACATTTAATATTACGATTTCTAACCACCTATTTTAAAAAACCTTTAAATTAGAATAAATCTAAATACGTCTGATATAGCCTATAAACACTGGGAAAATAAAATAAAAAAATCTGTTTTTTAAATTGTTATAAAAGCATCTCAGATCCTTAGTAATAGGACGTGGAGATGAGTAATCTTTTAAAGGTAAAGGCGCATCTTAACCAAACGAGTTTCAACTTATCTCCACACCTCAAACTAAGAAAAATTTACAATTAAGGAAATTAATTATGAAAAAAATATTACTTATTGTTACTGCATTAGTTTTATCGTTTAACTTTTCTAAATCCTTTGCAGATGGTCATGGCCCAGAGATATATGGTCCATATCCAATTACGTTAAAAGGTTATGAAGGCGACGCTACAAATTCAGTAAAATATACAGGTCAAATGGCTAGACAAGTTTTACACGACAGTTTGAAAAAACTAGTTAAAACTGGTGATCTAAACAAGATGATGGCTTACTATAATGGAGAAGATGGTTTAGAGATCATTGCGCCTAAGTCCAAAGATGGTTTTCCTGTTATGCAAACAATGGTTTCAGAAATTGGTAGTGGAAACTTATCTGGCAAAATGTACAAAGGGACTATTCCTGGTTGGGGTGGATTATCTGGACCTGAAGCACTGGAGCATATGATGCAGAAAGCTAGTGAGATTGGCGGTGATTTTGATCCTGCAACAGGTTTTGATTATACTCAATTAATATCAAAATTTGCAATGGGTGCTGTTTTTTATAATCAGGGTGTAAATAACTATCTTGGTACAAAAATGGAAATTGGTCAAAAAGAAAATCGTAAACCATACAAAGAAGGTGCTTACTATACTGGTAAAGAACATAGCTGGGATGAAGCATTTGGATATTGGGGTGCCCCAGCTCACTCTTTAACACTAACAGCAGAACAAAATTATAATGTTGCTAAGATGAAAGATTTAGCTGCAGCTGATTTTAATGGCGACGGCGTTGTAGATTTGTATTCTGAGATGTTATTCGCACATGCTTATTACGCTTCAAGTTATGACAAAGGTGGTAAGACTAATTATTTAGCTACTGTTAACCAAGCATTCATTGATGGACGAAAAGTTATCAGAGATGCTGGAGGAAGAAACCTTAATTTTTCTGAAAGAACAGATATGTTAGAAGCTAGAGATACTATCAGAGAAAATTGGCAAAAAGTTATTGCCGAGTCTGTGTTTAAGTATGCTGGATCTACCTATAAAGATATTGTTGCACTTGAAACAATTATGGATGCTAATGGTGATACCGAAGAAGCTTTTAGAAAGTATGCCAAACACTGGGGTGAACTTAAAGGCTTTGCTTTAGCTCTTCAATGTGGACCAGAAGATCTGGGTGAAACTGCAGAAAAGATGAATAGAATGATGGGTTTTGGACCAGTTCTATTAAATGCTTCTCAAGTTGTTGGAGTTGACTCAAATGGTAACTTTATTAAAGATCAAGCTCAGGATTGGGGAGAATTTAAACTTCACATGATTAAAATTCAAAAACTGATGGTTGATGAATTTGGAGTTACTGCAAGAAATAATGATCAGTTAGCTGCTATGGAAGAACTTGCAAGTTCTATGGGAAGTTCTGACTCAGCAGAAAACGATTAATTAAATATTATGGTGTGGCTTTGTATAAAGCCACACTGCTAAACTGGAATGGAAATTTTAACAGAATATTTATCTAACATTGGTAATCAATTTATTGATCCAAAAAAAAGAGTCTTTGTAGCATACATTGGAATCTCAATATTAATTGCATTTTTATGGTTTATCTTATTAAGAAAATATTCTCTTATTGGAGCATTTAGGAAAATTTTCGATAAAAAAATATTTTTTTCTAAGTCAGCAAAATCTGACTACAAAGTTTTTCTTATTAATCAATTAATCATGATGACTATTTCACCATTTCTAATTACTCAATTAACAATTGCTACAGCACTTTACTTTTATTTTCATACCATTGATTGGTTAAGTGTTGGAATGTTTAAAGAAACCCTTCCAATTCTTGTGATAATTGCTTTCACTACTTTTCAATTTACTATTGATGATTTTAGCAAATATATAGTTCATAGGTTTATGCACAAATGGCCAATTCTATGGTCACTTCATAAAGTTCACCATTCAGCTACCGTTTTAACACCAATGACTGTTTTTAGAACTCATCCTTTAGAGGGAATAATTTTTTCTCTTAGAAGTTCAATCACACAAGCAATTAGTATTTCTTCTTTTATTTTTTTATTTGGTGATTCAGTAAGCTTATATACAGTTCTTGGAGTAAACATTTTTGTATTTATTTTTAATATACTAGGATCAAATTTAAGACACTCACATGTAGGAATTAGATATTGGAGATGGGTAGAATATATATTCATTTCTCCAGCCCAACATCAATTACATCACTCTATAGCAAGAGAACACCATGATAAGAACTTTGGAGCAGCTTTAGCTATTTGGGATTATCTATTTAGATCGCTTCATCATTCAGTTGAATTTGAAACTTTAGAACTTGGAATTGAAAAAAACCAAAAAGATGAAAGCCATAATTTAAAAGATTTATATATAAATCCGTTTATTGAAATTAAAAATTATTTTTTAAGAAAGTTTTTAAAAATAAAATTTAAATTTAGGTCAATTAATCTGAAAAGGAGATCGTTAAATGAAAACTAATTTATTACATTTTGTATTTTTATTTTTTATATTTATTTTTACTCCGTATTTAAATGCAAAAGAAATAAATATTTATTCACATAGACAACCATTCTTAATTAATCCTTTTTTAGAATTATTTACTGAGGAAACTGGAATTAAAACGAATGTTGTTTATTCTAAAAAAGGCTTAGCCCAGAGACTGAAGGCTGAGGGAGAAAATAGTCCAGCAGATGTTATTCTTACGGTAGATATAGGAAGACTGTATATTTATGATGATCTTGATTTACTTTCTCCATTAGATTCAAAACAGTTACAAAATAATATCCCCAATTACTTAAGGAGCCCTGACAATACATGGTTCGGCCTTTCTAAAAGAGCTAGAGTTATAGTAGTTCACAATGAGAAAATCGTAGAAGGGGAAATAACAAGAATTGAAGAATTGGCGGATCCCAAATGGAAGGGAAAAATTTGCTCAAGACCAGGAAGTCACGTTTATAACCGTGGAATAATGGCATCAGTTTTAGCAGCGCTTGGTGAAGAAGAAGCAGAAAAATGGGCTAAGGCTATGGTGGCTAATTTTGCCAAAAGACCACAAGGCAATGATAGAGCACAGGTCAAAGCAATTCATGAAGGGGAGTGTGAACTTGCTCTTATAAATAATTATTATTATGGAAAACTGAAATTCTCAGAAGACCCTGAACAAAGAAAATGGGCTGAAAGTGTAAGGTTAGTTTTTCCTAATCAAGCTGAAGGCGATAGAGGAGCTCATGTAAATATTTCAGGTGGAGGTGTAGCTAAGTATTCTAGTAACAAAGAAGAAGCGCAGAAGTTACTTGAGTTTTTAACAAGTGAAAAAGCACAAAAACTTTATGGAGAAATAAACTTTGAGTACCCAGCAAATCTAAAAATTGAGCCTGGAGCAGAATTACAAAGCTGGGGTAGCTTTAGAGAGGATACGCTTCCAATAATAAAAATAGCAGAACTTGCTCCTAATGCCCAAATGATAATTGATCGGGTTGGCTGGTAGTTTATAACCAAGTGAATTTGTATAATTGGAATAGCTCATCTACGTTAGCAACTTTTCTTGCTCTTTTTATAATTTGTCCAATAGTTGCTATTTTTTACTCCGCATTTTTAGGAGATACCACTCTATGGCCACATTTATTCTCAACCGTTCTACCAAGATATGTTTACAACACAATTGTGCTCATGATTGGGGTAGGTATTTTAAGCATGATCTTTGGTGTTTCTTCAGCATGGGTAGTTACAAGATATAACTTTATAGGTAAAAATTTATTTGAGTGGGCACTATTATTACCTGCTGCAGTACCTGCATATATTATTGCTTATACATATACTGATTTTTTAGAATACGCTGGTCCATTACAAAAACTACTAAGGGAAATTTTTAACTGGAATAGTGTTGACGATTATTGGTTCCCAGAAATACGATCAATGGGTGGAGCTATTTTAGTTATGTCGTGTGTTCTTTATCCATATATTTACATGATGACTAGAGCATCTTTTTTAACCGTGCCCATATCTTTTTATCAAACAAGTTTAATTTATGGACGAAGCAGTTTTTTTTCTGTTGCTCTGCCACTTGCAAGACCAGGAATATTTGCTGGCCTAGCACTTGTATTAATGGAAACAATTTCTGATTTTGGTACAGTTGAATACTTTGCTCTAGAAACTCTAACCCTTGGTGTATTTAATGTTTGGTTGGGAATGAACAGTCTATCAGGTGCAGCACAAATATCTTCAGTTTTATTTATTTTTGTTGTTGTCCTTTTAACTATTGAATATTTAGCAAGACGTAGACAAAGATATTTTGAAAAAAGTAGTGGTCAAAATATGCTTGAGTCAGAAACAATTTCATTTTCTGGAAAGTTACTTTGTTTTTTAATTTGTTTGGCCCCAATTACTCTTGGATTTGTAATTCCTGTGCTCATTCTTTTAAATTTCGTTTTAAGTGGTTTTTCTATAATTAATTTTAGTGAAGTTATATTTGCAGCAACAACAAGTATATCACTTGCACTTGCAGGAGCTGCTACTGTCATGCTAGTTTCTATAATTCTAATTATTGTATCAAATTATAAATCAAATACTTTTCAAAAAGGATTAATTTTTGTAGCTTCATGTGGTTATGCTCTACCAGGTACTATACTTGCAGTTGGCATTGTTATCTTTTTTGGATGGTTAAACTCAATAATTAATATTGAAATGGGTTATGCCGCAGGTGGTTTCTTAGTATTAATTTTTGCTTACACAACTAGATTTTTAGCAGTTGGCAATGCTGCCCTGCGATCAGGAATACTTAAAGTTCATCCAAATGCGGTTGATGCTTCCCAAACAATGGGAAAAGGTTTTCTAAATACAATTCGAGTAATCGTATTACCCTTAATTTATACCAATATCCTAATTGGAGGTATCCTAGTTTTTGTTGATATTTTAAAAGAACTTCCGATCACCCTACTGCTAAGACCTTTTAATTTTGAAACTTTAGCAACTTATGTCTACCAATATGCATCAGATGAACTTTTACAAGAATCATCATTTGCTGCTCTAATAATTATTGTGGTTGGTCTTGGTCCAGTAATATTTTTAAACACAACTCTTCAAAGAGTTTCACAAAAAAAAGAAAGCAACTAATTTTTAAAAATAAAAGCTTGAGATTGATCTATCTCAATTTCGACAGCAGATGATTGTTGAGGATTAAATTCTGGAGGCATGTGACTATGAACATGAATAACCTGATTATTATCATCAAGCACTGAAAGATGAACAAAACTAAAAGACCCCATTAATTTTGAGGCCATAACAGTACCTTTTATTCCATTAACAGGTGTTGGTTGTTGTTTTAATTTTACTCCTTGTGGTCTTACATGTATTTCTACATTTGTATTTTCAAGTTCATTTGGAGCTTTAATTTTTCCTACTGGCGTATCTACAAAAGAGTTATTAACTTTTCCATGAAACCTATTTGTTTCGCCAAAAAATTCAGTCACATACGAATTCTTAGGATTTTTATATAATTCTGCCGGGCTACCAGATTGAATAATATATCCTGAGGTATCCATAATATTTATTTGATTAGAAATGAACATAGCTTCAAATGGATCATGAGTAACAATAATTACTGATATGTTAGATTTTTGTAATAAATGCAAAGTATCATCCCTGACCTCTTCTCTTAAATTTAAATCAAGACTCGAAAATGGCTCATCTAATAAAAGTAAATCAGGTTGAGAAATAATTGATCTTGCTAATGCTACTCTTTGTTGTTCGCCACCACTTAACTCATGGGGAAATTTATTTAGAGAGTTTGGAAGTTTTATTAAATCAATAATATCCTCAATTCTATAATTTGAATTTTTATAATTTATGGGATACTCTAAGTTTTGCTTGACTGTTAAATGTGGAAATAAAGCATAGTCTTGAAATAAAAATCCAATTTTTCTCTTTTCAGTTGGCAAATGTTTTTTTGAACTACTCACCTCTTCGCCATTTATTAAGATTTCACCAGATTGTACTTTTTCTAAACCTGCAATAAGTTTTAATAATGTTGTTTTTCCACTTCCTGAAGGACCAAGAATACAAGAAATGCTATCCTTGGTTAGATTGAACTCAATATTATTTAAGATTTTTTTATTATTAATCTCATGAGTCAGATTTTTAACTTCAACAGCTAACATAACTTTCCTAATACACTAAAAATTAAACACGAGGAAATTTATCTACAACTTCACTTTCCCATTCTAGAAATTTTTTTGATCTATTATCTGGACTTGGGTGAGATCCCATAAATTCTGGCATTCTTCCTTCTTGATCTGCCATCATTCTTTGCCATAGTTTAGCAGGTTCTTTAATATTAAAGCCTGCAAGATTCATAAATCCCATGCCTAAATAATCTGCTTCACTTTCCATTTTTCTACTAAAGGGAAGAAAGATTCCATATTTAACAACTGAGTTGTAAACATTACCACCTACATTACCTACTCTAAAAGACTTATTAAGAAGTTCTGCATACCTACTTCGTGATATCCCAATGGTTGCCATTTGTATCATAGAAGCCTGAGTTAGTTTTTCTACAGTATGTCTTGCAAATGCATGAGCAATTTCATGTCCCATGACTGCTGCAATACCATCATCATTTTTACATATAGGAAGTATACCTGTATAAAAAGCGATTTTGCCCCCTGGCATACACCAAGCATTTTTATTCTCTGAATCTATAAGAGCGAACTGCCAATTAAAATTTCCAGCAGGATTTTTTTCACGCTTATTTAGATAATATGTATCAAGAGAGGTATAAATTTCTTTTCCTATCTCTTCAATTTTTTTAGATTCATCTGTGTTATCTAAAAGAATTTTATCTTCTTTAGCTTTAGATAAAAATCTTGAATATGTTTTTTCAACCTCTTGATTGAGAGATCTTTCATTGGGATAGATCTTTGGTGTTCCAAGGATACCTCCGCCCATTAAAATTATAGGGAGGTTGCTATCATATAAATTTAACTGACTTCTATTTGTTAGAGGAACTTGTGTACAAGATGGTAAAAATACAGATCCACATAATGAGCAGCTTGCTCCAACAATAAAATTCCTTCTATTTGTTTTTGTTTCCACTAATTTATTATATACATAATTTCAATTATATGAAAATTTTTAATACAGTTAAAAAAGCAGAAATTCATGTTCATCTTGAAGCTACCATTACACCAGATCTTTGTAAAAAATTTGCTATGCGCAACAATCATGAAATACCAGAAGAAATGTTTGGATCAAAATATGCATACCAATGGGATGATTTTTATGATTTTATAAAAAAGTACGACATTGTTACTTCTGTAATACATACCCCAGAAGATTATTTTGAATTAACATATGAGTATTTAAAAGAATGTGCCGCTAACAATGTTCTCTATGTTGAGGCGATGATTTCCTCAACTCATGCCAAAGAAAAAGGTATGACCTATGACTCTTTCATTGAAGGAGTTTATGAAGCTTCCAAAAAAGCTGAAGAGGATTTTGGTATTGTATCTCGATATATAATGAATGGCATTAGACATCTTGGACCAGAGTCTGTTCAAAATACAGCTAAAGAAGTCCTTGATAACCCTCACCCATGCTTAGTTGGTTTTGGTTTAGCTGGTGATGAGTTACATTTCCCTCCAAGTCTATTTGTAAAAACATTTGATATGCTGAAAGAGATGAATTTTCCCATTTCTGTTCATGCTGGTGAATGGGATGGTCCAGAAAATATCCGTAATGCTATAAATTTATTACACCCGACTAGATTAGGTCACGGCGTAAGATCAATTGAAGATCCAGATCTTGTAAAAGAGATTATTGAAAAAGATATTATTCTTGAAACTTGTCCTACAAGTAATATCGCTACAAAGATTTATGAAGATTATGAAAGTCATCCAGTTAAAACATTATTTGATCAAGGTGTAAAAGTCACTGTTAATTCAGATGACCCTCCATTCTTTAATGCAACTATTCAAGGTGAATATAAAGTTATGGAAGAATTAGGTTTGAATGAAAAAGAACTTACATCACTTACTCACAATGCCATTAAGTATTCTTTTTGTGATGAAGAAAATAAAAATGAATTATTATCTAAATTAAACTAGATAGTTTTGTTAAAGGTCTTGCGCCGTAGTGCGAGATAATCTCTGCCGCAGCAATCGAGGCATAGTTTCCGCATTCTTCCATGCTTTTATTTTTTGAATAACCAAATAGAAAGCCAGCTGCAAACAAATCTCCAGCACCAGTTGTATCAATAACCTTTTCTACTTTTTTTGCCGAAACTTCAGTTACTTCACTTCCTGATACAATTACTGATCCACTACTTCCTTTAGTGATAGCTGAGACAATATTTAATGATTTTGCATATTCTAAACCTTCATCAAAACTATCCGTTTCTGCCATAGCTTTGATTTCATCCTCATTGGCAAATAAAATATCAACATTCTCTGTTATTAATTCTTTAAAAGAGTCGCGGTGTCTATCAACACAAAAAAGATCAGAAAGAGTAAAAGCAATTTTTTGATTATCAGCTTTACAAATATCCACCATTTTTCTCATAGCTTTTTTTGCATTTTCATTATCCCACAAATATCCTTCTAAATAAGCAATCTTATGATTTTTAATATCATCCTCTTTGATATCTTCAGGTCCTATCAGCGTTCCTGCGCCCAAAAAAGTACACATCGTTCTTGTTCCATCTTCCTCTACAAATATTGTGCAACAACCTGTTGAAATATCAGGTGATGTAAAACCTAAAGGAAAATTTAATCCTTCGCGAACCATATCTTTTTGAAGATAAATACCAATTTCATCATTTTTTATTTTCCCAATAAAGCTTCCATTGCCACCAAATGATGTAATACCAAACATAGAATTACCAAGTGATCCGCCACCTGCCATTTCTCTGATTGAATAACTATCATGTAAATTATTTTTTAAACCTTCATCAATAAGATTCATTGAATCTCTATTGATCTCATGTTTTTCAATTTCGCTTTGATTGGATGGAATAATAGCATCAACCATTGCGTTTCCAATTCCTACTACGTCTAATTTTTCACTCATTTTTGTTTAATTAATATTGGTACAAGTTGTACTATAATGACTCCAATAAATATTGCAAGGCATCCCAGTATTTTTTGTATGTCTAAGATTTGATTTAAAAGTATCCATCCTGCAATTGCAGCAAATACAGATTCCATTGATAATATAATTGCGGCTGGTGCAGGATTAGCTTTTTGTTGAGCAATTATTTGTAATGTATAACCAATTCCCGCAGAGAAGATTCCTGTATACAAAATTTCAAACCATTCAATTTGCATATTCGAAAATTTTGGTTCTTCCCACCAGAAAGCTAAGATCATAGATAATATAAAAACTATAAAGTATTGAATGCTACCAAACAAAAAAGGACTATTGATTTCCTTCATAAAAATATCAATACAAATAATATGCAAAGCGAAAAATAAGGCCGCTATAAATAAGAGACTATCAGATTGTTGTATCTCAATTGATTGATTTGAAGATAACAGGTAAGACCCATACAAACAGAGTAATATTGCGACCCATATAATCCAATGAACCTGTTTCTTAATTATAAATCTTGAAATGATTCCAACAAATGGAACATACAGAGTACTTAGAAAAGCAGCATTTGATATTAACGATTTTTGAAGAGCATATTGTTGTAGGCCCATACCGCCAAAAAGAAAAATTCCCGTTGCAATACAAAGATAAATTTTTTTTCTGTCTTGTAATATTTTTGAAACATTTTGTTGTTCTAAGTAAATAGCAAATGGGATCACAGTTAAAAAAGCAAAGAAAAATCTTCCGAAACTAAAAGTAAAAGGTCCAATGGCACCCATTCCAGTCGTCTGACTAACAAATGCTGTTCCCCATATAAGCGATGCAATAAGCATCATTATATTTGCTCTTGTGTGACTCATAGAAAATTTATGTAAATTTATTGTTTATCTTTATTAATCCACCAAGATTCAATTACTATCCCGTAAAGTGGAATTTCATCGGGATACTCAAAAAAATCCCAATAAGCAATTCGATCTTTGTTACTATGATAGAGTGGAACAACATAGTGACCCCATAATAAAACCCTATCAAGCGCGTGAATTGCAGTAGTTAACTCTTGTCTATTTGAGGCATTTATTAGTTTTTCAATTAATGCATCAACTGCTGGACTATTAATACCAGGATAATTTCTGCTCCCATCTTTTTGACCAACTTCTGACCCCCAATAAAATTGTTGCTCATTTCCTGGACTTAAACTGACTCCCCAATATCTCTTAATCATATCAAAATCATAACTTAAAAGACGTTCTTGATATTGTGAGGAATCAACTGTCCTAACATCCATAGTAATGCCAAGTTTTTTCAAGTTACTTTGATATGCTAAAGCTATTTTTTCATCTGAAGGACTGACAATCAGGAACTCAAACTTAAATTCTTGCCCATCTTTGAACAGTTTTCCATTTTCAATATTCCATCCTTCATTTTCCAGTATTTCTTTTGCTTTCAATAAATTTTTACGATCGTTACCACTTCCATCTGTAGTAGGCGGAGTAAATGTTTCTGTAAATACTTCAGCTGGAATTTCATCTTTCCATACATTCAATAATTCTAACTCATTTTTTGATGGCAGGCCTGAAGAAGCTAATGGTGAATTATCAAAATAACTATCTGTTCTGACATATGCATTTTGATATATTGTTTTATTAATCCATTCATGATCATAGGCATAACTTAAAGCAAGCCTTACATTTCTATTATTAAATATGTCACGTCTTGTATTCATCACAAGACCATTCATTCCAACAGGTCTATCGTTATTCATTTCTGTAAGTATTACTTTGCCATTCTGGACAGCTTTGAAATCATATTCTGATAACCAACGTTTTACGTTGTACTCTCTTCTAAAGTCGTATTCACCAACCTTAAAAGCCTCAACTAAGACATTTGAGTCTTTGTAATAATCATAAATAATTGTATCAAAATTATAGAGACCTTTATTCACTGGTAAATCTTTTGCCCAGTAATTTTCAACGCGTTTGTATTTTATTTGACGCCCTGGATCCAGACTATCAACCTGGTATGGTCCACTACCTAGCGGGACATCTAAAAATGTTTTTGTAACATCAAGATTTTCATAAAACTTTTTTGGAATGATAGGAAGAAAGCCTGCAATAATAAGGGGCAATTCTTTATCTTCATTATTTTCAAAGATCATTTTTATTCCGTCATTTCCAATCAATTCAGTTTTAACAACTTTGCCATAAGTTTTTTTTTGATTTGGAGTACCTTTTGTTTGAAACGTTTTTAAACTAAATAATATGTCATCACGTGTTATTGGTGAGCCATCATGAAAGGTTGCATTTGAATTTAAATAAAAAGTTATAGATGATCTGTCTTCAGGTAGTTCAACCTTCTCAGCTATCAATCCATAGAGAGAGAAAGCTTCATCCCAAACTCTTCTCATTAATGTATCATTGACGTAACCAAGGCCAGCAGCTTTAGAGCCTTTAAAAGCTACTCTATTAAGATTATCAAAAGATCCATATGATCCAAATTTCACAGTACCACCCTTAGGTGCGTTTGGGTTTACATAATCTAGATTTTCAAAATCACTGGTATACTTTGGTATTCCATGCATTGCAATGCCGTGAACCTTTTCACTGTATGCATGATTATTAAAAGAAATTATTGAAGCTAAAAGGACAAAAATAATGAGAATTTTTTTCATTAATTCATCCTATCAAAAAAAAGATAGATTTGTAATGAAATATAAATCTAAAAAATTATATAAATAGAATGCAATCTTTTAAATTAATTTCAACAATTACAATATTATGTATTGGACCAAGTATTCATGCAGCAGAAATTGATGTTTTTAAAGGGATGAAATTATATGCTGAAAATTGTGCTGGCTGTCATATGGGTAATTTAGCTGGTCATGAATAGTGGAATAAATCTTTAGATGAAGATGGTCATCGAAGAGCGCCTCCGCTTAATGGCACAGGTCATACCTGGCATCACTCCCCTAAATATTAATTTCAGGTCACTAAATATGGTTTTAAAAAAATAATTCCTGATTATGAAGGAAAAATGCTTGGTAATGAAACGTTATCAGATGATGATGTTTGGTCTATTATCGAATTTATTAAAAGTACATGGCCAGAAAAATTACTAAAAAAATATAATTCCCATTTTAAGAGTTAGAATTATTGAAGCAAAACTTCAATTTTAATATTTAAGATATATATTACTAGTATGAAAATTTTAGGATCTGAAATCACACCCTATAAGACATATTTAAATAGACGAAAGTTTATAAAGGGATCTTTGGCTAGTACTATGCTAGCTACTGTTACATCATCAGCATTTGCAAATCATCAAAGTGATCTTTCAATTTATAGTAAAAATTTAAATGGAAACGATAAACTTAATTCTTATGAAGAAATCACAACATATAATAATTTTTATGAGTTCGGCACTCATAAAAAACATCCCCATTTAAACTCTGGAAATTTCAAGCCTAGACCGTGGACAATAAAAATAGATGGTCTTGTAAAAAAGCCTCAAACATTTGACTTAGAAAAAATTTTATCAAATGTAACAATAGAAGATAGAGTATATCGATTAAGATGTGTTGAAGCTTGGTCCATGGTCATTCCTTGGCAAGGCTTTCAACTATCTGAACTTATAAAAATGGCTGAACCTTTAAGCTCAGCAAATTATGTTCAATTTGTAACTGTGTTCAGACCGGAAGAGATGCCAGGTCAGCAAAAGAGAACAATAATTTGGCCATATAGAGAAGGGCTTCGAATGGATGAAGCAATGAATCCTCTAACAATATTAGCAACTGGATTGTATGGCCATGAAATGCCTAATCAAAATGGTGCACCCATAAGATTAGTTGTTCCATGGAAGTATGGTTTCAAATCAATTAAATCAATTGTAGAAATTAGATTTTTAGATACTCAACCTGAAACATCTTGGGAAACTTTAGCTCCTTGGGAATATGGTTTTTATGCTAACGTTAATCCTAATGTTAATCATCCAAGATGGAGTCAAGGAACAGAAAGACGAATTGGAGAGTTTAAAAGAAGAGAAACACTTATGTTTAATGGCTATGAAGAAGAAGTAGCCCATCTTTATAAAAATTTAGATTTGACTAAATTTTATTAAAGAATGTTTTCAACAAGAAATTTTAACTTCAGTAAACCTGTCTTATTTGTTTTAATTCTATTTCCTAGTCTACTCTGGGCATACCAATTTGTTACTGGAAATCTTGGAGTAAATCCAATTGAAAAACTAATGGATGAGTTAGGTCTAATGGCACTCAGATTAATAATAATAACTCTTATGATTACTACTCTATCAAATATTAAACCTTTAAAATCGATAGTTGTCTTACGAAGAATGATTGGACTTTTTGCTTTCTATTATGTCTGTTTGCATTTCTCCACTTACATAGTTTTAGATCATTTTTTAGATATACAATTTATCATACAAGATATTATAAAAAGACCATTTATAACTTTTGGTTTTATAAGTTTTCTTTTTTTAATCCCACTTGCTAGCACTTCAACAAACAATATGATTAAACGATTAGGTTTTAAATTATGGAAGAAAATTCATTATTTAATTTACCCAGTAGCCATTCTAGCTAGTATGCATTTTTATGTTTTAGTTCGTGCTGATAAAACCGAACCAGTCATTTATATGGGAATAATTATCCTCTTATTACTTCATAGAATATTTAAAAGACTTACTCGTCCTCAATTGGCCCAGTAACGGGGTTCATTTCCATACCGGCAGGGCTAATATTTCGTGGTAAAGGATTGTATTGTGATTCAAGATCACGTGGTTTAGTTCTTTGTGTCATTCTATACAAACCAAATAATCCTAGTAGTCCGTGTATTAAAAATAAATAGATATAAAAACCTACCGCTCCCATAATTTCCATGAATCCAGAAACAAACAAAGGTCCGATTATTGATCCAATACCAATAAGTATACCAAAGGTTGCACTTGCTGATACTATCTCATTAGGTTGTAAGAAGTCATTTGTATGAGCAACCGTAAGTGAATACATTGGTAAACATGCAACTGAAAAAAGACCAGTAAAAATTAAGAATAATATTAGTGGCATAAAGTTTGCAAAAACAAAAAATAAACTCAAACCTGAAGCCATAAAAGAAACACCAATAAGAATAACACGTCTATCAATTCTATCTGATAAATATCCAATAGGCCATTGAGATAGGGCGCCAGCTGATGTTATAATCATCATATACAGAGAAATTTCAAATAAGCTTAAATTAATAGATGATGCATAAATTGCACCGTACCCAAAAACTGCACTATGCGATAAACCAGTTGCTAATGCCCCAACAAAACCTAAAGGTGAAACAGTATAAAATTCTCTTAAAGAAAAAAATTTAGGACTTTCTGTATTAGGTTGTTCTGTTGAAGATAAAAGAATAGGAAGAAGTGCGAATGATAATAAGATTGATACTAAAATAAATAAATCAACTTTAGCTGGATCACCTAAATTTAATAAAAATTGTCCTGCTCCAACAAATATAAAAGTAATAATCATGTAAACGGAAAGTAATTGACCGCGAGTTTGATTAGTTGATTTTTCATTCAACCAACTCTCCATGATCACATAAATTCCAGCAAGACTTAAACCGGTTAATATTCGTATAAACATCCATGAATATGGATGAACAAATACTGAGTGTAATAATATAGCGATAGAGGCAAGAGATGCCAAAGCAGCAAAAACTCTTATGTGGCCAACACGTTGTAAAAAAATTGGAATTGTTAATGCGCCTGTTAAGTATCCAACGTAATAACCAGCTATAATAAGTCCTGATGCAAAAAAACTAAAACCTTCTAAAACAGAACGAACACCAATTAGTGTTCCTTGTAAACCATGACCAAGACTAATTAAAGCAAAGCCAAAAAAAAGAGCCCAAGAGTTTTGTAGTACCTTAAACATCTTTTAAGTTTTTATTAAATTTTAGTATTCTTCTTCGCCGTCTTCTTTAGGCTTGATACCTTCGGCTATTGGATCAATTTCTGTTTCGTCTTCTAATAAAACAGTATCATCCTCGAGATTGTCCTCATTGTTATCTACATCCAAACTATCGATATCAAGATCATCATCTTTTTCTTTTGGTTTTGGAGGAGTTGGATTTGTTAGAGGAGCTGTGTTTGTACTCCCTGGTTTTCTACCACGTCTTGGTCTGGTTAATGTAGTAACTTCAATTAATTTACCACACTCAGGACATTCAAGTTCTGATCTTCCTAAATCATAGTATTGTTTACTACATAAAGGACATATTCTTTTGCTACCCCAGGATTCTTTATACATTTTACAATTCTTTTCTTATAAATATCTTACCACAATAACCACAGACAATTTTGTTCTCATTATTAAAGGTATAATAAACTGCCGGATGTCCTAAACCATCTTCACCACCATCGCAAGAGATAGTTTCAGTTTTAGGATCAACTTCAACAATATCATCTGCCATAAAACTCATATAAAATTTTAACCCAAAATGTCTATGTTTTTTAACTAAAGAATTTGAAAATAAACAACCGAAATACCACTCACTATTAAAATAGAAGGTATTATTCGAGATTTCGCATTCTTCTCAAATAAAAAAACCATTCCAATAATAGCGGCAAAAACAATACTGATTTCTCTGATGCTTGAGACATACGCTATTTCTATAAACTGCATACTCCAAACAACTATCGCATAACTGCTTGTTGCAAATATACCTGCTACTATACCAGAACTAAAATTATACGTTTCTCTTTTTCGCAATCCATTCTTAGAAATTAAACCTATAACTAATAAAGGAATGCCATTTAGAGTGAAGAGCCAATAAATATAAGAAAAACCATTTTCTGAAAGCCTAACCCCGACTCCGTCAACTAATGTATATGCAGTAATTAAAATAGCAGTTGAAATGGCAAGAGAAAAACCTCTAAAGTTAAACAATAATTTTTTTGAATACGATATTAAAAATAACCCAATACAAACAATTAATATTCCAACAAAGCCAGCAATACTAATATCAGAACTTAAAAACAAAATACTAATGATAGCAACAAATAAACATGAACTTCCTCTAGAAATTGGATAGATGTAGGATAGGTCACCGTACCTATAAGAATAAATTACATTCAATCTATAAAAAACATGAATGATTACGGTTGCTATGAGAAAATACCAAACTTCCATTGAGGGAAAAGGAACAGTGAATGTTAAAGGAAAAAAAATGACTACTTCTAAGATAGAAGTAATTCCCATTAGTGATAAGGGATTTTTACTTGATTTAATTATGGCACTCCAAATAGCGTGACAAAGTGCAGAAAAAATAATTAAAAGAAAAATAAAATTGATAGACAAAAGACTATCTTACTTCATTCCTGTTAAAGTAATTCCTTCAATAAATCTTTTTTGTGCAATTATAAAAGCAACAATGAGAGGCACTGTAACTGTAACAATTGAAGCCATCATTGGACCAAACTCATCACTATCAATTCCCCCTCTAAATTCTCTGATACCAAGAGGTGGTGTAAAGAGATCTCTATTTCCAGTAATTACCATTCGAGGCCAGAAATAATCATTCCAGTGTGCAACTACTGAGAAAATAGCAAAGGCAAGTAACGCCGGGATTGCAGTCGGAAGCATCACCTTCCAGACAATTGCATACTCTCCCATTCCATCCATCCTGGCGGCGTCAATTAATTCATCTGGGACTGTCATAAAAAATTGCCGCATTAGAAAAATTCCAAACACCGATATTGTCCAGGGGAGTATTAAGGCAGAATAGGTATCGACCAAACCTGCCTGGGCAAGCATGACATAAAGTGGAAGTGCTATTCCATGCACTGGAATGAGTAAACAAAATAGAACCATCGAGAAAACAAATTCTCGTCCATAAAATCTAAGTTTGGCCAGTGCGTAGGCACACGGTAAGGCAACAAGAACCTGAATAATAAAAATTGATAAAGTAACAATAACACCATTCATCAAGTATCTTGGAATAGGAGCCTTTTCGAAAGCAAACCAATAGTTATATTTATATGGTTTCATTGTGCATTCTTCTTCTGAGTATCCAGTTTTTACACATACGGGAAATGTCTGAGTTTCTTGTGCACCAATTAAACCTCCAGAAATAGATTGAATTTCTTGTTGCGATTTTAATGACATTGAAACCATCATATAAAAAGGTAACAACACAACAATTGCACCAACAATTAATATTGCATGTTTCCAACCTTCTCCAATATACTGTTTAGCTTCCATCAATAATGAACCCTTTTCTCAATGATATATCTTTGGAAGAAAGTTAATATCAATATAAAGCCAATGAAGACAACTGTGATAGCCGCACCAATACTTGTTAAATTTTGTTGAATAGCTTTTTCAAAAATTGCATACATCATAACGTAGGTTGTTTTAGATGGACCACCTTTTGTGAGTATTTCAATTGTATCAAAAACTTGAAAGGTTCTAATAGTCGTTATGGTTACAACAAATAAAGTTGTTGGACCAAGCATTGGCCATGTCACAAGTTTAAATTGTTCCCATGTTGATTTAGCCCCATCCATTTCTGCAGCTTGGTATAATTCTCTTGGTATACCTGTTAATCCGGCTAAATATAAAACCATATTGAAACCAAAGGCTTGCCATATTCCAATAAAACACACAGTCCAAATGGCAGTATTTTTTTGTTTTAACCAATAAGGAAAGTCCATATTATTTGCACACGCCACTGCATACCAACTTTGTTCTGAGTCTACCCATGGCAACCAATGAAAACCAAAAATAAATTCTCTTGCACCACCACAACCATTAGCTAAAAAATTATTTACTATCCCAAGAGTTGGGTGAAGAGTGAATTCCCAAGCAATAGCCATTGCCAGAAGCGTCGCCATAACTGGAAGAAAGAAAATAGTTTTATATATGTCAGCACCAAATCGTAGAGAATTTAAGAGCATCGCTGCACATAAACCAAGTATAACTGAAATAGGCACCACAACAATTACATACGTGGCTGTCGCCCAAATCATTTTCACATAAGTTTTTCGGTTAAACATTTTGTCATAGTTCTCTAACCCAATCCATTCGAATGTTTTGTTGCCTAGATTATAATCAGTAAAGGAAATTCCACCTGCAAGAAAAAGAGGAAAGATTAAAATAATTATCATGAGTATTATTGCAGGGGCAATAAACCATAGATGCGCTTTTGAATTATGCATTAGTAAATGTTATCCTTATCCCATTGCATTATTAAAATGAATCCTCATCCCTGTTTGATTAAATAACAATGCTTTATTTGAATCTCTCTTGATATTTACACTTGAACCATTTGTAATTTGATGTGTAAATTGAGGTAAGCCTCTTACAATTATTTTTTTTGAGTTGTCTTCTATATTAACATGGAAGTATATATCTGATCCTAAATTTTCTCTGTAAGCAACAGTGCCACTAAATGTGTTTTCATCTTTATTATTAGTAATTTCTAAATGTTCTGGTCGAATTCCTATGTGTAAATCTGAATTACTTTCAGAACTTTTTCTTTTCAGGTTAACATTTAAAAAATTAACAGTTCCACTAGAATCTGAAGATCCATTAAAAATATTTATTTTAGGACTACCAACAAATTGAGCAACACTTAATGATGAAGGATTATCATAAACTTCTTGAGGTGTATCTAGTTGTAATAAATTTCCATCAATCATTACCGCCATACGAGAAGACATTGTCAATGCTTCTGCTTGATCATGCGTTACATAAACAAATGTTGTTTTAAGTGAATTATGAAGTTCTGATAATTCGGATCGCATATGCACTCTTAGAGCAGCATCTAAATTTGATAGCGGTTCATCCATTAAGAATGCAACAGGTTCTCTTACCATTGCGCGACCAAGAGCTACTCTTTGTCTTTGGCCTCCCGATAATTGTCCTGGTTTTCTATCCAGTAGTTCAGAAATCTGAAGTGTTTCAGATGTTTTATTAACTAATTGATTGATAGACTCAGTTTTACTTTTTTTGTTTGGAGAAAAATTCCCTATCAAAGGAAGGCGTTCAAAAGCATTATAATCTCTCAGTCTTAGAGGTGTTTCTAAATTTCTTCGTACCGTTAAATGTGGATATAAAGCGTATGATTGAAATACCATTGCAAGATCTCGCTCGCTGGCTCTAATTTTATTTACATTCTTATTATCAATTAATACATCGCCTGAAGTTTGTTGTTCTAATCCTGCAATGATTCGAAGTAACGTAGATTTACCACAACCAGATGGACCAACTAATGTTAAAAATTCGCCATCTTGTATATCAACATTTAAATTGTTTAATACTTGCGTAGATCCAAATGACTTTGAAATATTTTTAAGTGATATTGTGCCCACTTAATCTCCCCCCTTATAATTATATTTAATCTACAAAATTTTATTAAATTTGAGAATATTATAAATCTAATTATTTCAGTTTTATTTCAATTTTATTAACAAATATTCAAATTATGATTGAGTTTAACTAGCAGATAACTATAAATTCTTATTTTTAATGATATATATCAGTTGAAGTCGTGTCCGGTAATTTAGAAATTAATAAAAGAGAATATCCAAGCTCTTTCTCAAAAACTGCTATTGTTATATGCCTTGATGGTAGTCAAAAAGAGTATCTCGACGAAGCATCAAAATCTAACCTTACACCAAATCTTGATAAATTAATTGCAAGTGGTGAAAACCTACTTGTTCACAGCGCTATTCCAAGTTTTACAAATCCAAATAACATTTCCATTGTAACAGGCCAACCAAGTTCTGTTCACGGTATATGCGGAAACTTCTTTTATACACCTGAGACTGGTGAAGAAGTAATGATGAATGACCCAAAATATATGCGAGCACCAACTATTTTTGAAAAATTTTACAATTCCGGTTCAAAAATTGCGCTTGTTACTGCAAAAGACAAGTTGAGAACACTTTTAGGAAACGGATTAAGTTTTGATAATGAGAGAGCTATTTGTTTTTCTGCTGAAAAATCTGATCAAGCAACAAAAGATCTCAATGGTATAGATAATGTAAACAATTGGTTGGGGATGCCAGTGCCAGAAGTATATTCTGAAGGACTCTCTGAATTTGTAATGGCTGCAGGTGTAAAACTTCTTGAAGAGTTTAAACCAAATATTATGTATTTATCGACTACGGATTATATTCAACACAAATATGCACCGGGAAATGAAACAGCAAATAAATTTTATGCAATGTTTGATAAATACATTGGTCTTTTAAATAAGGAGAATGTTTCTATAATCATTACAGCAGATCACGGTATGAAACCAAAATCAAAAGAAGACGGTTCACCTAATGCAATATTTTTACAAGATTATTTAGATAAAAAATTTGAACCAAACATGGCTAAAGTCATACTACCAATTACAGATCCATATGTCGTTCATCATGGTTCACTTGGTTCTTTTGCAACAATTTATTTAGAAGACAAGAGCAAGGTAGATTCAGTTGTAAATACTATTAAAGAAATAAAAGATATAGAAGTTGTTTTAACAAAAGACGAAGGATGCTCTACTTATAATTTACCTCCAGATAGAATGGGGGATATTATATGTATGTCTTCAGAATTTATGACTATTGGTTCATCTGAAGATAAACACAATCTTTCTGGATTAAATGAACCTTTACGTTCTCATGGTGGACTCCATGAAAGAGAAGTGCCATTCATATCAAATGTAAAATTACAAAACTTAGATACTAGCAAACAATTATATAACTATGATGCATTTTATTATGCAATTAATGGAGCCCTATGATGCACAAAAAAATGATTAATGAAGCAATGCGTATAGCTGGAGAAAAAGTTACTTCAGATAAAACAATAAATGTTGAGTACCCATTTACAGGTGAAGTAATCGGAACGGTCCCAGCCGGTACTGCAGAGCATGCAAGAAAGGCTTTAGATATTGCTGCAAATTACCAACCTAAGCTTACAAGATATGAGAGACAAAAAATTCTTCAAACTGCTGCAGAAGTACTTGTTAAAAGAAAAGATGAAATTTCTGATATTATTACTTTAGAGCTTGGTATCTCAAAACAAGATTCTTTATACGAAGTAGGAAGAGCTTTTGATGTATTTTCGTTAACGGCACAACTTTGTATTCATGATGATGGTGAAATATTTTCTTGTGATTTAACCCCGCATGGAAAAGCGAGAAAAATATTTACCATAAGAGAACCTTTAACAGCAATCTCAGCAATCACTCCATTTAATCATCCTTTAAATATGGTAGCGCATAAAATTGCGCCTTCAATTGCAACAAATAATTGTACTGTATGTAAACAAACAGAATTAACACCTTTAACAGCAATGGTACTCGCTGATGTTTTATATGAAGCAGGTTTACCACCAGAAATGTTTTCAGTTGTAACTGGATGGCCTCAAGATATTGGATCTGAAATGATTAAGAATCCAAATATTGATCTCATTACTTTTACAGGCAGTGTAGGTGTAGGAAAATTAATTGCTGAACAAGCTGGATACAAAAGAACAGTTCTAGAGCTTGGTGGTAATGATCCATTAATTGTTTTAAATGACTTAGATGGTGATGATCTTAAAAAAGCTGTTGAGCTAGCTGTTACTGGCGCAACGAAAAACTCTGGCCAACGTTGTACAGCTGTTAAAAGAATACTGGTTCAAGAATCTATTGCAGATCAATTTGTTGAGATGGCTCTTGAGCGTGCTAAGAAAATTAAATTTGGTGATCCTATGAATATGGAAACAGACTTAGGTACTGTTGTTAATGCTCAAGCTGCAGAACTTTTTGATAAAAGAGTTTCTATGGCTGAAGAAGATGGTGCAAAAATTTTATATCACCCTGGAAGAAAGGGCGCTTTGTTACCCCCAATAGTTATAGATCATGTTGATCCTAAAAGTGAATTAGTTTTAGAAGAAACATTTGGTCCAGTTATCCCAATTATTCGTGTGCCTAATGACGATGAAGCTGTAATGAAAATATCTAATTCAACCGCATTCGGATTATCATCTGGAGTATGTACAAACAACTTCATGCGAGCAAAAAAATATATTCAAGGTTTAAATGTTGGTACGGTAAATATTTGGGAGGTTCCAGGCTACAGAATTGAAATGTCTCCTTTTGGAGGAATTAAAGACTCAGGTCTTGGTTACAAAGAGGGTGTTATTGAAGCAATGAAAAGTTTTACTAATGTAAAAACCTTTTCGCTACCTTGGTAAAATAACCAGTTTTTCTCTAATTTTTTTATTCCTGTGGAAAAATAAGCTTATTTTTTAGTAATATTTTCGTAATAAAATTGTAACCCTTCGGAGCTACATGTTAGATTAAATTATTATATTCAATCGGGAGGATTAAATGAAAAAATTAATTACAGGATTGGCAGCCGTACTAGCTTTTGGTTTTTATGGTTCTGTTAATTCAGCTAAGTCTATTGAAATAGAAGTAGCTTATCCTTATTCTGGATTATTTGACGTTACGTTTCAAGCTATTATGCCAGAGTTTGAAAAAGCACATCCAGATATTCAAGTTAAATTTAGAGCAACTTATGAAAACTATGAGGATGCAACTGCAACAATCTTCAGAGAGTCTACTTCAGGTAATTTACCAGATGTAACAATGCAAGGTCTTAACAGACAAGCACCACTTGTTGATAAAGGGATTGCAAAATCATTAGAGCCTTTTATTGCAGGAGAAGCTGATTTTGAAAAAGATGGTTATCACTCTGCTATGTTAAGTTTATCTACCTTTGGTGGTGATGTATATGGGTTACCATTTTCTGTATCAACACCTGTTGGATACTATAACATGGATCTATTAGCTGAAGCAGGTATAGATAGCATCCCAACCAACTGGGACGAAGTTATCGCAGCTTGTAATAAATTAGCAGCAGCTGGAAAAGGAACTTTATATTTTGGCTGGAATATTACAGGTAACTGGTTTCACCAAGCTTTAATGCACACTCAAAATGTTCCAATGGTAAAAGATGGAGCTGTTAATATGGGTGGAGATGCTGGTCTAGCAACTTTACAACAAATGCATGACATAATGAGTGGTTGTAATATGCCAAACTATTCAATTGCTGATGGTCAAGCTGCATTTAATGCAGGCACTATTGGTATGTTTTTCTGGTCAACATCAAGCTTAGGTTCAGTGAATGCAGCCAAAGCAGATTTTGAACTTAAAACAGCACCATTTCCAGGAATGCCAGGTGTAAACGGAGGAACTCCAGCAAGACTTCCAGCGGGTGGAAATGCTGCGATGTTAGTTTCTACATCTGATGATCCAGCAAGAGTAGATGCTGCATGGACTTTCTTAAAGTTTATCACTTCTGGTATTGGTGCAGCTTTAGTTGCTGAAACTACTGGATATGTTCCACCAAATAAAGCAGCCAATGATTTGTTAGGTGATTTTTATACTAAAAATCCAAACAAACTAACTGCTGTAAATCAATTACCTTTATTGGCTGATTGGTTTGCATATCCTGGTGAAAACGGTCTAGCAATAACTCAGGTAATCTATGATTACACTGAAGAAATTGCTACAGGTAGTGCAGATAATATGGCTGATCTTCAAGAAGAGATGATGGAAGAAATAGAGGATCTTTTATAGAGATTACTTTATTGTTAACTTTTTACTACAGCGGCTTTATAAAAGCCGCTGTTTTATTTTAAGATATTCAGGAGAATAAGTCATGCCTCTTACAACTACTACTATAGGTGCATATCCAAAACCAAAACACACGCCGATTCAAGATTGGTTTTTAGGGACAAAATCAGAAGAAGAGAGAAAAGCTTCAAAAGGGTTATTATCAAATTGGTCACCTGGGGCATATGAAAAAGCGTTAGAGTCTGCGGGTGCGGATGCTGAAAAATTATTTTTAGCAGCAATTAAAGAAGTTATAACTGATCAAGTAAATGCAGGAATTGATGTTCCAACAGATGGAGAAGTTAGACGTGAGAGTTACGTATTATATCAATGTCGTTTTTTAAATGGAGTGAGTTTTAAAGAAGTTACACATAAGTCAGTAAGACAAGGTGCGTTTGAAGCTGATCTTCCAACTATTGTTGCACCAATTTCAAGTAAAGAAATACGCATGCATTTAGACTGGAAGAGTGCACAACAATTTACAAAAAACCCAGTTAAAATTACGCTACCTGGACCAATGACAATTACAGATTCAATTGCCAACAATTACTATGATGACATGAAAAAACTTGGTTTTGATTTAGCATTAGCACTTAATAAAGAAGTTAAAGCACTTGTAGATGCAGGCTGTCAGTATATTCAAATTGATGAACCAGTATTCGCTAGAAAGCCCGATGAAGCTCATTCTTACGGTATGGAAAATTTAGAAAGAATGATGCATGGTATACCTAAAGAAGTGCAACGCGTTTGCCATATTTGTTGCGGTTATCCTAACTCATTAGATTCAGAAGGGTATAAAAAGGCTGATCTAGATGCTTATGATAGAATTGCCTCACTTGTAGATGATTCAACTATTGATGAAGTATCTTTAGAAGATTCACATAGGCATAATGATTTAAATCTTTTAGAAAAATTTACTAAAACAAAAGTAATTTTTGGATTTATTGATATTGCAAAAAGTAGAATGGAGACTGTTGAAGAAGTAAGAGTTCGTATCAAAGATTCACTTGAACATATTGATGAACACCGTTTAATAGCTGCACCAGATTGTGGTTTAGGTTTCTTTACGCGAGAACAAGCAATTGAGAAAATGACAATTTTAACTAAAGCGGCAAAATCAATTTAATGTAATGTGGAACTATTTTAACCCTGTTGAAATTATCTTTGGAGAAAATAGATTTAAAGAAGTACATGATGCACTTAAAAATAAGAACTATATCATTATCACTCATCCAGAAGAAATTTTTAAAAAATATAGCGATGAATTAAAATCTTCTTCAAATCCACCCTTATCCATTATGACGGATGTTCAGCCTAATCCAGATTATAAGGATATTTTAGAGCTACAAAAAAAATTTTCTTCAATGAATGAATCGGTAGATTATATTTTAGCTATAGGTGGTGGCTCTGTTACAGACACAGCTAAAGCAATTGCTGCATTTAAAGATAAACAAGAATATCTAACAGATTTCGTTCGCAATAAGAAAAGTCCAAGAGTCGAAAATCCAATCAAGATGATTGCAATACCTACAACTTCAGGAACATCGAGTGAGCTTACGTGTTGGGCCACAATTTGGGATAAAGAAAAAAACAATAAATTATCTTTGGCTCATAAATCTCTTTATGCAGAAAAAGCAATTATCGATCCATCTATTATGGTTGATAAGCCTTTAGGCTTAACCATTTCAACTGGTTTAGATGCTCTCTCCCATTCGATGGAAAGTATTTGGAATATTAATGCGAACCCAATTTCTGCCTCTCATGCAATACAAGCATCAAAATTAGTATTAGAAAATTTACCACTTCTCACTAAAGATTTAAGAAATGTTGTATTACGCTCAAACATTGCATTGGCGTGCGTTCATGCTGGCTTAGCGTTTTCCAATACGAAAACTGCTATTGCGCACAATCTATCATACCCTGTGACACTCAATTACGGTATTCAGCATGGTATTGCTTGTTCATTTACTTTACCGATGATTACTAAAAGTATGGTTGGAATTGATAGTGTAGCTGAAGAAAGACTAAAATTAATTTTTAACGATAACCTAGAGAATGCCGCAAATCATCTGAGTGAATTTATGCGTTCTTTAGAGGTTCCTCTTAACTTAAATGAAATAAAAGTTCCTGTTCAAGAATGGAATAATATAGTAGATGATGCGTTTTTAGGGGAACGAGGTAAAAACTTTATTGGCAATAAAGAAGCCTTCATCTCTTCTGCTAAATCAATGGGACTTTATTAGTAATGAAAAAAAATTTCAGGTTTTATGATAACAGACAAAAATATTTATTATTTGTAACTACAACAAATGAAAAAAATCAAATTGCCGATGCGATACGTCCTCATGTAAATAAAATTAAACCTCAAAAACCTGGTTTAAAAATATTTGATGCTGGTATGGGGGATGGTTCTTTACTTATGAATGTAATGCGTCAGTGCCACGAGGCTAGGCCTAACGTACCTCTATTAGTTTGCACAAAAGAAATAAGCATAGAAGATGTAAGATTAGGTTTAGAAAAATTACCCGATAGGTTCGTTGAGCATAAGAATACTGTTTTTGTCATTTCAAATTTACACTACGCGGAAGCCGCAAATCTAAAATCAAAAAATGAAGTTAAACAGAAAAAAATTAATTGGAATATTATTAAATTAAAAGGTGAGACCTCTCTTGAATTTGCCCAACAATTAAGAAAACAAAATGAATTTTTAGAAAAAAAATGGAATATAGAAATTAATAAAAAGTCAGGTAATCATACTTATAAAGAGCCTTCAGTCATGGTTATCTACCGCGAAGATCAAGAATTTAATGTTAATGAATTAATCCCTACCAAAAAAAAATCAGATAATAAATTTGATCTTATTATTGCTTCACAGCCTTATCGTTCAAGAATTTCAGCAGAAAAGAAATCAAAATATGTCATTGAACCAATGATTAGAGCGCTTAAATCAAAAGGGAAATTATTAACTATTCATGCTTCAGGAAAAGATCCTGCTAATGAAATAATTCGTAAAATTTGGCCAAAAGAAGACCCATTTCCTTCTCTTGGAAATAGTATCATTTCTTATCTTAAGAAAAATTTAGATAAAGATTTATTAAGCACTTTATCTTTTGGAGAAAAAAGAATTATTAAATGCAAACTGAGAGCTCTACCAACAGAAATCAGTGGAGGTATAGCGACATCCTTAATTTTTTCTGCTTGGAATGCTTCCATATATGTTAATCAAATGGATGATGATAAAGTTATGAAGGTAGAAAAAACAAAAAATTACGAAAAAGTAGTTCAAAAAATTGTTGCTAAAAATAAAGGTCTTTATTTTAACAATGAAATATTTGTCATCGAAAAAAAATAATTTTTATTTAAACCAATTAACTTCTGTTTTTAAAAAATCTTCTGTATGAATAACTAAAGCATCTGATCGAATTATTGCAACATTATAATTTGTATCTGTGTTAGCTGTTCCTAAACGATATTCATTTGAAAAGTTAGGTATCAGAGGAGACCAAGTACTTCTTGGAGACGAAAAAGTAATACCACCATATGAACCAGAACTTGTAATATGTTGATGGCCAAAGAAAATATGCTTAATTTTTTCTTTATTACTAAATATAATTTTTTTAAACTCTTCTTTTTGTTTTAACCCTATCCCATCACTTTCATCCTTTACCAAAGCAAGAGGATTATGATGCATAAAAACATAAATATTTTTATTTTTGGATGTTTCATTTAATATTTTTGTGAACCATTCTTGTCTATCCTCACAATAATGACCTGCATGTGTATTGATTAAATTTGTATCGATAAAAATAAATCTCTTATCCTCTCTGTCGATAAAATATTGAACAAAACCATTGTTATCTGTTTCCACTGAAGGGAAGTTAATTTTAAATTCCTCTCGGTTGTCATGGTTACCAATAATAAGTTGAGGTTTTAATTTTTGAGGTAATTTTTTTTCTTTAATTATCTCTATAAATAATTGATATGATTCTTTATCTCCTAGATCAGTAATATCTCCTGTAATTGCAAAAAGGTCAGCATCGCTATGATTTATTATAATATGATCTAATGCTTTTTTAAATCTATCTACTGGATCGATACTATGTATTTTATCAGTATAAATATGTGGATCAGATAAATGAATAATTTTCATAGTTTAAATTAATAAGTACTAATTAAATTTGAGTTTTAAAATAGATATATTTATTAAACTCTTCTTTTAAATCAATGCTTACTCTTGCATGAACTTTTCCTTGTTTTCCGTCAAAAGATTGCTTTTCAGAGACTGGGAAAACACCTTCGTGCCATATGTTTGGATGGATATAAAGACCCTTAGAACCATCACAGTAAAATGCTTTAAAATTTTCTAATTTTATATCATCAGTTGGTAATGCTAATGGACAGATAAAAGGCTTGTTTTCTTTAGGAAAAAAAAGTTGACCACCATCTGGATGATAGTTGGCATGCCATAAATAAATTTTATCTGGATGAGTGTAGTTTTGTTTCTGTAATTCATTGTCAGGATTAGTGGAATATCCAAGAATATATTTCCCATCAATTTCGTAATCACTTTTATGTTCTACCGCATTATTTTGTCCATAAAGAGTATCTCCTTGCCACCACGTATCAAAAGAACCTTCTGTTGTTCCGCCTTCATTTCCTGTCCCCTCTTCAATTTCTCTCCAACCTTGTTTTGGCCATGTAACAATTTCTATTTCACTTTTTTCAAATGAATCAATAAGATAACCATATCCTTGAAGATTTTCATTGGTCGCTTGAATTAATGGAATTTCTATTTCTTGTGTCATTAAATTAATTTATTTTGAGTGCTAATTCTTGAATTACTTCTTTAACAGCTCCTAAAGTATTATGCATATCATTTTCATTTAAATTACCAATACAACCAATTCTAAAGGTTTCCGCTACCGTTAATTTACCTGGATAAATTAAAAAATCTTTGTCACTCAAGGCATTATAAAATTTATCAAAATTAAAATTCGAATCATTTGGCTGCTTAAAAGTAATAATTATAGGTGCTTGTAAATTATCTGGAAGTAGTTGTTCAAAACCCAATTCTTTCATCCCAGCACATATAATCTCACAATTTTTTTTATATCGTGCATGTCTTCCTTGAACCCCTCCTTCTTTTTCGTGTTCTTTTATAGCTTGATTAAAAGCCGCTAATACATGGGTAGGGGGTGTAAATCGCCATTGTTTATTTTTTTCCATTGCCTGCCATTGATCATACAAATCAAGACTTAACGAATGACTATTTCCTTCTGCATTTTGAATAACATCATTTTTTACTAAAATAAAACCAACGCCTGGAACACCCTCTAAACATTTATTTGAAGAAGCAGCAACGGCGTCAAAGGTTACTTTTTTTGCGCTAAGAGGCAAAGCCCCAAAAGCACTCATAGCATCTATAAATAAAGAGATTTTTTTTGACTCTGCTAAATCTGCAATTTCTTCAATGGGATTTAAAATACCTGAAGTTGTCTCACAATATACGGCGAAAATATGAGTTAAATCATTCGTATCAATTAATTTTTCAATTTTACTTAATTCGTGAACTTCATGTTCAGCAACTTCATACTCTATAAAATCTCTATTTAGGTAAGTGCACATTTTTTTCATTCGTTGTCCATACGCACCATTAATAAGGATTAGTATTTTAGAATCTTTAGAAGTAAGTGAGCTGACCATTGACTCAACGGCAAATGTTCCACTACCTTGCATCGGTACACATTGATAATTATCTTCACCATCTATTAATTTTACCAGTGACTCTCTTATAGATGAGTTAAGATCAATAAATTTTTTATCTCTTGAACCCCAGTCATGAAGCATGGCTTCTTTTGTAGTCATAGAGGTTGTTAAAGGACCTGGGGTAAGTAATTTTTTATCCATTTAATTTCTATCTTAATAGATATTATTATAAAATTGTTCAATCCTATTAAACTTGGAATTGAAATTATTCTCTAATAAGTTAATTAAATATTAGAATGAAAGAAAATATCGTAGATTATTTGTTAGATCTTTTAAAAACTAAAGGTGCGGATATTCAGTATGGCAATGAGGATGTGACACAATTAGAACATGCTCTTCAGTGTGCTGAATTAGCGGAACAAAATAAATTACCCGGCTCCACAATTGCTGCAGCTTTACTTCATGATGTTGGACATCTCATTTACGAAGATGGCGATCCTATTCATGAAGGTAAAGATGGTCATCATGAAAATTTAGGTGCAGATTTCTTAAAAAAATATTTTGGCGAAGATGTTATTTTACCAATTAGGGCACATGTTGATTCAAAAAGATATTTATCTAGTGTTGAAGAAGGGTATTACGAAAGTTTATCCGAAGCTTCAAAACTTTCTCTAAAAGTCCAAGGTGGCCCCTTCACAAAAGATGAAGCAGATGAGTTTATTAGCAAACCGTTAATGGATGAGGCTGTAGAGTTAAGACGATTTGATGATTTAGCTAAAATTTTAGATAAAAAAACACCTGATGTTGAGCATTTTCGTCCTTATTTAGAAGAAGCAAGAAAGTCTTTTTTAGCTAATCAGTCTTAAATGCAATTTAGCAATTACGATTTTATTGAATCAAAATCTTTTTCAGGAAAAATAATATTAACTTCTTTTCCAGGACTTAACAAAGAAGGAACCTTTGAAGTTTCAATTTTTAATGAAGAACTTAATCTTTTTAAAAACAATAATTGTAGCTCAATCACTTCCTTTGTTGAAGATAGTGAATTTGAAAAATTGTGTGATAAAACTTTATTTGTCAAAAGTATTTATGAACATAAATTACATTGGTACCACTTACCTATCTATGACATGGGAGCACCAGATAAAGATTTTAAATATAAATGGGAGACAACCAAAGTTTTATTAAAGAACGAATTGATAGATGGAAAAAATTTAGTTTTACATTGCCGTGGAGGAAAAGGAAGAGCTGGAACGATTGCAGCTATTTTACTTGTTGAATTCAATTATGAAAAACAAGAAGCTATTGATCTAGTGCGATCAAGAAGAAAAGGGGCTATTGAAACTAAAATCCAGGAAGATTTTATTTTTTCTTATCGAGCAGTTAATTAAAAAGAGACCGTTAAATTAAAAATATTTTCTAGAATAAATAAAACAATTAAAGAAATTAAAGCAGCAATTATAGGTAGTGTCATCCAACCCAAAGAAATTCTTCCTGCAATTGACCATTGAACCTCTTTTCCACCTTTTAAAAGACCAATTCCAATTACGCCGCCAACAACAGCTTGGGAACTTGATACTGGCACCAAAGGTATAGAGGGAAGATTTATAGATTGTAAGAAAGCACTTATGCCCTGGGATGCAAATAAAAATAAAACAATAGAATGCGATATAACAACAATAAATGCTGCCACCGGTGTCATTTTTAAGAGATCATTACCAACGGTAAACATAACTCTTTTCGAGTAAGTAAAAACACCAACAGCTATTGCTAAACCACCGAGAAGAAATAATTGTTCTTTGGAAGAAAAGACAAATAAATTTCCAATAGTAACATCAGTAAACGGTGATATAGGTACGAAGACACCCATTACATTAGCAATATTGTTTGCACCTAAACTATAAGCACCGAAAGCACCCGCTAAAAGTAAAGCTGTTCTTGTATAAGCATCAAGTCTGAGAATATGTAACTTTCTATTGAGTATAACTCTTTTTGTAAAAGTAAACAAACCCATTGCAATAACTCCTGCAATGATAGGACATAGTATCCATGTTCCTAAAATAGTAATTAAAACTTGAAGATTAGTTGAAGATCCCGTGTATAAATTCCAACCAACAATTGCTCCAACAATCGCTTGCGTTGTTGAAACAGGCAAGCCAACTTTGGTCATTAAATAAACAGATATTCCTGCAGCAACACATGCTGCAAAAGCACCAGGCAATGCATTAATAGCACCTAACTTACCTAAAGTTTCTGTTGTACCTGCTCCGCTAATAATTGCACCTAGAATAACAAAGACACTACAAATTATTGCTGCACTTGTGAAACTAACCATTCGTGTTCCAACTGCAGTTCCAAAAACATTTGCAGCATCATTGGCGCCAAGTGACCAACCTAAAAAAAGACCACCAAATAAAAAAATTAGAATTGTAATTTCCATTGAAAATTAAACGGAACGTTTAATAGCGTAAATTTGAACCTCGTCAGCTATGTCTTCTGCTTGATCACAAATACGATCAATCTTCTCTACAAAATATCGAAGATGCATTTTTTGATCTAGAGGTAATTCAGAATCAAAAATTCTTCTTGCAAGAGAACTAAATTTTATATCAGATTCTTTTTCATAAAATGTAACTTTATGTGCATTATCTCTAACAGATTTAATATCTCTAAAAAATGATCTTACGGTTAAACATAATGATTCAACACAATTTACAACAGTCTCTGTTAACTCAATTAAATCTTGATGAAACTCTTTTGGAAAATTAGGTTTTTGAATGGAGAAGTGATAACAATTACCTTGGTACATTCCAATTAATTCGTCGATATGTTCTAGAAGTCGTAACACATCACTTCTTGCATCTGGAATTAGTGTTTCTTCATAAAGAGTATGCTCAACATCTTTCGTAATTTTGTCGGCCTTACTTTCCATGTCTTTTACTTTTTCAACCATTTCCTCAAATTTACCATTGGCGGAATGATTGAGATAAGTTGGAACTATCGATTTAAATACCAAACCTACTTCAGATACAATATCGACAAACTCATCAATTTCTCTCTCAAGTTTTTTGGTATCACCAAATAAAGATGCACTTTTTAGTCCAAACATGGCGTGCTTATAGAACTTTTCAAAAAAAAATAAAGAAATGTTAAAAATTCGTTACAATTTGATTAATATCTTTATCTTTAGGTTACATGTATTAATGAAAATTTTCACAAAATAGGAGTTTTATGACAGATATATCAATTAATAGAATTAAGTGGTTTAGTACCTTTTTAATTTTGTCTGGAATACTACTGACTAATTTAAATGCATATCCATATAATATTATTATACATGGAACAGGTGCAGTTGGTTGGTCAGTGGTTGGTTATATGACAAGAGATAAAGCGTTATTAACGAACTTTGGATTACAATTACCTCTTTTTCTTTTTGGTTACGTTTATTTATTTGTTTAAGAAAGTTACTAATTTTTAGAATCAATTTGTGAACCTAAAAATTCATTAGCGCAATCTTCCCACGTAAATTTCATAGCAAATTCACGACAATCATTTCTATTCACTTTAAGAGCTTTTTCTACTGAATTAGCTAGTTTGTCATCAAGTGTATTTATTTTAGAATCTTTTAGAATATCTTTTGGTCCAGTAACAGGAAATGCAGCAATTGGTGTTCCGCAAGCAAGAGCTTCAAGTATTACATTCCCTAAAGTATCCGTTTTAGATGGGAAAACAAATACATCAGCATTCGCATAATATTCTGCAAGTTCATTACCTCGTTTCAACCCAACAAAATTTACGTCAGGATACTTTTTTATATATTTTTGTAATTCAGGACCATCACCTACAACTGTCTTATTATAATTTCCTTTTAGTTTTAAAAATTCTTCAATATTTTTTTCAATAGCAACTCTTCCAACATATGTCAGTTGAATGTCATTATCATTTCTATTTCTTTTATTTGGACTGAATAATTCAGTATCAACTCCTCTATTCCATACTTTTAAATTTCTGAAATTATACCGCTCTAATTCTTCGACCATGGAATGCGATGGAACAAGTACATTTACAGAATTATCATGCAGCCTTCTTAATATTGAATACGTTAAACTTTTAGGAACATAAGCTCTCTGTTTAACATAATCAGGAAAACGGGTATGAAAAGAAGAAGTGTATCGTAATTTATTTTTAACACAATATTTACGACCAGCAAAACCTACTGGACCTTCAGTCATTATATGAACAATATCTGGATTAAATTCTTTAAAAAATTTTTCCGTAACTTTTTTAGTATTGAAAGAAATTTTAATTTCTTTGTACCAAGGATAACTAAAATTATTAAACATCTCAGGATGTAATATTTTAATTTCAAAACCTTTTTTTTCTAGGAGAGGTATAACACTTTGAAATGTCGTAACTACGCCATTTACCTGAGGAACCCACGCATCACTAATTAATGCGATTTTTTTAGGCTGCATCCTCTTTTATTTTTCGTCTTTCTTCAAAAGAAATTAATTTTAATTTTTCTCTTTCTTCGGGCCAATTAAGAATAGATAAATTTCCAATTTCATCTTCAACGAGTGCTGTGCAACTTTCTATCCAGTCACCATCATTACAATAGAGAACACCATTTAATTCCTTTATTTCAGGTCTATGTATATGCCCGCACACAACAACATCGGCATTTTCTCTTCTAGCTCTATCAGATACAGCAAACTCAAAATTACTAATAAAGTTCGTTGCATGCTTTGTTTTCTTTTTTAAATATTGAGACAATGACCAGTAAGACAAGCCCATCTTTCTTCGAACAAAATTAAATAAATTATTTAACTTTAGTAAATATTCATAAAGTGCTGATCCAACTTTGGCTAACCATCTCGCATTAATGATCACGGCATCAAACTCATCTCCGTGTGTAATCAGTACTTTCCTTCCATCAGCTAATTGATGCGTATCTTCGTTTTTGATTGAAATTTCTCCAAAGGAAAAATTTGTAAAATCTTTTAATACTTCATCATGATTTCCTGGGATAAGCACTACCTTAGTTCCATTTTTCGCTTTCTTTAAAACTTTTTGAACCACATCATTATGTTCTTGAGGCCAATACATTTTTTTACGCATACGCCATCCATCAACAATGTCGCCTACTAAAAATAAATATTCTGAATCTGTTTCCTCTAAGAATTCTAAAAGCATTTTGCTTTTACAACCACTAGTTCCTAGATGGGTATCCGAAATCCAAATTGTGCGGTAAAATTTTTTATTTGTTTCAAATTTCATTAATTAAAGAATTGCTCTTATACATAAAAGTATCATTTTATAATACAATTTATTATTATATGTGTGTATTGTAAAAAAATAACAGTATGACGCAGAAAATTTGGTTTAAAAAAAAATCGCCCCTTCACGGCTCCGGATTATTTGCAAAAACTAATATTAAAAAAGGCCAGAAAGTAATCCAATATATTGGTGATAAAGTTACTAAAAGAGAGGGTGACAAAAGAGCAGATAAACAAATCCGTAAAGCAAAAAAAGATAAAAATAACGGCATGGTCTATGTTTTTGAACTAAACAAGCGATACGACATCGACGGTGATGTTGATTATAATTTTGCAAAATTTATTAATCACTCATGTAATCCTAATTGTGAGGTAGACATCATAGATAATGAAATTTGGATTTCTTCCATTAAACGAATAAAAAAAGGAGCTGAGCTTTTTTATAACTATGGTTATCCTTTTGATACAGATTTTGTGGATCACATTTGTAAGTGTGGTTCGCGAAATTGCGTAGGCTATATTTTAAGTGATAATGATTGGCCTAAATTAAAAAAAGAACTCAAAAAGAAAAAAGGTAAACTTTAAAAACCGTTTGGTATCAAAACATAATGAATTGATAAAACAATTCCAACGGATACTGTTAATCCAAAAATCATTTTTAGAAAATCTTTTCCAATTAATGGAAAGACATAACGAAGTTTGTAATCTTTGTTCATTGTAGATATTGCAAGTTCTCTTCCACATAATAAACCAACAAAGACCCATGTAGTTGACATTGGAATATCATTGTATTGCTTAAAGTAGAGTAGAATGACTGCATAAACAAAATCTATTATAGTAGCTGATCGAGTATAACGTGTTCCAGTTTTTGAATAGACAACTCGTTGAATACGTCCACCTCTATCCCAAAAGATATAAAATAAAAGAACACTTAATAAAGTAATTATTGCTATTAATAAATTTAATGGAAGTTCACGAGGCAGGAAGACAGCTATATTCGCAATATCATGACTTAACCAAGTGTACCAAAGAAAACCAGTTGTACACCATTGAGCTATTACCCATGGTCTTCTGTGTTTATCTTGAACTTTATCAAATTTTTCATTGATAAAATAACTTATACCAATCCAAACCATATACGCTATCATTGCTGCTAATCCGTAACCAATTACAGACTTCATCAGAACTTTTTCTAATACAACTGTTGATGCAAAAGCAGACAAAACTAAGAAAGTAGTAGATACTGGAATTCCACCTCTTGTAAGAAGTACTAAAATTAATGGAGCACAAGCATGATACCACTGAATAGTCTGATATGGAATTTTATTTAAACGTCCAAAGGTAATATCACCGTCGTTAATGGTCCATCCATATATAAGTGTAAATGCTAGTACAGCAGAGCCAGCAGTAGCTAACCAGTACCATTTAAAGCGTTGGTTTGAAGCTATAAATGTTCCAAGAGTTTGAACAGAGTCATTGGCAATAACAGAATATGCTGCAAGTCCAAAACCTATTATTGTGTAAATTAAGGTTAATTCCATTTTTTAAATATTATATTTTTAAAATTAGATTCGAATAAAAATTTTTTGATTTGAAAAAAAATAATACTTCTGTAACAAATCTGTAATATAAGAACCTTTAGATCTGCAAGTTATAGCTTAGGGCATAATTAGGCCCTAAAATTCATTTATACAAATCACAAATCAAACTATAAAACCTCTATATGAAGAGTCTTTTTAGATCATTCTTTACTGTCAGCTTTTATACATTTTTAAGTCGAGTATTAGGTTTTATCCGAGACATATTAATAGCAAGATATCTTGGATCGACAGTAATTGCTGACGCATTCTTCGTAGCATTTCGTATTCCTAATTTCTTTCGCCGTGTCCTAGCAGAAGGAGCATACAGTGCTGCATTAATCCCTGTTTTCTCCGGTGTTGTTCTCAATCCAAAAGATGAACGTGAAGCTTCTGATTTTGTTGAAAACACAACCTCAATGTTACTTTTTGCTACGCTAGTTTTAACAATCCTTTTTTTCTTTGGGATGCCTTATATCATTCAAGTTTTAGCGCCAGGTTTTACCGATAATAAAGAGGCCTATGAACTTGCTGTGCATTTTGGAAAAATAATTTTTCCCTATATCATTTTTATTTCCTTAGCTGCGCACTTTGCTTCAATTAATAATGTGCATGGACGTTTCGCGGCTGGTGCATTTGCCCCTGCCATTTTGAATATAAGTTTTATTCTGTCTTTATTCTTTTTAACACCCTTTGTGACAACTGCAGGTCATGCATTGTCGTATGGTGTATTGATTGGCGGCATATTACAATTTTTGTATTTATACAGAGCAGTTTTAAATTTTTACCGACCACGTATTCGTATCCCAGTTTTAAATGAAAAGTTAAAAAAGTTTTTTACATTATTTTTACCAGGTGTTATCGGCTCAGGTGTTATTCAATTAAATATTGTCATTGGAACTATCATCGCTTCTTTTTTACCTGTTGGTGCTATCAGTCATATTTATTATGCGGATCGTCTTAACCAACTACCACTTGCGATATTTGGAATAGCACTTGGTATTGTTCTTTTACCAAGTTTATCAAAAGCAATTAAACAGTCTGATTTAGACACCACAAATAATATTCAAAATAGATCTATTGAATTTTCGTTATTAATTTCTTTACCCTCCGCCATAGGATTATTTATTTTAGCTGAACCTATTATTTATATCTTGTTTGAACGTGGGGCATTTTTAGAAGAAGATACTTTTTATACAGCTAAAGTTCTTAGCTACTTTTCTTTAGGTTTACCCGCTTATATTATTATTAAAGTTTTAGTTTCTTGTTTCTTTGCAAGGGAGAATACAAGAACACCTCTTTATATCTCAATCGTAAGCGTAATTAGTAATATTGTTTTATCACTTCTTTTAATTGGATCGATGAGAGAAATGGGGATTGCACTAGCAACAGCTATTAGTGCATGGATAAATGCTTTTTTGCTCTATGTCTTTTTATATATGAGAAACCTTGTTCAATTTGATGATATTTTAGTTAAGAATTCATTCAAAATATTTATCAATTCCGCCATATTATTTGCAGCAATATATGTATTAAACGGAGCCCTCTTTAATAATATTATTGAGAATTCAGTATTGGTAAACTCAGGCCTTTTACTTCTAATGATCTTTTTATCTATAATTATTTATTTTGCTTTAGTAATTGTGTTAAAAGTCTTAACCATTAATCAGTTAAGAGAATATTTAAAAAAATAAAATGGATAAACAAACTAAAAGAATTTTATCAGGAGTACAGCCTTCAGGTGATCTTCATTTAGGAAATTATCTTGGTGCGATAAAAAATTTCGTTACGCTTCAAAAAGAATATGAATGTTTTTTTTGTGTTGTTGATTTACACGCAATCACAGTATGGCAAGATCCTAAAGTATTAGCAGATAAAACTAGAGAAGTAACAGCTGCATTTATTGCTTCTGGTATTGATCCAAAGAAAAATAATATTTTTGTTCAATCACAAGTTCCCCAACATGCACAGCTTGCATGGTTATTTAATTGTGTTGCACGAATGGGATGGTTAAACCGTATGACACAATTTAAAGATAAGGCGGGAAAGAATAGTGAAAATGTTTCAGTTGGTCTTTTTTCCTATCCAACTTTAATGGCAGCGGATATTTTAATTTATTTAGCAACGCACGTACCAGTTGGAGATGATCAAAAACAACACTTGGAACTGACCAGAGATATAGCACAAAAATTTAATAATGATTTTAAAACAGATTTATTCCCCATTCCTGAGCCGTTAATTTTTGGTGAAGCAACAAGAGTAATGAGCCTTCGTGATGGGTCAAAAAAAATGAGTAAGTCTGATCCATCTGATTATTCGAGAATAATGTTAACTGATACAGCAGAAAATATTGTTCAAAAAATAAGAAAAGCAAAAACAGATCCAGAACCACTACCCGAAAATAAAACTGATTTAGAAAAAAGACCTGAAGCTGAGAACTTAATTTCCATATTTGCTTCACTAAAAGATACTTCAGTTGAAACTGTTATTAATGAATATTCTGGAAAAGAATTCTCTATTTTTAAGAAGGATTTAGCTGATTTATCTGTCTCAAAGTTGGAGCCAATTACGAGTGAAATGAATAAACTTATGAATGATATTTCGTATATCGATTCTGTTCTAAATACCGGAAAAGATAATGCAACTTCAGTTGCCGAACCTGTTTTACAAAAAACTAAAGAAATTATTGGTTTTTTGACATAAAAACTCCCCAAATTTAATATTTTTTTTTATAAAATTCATACTAAAGACATATTAATAACTATATATACAGCATATGTTTATACAAACTGAACAAACTCCAAACCCGCAAACCTTAAAGTTCCTTCCCGGTAAAGTTGTGATGGAAGAAGGAACAGCTTTTTTTCAAAATATTGAAGAAGGATCAAATTCACCCTTTGCGAAACGTTTATTTGAATTAGAGGGTGTGGAAGGTGTATTTTTTGGCAGTGATTTTATTACTATAACAAAAAATCAATCTTTAGACTGGCAAGTTATGAAGCCATTAATCCTAGGATCTATTATGGATCACTATAACTCTGGCGATGTAACAATCAACACTCAAAAAAAGAATGATGATGCTTCGTTAAAGGTTGATGAAAATGATACAGATATTGTTAAACAGATTAAAGAACTACTTGATACAAGGGTCAGACCAGCTGTAGCAATGGACGGTGGCGATATTGTTTATGACAGTTTTAAGGACGGAGTTGTGTATCTACATATGCAAGGTGCATGCTCTGGTTGCCCAAGTTCTACTGCTACACTTAAGATGGGAATAGAAAATATGCTCAAGCATTATGTTCCAGAGGTCCAAGAAGTTAGACCAATTGATGCATAAACTTTTTTTATATCCAATTCTCATCTTTGGGCTTGCAGCTGCAATTCCAACTATTGCTTTTGAGGAAAAACCATCAACACTAGAAGTTAAATACAAGTTAAATGCAGAATTAGATGAGCTTGTTTTAAACCATTGTAATACTTATGACTCATATACAATTAACAAACTCTATTCAGAAAAAGATATTCTAAAAAATGATATTTTAAATACATTAAAGAAAAAAAAATTTTTAGTTGATATTAAAAGTAAACCATTAAATCCAAAGTCATATTCTGGTATTGAAAATAATGCACAAGTGAATTTAGTTACAAATTTATCTGAAATAGACTTTCAGCATTTAAGCGAACAAAAACAACAATTTGTTAAAACAGTTCTGCCATTAATAATAAATGAAAACCAAAAAATCTTATCAAACAGAAATAATCTAATTGTTTTACGTTCGAAGCTTACTGAAAATAATTCATTAAATAGTTTTGAGCTAAACAAATTAAGAAAACTATCAAAAAAATATAAATTAGAATTCGATAATGAGCACAAAATGGAAATTATTGATAAACTTCTCTTAAGGGTTGAAATGATTCCAAACTCTATTGTTTTAGCTCAAGCTGCAATTGAAAGTGGTTGGGGTTCATCTAGATTTGCTCAGGAATATAATGCATTATTTGGTGAATATACTTATGATAATACTAAAGGTGTTATTCCACTTGAAAGAGAGAATGGTGAAAGGCACCTAATCAAAGCTTTCAATTCTTATAACAACAGTGTTGAGTCATATTTTAATAATATTAATTCTCATTACGCCTATGAAGATTTCAGAGATATTAGAAATATTATGAGAACAAGAAATAATTTTTCAAATGTTAATTTACTAGTTGATAGATTAAGTACTTACGCAGAAGATGAGAATTATATTAAAACTATAAAACAGGTTATTAAAAGTAATAATTTTATTGTTTTTGATCAAAAAACTATTTCTTATTAATTAAAAATAGAATTGGTGCCCAAACCATCTCCAATTTCCGTCCTTATCTTTAACAGTACAATTCATTCTTGATCTTCCTGGTGATAATTCTCTTGCAAGTCTAATTTCAATCCTTTCATTAAATTTATAAATTTCTCTTTCAACTTGACCTTTACTATCAAATACAAAACAATCCAAAGATTGTGCTTTCTTATCATCAAGAAGAGAAAAACCTATGAATGGTGGATTTTGTTTAATTGTTGGATTTTTAGGTATAAAATCATAAACTCCTAAACCTTTAGAGGAAGCAGCAAATTTAACTCTGTCTATTTCACCATATCTTTCATTTAAAGAAAATCTTGGCAGATAATACATGTTAGATGTTTCATTAATTATTCCGGAATGCTGTCCAAAAGCAACTTTAAATTTAAATTCTTTTACTAATTCAATTATTTCATCTGTTGTTTCCCCATAAGGAAATGCAAATAAAGTTGGTATTTCTCCAAGTTCTTTAAGAAAAATTTTATTAGATGTTTCTATTTCATTTCTTACTTCCTCTATACTAATATCAGGCATGTGGGCATGTGTATGTGAGTGGGCACCAATTATGACACCTTCTTCTTTAAGCTTTCTTATTTGATCCCAGTTAATATATTTTTGATTATTTGAAATTGTTCCTGTTGTTACAAATAAGGTTACGGGAATATTATTTTTTTTAAATAAAGGCCATCCAACTTCTAGAAAAGACTTATCAGCATCATCGACACTTATACCAATAGTATTTTCTGGAAGATCTCCGTCATTAATTATCGTATCAATAATAAAATTTAATGATTTAATCGTATATTTTTCTTTAGTTAGTTCATCAATATGACTATTAAGTTGATCAATAGTAACACTTGTTGAAGGATATTTAGAAACTCCAAATTTATGATACATAAATACAGTTGCTGAATTTTTTACTTCATTAGCAAAAGTTGCACCTACTAATAAAAAAGTTAAAGAAATACTTTTTAAAAATAGCAATAGAATGTAGTTATATAATTTCATATGTTATTATTTTTGGATATTATATCACCAATACCAGAGTTTTGTGTAATTGATGATAACAAAGTAATACTACAAGAGAAAATTATTCAAAATGAAACGGATAAGTTGAGTGATAATATAATACAATCTTATATAGAAATAGATAAACGTTTAAATTTAACACAAAATCTTAAAAAAATTTCTACGACAATTGGCCCTGGATCATATACAAGTTTAAGAGTTGGTTCAGCATTTATATCAGGCCTCATTATATCTCGTAAAATCCCTTACTATCCACTATCAATTGAGGACATTTTAAATTTTAATTTAAAAATATCCTCTAATAATAATTTAGGAGTTTTTATAACATCATCTAATAATCAGCAATTTTTATGTTATAAAAATAAAGATAACGTAATGGAATACAATAAAATTGAAAATAACAAATACTCAATTCCAAAATATATCGAGTTAATTCTTTTTAATAAGACTAAAATTAATGAAAACAATAAATTAGAACAAATTCAGTTTTCTTTTTTTGAAGAATTTTACAAAAATTATTATAATTTAACTTTTAAAAAAAATATTATAATTAAACCAATTTATATATCAAATAATCAATTGCTAAATTGAATAGTATTAGTCTAATAAATAAAGAGGAGCTATCTTCAGTCATTAAGTTTATGAAAGATAATACTGATGAATATAGTTATTTTAAAAAAATAGGCTGGAATCAAAAAAATATTGAAAGTCAATTTAACAAAGTTAATAATTACTCTCTTGGATATTTTAAGGCTAATACTCTAGTAGGACTTTTAATTGGTGATGCAATTAAAAACGATAAAGATTATGACTTAGAATTGCATATTTTATTTGTATTAAAAGAACAAAGAAGAAAACAAATTGCGACAAAATTATTAAATTATGTTGAAACAAATGTAATTAAATTATCACATATTTTCATTGAAGTTGCTGAAGATAATTTAGATGCAATAAGTTTTTATAAAAAAAACAACTTTGTTTTTTTAAATTTTAGACATAATTATTATAGATATAATGATAGAAATGTCCATGCTAAATGCTTTATAAAAAAAATTAATCATGAGTGATAAGTATATTTATATAAAATCATACGGTTGTCAGATGAATGTATACGATAGTAACCGTATTAAAGATTTGTTTTCAAATAAAGGGTATAAAGTAACTGATGATATTTTAAAGGCAGATTTAACTGTTTTGAACACATGTCATATTAGAGAAAAGGCAGTTGAGAAAGTTTACTCTGATATTGGTAGAGTTAAAAAAATTAAAGATAAAAAACAGAACATGAAATTAGTAGTTGCTGGTTGTGTAGCTCAAGCAGAGGGTCTCGAAATAAAAAAAAGATCACCGTCAGTTGATTACGTTGTGGGACCACAATCTTATCACAAACTTCCTGACATGATTGATAGAGTTGATGAAATAGAAAATAGCGAATTTTTACAAAATGAAAAATTTAAAAACTTAATTTTTAATTCTTCAAATTTATCATCTGAATTTTTATCTATTCAAGAAGGATGTGACAAATTCTGTTCTTTCTGTGTAGTGCCATACACTAGGGGGCCAGAATTTTCTAGACCAGTTAATGATATTGTAGAAGAGACAAAAAAATATGTTTCAAATGGAATTAAAGAAATAATTTTACTAGGTCAAAATGTTAATGCCTATCATGGCATTTCTTCTGATGGAAAATCGAAGGATCTAGCTTATTTGATTAATAAGATAAGTGAAATTGAAGAAATAAAGAGGATTAGATACATGACATCTCATCCTATAGATATGAAAGATTCTCTAATTAATGTCCATGCTGACAACACAAAACTAATGCCATTCCTTCATCTGCCTATTCAATCTGGCTCAGACAAAATTTTAAAAAAAATGAATAGAAAACATACAGTTTATGATTATTTAAAAATTGTAGAAAAAATAAGAAATGTTCGACCTGATATTGCTCTTTCATCTGATTTTATTGTTGGCTTCCCAGAAGAAACAGATAAAGATTTTGAAGATACAATGAAATTTATCGAAACAGTGAATTTTGTCATTGCTTATTCCTTTATTTATAGCCCAAGACCAGGAACACCTGCTCAAAATAAAGATAATATTAGTATCTTAGATAAAAAAGCGCGCTTAAGTGCACTGCAATCTTTACTTACACAACAACAAATAAATTTTAATAAATCATTTGTTAATAAAGGGATGGAAGTATTATTTGAAAAGATAGGCAGGCACAGAGATCAATTTATAGGTCGTACAATCTACAATCAAAGTACATTTATTAACTCGAAAAAAGATTTATTAAATCAAATTATGGATGTTAGAATTATAAACTCAACTAATTTTGCACTTGAATGTCAGATATAGTACGTAAATATGAAAATTTAGAACTTGAATTAGATGATAATACAATTTTAACTAACTTATTTGGTATCAATGATAGAAACTTATCTCTTATAGAACAAATTAATCAAGTTAAGATCCAATATCGTGGTAATAAAATTAAAATATCAGGTAATAAAAAATCAATTTTTGAAACAAAGAAAACTATTCTTAATTTATTTAAAGAAGCACAAAATGGTGCTGAAATAGATGAGGATAGAATTAGAGATAATAAAAGTTTAGTATCTATGAATATTAATACAGACAAACAGATGGATTTATTTATTCAAACCAAAAAAAGAAAAATAATTCCAAGAACTGAAATACAAAATAAATATCTTCAATTACTAAATACTAAAAATATTACATTTGCTATTGGTCCGGCTGGAACAGGAAAGACTTATCTGGCCGTTGCTAAAGCAGTTTCAGCTCTCCAAGATGGCAAAGTAAATAAAATTATTTTATCTAGACCAGCTGTTGAAGCTGGTGAAAAATTGGGTTTTCTTCCAGGAGATTTAAAAGAAAAAGTAGACCCTTTCTTGAGACCAATTTACGATGCTTTATATTCAATGTTACCTTATGAACAGGTAGAAAAAAAATTGCTAAACAACACAATAGAAATAGCACCTATTGCCTTTATGAGAGGAAGAACACTTGAAGATTGTTTTATAATTTTAGATGAGGCACAAAATACAACAAAAACACAAATGAAAATGTTTTTAACAAGATTAGGAAAAAATAGTCAAATGGTAGTTGTTGGAGATATTACCCAAATTGATCTTGTAAGTGAAAAAGATTCAGGACTTAAAGATGCATTAAAAAAGTTAAACAAAGTTAATGATATAGGTTTTATAGAATTATCTGAAAAAGATGTTGTACGGCATGATTTAGTAAAAAAAATTATTAATGCATATGAAAAAAATAAAAGTTGATTTTTTTTCAGAATCAAAAAAATGGCCAAGGCGAATGCCTAGAATTAAGAATATTACAAAAAAAACTATAAATAAGATGAGCGCTTATTTTAAAAAAGATCATAGATTTGAAGTAAGTATAATTTTAACAAATAAAACAAAAATGATAAAACTTAATAAAATCTATAAAAATAAACAATCAGACACAGATGTTCTTACTTTTATTTCAAAAAACTTAAATAAAAATGTTGGAAAAATTTTATATTGTGATATTTTTTTCTCTATAGATACTATTGAGAAATCTATACGTAGGAACAAAGTTAGCATATATGATCATTTTAACCATTTACTAATTCATAGTTTATTGCATATCAATGGATATGATCATAAAAAAAATTTAGATTTTAAAAAAATGAAAAAAGAGGAGATAAAAATTTTAGGATTATTTGGAATAAGTAATCCTTATACAATTCAATGAATACAAACAAAGCAGATAAAACATCTAGCTGGAAAAATTGGATAATTAAAAAATTACTATCTAATGATTCAACAAAAGAAGATATCTTAAATTTTATAGCTAATGATGAAGATGATAAAGATCTTGAAGATCTCAATGATAATAATGAAAAAAATCTGATTAAGAATATTGTAAACCTGAACGAAAAAAGCGTTGAAGATTTAATGATACCAAGAAGTGAAATAATAGCTATAGATCATGAAAAATCTTATAATCAAATTTTAGAAGTCATTAAAGAGGAAGGACATTCTAGATTTCCAGTGTACAAAAAAAATATTGATAACGTAATTGGCTTCTTTCACATAAAAGATTTTATTAAATCATCTCAAGATACATTTCAAATGAATGAAATTATAAGAGATGTTTTATATGTTGCACCAAAATCACCAATTTTAGACTTACTTAAAACAATGAGATCATCGAGGATTCATATAGGGCTTGTTGTGGATGGAGTTGGAGGTGTAGATGGATTGGTTACAATAGAAGATTTAGTTGAAGAAATTGTTGGTGAAATAGAAGATGAACATGATGCTGAAGATGAAGAAGAATTAGTTTATAAAAAATCAGATAATTCAATAACTGTAGATGCTAGTTATAGAGTAGAAGATTTAGAAGAATTTTTTGCAATTAATATTCCAAGAAATGAAGATGATGAAACATCTTCTGTAGGCGGCCTTGTATATGAAAAAATAAATAGGATACCAAAAAATAATGAAGTAATAGATTTTAATGATGAACTTAGGATCAAGATTATCAAATCAAATAATAGAAAAATTGAAATAGTTGAAGTAAATAAAAATAATTGAGTATTTTAATTTATTTAACCTTAGGACTTTCAACCTCGCTTCTATTTCCTCCATATTTTTTTTTACCATTGGGTTTTATCATCTTTCCTTTTTTTTGTTTGTTATTAGATTTAAATAGAGAAAATCATAGTAATTTAAATATTTTTAAAAAATTCTCATTTTTTGGATTTGGTTTTTTTATTAGTTATTTATTTTGGGTTAAGAATCCTTTTTTTGTTTTTGAAGAAACTAAAAATTTTTTCTTAGTTTTTTTGTTACTAATAATATTACTATCTGTAATTTTAAGTTTAATATTTACAATAATTTTAAAATTAGGCAAAAATGTTCCAGTAATTTTTCTTATTCCATTTATGTTCACATCTAGTGAATATATAATATCTTTGTTTTTTTATGGATTTCCCTGGTTTACATTCTCGTTAATACTTTCTAGTAACGAATATTTACTTCTTTCACTAAAATCATTTGGAACATTATTCTCGAGTTATTTGATTATTCAGACATTTTGCATACCTTTTATTTTTTTAACAAAAGCAAACTTTAGAAAAGAATTGCGTTATCTTTCATTATTTATTGCTTTACCAATAATTAGTTTATTGATATCAAATTTTAATTCTGAAAAAAATAATTCAAAGGTTAAAATAATTAATTTGGAAATTTTTCAATTAAATTTTAAAAATAATGATCAATCTTTGACAGATGACAAAAAACTTCAAAGAATAATTAAACATATTAATGAAAGTACTTCAGATCTGCTTATCTTTGGGGAAAATAATTTACCTTATCTTTTAGATGATCTCGAACTAAAAAAAATAAAAGATTCTTTAAAAGAAAATCAAACAATAATTATTGGAGCCACAAGATATGAGAATAATAAATACTATAATAGTTTATTAAGTATTAATTCTATAAATGTAGCTTACTTTGATAAAAAAATACTTGTTCCTTTTGGAGAATTTCTACCATTAAGAAATTCACTTACTTTTTTAGAAAGTATTGTGGGTACAAATAATTATTCAAAAGGTAAAATCGAAAGAATAATTAATCTACCCAACAATATAAGTTTTATACCTGTGATTTGTTATGAAATTGTTTTTTACTGGAAACTTTTAAATAAATTTAATAACAAAAGTAACTTTGTAGTAAATATTACAAATGATTTTTGGTTTGGTGATTATCTAGGTCCTTACCAACATTTCTATCTCACCAAAATCAGAGCTGCAGAGTTTAATAAGCCAATTATTCGTGTTTCTAACAATGGAATATCTGCAGTGATAGATAATAATGGTGCTGTACTAAATAAAACTCAGCTAAACAAAACTGAAAATTTTAAACACAAACTATCATTTAAAGAAAATAATAATTACGTCAGTTTTCATTTAATATTTAAAATATATTTTTTTATTATTTTTATATTAAGTTCTTTCTATTATTTAAGAAAAAATGCTTAGTAGCAATTATAGCAAACGCTTATATGGAAGAACGAGAGGAAGAAGTAAGAAAAAAATTGATTTAAAAAAATATTATCAAACAGTTGCTAAATATAAGTTTCAAAATTTTGATAAAAAGTTAGATTATATTTTAGACATCGGTACTGGTTATGGTGAGACTAGTATATTTCTTGCAAAGAAATTTTCAAATAAAATTGTTATATCTTGTGAAAAATACGTTGATGGAAATATAATTTTACTGAAAAATATTGAAATGAATAATATAAAAAATCTTCAATTACATAATGGAAATGTTTATGATATTTTAGAAAGTACAAATGAAAAAAATTTTTGTCTTGTATGGATATTTTTTCCTGATCCATGGCCAAAAAATAGACATGCTAAACGTAGATTGATAACTAGTGATTTCTTGATAAAACTTCATAAAATTCTAAAAAAGAATAGTGAAATATATATAGCTACAGATTCAACAATATATATAAGATTTATTTTAAATACAATTTACAATTGCAAAGATTATTTTCTTTGGCTGAACCAATCTGAAATGAATTTACATATAAAGAGTTATTTCGATATCGAGACAAAATATTATAAAAAAGCAATCAAATCTCAAAGAAATCCGTCTTTATTCATTTTAAAAAAATTATAAGCTTGAATTTTTTAAAAATATTAATATACGAATATCTATTAAGGTGGGATATCCCACCTTTTTTTTATAACTATGGCTAAAAAAAAATATAACGTAATTAGAGAAGAAATGCTTCAAGTCGCTTCTAATGTAGCTCTAGAAAAAAATATAGATCAAGATTCAGTTTTCTCAGCAATGGAACAAGCATTAGAAAAAGCTGCAAGGGTTAAATATGGCCAGGAAATTGATATAAGAATTTCTATAGATAGAACAACAGGTGATATTAAACTAAATTCATATTTGCAGGTAGTTGATAGTCTAGATGAAGAATTACAATCTAGACAAATTCTATTAAATGATGCAAAAAAAATTAATTCAGATATTAATTTAGGTGAGTTTATTATAAAAGAATTACCTCCAATTGAATTAGGCAGAGTTGCTGCACAAAATGCTAAGGGTGTAATAATTCAAAAAGTAAGAGAAGCCGATAAATCTAATCAATACGAAGAATATAAAGATAAAGTTGGTGAAATAGCTGTTGGAATAGTCAAAAGAACGGAATTTGGAAATTTAATTATAGACTTAGGTAAAAGTGAAGCAATAATTAAAAGGGAAGAACTCATCCCTAGAGAAACATTTAAGAATGGAGACAGAGTAAGAGCTTACATATATGAAGTAAAAAATGATGTTAAAGGATATCAAGTTTTCTTATCCAGAACACATCCTCAATTTTTGTCAAAGCTATTCTTTCAAGAAGTGCCAGAAATATACGAGGGCGTCATTGTTGTGAAAAGTGTTGCTAGAGACCCCGGTTCAAGAGCTAAGATTAGTGTTTTTACTGAAGATTCTACTATAGACCCAGTAGGTGCTTGTGTTGGAATGAGAGGTTCAAGAGTACAAGCTGTTGTAAATGAATTGCAGGGTGAAAAAATAGACATTGTTACTTGGTCAGAAAATCAAGCTACTTTTTTAGCAAATGCACTCGCACCAGCTGAAGTGAGTAAGATTTTCTTATATGAAGAAAGGAATAAAGTTGAGGTTGTAATACCTGATGATCAGTTAAGTCTTGCAATTGGAAGGAAGGGTCAAAATGTTAAGCTAGCTTCCAATTTAACTAGTTTAGAAATAGATATCTTAACCGAAGATGAAGAGTCAGAAAGAAGACAACAAGAATTTAAAGAAAAAAGTCTATTATTGGCCGAGACTCTTGATGTTGAAGATGTTATTGCCCAGTTGCTTGTTACTGACGGTTATACTACTGTTGAGTCTATAGCATCTGAAACATTACAAAATCTTGAAAGAGTAGAAGGTTTTGATTCTAATTTAGCTCAAGAAATAATTGATAGATCTAAAACTTTTGTAAGAGATAAAGAAGAATCTGACAAAAAATTTGCTGATGAAAATATTAATGATGACAAATTAAAAAACTTAAAGGGTATGAATAACAGTATTTTGGCAAAACTTGCAAAATCAAATATTCTTAATGTTAATGATTTTGCCGATTTAGCTACTTTTGAGCTTATAGATAAAGAAGAAGGTATTTTAAAAGAGCTAGATATTGATGAAGAACTTGCTAATAATATGATAATGGAAGCAAGAAGTTTCTGGAATGAAGAATTAAATAAGGATTAAAATTGGATCAAGATCAAGGCAAAAAGACAAAACCACTAAAACTATCTTCATCAGGAAGATTGCAAATAAGAAAAAATCTTGGCCCAGGGAGCGATAAAGCAAGAAGTAGCGGTAATAAGAAAACGATCCAAATCGTTTTTAAAAATAAAAATAATCAACAGAAAAGTTCATCAACAGCTCAATCAAATTATAGAGGATCCTCCAGTTTAAGAACGCCAAGACCAGGAATAAATTCCTCACCACAACCAAACTTTACCTCTCCTAGCAAAACTAGAAGTTTTGAGAATAAAAATAAAAAAAATGTAGACAAAAAAACTCAACAAAAAAAATCAACTCTTAGACCACTAGAAGATGATTTTAGTAAATCTGATGCTAAAAAAATATTAGAACAAGAAGATCAAGAATTTGATAAATTCCCTAGTTTAGCAAAAATAAAAAGAGCTAGAGAAAAAGAAAAACTAAAATCAGTAAACTATGAGGAAGAAAATAAAATCTCCAGGGAAGTATCAATTCCTGATTTTATCACAGTTCAAGATTTAGCTAATAGAATGGCAGAAAAAACTGCTGATGTAGTTAAAGTCTTAATGAAAATGGGCGTAATGGCAAATGCAACTCAGTCTTTGGAATCTGATACTGCTCAATTAGTTGCAGAAGAATTAGGTCATAAAGTTACTGTAGTTAAAGATGACGACGTACTGAATGATATTAAAGATTTTGAAGATCACGAAGATAATCTTAAAAAAAGAGCACCTGTAGTAACAATCATGGGTCATGTTGACCATGGAAAAACTTCTTTACTAGATGCATTTAGAAAAAGTAACGTAGTATCTGGTGAGGCTGGTGGTATAACTCAGCATATTGGTGCTTATCAAATCAATAACAATAATAAAAAAATTACATTTATAGATACACCAGGTCATGCTGCTTTCTCGAATATGAGAGCTAGAGGATCTAAAACTACTGATATAGTCATACTGGTTGTAGCAGCTGATGATGGAATTAAACCCCAGACAATTGAATCAATTGCTCATGCGAAATCTGCTGAAGTCCCAATAATAGTTGCTATTAATAAAATTGATCTTCCAGGAGCTGATCCTAATAAAGTTAGAAATGAGTTACTTAGTCATGAAGTAATTGTTGAAAAATTAAGTGGTGATGTTTTAGATATTGAAGTATCAGCAACTAAAGGAACAAATTTAAATAAATTAGAAGAAGCAATTCATTTACAAGCAGATCTTCTTAATCTCAAAGCTAACCCTGATAGAAAAGCTAGAGGATCAGTAATTGAATCTAAACTGGAAAAAGGTAGAGGGTCAGTAGCAACAGTCTTAGTACAAAAAGGAACATTAAAAGTAAGTGATATCTTTGTATCTGGATCTGAGTGGGGAAAAGTTAAAGCTTTAATTGATGATAAAGGAAAAAACATAAAACAAGCTGAACCATCTGTACCGGTTGAAGTTCTAGGATTTGACTCCAACCCATTAGCTGGTGATGACTTCATTGTAGTAGAAAATGAAAGTATTGCTCGTAAAATTGCAGAATTTAGATCAAGCAAACTGCAAATACAAAAAAATACAGTTGCTAAATCTAACGTTGAAGAAATGTTTGCTCAAATTAATAAAGGTGAAGCAACAAATCTTCCAGTAGTTATTAAAACAGATGTCCAGGGATCAGCAGAAGCTATTGAAAATTCAATTACCAAACTCTCAACAGATGAAGTTAAAGTAAACGTCATATATAAAGGAGTAGGCGCCATTACAGAAAGTGATGTTACACTTGCTGGTTCTGGCAAAGGTTTTATAGTTGGTTTTAATGTTAGAGCACTACCTCATGCAAGAGATATAGCAAAAAGAGATGGAGTAGATATAAAATATTATTCAATAATTTATGAACTTATTGATGATATAAAAAATCTTTTAACTGGTTTATTAAAACCTGATATCTCAGAAAATATTACTGGAAACGTAGAGATTAGAGAGATATTTAATATATCCAAAGTTGGAAATATTGCAGGGTGTATGGTTAAAGATGGCTATATTTCTAGAAAATCACAGGTAAGAATTCTTAGAGATAACATAGTGATTCACAAAGGACAAATTAGTAGTTTAAAAAGATTTAAAGAAGAAGTATCCGAGGTTAAGTCAGGCTTTGAGTGTGGTGTAATGCTTGATAATTACAGTGATATCAAGGCAGGAGATATTATTGAAACGTTTGAAGAAGTTTCTACAAGCAGAAGGTTATAATGTTTTTTTACAATGGATACGCAGAGGCAAATTAGATTTGGTGAACTTATCAGATCATTACTGAGTGATTGTTTACTAAAAGAAGATTTTTTCGACGAAAATATAAACTCTTCATCAATTACGATATCATTTGTAAGAATGTCAAAAGATTTAAAGATTGCAAATGTATATTTTATGCCTCTTGGAGGTAAGGATAAAATACATATTCTTGAAATTTTAAAAGATAGAAAATATATTTTTCAAAAATTTATATCAAAAGCAAAAATCAATGCAAAATTCACACCAAAGCTCTCTTTTTATTTAGACGATACATTTGATGAAGCAGAAAAAATTGAAAATCTTTTACTAAATAAAAAAGTACTTAGAGATATTAAATAATGATTTCAAAACAAGGTTGGATAAATTTATATAAACCTAAAAATATTACATCTTTTAGAGCTATAAATTTTATTAAAAAAAAATTTTTAATTAATAAAATTGGTCATGCAGGCACTCTAGACCCTATGGCTGAAGGTATATTACCCGTTGCTATAGGGAAAGCAACAAAACTAATTCCATATATTAACAATATGCATAAAGAATATGAGTTCACAATAACATGGGGAAGCCAAACAACAACAGACGATTCAGAAGGTCAAATTTTATTTGAAACAAATTATTTTCCAACAAAGGAAGTAATTGAAAAAAAAATCAATAACTACGTTGGTTATATTAACCAGACACCACCAAAAGTCTCTGCAGTTAAAATTAATGGAAAGAGAGCTTATAAATTATTTAGAGAAAACGAAAAATTCACGATTGAGCCAAAAAAAGTTTTTACTGAAGATTTGACTATTACTAAACATATTACAAACAAAACATCATTTAAAATTTTGTGCGGAAAAGGTTTTTATATTAGAAGTTTTGCTCGTGATTTTGCATTAGACCTAAAAACATATGGTCATATTTCTTCATTAAAAAGATCAAAAGTAGGTAAATTTACAGAAAAAACATCGATTTTACTGGACGATCTTCTTAAAATAGGACAAAGGCACAAAGAAATTAATTGTATTGCCCCATCAATTTCTATGCTGGACGACATCTTGGCTTATGAAATTGAAGAACAACTGGATATTGATAATTTATCTTTTGGGAGATCAATTAAGATTGATGAAAATAAAATTATAAATTCTTCGTCAATAAACTTGGATAAAAAAAATATTTTTTTATTTAACAAAGGAGACATAGTCTCAATAGGCAAATTAGATGGTAATTTGTTTAAACCAAATAAAATATTAATATAGGAGTACTGATGTCGATAACTAAAGAAAACAAAAAAAATCTTATTAATGAATATTCTAAAAATGACAAAGATACTGGATCAACAGGTGTTCAGATAGCAGTTTTATCAGAAAGAATAAAAAATTTAACTGAACATTTTAAATCACATAACAAAGATAATCATTCGAAAAGAGGTTTAGTTGCTATGGTTAATAAAAGAAAAAAATTATTAATGTATTTATCTAAAAAAAATAAATCTGAATACTCAGAGTTAATTAAAAAACTAAAAATAAGGGGATAATAAAAGAGGAAGAAAATAAAATTATGTTTGATGTAAAAAATGTAGAAATTGAATGGGCAGGTAGAAAACTTAAATTAGAAACTGGAAAAATAGCAAGACAAGCTGATGCAACAGTATTAGCCACGTATGGTGGAACTACAGTTATGGCAAATGTAGTTGCAGCTAAAGAAGCAAAACCAGATATTGATTTTTTCCCACTAACAGTAAACTATCAGGAAAAATACTACTCTGTAGGTAAAATTCCAGGTGGGTTTTTTAAAAGAGAAGCTAGACCTACTGAAAAAGAAACTTTAGTCAGTCGTCTAATTGATAGACCTGTTAGACCGTTATTTCATAAAGATTTCAAAAATGAAACTCAAGTTACTTGTACAGTTTTATCACATGATCAAGAAAATGATTCAGATGTAGTAGCGCTAGTTGCTGCAAGTGCAGCATTGACATTATCTGGATTACCATTTTTAGGGCCATTAGGTGCAATAAAAATTGGTTTTATTGATGATGGGTTTGTTGTTAACCCTACAAAAGGTCAATTAGCTGATACGAAACTAGAGTTAGTGTTAGCAGGAACAAAAGAGGGTGTCTTAATGATTGAGTCTGAGGCACAGGAGCTTTCAGAAAAACAGATGTTAGACGCCGTTGTTCTTGGACAAGATAGTTATAAAGCAGTGATTGATGCAATTATAGCTCTAGCAAAAAAAGCAGCAAAAGAACCATGGGAATTAAAAGAAAAAGAAGATGAAATTAAAAATCTTCCAACAAATATTAATAGTGAGTTTGGTAATGAGTTTATAGAAGCATATAAAATAATAGAAAAACAAAAAAGATCAGATCAATTATCTTCTATTAGAAATTCAATTTCTGAAAAATATACATCTGAAACACTATCAGCAGTAATAATAGCTGATGCTATTAAAAACGTAGAGAAAGATATTGTTAGAGGCGAGCTAATCAATACTGGTAAAAGAATTGATGGAAGAGATACAAAAACTGTTCGACCAATTGTTTGTGAAACAGGAATTCTAGAACGTACACATGGATCAGCATTATTCACCAGAGGAGAAACCCAAGCAATTGTTGTATCAACTTTAGGCACTGGTCAAGATGAGCAAAGAATTGATGCCATTGATGGAGAATATACTGAAAATTTTATGCTTCACTATAATTTTCCACCATACTCAGTTGGAGAAGTTGGTAGAGTTGGTTCAACTAGCAGAAGAGAAATTGGTCATGGAAAACTAGCATGGAGAGCAATTCATCCAATGCTGCCTTCAAATGAAAAATTCCCATACACTTATAGAGTTGTCTCAGAAATTACAGAATCAAACGGATCTAGCTCAATGGCAACTGTGTGCGGCACATCTATGTCTTTAATGGATGCAGGTGTACCACTAGAAAGGCCAGTAGCTGGAATTGCAATGGGGTTAATTAAAGAAGATGATAAGTATGTAATTTTGTCAGATATCTTAGGAGATGAAGATCATTTGGGAGATATGGATTTCAAAGTAGCTGGAACTTCAGAAGGGATTACATCTCTTCAAATGGATATTAAGATAACAAGTATAACGCCTGAAATAATGAAAGAAGCGTTAGCTCAAGCTAAAGACGGACGTTTCCATATATTAGCTGAAATGGCTAAGGCAATTGATAAACCAAATAAAACAATTTCACAATACGCACCAACAATAACTAATCTTCAAATAAACAAAGATAAAATTAGAGAAGTTATTGGAAAGGGAGGGGTAGTTATTAGAGAAATATCTGAAACAACTGGAGCTAAAATTGAAATTAATGATGAAGGTTTAGTTAGTATTGCAGCTGTCGATCAAAAATCTGGAAATGATGCATTAGAATGGATTAAAGGTATTGTTGAAGAGCCAGAGATTGGAAAAATCTATGAAGGTAAAGTCATAAAGATAATGGACTTCGGAGCTTTTGTTAATTTCATGGGGTCGACAGATGGACTTGTACATATTAGTCAATTAAAAAATGAAAGAGTAGAGAAAGTTGAAGATGTCATTAGTGAAGGAGATATGGTGAAAGTAAAAGTACTGGATATAGATTCAAGAGGAAAAATAAAACTTTCTATGAAAGCAGTTTACGCAGAAGAAAACGCTTAAATTACCTAAATTAATTGGACACAGAGGTGTAAAAGATCTGTGTCCAGAAAACACTTTAGAATCTATTACTATGGCACTAGAAATAGGCTTAACCTTTGTAGAAATAGATGTAAAGATTTCCAAAGACAAAATTCCAATTTTACTACATGACGACACATTAGATAGAACGACTAATGGAAGTGGACTTGCAATTGATTATGATTATGATGATATAAAAAAATTTGATGCTGGAAAATTTTTTTATAAAAAAAATACAAATATCTTGGTTCCAAAGTTAGAAGATATTCTAAATCTTTGTATTAATAATAAAGGTAATTTAAATATTGAATTAAAACCAAATAAAAATTTTGAAAAAGAAAATACTCTTCAAATTTACGAACTTACAAAAAATATCCATCAAATAGATATTTTTTTCTCATCATTTGATATGACTTCTATTTTAGAAATTTCAAAACTTTACCCTCAATCTTTTCGTAGTTTTCTATTAGATGATTTTATAAAATTTAATATTGATGATTTAATTAATTTATCAATTAATAACGATTTAAAAATTTGCGGATTAAATATAGACCTTATATCAACTGATATTATTAAAAAAATTAAAGAATCCAATATGTCAATTACAGTTTATTCAGATAAGAATATAAATTTATCTAACGCTAATCAGATTTTCTCCTTAGGTGTAGATAGTATTTTTATTGACAATCCTAAAGATCTATTGGGAGAATTTTAAAGTTTACTTGGTATTCCAATAATATTGTAGCCACAGTCGACATAATGTACTTCACCAGTAACAGCTGAAGATAAATCACTAACAAAATATAAGGCAGATTTACCAATTTCATCAAGCTGCGTATTTCTTTTCAATGCTGAATGTTCTTCTGTAAATTTAAACACTTCCCTAGCATTATTTATTGCTGCACCAGCAATTGTTCTCATTGGTCCAGCTGAAATAGCATTAACACGAATATTTTTTGTACCTAAGTCCACACTCAAATATTTTACACTCGTTTCTAAAGCTGCTTTTGCAATTCCCATTAAATTATAATTTGGAATCACTTTATTTGAACCGTAAAAAGTAAGAGTGAGAATACTCCCTCCATCATTCATTATAGGCTCAAAATTTCTCGCAAGACTAGTTAATGAAAAGCATGATATTTCCAAACAATTAATAAAATTATTTTTTGTGGTATCAATATATCTACCATTTAACTCTGACTTATCCGCAAAGGCAACAGCGTGAATTATAAAATCAATTGTGCCCCATTCTTTTTTTATAATTTCTAAAGATTTGTTTATTGAGTCATCATTATTAAAATCACATTCTATTAATATTTTTGAATTAATTTCTTCAGATAGCGGTTTTACTCTCTTCAATAATATTTCGTTTTGATAACCAATGGCTATTTCAGCACCATTTTCAGCTAGTTGTTTTGCGATTCCCCATGCAATTGAATGATTATTTGCAATACCAAATATTAAACCTCTTTTATTTCTAAGCATGATATTTTGAAAATACTAATGTTGCATTTGTACCACCAAAACCAAAACTATTTGACATAACATGCTCAATTTCAATATCATTTTCTGTTTTTAAAAGAATATTGCAATCCTTGGCATTATCATCGAGTTTATCAATATTAGCAGAACCACTAATAAAATTATTTTTCATCATCAATAAACTATAAATTGCTTCATGCACACCAGTTGCCCCTAAAGAATGACCGGTCAAAGATTTTGTTGAGCTCATTTTTGGAATATTTGAGCCAAAAACATTTTTGATTGCTTCCAATTCTTTCACATCTCCTATTGGAGTACTTGTTCCATGTGTATTTATATAATCAATTTTACCATCAATTTTTTTTAATGCTTGTTTCATACATCTTCCCGCTCCTTCTCCAGAAGGTTGCACCATATCGTATCCATCTGACGTTGCTCCATATCCTGTTATTTCACCATATATTTTAGCACCTCTAGCTTTTGCATGCTCAAGTTCCTCAAGTACTAAAGTCCCACCTCCACCAGCAATTACAAAACCATCTCTATCTGCATCATATGCCCTTGAAGATTTGTCAGGAGTAGAATTATATTTTGATGACAAAGCACCCATTGCATCAAATAAAATTGATAAAGTCCAATGAAGCTCTTCACCTCCTCCAGCAAAAACAATATTTTGTTTCCCCATCTGAATTAGTTCATACGCATTACCAATACAGTGAGAACTCGTAGAGCAAGCTGAAGTAATTGAATAGTTAACACCTTTAATTTTAAAAGGAGTTGCAAGCGTTGCAGAATTTGTACTAGACATCGCTCTTGGCACCATAAATGGCCCAATTTTTTTTGAACCTGAACTTTTTCCAATTTCAGAAGACTTAAATAAATTTTGCGTAGATGGACCCCCTGAACCAACAATTATACCAGTCATTTCATTTGAAATATCAATATCCTCTAGCCCAGAGTCTTCTATAGCATCTTTCATCGCAATATAGTTGTAGGCAGCCCCGTCACCCATAAACCTGAGTAATCTTCTATCTATTTCGTTACTAATATCTATGTTTGGTTTACCGTGCACAAGACTTCTAAACGAAAACTCCTCATATTCTCCTGCACTAGTTATCCCAGATTTCAAATTCTTAAGACTGTCTATAACATCCAGTTGATTATTACCAATGCATGATACTATACCTAAACCTGTTACTACTACTCTATTCATTACTTATTTCTCAGATGAAAATAAACCAACTTTCATATCTTTAGCTTCATATATTGTTTCTCCGTCGGCTTTTAAAACCCCATCTCCAACTCCTAAAATCAATTTTCTCAGTATAAGTCTTTTAAGAGATATATGATACGTTACTTTTTTGACTTTTTGTAATACCTGACCTGTAAATTTAACTTCACCAACTCCTAAAGCTCTACCCTTTCCTGGTTGGCCAAGCCATCCTAAATAAAAACCAAGTAATTGCCACATAGCATCTAAACCTAAACAACCTGGCATTACCGGATCATCTTTAAAATGACATTCAAAAAACCATAAGTCTTCTCTAATATCTAATTCTGCAATAACCTCACCCTTAGAGAATACTCCACCATTCTCATTTATTGAACTAATTCTATCAAACATTAACATAGGAGGCATTGGAAGTTGTGCATTCCCTTTTCCAAAAAGCACACCTTTGGCACAATCAATTAATTGATCGTAGGTAAATGAATTTTGTTTCATAATCTTAATTAAACTTTTTTTATATATTTATCAATTAACTTAAACTAAATTTAAATGACAATCATGTTTACTTTTAATAATAATATTTTCAATGTTTAACTTTTTCCCATCAGAAATTGTTATTATATTAGTTTCATCCTTTAGATTTAAATAAAAATTAATTATTTTTTGTGCAGCAATCAACCCTGCTAACCCTGCAGAAATACCTGAAATACCCACTACACTACATCTAGGAAGATCAACATCATCTTTGTTAGGAAATATACAATTTAAACATAGATGATTATTTTTATTTGAATTATTGAAAAGAATTATTTGTAAATCATGTCTTAATGCAGAGGAGTATAAAAAATTGATTGAGTTTTTAAGACAATATTCATTTAATAATTTAGAACTGAACCAATCATCAGTTGCATCAACGATTATAGAACATTCTTTTAAAGAATTTAAATTTAAAGAATTAATATTTTCATTAATAGTATTAATTTTACATTCAGCATTGATTAGTTTTAATCTGTATTTTGCTACATCAACTTTTTTTTTTCCAATATCATTTAAATTAAACAAAATTTGTCTGTTAAGATTACTTTTTTCAACAATGTCTCCATCTGCTATTAATAATTCTTTAATTCCAGAATTTACTAAATATTGACTTAAAGGACATCCAATACCTCCCATACCAACAATACCAATTTTTATTTTAGATAATTTTTTTAGGTTTTTTTCAGAAAATTCATTTAAAATAAATAATCTGCTAAAAATTTTATATTCTTCTTCGGAATAAATATTCATAACTCTATATAGTATTATAAATTTGTTTTATAATTTGCTTTGCACAATTTACCTTTGTCATTTTCTTAAATTTTTTTATCTGTGTCTTTGTGATTATTGATATCTGATTATAATCTGAACCAAAAACTTTATTTTTACTATAGATTTTATTGTAAACAATCATATCACATTTTTTATCTTCTAATTTTTTTTTGGCATTATTTACACTCCCTGTTTCAGCTGCAAAACCCACCAAAAATTTAGGCCTTTGAGTTTTACTTTTTCCAATTTTTTCTAAAATATCAATATTTTTATAAAGACTAATATTTAATTTTTTATTTTTTTTAATCTTAGTTTTATTGATATTTTTATTTTTGAAATCAGATACTGCAGCAGTAAAAATTCCTATATCAATATTAGAAATTTTTCTAATTTTTTGATACATTTCGTTTGCAGATTTAATTTGAATAAATTTCAAATTTGGTGGAGGGTCTAGATTTGTGGGCCCAGATATCAAGGTTACTTTCGCTCCATACAAAACAAGTTGCGAAGCAATTTCATAGCCTTGTTTTCCAGAAGATTGATTGGAAATAAACCTAATTGGATCAATCATTTCAATTGTTGGACCTGCAGTTACTAAACATTTTTTATTTTTTAATAAATTAATATTTTCTAGTCTACTTAAAATTCTATTTACTATTTTTTTTGAGTTATCAATTCTGCCTAAACCAAATTCTCCACATTTTAAATTTCCAACTTTTGGACCAATAAACTCATGACCAATATCTTTTAATAATCTCACATTTTTTTGATTAATTTTATTTTGCCACATAAAACTATTCATTGCCGGGGCAAACAAAATTTTTTTATTAGAAGCAAGCAAGGTATTGGATGCTAAATTATCTCCATATCCATTAGCAAACTTAGCAATAGAATTAGCGGTAGCCGGACATACAACTACCATATCATTATCTCTTGATAAATTAATATGAAGCATTTTATTTTTTTTTTCATCTTGATCAGTAAATATTCTATTTTTAAGTAATTTATTGATATCTGCTATTTTTACATATTTTTTTGCTTCTTTAGTAAGTATGCAGCAAGTTTTAACTTCTTTATTATGAAGTAAAGTAATAATTTCTTTGCATCTAGATGCAGCAATAGAGCCGGTTATTATCAATAAAACTTTTTTCATTACACTTTATATCCAGTATGTATGGCTACAATTCCATTAAATAAATTAATAGTATCAACTCTCGTAAACCCGCAATCTTCGAGATTATGGCTAAGTTCTTCCTGAGATGGAAATAAATCAATACTTTCACTCAAATATTTATAAGCATTTTTTTCTTTAGCAACTATTTCTCCCAACAGAGGTAAAATTTTTGACTTGTAAATTTTATATGAACTAGATATCAAAGATGATTTAGGTGTACTAAATTCTAAACAACAATATTTTCCGCCAGGTTTAAGAACTCTGTAGGCTTCTTTTAAAGATAATTGATATTCAGTTATATTTCTTAGGCAAAATGAGATTACATATTTATCAAAAAAATTGTTATTAAAATTTAATTTTTCAGCATTCCCAATAAAATATTTTATATTTTGTTTTTTTTTTAATCTTTTTTTTCCTTCTGATAACATTTCTTCATTTAGATCTAAAAGATAAAGACTAGTTGTTAATTTTTCTTTTAAAATCTCCATAGCAATATCACCAGATCCCGAGCCAACATCCAGAATAATTTCATTTCTTTTTATGTCCATAATCTCCACAAATCTCTTCTTCCATAATCTATGCATGCCTAAGCTCATTAAGTCATTCATTACATCGTAGCTTGGGGCTACACTTGAAAAAACATCTTGAACAAGTTTAGTCTTTTGTTTTGAATTTACTTTTGTATAACCAAAATTATAATCTTTTTTCATTATGCCAGAATTACCTGAGGTTGAAACTACAGTTAAAGGACTTAGTGTAGTATTGAATCAAAAAATATCTAATGTCAAAATTCATACATCAAAACTGCGTTTTAAAATTCCTAATAATATAATTAATATACTACGTAACTCTAAGATATCCAACCTAAGACGTATAGCAAAATTCATTATTATAGATTTAGATATAGATTATTCTCTTGTAATACACTTAGGAATGTCAGGAAGATTAAAAACTGTCGATATAAACTACAAAAGAATAAAACATGATCATTTTGTTTTATACTTTTTAAGTAAAAAGATACTTATTTATCATGATCCAAGGAAATTTGGATTTATAGACATAATACGAACAAAAGATCTACAAAAACAAAAGTATATATTAAGTTTGGGTGTAGATGCACTGAGCCCAGATCTTACTGCACAAATGATATTTAAAAAAATTTCAAAATCTGAAGTTCCAATAAAGCAGATTTTACTCAATCAAAAATTAATAGCAGGTATAGGTAATATCTATGCATCGGAAATTCTATTTGATTCTAAAATTTCACCACTTACTTTGGGTAAGGATTTAAAAATTAGTCTCATTATGAAACTAATTAAGTCTACTAGAAAAATTTTGAAGAAAGCAATTAAATATGGGGGTTCGAGTATACGAGATTATAGGTCAACTGATGGCACATTAGGAAATTTTCAGTCTAATTTTAAAGTTTATAATAAAGAAGGAAAAAAAATAGGTGATGACGAGGTCAAAAAGATTTTTCAGTATGGAAGATCTACTTTTTATTGCCCAAAACTTCAAAATAATAAGTAATTAGATATTAAATATTAATTGACTTAATTTATTTTGAATTTATAGCACTCATATGGCCAATCATATTTCTGCAAAAAAAAGATCAAGACAGAACAAAACTAGAAATACTGTTAATTCTCAATACTTGTCCAAGTTTAGAAACGCTCTAAATAAATTCAGATCGTCGGTCAATGCAAAAAATGAGGAAGAAATTCAAAAATCTTTTAGCAGCATCAACTCAATAATGGCCAGAGCTACAAAAAAAGGTATTTTTAAAAAAGAATACATATCCAGAAAGTTATCCTCTTTATCAAAACAAATTTCAAAAAAATAATTTTTTTTAATCTTTTTTACTTTTCTTCTTGCTAAAAATACTTAAAGGGTGTTCATTAAGTATTTAATTTGGTGATTCAATTTTACGGCTTTTGATTTTTTTCGTAAAGTTTATTAAGCAAAAAATCGTTTTGTTGGGGGAAAATGGATAATACATCTACTAAGTTTGACGAAAGTAAATGGTTATCCTTTAAAAAAAATCTTAAAAAAAATGTTGGTGATTCAGCTTTTAATAACTGGTTAAAACACCTAAATTATGTTTCTGTAGATGAAACAATAATTACATTCTCTGTTCCTACTAAGTTTTTAAGAGATTGGATCGTTAATAATTACTCGGACAAAATTAAAAGAGAAGCAAAAAAACATGTTGAAAATGTAGATACTATCAAATTTGTTGTAAAACCAAACGGAGGTAGGATAGTTCCTGGAACCACACGTACTATTAAGAGTACTGATAATCATTGGAAATCAACAATGGATCTAAGATCTAATCAATCTTCAAATTATCCCAATGAATTTGGAGCACCGCTTGATCCTAGATTTACATTTGAAAATTTTGTTGTTGGAAAGCCTAACGAACTTGCATTTGCTGCTTCCCAAAGAGTTTCTGAAGCAAATAAAATAACTTTCAATCCACTCTTTTTATGTGGTGGAGTTGGTTTGGGGAAAACTCACTTGATGCATGCTATTGGATGGAAAATAAAACAACAGAAACCAGATAGAAAAGTAATTTATCTTTCAGCAGAGAAGTTTATGTATCAATTTGTAAGAGCTTTAAGATATAAAGATACATCTGCTTTTAAAGAACAATTCAGATCGATTGATGTCCTAATGATTGATGATGTACAGTTTATAAGTGGGAAGGATAATACCCAAGAAGAATTTTTTCATACTTTTAATGCATTAATTGAGCAAAATAAACAAATTGTAATTTCTGCAGATAAAACTCCTACAGATCTTGATGGAGTACAAGAAAGATTAAAATCCAGACTTGGGTGTGGATTAGTAGCAGATATCCATCCTACAACTTATGAATTGAGACTTGGTATTCTAATTGAAAAAGCTCAGAAAAGAGGAGTAGAAATACCCCCAAAGGTTTTAGAATTTTTATCTCATAGAATTATTTCAAATGTAAGAGAAATGGAGGGAGCACTAAATAGGTTAGTGGCTCATGCTACGCTAGTTGGAACTCCAATTTCTGTAGAAACAGCTCAACTAGTACTTCAAGATTTGTTAAAGTCGTCTAATAAGAAAATTACAATTGAGGAAATACAAAAAAAAGTTGCAGAGCATTTTAATATCAGAATTACAGATATGCATTCACCTAGAAGATCCAGATCTGTTGCTAGACCAAGACAAATAGCAATGTACTTAGCTAAATCAATTACTTCAAGATCATTACCAGAAATAGGTAGAAAATTTGGAGGGAGAGATCATACAACTGTAATGCATGCTGTTAAAAAAATTGAAGAACTTAAGTTATCAGATGTTAATTTTAATGAAGATCTAGAATTATTGAAAAGACTTATAGATTCTTAATTTTTTTTATCATATGCTTAGGTATGAAATTTAAAATATCACGATCAAACTTTTTCAAAACACTTTCTCATTTACAAGGTATTGTTGACAAAAAGAATTCTCTACCAATCTTAGCAAATATTTTAATCGAAGCTAAAGATAATCATTTAATTCTTTCATCTACAGATATGGATATTTCAATTATTGAAAAGATTGGTTGCGATGTTTTGGAAGATGGAGCAACAACAATTAATTCACAGATACTATATGATATTGTTAGAAAAATTGATGAAAATAGTGAAATAGAAATTATTTCAAATAATGGTAAATTGCTTACATTGAGATCAGAAGGATCAAGATTCTCACTTGCATGCCTTCCGAAAGAAGATTTTCCAATAATTGAAAAAGATAACTCAGGAATAGATATTATTTTGAACTCAAAAATTCTTTTCAAATTAATAGACAAAACTAAATTCGCTATTTCAAATGAAGAAACAAGATATTTTTTAAATGGTCTATATTTTAATATTACCAATGAAGATGATAAAAAAATTGTAACATTAGTTGGGACTGATGGTCATCGGTTAGCTAAGTTTAGCCACGAAATTAATGAACAAATTGACCAAGTTTCTGGAGTGATTATACCTAAAAAAACAATTTACGAACTTTCAAAATTGTTATCTGAGTTTGATAATGATGTAAATATATCAATAAGTTCAAATAAGATAGTTTTCATTGTTGGAGATTTAATTTTTATATCTAAATTAATTGATGGAAGTTTTCCTGATTATAAAAGGGTAATTCCAAATGATAATAAAAATATTCTAAAAATAAATAGAGACAAATTATTATCGGCTGTAGATAGAGTAAGCACAATTGCTAATGAAAAATCTCCGGTAATAAAATTTAAATTATTACAAAATGTTCTTAATTTAAATACAATTAATACAGAAAGTAGTACTGCATCGGAAGATTTAGATATTAGTTATGAAGGAGATGAAATTGAAATAGGATTTAATTCGAAATATATTATGGATATAGTTAATAATTTAGAAGATAATGAGATATCAATCAATTTAAAGGATAATACATCCCCTGTTATTGCTCAGGAGAATTCAAATACTAATCTCGTATATGTTTTGATGCCAATGAGAGTTTAAAATTTGGCAAAAATAAAAAATATTGAATTTTATAATTTTAGAAATTTTAAAAATTTTAAAACTTCATTTGACGAAAAACTAAATATTTTATTCGGTGATAATGGTTGCGGTAAAACTAACATCTTAGAGGGTATATCTTTAAATGTGAAAGGCAAAGGAATAAGAAATTCAAATATTATTAATTTAATAAAAAAAAAAGAAGACAATTTTTTGATAAAAAATAATATTGAAATACAAAAAAATGACTTTAATATAGAAATATTTACTGAACAAAAAAATGAGAAATTTAAAAAAGTAATTAAAATAAATAACGATTCATCAAAAGATTCTCTAAATTTTTTAAATCAATCTATTTCTTACCTAATATTTTTACCTGAGATGGAAAGATTATTTCAAGCATCACCTTCTTATCGAAGAAATTTTTTAGATAGATTAATTTTTTCTAGCAGAAATGATTATAACAAATTGATTAATAAATATAAAAAATCTTTATTTGAAAGAAATAGAATACTTCAATCTTATAAAATTGATGATGATTGGTTAAATCGTATTGAAAACGAAATATGTTCATTAGGATTAGAAATATATAAGTTAAGAGATTTACAACTAAATATTCTAAATATTGAGTTAAATAATATGAAAAATGACCATAATTTTCAATTTGATGTTAAATTAGAAATAAAGGATGATTTTGTAAATAATGAAATTAATTTTGAAGAATATTTGTTAAATCTACGAAAATCACGTGTATATGATAAGCAATTTGGGGGAACTAAATTTGGACCTCATAAATCAGACATTATCTCAATTGTTAATAATGAATTTGAGTCATCTTTATTATCTACAGGACAACAGAAAACAATTGTTTTGATGGTTTTGTTAGCTCAATGCAATTATTTAGTAAATCATAAAAAAATAAACCCAATATTTTTATTTGATGAAATTGGATCACATTTAGATAAGCATAATCGTCAAATTTTATTGGACATGATTAACAGATTTGAAATTCAATTTTTTTTGACCGGCAATGATAAAAATTTGTTTTCTTTTGTGTCAACAAATGCACAATTTTATAATATAACTAAATTATGAATTCCGAATATTCTTCCGATTCAATTAAAGTACTTAAAGGTCTAGAAGCTGTTCGAAAAAGACCTGGTATGTATATTGGTGATACTGACGACGGATCAGGTTTACACCAAATGATATATGAAGTGCTTGATAATTCTATAGATGAAGCATTAGCAGGCTATTGTGATAAAATTGAAGTAATATTAAACACCGATGGCACTGCTACAATAACGGATAACGGTAGAGGAATACCCGTAGATCTTCATAAAACAGAAAAAATACCTGCAGCACAGCTAATTATGACTGAGTTACATGCAGGAGGTAAATTTGATCAAAATAGTTATAAGGTATCAGGAGGACTACATGGCGTTGGGGTTTCAGTTGTAAATGCCTTATCTGAAAATCTAAATTTAGAAATAAATAGAGATGGAAAAGTACACAATATCGAATTTGAAAATGGAATAGTAAGTAAAGAACTAAATATAATTGGTGATTCACAAAAAATTAATAACCAATTTTTTACTGGCACTAAAATTACCTTTCTTCCAACTACAAAAATTTTTAAAGATATTAATTTCAATTTTAAAACAATAGAGAAAAGACTTAGAGAACTAGCATTCTTAAACACAGGTATAAGCATTTTTCTAACTGACAATAGGCAATCTGAAGAAAAAAATGTTAATTTTAAATATGATGGTGGTATTAAAGAATATGTTAAATATTTAAATGATGGTAAGAATCTAATTAACTCTAATCCAATATATTTTCATGGAGAAAAAAATGATATTTCAATTGAGTGTTCATTGCAATGGACTGATAGCTATCATGAAAATACAATTTGTTTTACGAACAATATTATCCAAAGGGATGGAGGTACTCATTTAGCTGGTTTTAGAGGTGCTCTTACTAGATCAATAGTGAATCATATAAATAAGAATGTAAAAAACGCTAGTAATATTAGCGGGGAAGATGCTCGAGAAGGATTAACATGTATAATATCAGTAAAATTACCAGATCCTAAATTTTCAAGTCAAACTAAAGATAAACTTGTTTCTTCTGAAGTTAGGCCAGTTATTGAATCCACTAGTCTAAATAAATTAGAACAGTGGATAGAGGAAAATCCATCTGAAATTAAGAAAGTAATTGATAAGATAATAGAAGCTTCAAATGCAAGAGAAGCTGCAAGGAAAGCGAGAGAACTAACAAGAAGAAAAACAGGTTTAGAAAATACCTCTCTTCCTGGTAAGCTTGCTGATTGCCAAGAGAAGAATCCAGAACTATCAGAATTGTTTATAGTTGAAGGAGACTCAGCAGGTGGGTCAGCAAAGCAAGGTCGAGATAGAAAAAATCAAGCCATTCTCCCATTAAGAGGTAAAATACTTAATGTTGAAAGAGCAAATGATAAGCAAGTTTTGACAAGTAATGAAATAGGAGCTTTAATTACAGCTATTGGCGCGGGAGTTGGGAACCCAACTGATGATGATGATCTAAATAAAATTGAAGGTAAATTTGAAATTTCTAAAATGCGATATCATAAAATAATTATTATGACTGATGCAGATGTAGATGGAAGTCATATAAGAACATTGTTGTTAACTTTTTTTTATAGACATATGAAACCAATTATAGATTCAGGTAGACTATATATAGCTCAACCACCTTTATATAGACTTAAAAAAGGCAACTCTACAGTTTATAAAAAAGATGATAGTGACTTAGAAGATTATTTAATTCAAGAGGGTTTAAAAAGTACTATTTTTGAAAACACCCAAGGTGCTCAAGTTGCAGGAGAAGAATTAAAACAAATTATATATCTCTCAAAAAAAACTAAAAGTTTAGTTATACCGTTGTTAAGAAGAGTTGATAACAGTAATATAATTGAGCATGCAGCGATTGTTCGAGCATTAGATTTTAGAAATCTTACAAATAATAATATTGGTCAAGAAATAGCAAAATATCTACAACAAAGATTAAACTTAATTTCAAATATTTCTCAAAAAAACTGGAAAGTAGTTCATAAAAACAATTCAATTTTATTCGAAAGAACAATAAGGGGTTTTACTGAAAGATATTTTATAGATGAAAATTTTGTAATTACACCAGAAGCAAAAGCTTTGAATGAACTTAAGGATCAGCTAATGGAGAACTTTTATCGTTTAAAAGAAACAGGAAGTGGAATCCTAAATCACAAAAGTGAAGAATTTAAAATCTTTGGACCTTTAGATTTAATAGATAAAATATTAGATATTGGTAAGTCAGGTCTTCAAATTAATAGATACAAGGGTTTAGGAGAAATGAATCCAGATCAATTATGGGAAACAACATTAGATCAAAATGAAAGGGTACTATTATTAGTAAAAATTAATGAAGTAGATGCTGCAAATAAAGCATTTGAGGATCTTATGGGTGGAGAGACAGATGCAAGAAAAAAATTTATAGCAGAAAATTCATTAAAGGTTGCAAATCTTGATATCTAATTTTTATGAATACAATATTACTTGGTAATTTAATTAAGATTAGATGGATTGCAATCTTTGGTCAAGTTTTAGCAATATTTTTTGTTTCATTTATAATAAAAATTCAAATTCCTTTTTTTGAAACTTTATCAATAATTTTATTATCAATTGCTGTAAATTTTTATTCTTATTATGAAGAAAGAAAAAATAAAACTATTAGTAATAAAAAAGCATTTTCATATTTACTATTTGATACATTGCAACTTGGCTTTTTACTTTTTCTTACTGGTGGAATTATTAATCCATTTTCAATATTAATTTTAGCACCTGTTATTACTTCGGCATCGTATTTACCAGCACTAATGACAGTTATTCTTTCAACAATATCAATTATAATTATTATATTATTAAATTTCTATTTTATTCCACTAGATTTAGGTCCAAAATTTTTTTTACCAGAGATATATAGTTTTGGATTAATTTCAGCTTTAATTATTACAGTAATTTTTATCGCTATTTATGCTTATTTATTTGCAAGTTCTTCAAGACAAATTTCAAACGCATTATCTATCTCGAAACTTCAAATTTTGAATCAAAAAAAAATAACTGAGGTAGGTTCTCTCAGTGCTGCTGCTGCTCATGAATTAGGAACTCCACTAAATACAATTTTTTTAATTTTAAATGACTTACTAAAAGAAAAAAAATTAATTGAAGATAAAAATATTGTCAAAGATATAATTCTATTAAAATCTCAAGCAGATAGATGTAAAGAAATATTACAAAGATTTTCAAAAAATCCTTTAAAGTTAAAAGATAAATTTTTAGAAAAAGTTAAAATTTCTGATTTAATAAAAATAAACTTTGATAAATTCAATAAAAATAAAAAATTAATATTAGATATAAGACAATCAGATTCTGAACCTGAAATAATTTATAAAGATGAAATAATGTATGCTTTAGGAAACATTATCCAAAATGCAATATCTTATTCTGAAACTACAACAAGAGTGGAATTAAATTACAAAAAATCAATTGTTAATATAGCTATCTCTGATGATGGTAGTGGATTTTCTAAAGATATAATTGATAAACTAGGTGAGCCATATGTTTCAAAAAATAATCAGGGAATGGGACTTGGTATATTTATTGCAAAAAACTTGATTGAAAATATGGGAGGTAGTCTTGATTTTTATAACTCAAAAGAAAATAAAGCTGTTGTTGAAATTACTTTTGATAACTCTATCTTAAATATATGAATATGAAACTACTTATTGTAGATGATGATCTTCCATTCAGAGAAAGATTAACAAGATCAATGGAAAAAAAAGGTTTTGAAGTGACTTCTTCACCTGGTTTCAAAGACTCATTAACTAAAGTAAATCAAAGCAATTTTGACTATGCTGTCGTTGATATGAGATTGGAAGATGGTTCTGGTTTAGAATTGGTAAAAGAATTGCAAAAAATTAGTCCACAAACTAAATCTTTACTTTTAACCGGTTATGGTAATATCGCTACTGCAGTGGCAGCAATTAAATCAGGAGCTATAGATTACTTACCAAAGCCTGCTGAAATTGATCAAATCTATGATGCTTTGACTAACTCGAAGGAAATTCTTCCACCCCCACCTGAAAACCCTATGACAGCTGACAGAATTAGATGGGAACATATTCAAAGAGTTTTTATACAATGTAATAGAAATGTTTCAGAAACAGCTAGAAGGTTAAGAATGCATAGACGCACATTACAGAGAATATTAAATAAACACGCTCCTAGAGAATAAATAAAAATTTTTGAATTTTCTAATTATTTTTGATTACCTTTATAAATACATCTTCTAGATCTCCCTCGGATGTGTGTATTTCTTTAAAATCTATTTGATTCTCAGTGAGTATATCAATAATTTTTTTTATGTTAGTTCTATTTTTATCATAACTTAATTTCAAAACATTATTAGTAAGAACGGGTTTATACTCATTTAACTGATTGGGAACAAATATATCTTTAACTAGAACAAATGAAACCGTTTTAGTAGATATAATACTTAGTAATTCATTTTTAGATCCTTCAATGATTTTTCTACCATGATTTAATATTGTGATATTATCACAAAGATTTTCAGCTTCTTCTAGATAATGAGTAGTTAAACACACAGTCTTTCCCTGTCTACTAATTCTTTTTATATAATCCCAAACTGAAGTTCTAATATCAATATCTACGCCAGCAGTTGGTTCATCTAAAATAATAATTTCCGGATCATGTACTAAAGCTTTGCCAATTAATAATCTTCTTCTCATACCTCCTGATAAAGTTCTAGCATATGCATTTCTTTGATCAGTTAATTTTAAGTTTTCTAAAATTTCATCAGTTTTCCTTTTCCTTTTTGGTACACCATATAAACCTGCTTGTAGTTCTAATAATTCAGCAGGAGAGAAAAATGGATCTATGTTAAGTTCTTGAGGAACAATACCTATTTTGAATTTACTTAACTTGATATCTTTATCTATATTTATTCCACAAATACTAACATTGCCTGAATTTTTTTTAACTAGACCCCCAAGAACATTAATAAAAGTTGATTTTCCAGCACCATTTGGCCCTAATAAACCATGAATTGTTCCTCTTTTGATTGTGATACTAAAATCTATTAAAGCTTTAACTTCCTGAGTTTTTTTTAAGAATGTCTTATTTACATTTTTAGCTTGTATTGAATATTTATAATCTGACATTTTATTAAAATCTTATATATTTAAATTTACAATGAATAAAAAGAGTAGATTAATATTAGTTGATGGTTCCGCTTATATTTTTAGAGCTTATTATGGATTACCACCTATGAATCGTGCAGATGGAACTCCAATCAATGCTGTTTTCGGTTTTACAAATATGCTTGTTAAGCTGATAGAAGATTACAGTAATGATAAAATGATAGTTATATTTGACGCTGCAAGGGAAAATTTTAGAAATGTAATATATCCAGAATACAAAGCTAATAGGGGGGAGGCTCCTGATGATTTAATACCTCAATTCCCTTTAATTAGAGAGTGTGTCAAAAGTTTTAATATACCACAATTAGAAATAGAAGGATTTGAAGCTGATGATTTAATCGCTACTTATGTAAGCTTAGCTGAAAAAGATAAAATTGAAACTATCATTGTTTCCTCAGATAAAGATTTAATGCAACTTGTTAGTAATAATGTCACAATGCTTGATCCAATGAAAAATAAAAAAATAGAAACTAAAGATGTGGAAGAAAAATTTGGAGTCAGTCCAGATAAAGTTATTTTTATTCAAGCTTTGACAGGAGACAAAGTAGATAACATTCCAGGTGCTCCTGGTATTGGCCCTAAAACAGCATCTCAGTTAATAAATGAATTTAACGACATCAATGGTTTAATTAATAATCTTGATAAAATTAAACAAGAAAAAAGAAGAAATATTATAAAAGAATCAGAGAATGATATTAGATTAAGTTTAGAACTTGTAAAATTAAAAAATGATGTGCAGATACCTGAGAGTATTAATAAAATCAGAACGTATAATGAATTAAAAAATGAAAATAATAATATTTTCGATTTCCTTAAGAAGCAAGGCTTTAGATCAACATCTGAAAGATTAAAATCCAATTCTTTTATATCTAGTGATAATGACAATATTATTCAAAAAAAAGAAATAGAGGCAAAGTACCAATTAATTAATTCAAAGAGAAGTTTTGAAAAGGTCATAAGCGAAATTGAAAAAAAAGGTATATGCGCTATTGATACTGAAACTAACTCACTCAATATTGAAAAAGCTAAATTAGTTGGCATATCCATATGTTATAGTGAAAACATTTCTTACTATATTCCTATAAATCATACCACTTCAGATGGGTCAAAAAAAATTTATAATCAGTTAGAAGAACATTATGTAATTAATAATATTCATAAAATTTGTAAAAATGAATCAATATTAAAAATTGGTCAAAATATAAAATATGATATTAGAATTTTAGATAAGTATGGAGTAACGTTTAATTCAATTGCAGACACAATGTTAATTTCTTACTCAATTGATAATGGGATATATAAACACAATTTAGATGATCTATCATTCAATCATTTAAACCATACAACAATTAAATATAAAGAAGTTGTTGGTACAGGGAAAAATGAAATTACTTTTGATAAGGTAACTATTGATAAAGCAGTTAATTATGCTGCTGAAGATTCTCTACTAACATTCAGGCTTTTTCAAAATCTTTATCCTCGTTTAATAAAAGAAAAGGCTAATTTTGTTTATCAAAACATTGATTTACCTCTTGTAGAGGTATTATCATCAATTGAAGCAAATGGCATAGAGGTAAACAAAAAGTTTTTAACAAGTCTAAGTAATGAATTTGAAAATGAAAGTAAAAAACTTGAAAAGAATATTTATAAACTTTCAAAAGAAGAATTCAATATAGGTTCACCAAAACAATTAGGAGAAAAATTATTTATTAATCTTAAAATACCTGGCGGTAAAAAAACTAAATCTGGTACATATTCTACTGATTCTTCAACTTTAAACAATTTAGCCTCAGACGGATTTGAAATTGCACAACTCGTTCTTGATTGGAGGGAATTGACAAAACTAAAATCAACTTATACAGATGCTTTATTTAGATTAACAGATGGTAAAAGTAGAGTTCATACATCATTTGGTTTAGCTAATACTTTGACAGGTCGATTAAGCTCTACAGACCCAAATCTTCAAAATATTCCAATTAGAACTGAAAATGGAAAAAAAATAAGAACAGCTTTTATTAGTGGAAAAGGCAAAAAATTAGTCAGTTTTGATTATTCTCAAATAGAACTTAGATTAGCCGCAGAAATTTCTAGTGATAAAAATTTTATTAAAGCTTTTAAAAACAATGAAGATATTCACGCGTCAACTGCTAAGGAAATATTTAATTTAAACGATAGTCAAATAAACAATGATTATAGAAGAAAAGCAAAAGCAATTAATTTTGGCATTCTATATGGGATTAGTCCATACGGTTTAGCTAAACAACTTAATATTTCTAATATAGAAGCAAAAGATTATATAAATGAGTATTTTATTAAATATCCAAAAATTAAAAAATACATGGATAATCAAATTGATTTTGCAAAAACAAATCAATACGTTGAAACAATTTTTAAAAGAAAAATTAATATTAAGGGAATTGCTGATAAGAATTTTGCTGTAAGAGGTTTTGCAGAAAGACAAGCCATTAATGCACCAATTCAAGGCAGTGCGGCAGACATTATTAAATTAGCAATGATTGAAATTCATAAGGAAATAAAACTTAAAAACATTGAGGCTGAAATGCTTTTACAAGTTCATGATGAATTAATTTTTGAAGTCGAAAGTAAAAAATATGACAATTTAGTTAGTAATGTAAAAATGATTATGGAGTCAGTACATTTAAAATATAAAGATTTTTCAGTTCCGCTAACTGTTGATTATGGTGTTGGTGATCATTGGGGACAGGCACATTAGAATTTTTTATTTCTGTCAAAAAAAAGTTAACAAAAGAAATCCTTATGCTCAAGATTTAAAACTACCAAATTATAAACAACGAGTTGTTAAGAGTAAAAAAACTTATACGAGAAAGGAAAATAAAAAAATTATTTAGAACTCTTCATCAAAGGTATTTTTTTCAAACCATTTTTCAAGCTCATGATACCCACCTATTTTTTCACCATTTAAGATTATTTGAGGAAAAGTTTTTGCATTTGGAAACTTTTCAAAAAAATCTTTTCTAGTGTAATCCTTATCAAGCATATAAATTTTTGGATTATATTTAGATAATCTTAATTTAGCTCTATCACAGTAACCACAATTAGTTTTAGAATAAATCTCAGCTTCCATTAGAAAGCTTCATCAAAACTGAGAGCCCTGTCTGTAGGTCTTTGATATTCAGATACTCTTTTTTCAAAAAAGTTTGTAACATTTTGAACGTCTAAAGCTCTCATAAAGTCAAAAGGATTCTCTGTGTTAAACACCCTGTCAAATTCAAATAAATCTGCAATTCTATCTGCAACAGCTTCAATATACTGACACATTAGGTCTTCGTTCATACCAATTAAATCTACAGGTAAAGCATCTTTAACAAATTCTTTTTCAAATGCTACTGCTTCTCTAACAATTTCTTCAAATTGTGATTGAGGAACATCTGAGGGAATTAAAGACAAATCACTAATATCCGAATCAGTCAATGTATTATTATTAAATTTGTCTCTTAAGGTCCTAAACATCAATGATGAGAAACTAAAATGCATTCCTTCATCTCGAGCAATCCAATCGTTGGATAAAGCTAAACCAGGGAGTAAACCTCTTTTTCTAAAATAATATATTGCACAGAATGAGCCTGCAAAAAATAAACCTTCAACCAATCCGAATCCTATTAGTCTTGTTAATAGATTTTGACTACCATTAAGCCATTTTGATACCCATTGTGCTTTATGGTTAATGCACGGCACGTTTTGAATTGCATCAAAGAGCTTATCTTTTTCTTTCGCATCTTTAACGTAAGCTTCAATTTGTAGACCATACATTTCTGCATGAATTGACTCATTTAACATTTGAATTGAGATAAAGCATCTTGCTTCAGGTATTAATATTTCTTTATAGAATCTACTTGCCAAATTCTCATTAATCATTGCTTCAGAGTTTGCAAAATAAGCAAGTACATGCTTAATAAAATGTTTCTCACCATCGTTTAAAGTTTCTAAATCTCTAAGATCATCTTGCAATGATACTTCTTCAGTTGTCCAAAAGGCTTGAATATGTTGTTTATATCTATCCCAAATTTCTTGGTTTTTTATTGGAAATATTGATTTAACTCCTTTTGATATCATTTTATTACTCCTTCTTTATGCACTACAAGTTTCGCAGTCTTCTGGTTCATTGTTTTGTTTTATTGTCGTGTTTATGTAAGCATCTTTTGCTGCTTTTTCAGATGAAACTGTAACTTTTACAGCATCAACAGCTGATCTACTTCTTAGATAATACATTCCAGTTTTAAGTCCTTTTTTCCATGCATACATATGCATTGAGTTAACTTTCCCGAACGTAGGTGTTGAAAGCCAAAGATTCATTGATTGGGTTTGATCAATAAACGGCGCTCTATCAGCAGACATATCTATGACAGTTTTCTGGGATACTTCCCAAACTGTTTTATAAATTTCTTTTAATTCAGTTGGAATTTCATTTATGTTTTCAACAGATCCGTTTTCTAAGATTATTTTATCTCTCATATCTTTATTCCACATTCCCCTTTGAGAGAGTTCATTCACTAGATATCTATTTACAAGTAGAAACTCACCTGAAAGTGTTTGTCTTTTATATATGTTAGATGTTTGTATTTGGAATGTTTCAGTATTACCTAATATAATACCTGTAGACGCGGTTGGCATGCAGGCTGTGGTTAAAGAGTTTCTTACACCGTGCTCTTTAATTCTAGTTCTAAGTTTATCCCAGTCCCATTTTGATGATGGTTTAACATTCCATAGATCAAATTGAAACTTACCTTCAGAAATGGGTGAATTTTTATATGTTTCGTAAGCTCCCTTTTCTTTTGCTAACTCGCACGAGGCTTCTAAAGCACCAAAGTAAATTGTTTCGAAAATCAATTTGTTTATCTCTTTAGCCTGTTCAGATTCATAAGCTATTCCCATCTTGAAGTAGACATCTGCGAGACCCTGTATTCCTAAACCAATTGGTCTATGCTTATTATTAGATCTTTCAGTTTTATCAGTTGGATAAAAATTAATATCTATTACCTCATCTAAGTTTTTTGTAGCTAATTTTGCAGTTTCATAAAGAGCATCATAATCATATACCATTTTTTTATTAGATTTTTTAACAAACTTTGGTAGAGCTATTGATGCTAAATTACATACCGATGTTTCATTCTTATCTGAATATTCAACTATCTCTGCACATAAGTTAGATGATTTAATGACACCAATGTTTTTTTGGTTAGATTTATTATTAATTGAGTCTTTATAGAGCATATAAGGTTGTCCTGTTTCTATCTGCGCTTCTATGATCTTAGACATTAAATCTCTTGCTTTAATTTTTTCTAAATGTTTCAATTCACTCTCATACTTTACGTAAAGTTTTTCAAACTCGTCACCATACACATTTGAAAGGCCTGGACATTCATGTTCACTCATAAGTGTCCATTCTTCATCATTTTCTACTCTTTTCATGAATAAATCTGGTATCCATAAAGCATAAAATAAATCTCTAGCTCTAAATTCTTCTGCACCTGTATTTTTTCTGAGTTCCAGAAATTTTTCAATATCTGCGTGCCAAGGTTCTAAATAAACAGCAAAAGAACCTTTTCTTTTTCCTCCACCTTGATCCACAGATTTAGCAGTCTCATTAAAAATTTTAAGAAATGGAATAAGACCATTGGATTTCCCATTTGTTGATTTTATTTTACTTCCACTACCTCTAATATTGTGAGCATGCATTCCAATACCACCTGCTGTTTTTGATATTAGAGCACAATCTTTTATCGTATTAAAAATACCTTCGATAGAATCATCTTCCATGCCTATCAAAAAACAGGATGATAATTGTTGCATTTTTAATCCACTATTAAACAATGTTGGAGTAGCATGTGTGTACATACCGCTTGATAAACTTTTATAAGTTTCTTTTATTTTATCTAAATTAAACTCATTACCTGTAACCGTTAAAGTTACTCTCATCCATAAGTCCTGAGGTCTTTCAATTGTTTTATTATCAAATTTTAATAAATAAGCTCTGATTAGTGTTGTGAGAGCAAAATAATCAAAAGTATAATCTTTGTCATAGTCAATAACGGACTCTATTATGTCTGCATTTTCCATGACCTTTTTATAATAGTCTTCTCTTAACAACCCATCATCGTATAAATTTTTTGTTGTTATTACGAATCCAGGAGTCTCTTTATGTAATGAATTGACTTTTATTCTTGCTGCAAGATAAGAATAATCAGGATGTTCTACTGTTAAAGCAGCTGCAGTTTCTGCAAGATAAGTATCAATTTCAACAGAACTAATCTCATTATATAAGCCTGGTACAGCTTTTTGAACAACAACTATTGGATCAATATTTAGACCAGTAGATAAGACAGAAACCCTGTTGGTAATTTTATCTAATGAAATTGGTTCTTTAGTTCCATCTCTTTTAGTCACCATCATAGAAGAAGCTTTTTCACCAACTTCTTCCTTTAGTTTTTTAGTATGATACCTCGATGCTGCTCGCTGCTCTCTATATAAAACATATGCCCTAGCTACTTTATGATGTTCATCCCTCATAAGAGCTAATTCAACTTGATCTTGTATATCTTCTATGTGAATCATGTCTCCATCAGCAATTCTTCTAGTTAGAGCTGAGACAACTTTATGGGTTAAAGCTTCAACAGTTTTATGAATTCCATCTTGTTGCTCTTTTTCTTTATTTTTATCATTTCTAATTTTTGTTTGTGCTAAGAATGCTTTCTTAATAGCGTTCGAGATTTTATCTGATTTAAAAGGAGTAATAGCTCCATCACGACGCACAACAGTTAATGTGAGTATATTTACACTTTTTTCTTTAGAGATACTTGCCGATACCTGTAGATTGTCTGCCATTTAAATTCTATCCATTTTTAAAAAACTATTGTCGAAAAACACAATATGTAGTGCCGCCGAAAAAGGACAATACAACATTTGCTCAATATCGCAATAAGAACAAAATATGAACATAAATATTTTTTTTATCATGTCAATCCCTTACTTAATTGATATTTTCATGACACAAACAAGTTATTGAAATATTTACATTTACTTATCAACTTAAGTCACATTTTGTTAAATTTATTAATTGAGTCATTTTTTCTTTGAACTTAAATCTGCCATAAATTATTAATAAAATCTCTTATGATAAACATAGCATTAGTTGATGACGAACAGTCGATTCTCACATCAGTATCTCTTTCTCTACAAAGTGAGGGATTTACAGTAGATACATTTCTCAACGGAGTCGAGGCTTTACAGGCTCTTGAAAGCAAATCTTATGATTTGGGGTTATTTGATATTAAGATGCCAAAAATGGATGGAAATGAACTTCTTTCAAAAGTACGTTCAAGCAAAGTTGAAAAATTAAAAGAACTTCCAATTATATTTTTAACATCGAAAGATCATGAACAAGATGAAATTATTGGATTAAGAATGGGTGCCTCAGACTATATAAAAAAACCATTTTCACAAAAATTGTTAAATGAACGAGTGAGAACAGTTCTAAGGATCCATAATAATAGAACTGTAGATCAAAAAAATAAGAAAATTGAAAAACAAAATTTTGTAAAAGGTGATTTAATACTAGATGAAGATAAGCAATTATGTTTTTGGAAGGGTATAGAAATTGAGCTCACGGTTGCAGAGTTTAATTTGATTAAATCTCTTGCTCAGTATCCCGGAGTAGTAAAAGATAGAAATCAATTAATGGATGCTATGTATGGTGACTCTATTTATGTAGATGATAGGACTATTGATAGTCACATAAAGAGATTAAGAAAAAAATTCAGATCATATGATAATTCTTTTGATCAAATAAGAACAAGATATGGCTCTGGATATTCTTGGCGTGATTAAAAGATTATTTAACTTATCAAGTTATAATTTAACATTTCAACTCATTATACTTAACTTAATTATTGTATTTTTAGGTTTAGTATTTTTATCGTATTTTAATTTCAATTTAATTCAAAATAATAAATTCATAGATAATAGGGATCAAACAATAAAATTAAATTTATCAAATATAGCAAAATATTTAGAAAATACTTCAATATTAAGAGTTCCAATTTTTCAGTATGATTATCGTTGTAGATATCTTCAAGATATTGATGCATATAAGGAAAGTTGTAACTTAGTTGATAATACTAATCCTATCGAATTATCTGAGCCTGAGTTAGAAAAGTTTACAACTGAACAATTTATATCCCAAAATTTTGGTGATAAAGATTTTAACACTATTATTTACAACGAAAATTGGATTAAAATTGCGGACTCCACAAATTTGTTTCTGAACACAGATGTTGAGGAGATCAATTTATCTGAAACAAGTGAAAATATAGTTGTTTTTCCTAATTTTTTTGAAAATATTTACATTAATAATTTTAATCGTATTAATAATTACATTCTTGCACATAAATTTAATAAAAATTTAGATAAAAATGTTCATGAGATTATTTTGATTATTGACACTATTAAAGATAAGCAACAACTTGTTAAATCATTCAAAGACGAAAATAACGATATAACTAGAATATTAACAGCACCTATTATCCAAGATAATAAGGTCTACGGAGTTGTTTTAATAAAGTATAAATTACTAATAAATAATATTGAATTAGCTAGGCAATCTTTAAATTTCTTTAATTTTTTTCTTTTATTTATTTTAGTTACAATTTTATTATCATTTATTTTTTTAAGAAGCCTCATAACACCACTAAAGCAGCTAACTAAAATTACTGTTTTAGAGAGAGATAAAACTAATAAGAAGAAATTAATATATCCTCTAAGATCAGATGAAATTGGTATTTTATCTAATCAAATACAACTTATGTCAAACGAATTGAAGTCACAGATTAATCAATTAGAAAAATTTAGCTCTGATGTTGCACATGAGTTAAAAAACCCACTTACGGCAATTAAATCTTCTATTGAACTATTAACTAGTAAAAATATGAATGAAAAAAATAAATCGACACTAATGAATAATTTTAATAAAGATATCGATAGAATGAATAAATTAATTTCTGATATTTCTCATTTTTCAAAAACTATTGCAGAAATTGAAATAGAAAATTTTGAATTAATTAATGTAAACAAATTTCTAGAAGAAAATTTTGGGGAATATTCAATAAACAAAAAAAATATTAAAATTTTTACTCAAACTGATAATAATAAAAACTTAGTACTACTTAACAAAGATAAATTTTTGCAGGTAATGCTAAATTTAATAGACAATAGTATTTCAATTGCTCAAAATAGTTCAAATATATTAATTACATCAAATAAAAAAAATGAAAATTTTGTTGAAATAAAGATTTATGATCAAGGTAAGGGAATAGATTTAAAAGAAAAAAACAAGATTTTTGATAGATTTTATACCGATAGAATAGATGACAGAGATCAACACTCAGGTCTTGGGCTCTCAATATCATACGAGATAATCAATTCATTTAATGGTTCAATTGAATTAACACAAAGTGACAATTTAGACTTTCGTGGTGCTTGTTTTCTGCTTAAATTACCATTATTAGATAATAATAATCATTAAGGGATATTATCATGAGTGAAGATTTTAAAGTTAAAGATATTAGTTTAGCTAATTTTGGTGAAAAAGAAATTGCAATAGCTGAAACTGAGATGCCAGGTTTAATGGCATTAAGAGAAGAGTATGGAGACTCTAAACCCCTAGATGGTGCAAGAATTGTGGGTTGTTTACATATGACTATACAAACTGCAGTTTTGATTGAAACCCTAGTATTTTTAGGAGCTACTGTAAGATGGAGTTCATGTAATATTTTTTCTACCCAAGATCACGCTGCTGCAGCAATAGCTGCAAAGGGTATTCCAGTATTTGCTTGGAAAGGAATGTCAGAAGAAGAGTTTTGGTGGTGTATTGAAAAAACACTAGAAGGTCCAGATGGTTGGAAGCCAAATATGATTTTAGATGATGGTGGAGATGCTACAAAAATTATTCATGAAAAGTATCCAGAAATGCTAGAAGATATTTTAGGTTTATCTGAAGAAACAACCACTGGTGTTCATCGTTTGAAAGAGATGGAAAAAAATGGATCACTTAAGGTTCCGGCAATCAATGTTAACGACTCAGTCACTAAATCTAAATTTGACAACTTATATGGTTGTAAGGAAAGTTTAGTAGATGGAATAAGAAGAGGTACAGATGTAATGATGGCTGGCAAAATAGCTGTTGTTGCTGGATATGGTGATGTAGGAAAAGGTTCTGCAGCAAGTCTAAGAGGAGCTGGGGCACGTGTTTGTGTAACTGAAATAGATCCTATAAACGCTCTCCAAGCTGCTATGGAAGGATATGAAGTTGTAACTATGGATGATGCATGTAAATATGCTGACATTTTTGTAACTGCAACTGGTAATTTGGATGTCATTACCCAAGATCATATGAGACAAATGAAAGATAGAGCTATAGTTTGTAACATTGGACACTTTGATAATGAAATACAAACGGAAGCACTTCAGAATTATAAGTCGGATGAGATTAAACCTCAGGTTAGAGAAGTAGAATTTCCTGATGGTAAAAAAATCTTATTGCTATCAGAAGGTAGACTTGTAAACTTAGGAAATGCGACTGGGCATCCAAGTTTCGTTATGAGTGCATCATTTACCAATCAAGTGTTAGCTCAACTTGAGCTATGGAAAAATTCTAAAAATTATGAAAATAAAGTTTATGTTTTACCAAAACACTTAGATGAAAAAGTTGCATCACTGCACTTAAAAAAAGTTGGTGCTAAACTTACTGAATTAACAGATAAACAATCAGAATATATTGGTGTAAGTAAAAAAGGGCCTTTCAAGGAAGACACATATAGATATTAAGGAGTATAATATGAAAAGATCTTATTTATTTACAAGCGAGTCGGTCTCTGAAGGACATCCAGATAAAGTTTGTGACAGAATTTCTGATATGGTTGTAGATACTTATATGGCTTCAGGAGATCCACAAACACGCGTAGCTTGTGAGACGTTGACTACTACTAATAAAGTAGTTCTAGCAGGAGAAGTAAGGGGCCCATCAGTTACTAAAGATCAGATCATATCTCAAGTTAGAGATTGTATTAAAGATATTGGTTATGAACAAGATGGCTTTCATTGGCAGAATTGTGATGTTGAAAGTTTCCTTCATGAGCAATCGGCTGATATTGCTATGGGTGTTGATTCTGGTAGCAATAAAGATGAGGGAGCAGGTGATCAAGGGATCATGTTTGGTTTTGCCTGCAAAGACACTGAATCATTAATGCCGGCACCAATACATTACTCTCATCAAATTTTATATAAAATGGCACAAGCCCGTAAAGATGGATCTGCATCTGGTCTAGAACCTGATTCGAAAAGCCAAGTTACAATGCTTTATGAAAATGGAAAGCCAAGTAAAGTTACATCTTTAGTAATTTCTTCACAACACAAAGAAGGTTTATCTCCTGCGGACGTAAAAGAAATTATTAAACCTTATGTATATGAGAGTATACCTAATAACTTATTAGAAGGTCTTAAAGATGAAGAATTCTATGTTAATCCCACAGGAAATTTTGTAATTGGTGGTCCTGATGGTGATTCTGGTCTTACAGGTAGAAAAATAATTGTTGATACGTATGGTGGCGCAGCACCTCATGGGGGAGGAGCATTTTCTGGAAAAGATCCATCTAAAGTTGATAGATCTGCAGCATATGCAGCGAGATACTTGGCAAAAAATGTCGTTGCAGCTGATCTTGCTGATGAATGTACTATACAGTTATCTTATGCAATAGGAGTATCAAAACCTTTATCAGTTTATGTTAGTACCAATGGAACAAATAAAGTCGATGAACAGAAAATTGAAAAATCTGTGCAGGATTTATTTGATCTAAGCCCTAGAGGAATAAGAGAACATTTGAAACTAACAAATGCAATTTATGTTCCAACTTCCGCTTATGGTCATTTTGGTAGAGAGCCAAGTGACAAGGGACATTTTACATGGGAAAAAACTGATTTAGTGGAACTTCTAAAGGGTATTGCATAACAAAATTTGCAAAAATTAAGTAATCAAATTTTAGATTTTAGTGAGCTTGAAAAATTAGCTACTAATCTATGTAAAGCTATATCTGTTGGAGATATTTACTTATTTCAAGGGGAGCTAGGCGTTGGTAAAACAACGTTTGTAAGATTATTAATTAATAATCTATATTTGTTAAATAATTCACCAAAACCACCTTCAATTCCTAGCCCGACATTCCCTATTTTGATAACATACGAATTAAATTCATCACAAATTTATCATTATGATCTTTATAGAATTAAAAATTTAAAAGAATTAGAGGAATTAGATTTTTTCGAAAATCTTAACAAAAATATTACATTTATAGAATGGCCTGAAATGTTAATTAATTTACCACTAAACAAAAAACATCATTTGATAAATTTGGATATGATTTCTGAAACTAAAAGAAAAATTAATATTAGTTTTAATCAATAATCTGATGAATTCTGATCACATTGATTTAGAAAAAATTAAGGACGGATTATCTAATAAGTTAATTTATAGAATTACAGAAAAAGAGAATACCAAAATAATAATTGATTTCTCTAAAGATAAAAAAGAGTTTAAAAATTTCCTTAATGTTTATGAAATATTACTAAAGGTTAATGTATCAATTCCTAAGATATATGAAGTTAATCAAAAACGCCACAAAATATATATGGAAGATTTTGGAAATGATAGATTCAACAAAATATATATAGGAGATAATCTTTACAAACTATTAAAACTAGCTGTTGATAATGTAATTGTTATTCAGAATGAATCAAGATTAAAAAATTTAAAAAATTTAAAAGAATATACTTTTGAAGATTTAAAAATTGAACTTAAAGAGTTTGTTACATATTATATTCCAACAAAAAAAAAATTAAATTTTCCAACTTCAAAATTTTATAAATTATGGGAAAGTTTATTTTATTCTCAAAATTATAATATGAAAAATTTTGCTCACAAAGACTTTGAATTTGTTAATTTATTTTTTTTAGAAAAATATGAATCACATTTACAATGTGGAATTATTGATTTTCAAAGTGCTTTTTTGGGATTTATAGGATGGGACTTATTATCTTTATTGGAAAATCCAAGGATAAATTTTACAAGAGACTACAATGATAAATTAATTGAATATTTTTATTATAACACGCCAATTATTGAAAACCTCAATACTTTTCAGGAACAATATTATATTTTAAGTTTAGCTCGACAGACTCGTTTACTTGGAAGATGGAGAAAATTAGTTAATATAAGTAACGAATATCAATACTTAGACTATTTAAAAATAACTAAATCTAGGACAATCGAAACATTGAAAAAGATTAAAAATAATGAATTAAGATCAATTTATGAAAAGTATTTATAATAATGAAGAATTTTTCCTTAATGATTTTATGTGCAGGTTTTGGATCAAGAATGTTAAATTTGACACGCAATACACCTAAACCTTTATTAAAATATAAAAATAAAATATTATTAAAAAATACAATTGATTTTTTTACAAATATTGGATGTGATGAAATTTTAGTAAATACACATTATTTACATAATAAAATCAAAAATTATTTAGATAAAAATTTTAAAAATTATCCGATTCAGATTATTTATGAAAAAGAAATACTTGGTACTGGTGGAGGGGTAAAAAATATTTTCAATTACACAAAAAGAAAAAAAATATGTATCGTTAATTCTGATATTTTTTGGACAAAGGAAAATAAATCACATATCGAATTTTTTCTCAGCAATTATGAAAATGTTTCTCACTGTAAAATGTTGTTATCTAAGGATATAAATTTTTTAGGTTTTAAAAAAGAAAAAGGTGATTTTAATTTAAAAAGAAATGTGGTCACAAATTGGAAAATTAAAAATGAGAAATTGTATTATTCTGGCCTTCAAATTGTGTCTAAAAATATCTTTAATACTAGAAAAAAAATATTCCCTATTAATGAAATTTGGACAAAACTAATTAAAAAAAAACAGATCAAAGGTTGTGTAATTCCTTCTAAAATTAGACATATTGGGGATAAAATATCATTTTATGAAAATTAGATTTAATTTATCTTGATAATACATGAATATTTCTTAAATATTACTTATGTCAACTCATTCAACAAACGATCAAACTTTTGACAAAGATATCTCTTCAAATAATGTGCCAGTTATAGTTGATTTTGGTGCAGAATGGTGTGGTCCATGCAAGGTACTTGATCCAATTTTAGAACAAATAGCTGTTGAGAACAAAGATAAAGTTAAAATATATAAAATGAATATTGATGAGAATCCTATGACACCACAAAAATATGGTATTAGAGGCATTCCTACAATAATGATTTTTAAAAAAGGTGAGTTAGTTGATACTAAGGTTGGTAGTCTTCCTAAAACAGCATTGGAAACCTGGATACAATCCAATTTATAATAATTTTTTTCTAATTTTTCCTATCAAATATAGAGAACCAGTAACTAAGTATATTTTATTGTTATTGGATCTAAAATATTTCAAAGCATCATTTATGTTATTTATTTGCTCACACTTAATAGAATGAAAATCACAAATCTCATTTATTTGTTTAGTTTTAAATGAATTTTCTTCATCTGGAATTTTTATAGCTAAAACTTTAGATACTCTTTTTTTTATTTTATTCAAAAATAAACCAGCTTTCTTATTATTCAACATTCCAAACAAGACTATGGGTTTTATTTTTTTAGTTTTTAAAAATTCATCTAGTTTTTCAGCCCCATCAATATTATGCGATCCATCAAGAATTATTTTTTTATTTTTATAATTAATAATTTCTAATCTTCCTGGCCAAACTGTGTTTTTTATTGCTACATTAATTTCTTTTGTATTCAATTTATAACCCATATTTTGCATAATTTT